>CAJOEJ010000005.1 GCA_905233375.1 Paludibacteraceae bacterium | reverse complement strand
GCCAAAGAGAGTTTCGGTACGTTGACCGTGGCGCAACTCAAAACCTGTGAAACGGAACTGCGGGCTATCTACGACAAGTTAACGCCCAAGCATGACCATCAACAAATACGTTCGCTGATTCGTCAGGCATTTGCGCCTTTGCGCGATTTCCAAGTAACGGAAGAAGTAGTACCGCAACACGCCGCGTTGCTGCAAATAGAGAAACTGATTTCGCCTGTTGGGGACTTCGGTCGGTTCTATCCATCGCAACAAGAGGTACACGACATCATTAAGTGGGACAACAAGCCTGCACAAGAGGAATTGAAGCCGGAAGTAATCGCCAAGATGGAAGAACTGAAAGCGATGGGAATAGATGTCTCTGCACTCAAACCGCAGTCAGATCCTCATCCGGAACGCAATCAGACGTACCACTATCTGCCTTATCGCTTTGATAGTCAACTGGAGATAGATTATTTCTCCACGGAGGTACTGCCGCTCATTCATGGCAAAGCGCTTGAACTCTATTTCAACGGTGACGACACACTTACCGAGTTCAAAATTAACTGCTACAAAAGAAACGGCACGCGATGGAATTATATCGGTAAGTATGTGCCTGACTTCCTTTTGCTCAGCCGTAACGAAGCGAACGAGATCGACAAAGTAATTATCATCGAGACCAAAGGCGAAGGCTTTGCACCTGCATTTGCGGACAAAAAGGCGTTTATGGAGACCGAGTTTATTCGCAAGAACAACGAAAAATTTGGCTATAAACGGTTTGATTTCCTCTATCTCGAAGACACGCTCACAGCCGAGCAGCGCAGACAAGCCACGCTAAACGCTATCAATAGTTTCTTTAACGAGTAAATAAATACCTATTATGAAATCTATCAATATTTTAGACAAAGATTACTCCGGCTGGTTGAGTGAATTAAGTTCCCGCTATCGTCAGAGCCAAATCAAAGCCGCTATAAAAGTCAATCAAGAAATGCTCCGCTTCTATTGGGAATTGGGCAGAGATATTGTGGAAAGGGATGCGGAAAATAAATATGGTAGCGGATTTTATACTACTTTGAGTAAGGATTTGAAATATATTATGCCTAACGCAACAGGCTTATCCGAGACTGCGATTAGATATTCTAAAAGGTTCTTCGAGCTTTATAATCAGATAATTATAAATCTTCCCCAAGTTGGGGAAATATTCAAAACGGGAAATCTTCCTCAACTTGGGGAAGAATCTCCACAAATGGCTACTATGAAAATTATGAATGACTTGTTTTCCGTTCCTTGGGGACATCATAAATATATCATAGACCGTTGTTCTAAAAATCCTGCAAAAGCACTTTTCTTTGTCCGTCAGACGGTGGAAAATGGCTGGAGTCGTAACATGCTGCTGAATTTCCTGGATACCGATCTGTTTGAGCGGCAAGGAAAAGCCATTACAAATTTCACGCGCACGCTTCCAGACGAGACAAGTGATCTTGCACAAGAAATCACCAGAGACCCTTACGATTTTGCTTTCACAGGTATTATCGGACAATATAATGAGCGCTTACTGAAGGATAAACTGCTCAATAACATCACCAACTTTTTGATAGAACTCGGTACCGGCTTTGCTTATGTCGGCAAAGAATATCGCTTGGAAATCGGGGAAACGGAGAACTTTATCGACTTGCTCTTCTATAATCTTAAATTGAGATGTTATGTTGTCGTAGAAGTGAAGACCGGCAAGTTTGAATCAAAAGACATTGGACAGTTGGGAACATACATGGTGGCAGTTGATCACACGCTTTGTTCCAAATTTGATAATAAAACCATCGGACTCCTGATTTGCAAATCCAAAGACGCTGTTATGGCACGTTATGCACTTGAGTCCAGCACGCAGCCTATCGGCATTTCCGAATACGAATTGGAGAAATTCTATCCGGAAAAGATAGAGGGGACGATACCGACCATCGAAGAGATAGAAACCAAACTGACAGAACTAATCAAATCCGAAGAATAATTATGGCAATCAAATATGTTCCTTACTTTCCGAACACACTGGAAGGACAAGCAATCTTAGACAATTTCGTGCGTACCAAACGTGTGTTGCGTTATCGGGACAACGACCAGTTAATAGAGCGCGTTGAACGAGGTATGCCGCTCTATGAGATGGAAACCAAAGAGACCATCGGCACGAATCCGAATCAAAACAAGATCATTCGTGGCGAATGTCTCTCGGCGTGTGCATACCTCAAAGAGCAAGGTATCCAAGTGGATCTGGTATATATTGACCCGCCTTTTGCTTCCGGAGCAGACTACGCCAAGAAAGTCTATATCCGTCGCAATCCGTTGGTGGCTAAAGCTATCGAACAAGCCGAAAGCGAATTGGATGTAGAAGAACTGAAAGCCTTCGAGGAAAAGATGTACGGCGATGTGTGGGACAAAGAGCGTTACCTTAACTGGATGTACGAAAACCTCATGGCGATTAAAAGCGTCATGAGTGATACTGCAAGCATTTATGTGCATCTGGATTGGCATATAGGGCACTATGTCAAAATCCTAATGGATGAGATATTTGGAGAGGATAATTTCAGAAATGAGATAGTTTGGTCCTATCCAGGAAGAGAGAGAGTTTCAGAAAATAAGTTTCAAGCAAAACATGATACGATTTATTTTTATGCTAAATCTGATGAAACAAAACTAAATATCATAAAAAAGGAATGGACAAGGGAAGATCGTATAAAAGCGCTTAGAAGAAAAATTTACACTGATGAAAATGGGAAGGAATGGTTCTGGGAAACAAGAGGTCAAGCAGATGGAATTGAGCCTAAAAAGGTTTATTTGGATGATTATGTTGCAAAAGGAGGAGCTTTAAATGACGTATGGAACGATATTCAATTCTTAAGAGGAAATGATCCTGAGCGCGTAGATTATGCTACTCAAAAGCCAGAAGCCTTATTGGAGCGTGTTATTCAAGCCAGCAGTAATGAAGGCATGTTGGTAGCGGATTTCTTTGGCGGTAGTGGCGTGACAGCGGCGGTAGCGAACAAGTTAGGACGACGTTTCATTCATTGCGATATAGGTGTCAATAGTATTCAGACCGTGCGTGACCGACTGTTAGCCAATAAGGCTGAGTTTGAAGTGCTCGAAATAAAAGACGGTGTGTCTCTCTATCGTAATCCTGTGCAGACAATGGACAAACTTAAATCGCTCATCAAAGGATTGCGTAATGAAGACGCATTGGATAAGTTCTGGGAAGGCAGTATAGTTGATACTAAATATGGAATGATGCCTGTTTACCTGCCGAACCTCATGGACAGCACAACACGTCTGTTGGACAAGCCGCTGATGAACCGTATCATTCGTGAAGCATTACCCGATCTGCCGGAAGATACCAAACGCGTCATCGTCTATTATATTGACATCATCGACCGAAAGGAGATAGAGGACTTCATCCGCGAGAACAACGACCGTACAACCATTGAGATTGAATTGCGTGACCTCAAGCAAGTCTTGGACGATGTGGTTATCGAAGACAATGCCGAGTGGGAGTTGGCAGAGAGCCATGAAGATTTGTTGGGAGGTTGGAAACTGACGCTCAAACACTTCCATTCCGACCGTGTACTGCGTAAAATAGATGAAGTAAACCTCAAAGGACAGCAGCAAGCCCTGCAAAAAGGCAAAGACTTCAAACCACTGGAGATTAGCGAGGAAGGTTTGGAAACCATCGAATGGCTCAGTCTCGATTGTACTACAGCCGATCCCAAAGCACCGTGGCACAGCGATGCGGAGATCAAGATTGACCGTCTCGGCTATGTTACACGTAACGGTATCAAAACCTCGGATTTCTGGGATGCCACCATCTGTTCCGAAGCCAAACCTCTCCGACTGAAAATACGAAATATTTGTGGGGACGAAACGGTATATATATTGTAGATGTGAAAAAAGGAATTGTGTATGAAAGAAGAATTGCTTTACAGTTTGAAGAATATTTCGGACTATCTTCTAAAGAGGCGAACCGTCAAATTAACAAGTTGATAGAACGCGGATTAATAAAAATGTCTGGTTCGAAAAGAGGAGCAATATATATAAAAGTAAAATGACTTTTTAAGACACTTTTGATTTTTTGTCCTAAAAGACCGATATTTTAAGACAAATTTTGAGACATGTTTTAAGACATGTCCTAAAAGAGTCCCAGAAAGAATACATCCCCATTTGCGAGACACTATGCAAGACACGTTCCAAAAAAATAAAAGTTAATATCTCATGCCCGATGTATTAACTCCACAGCAACGCCATCGCTGCATGTCACATATACGCAGCAAGGCAACGAAGCCGGAGATGCTTGTGCGCAAATGGTTGTGGGCACACGGATACAGATATCGCTTGAACGTCAAGAGCGTGCCGGGCAAGCCGGACATCGTCATGCGCAAGTACAGAACAGCTATCTTCGTCAACGGCTGTTTCTGGCACGGGCACGAGGGATGCAAGCAGTTTGTCCTGCCTAAAACCAACACGGCGTTCTGGCAGACCAAGATTGAACGGAATCGCGAACGTGACCGACAGAACGCTGCCCTACTCCGCTCCAACGGCTGGCAAGTGATCACATTATGGGCATGCAGCCTGACCAAAGACCAACTTGAAACTACCACGCAGCACGTTGCTGTAACTCTGAATCAAAACTTATTGAGAATAGTTAAATAACGTCCATTTAATAAACACTAACTACTATGAATCATTGTCCACATAACAAAATTGATTGTCCTTGCACAAAAGAAGGCTGTCCCCGTCACGGAAAGTGCTGTGAGTGCGTTGCTCATCACAGAGAACACGGCAAAAAACTCCCCGCGTGCTTACGGGGGATTGAATGAAAATCATAGCTTGTGTCTTTTCAATAAAGCACAACTCATCGATCGACAAAAAAGACACATGTCTATACCACATAACAACTGAGGAAACAACAACCCAAAGCACTCATTCCACCAAAACGGATTTCATGACCTGGGGCGAGTTAATGGATAAAAAGGAATAAGATAGATATACCAAAATATGAACAACAACGAGAGCAATATTATCATCTACAACACCATAGACGGTCATGCAAGCGTAGTGCTGTATGCCCGTGACAGAAGTGTGTGGATGAACCAAAATCAGCTTGCAGAACTTTTTGACACCTCTGTTCCTAATATATGTATGCATATAGCTAACATACTGAAAGAAGGGGAGTTACAGAAAGATTCAGTTATTAAGAATTACTTAACAACTGCGTCTGACGGCAAAAAATATGAGGTGACATTTTACTCGCTGGAGATGATTATGGCTATCGGTTTCCGGGTACGCAGCAAGCGTGGCACGCAATTCCGCATCTGGGCTAACCAGCACTTGACAGAGTATCTAGTCAAAGGCTTTACGATGGATGACGAGCGGCTGAAGAACCCAGACGGACGACCGGACTACTTCGATGAATTGTTAGAACGGATACGCGAGATACGCGCTTCAGAAAAGCGATTCTATCAGAAAGTGCGCGATTTGTTATCCCGACCATGTTTCTTGATTCGGCTGAGTTGCGCGTGAAAGAGCGAAAAGACCTGACGCTACGCTATTGGCGCGAGACGGTGGATTCACTGCTCAATTTCCATAGCAATCGCCGAAGCCGAGCAAACCGATGCGGAGTTGTTAGCATTGGAAGAGGTCGTTGAAAATAGAGTGAAATGAGAATATCAACACACATCCCACCATAAAACAAACACTATGATACATATCCAACACACAGAAACAGACCGGAAAGGGATCTTCGAGGCTTGGTTAGACGACACGCAGGTCGGTGAGATGACGTACCAACGCCCTACTCCACAACGGATGATCATTGACCACACACGCGTTTTTGAGGGTTTTGAGGGACGCGGCATCGCCCGGCAGATGGTTCTTGCCGCAGTGGACTTTGCGCGCGCCAACAACAGACAAATCATCCCTGTCTGTTCCTACGCCCGTGCCCTACTCACCCGCACAGACGAATACAAGGATGTACAATGATGGTAAAACGGTTACGAAGCGTACGAGTGCAAGCCGCCGAGAAGGTAGGAAACGCCGAAATAAGTAAAAAGGACGAAGAGGAAATCTACCACACACAAAACGTGGTAAATTATTGGTGATTGCTGATTGGTAATTGGTAATTTGCTTTTTATCCACGGGAAGTGGAGCAGAAGGGCATAGACGATCATGGTGATAAGCGCCCAGGTCTCTTTCGGATCCCATCCCCAATAACGTCCCCAACTCATGTTCGCCCACACAGCCCCGATAAAGATGCCGGCTGTCAGGCAGAACAACGCCGGATAAAGGAGAACCATCGAAAGTCGGGCAACTTCCGGCGAAAGCCGCTTACTGCACAGACCGATGACACCGAGCACAGCAATCACCGCAAACAACGTGTACGCCAACATGATCACGGATACATGAATCCCCAACAACGGCGTCTGTAATACAGGCTGCAAAGGCGGTTTAGGGGTGACGACACGCGTCATAACAATAGTGAGCACAATAACCGCAATCCCTAAACCTACCAGCAGCCAGGTATGCTGTTTCCTGACCAACGTGCGGAAACGGCTGTTCTTCCGGAAAAAGAAACCGATCATGGCTACCAACAACAACGCATAGCCGGTGTACGTGATCCCAATACCCCACGGGTCATAGTTATACGCCAGAACCACTCCTTGCTCATCGCTGTCATAATCCGATTGGCATAAACGCCAGCCATGGTACTTCAGCGGCTTGTTCATCCGAACGGAGCCTTCGTCAACGGTCAAAGACGCAGTTTTCGATGTGTGCGTATTGCCCCGATCCAACAATCGGAGTTCGGTAATATAATCCACCGGATTGTCACCGTCATAGACCACCCGGAAGTTCCATAGGAAGAGGGTGATAGAAGATTGGTGATTGGTAATTGGTGAGTGGTGATTTAGTGTTTGGGCATGGTCGGCGCGGAGATGAATCTCCCCTTGTTCGCCGAAGAAATGCGTCACACACGCCCCGAGGACAATAATCCCCAGGGCGGTGTGAATCCATTTACCATGTGTCCATTGATGATTTGGCATTGGTTAAATCGCATTGATGAACGCCACGATTGCGTCGCGGTCTTCTTTGGGCAGGTTATAGAACTGCTGCGTGGGCCAATAGGCATCGCTCTGCTCGCTGTAACCGTGCCACATGATCGCCTCAATGACGTTGCGCGCACGGGTGTCATGCATTCGCGCCTCGTAGGCGTCACCGGTAGCTTTACGGTGGAGTCCCCTGCCCCACAACGGCGTAGTACGACACCAGCCTGTACGGATATCGTTCTCCATGCACAGCTTATGCTGAACCATATCGGTGTAGGGCCATATTTTCTGATTCGGATACCGCGGCATCTGTGCCGTAACAGGGAAATTATTCGGGTCGCGCACCTCATCCGGTCCGGTGGTCCAGGTCGGACGGTGACAGTAGTCGCAACCGATCTGCGTGAACAGTTCCTTGCCGCGCAACACGTTCTCGTCGGTCACGTTACGTGCCGCCGGTACAGCCAGACCGCGGTGCCAGACCATGACTTGCGTAAACTCGTCATCCGTCATCTCGGCGGGCAGCGTCTTGCTGGTCAGGTAGTCATATATCTCCTGCTCAGTACCGAATTTCTCCTGAACCTCCGTATCCTTGGAAGCATACTCGGCATAGATGGTTCCGTTCAGATCCAGGTAGTGGTACTGGCGGTCGGAACGGGTCACATTGGTAATGTTCCAGATAGCGTTTGCCCCTGCTGCATCCATGATCGGACCGCGTGTCAGGGCGTACGTGAAACGTTTCGGACCCCACTGCGGGTCGTTCTTGTAGTAACCCGAAGTCTGGAATCCGCCGTTCCAGAAAGCAGGATTGAGACCGTTTCTGAGCTTGCCGTCCGACGCTTCTTTCTCGTACTGGGCGATGATATCCTCATCGGTGATAGCGTCCAACAGACCCGAGCCATACACGCCGATCGTGTTCTCCAGCTTCACCTCATAACTCTGGTTCTCCAATAATCCGTCCGGGTCGCGGTAGCCTTGGTTATACACATACACCGCCGTATTCGGCATCTTCACTTCCGGATAACGCAACTCGTACGTCTCGCCGTCCGCAAACTTGTTGCCGTGCTCGTCGGTCGCCATCTTCCATGTGACGGTGATCTGGTCGGGATCCAGAGGTGCTTTGAACGGCGCCGCTCCAAACAGTTGCGGCATTCCGGCTAACCAGGGCACATAAGCCTGCGTCTCCGGATTGATGACCACTAACAGCGTTCCGTTACCCACTTCGGCGGCGTTATACCTGCCTTCCGGCACACTCGTTCCGTGAGAGTAGTTCGGGTGGCAATGCTGGCAACTGGAGCGCACATAGACCGGACCCAAGCCATGCTGACGACCGCTCTCGTTGGTCACAAAGTCCTTTTCAGCGATCTGGTCACCCTGCGCGAACATCGTTCCGAGTCCGGCATCTTCGGTCGCCGGTGTCGGCTGGCGGAACGTCATCGAAGACGTGTTCTCGGTCGTTCCCAACTTACCGCCGGAGTAGTACCATTCCGGCATGTCGGTCTGCGGATCTCCCGGGTTGCCTCCGTTGGGCTTGCATGCCACGAGCGAAACAGCAGCCATTACAAGCAATAAAAATTCCTTTTTCATATCGTTCATTATTTAAAATTAGGTATTCGTAATTACTTCGACAGAAGCGGCAACACTTCATCATCTAAAATCTCTTCCAGCTCCGCCACTTTGTCGATTGCGGCTTTCACGGTCGGGTTGTTCTGCGCCGTGTTCTCAAAATCTTCAATCTGCTCAATCGCCGTGATGGCATCTTCAATCGCCTTACGGACACGGGCATCCAAATCGGCATCCTGACGATAGACATAATTGGAGATGGCATGGTCTCCGACCTGTGCGCCGCAATAAGCGTGCTGAATGGAACGGATATTGTCCGCAAAATCAATCGTCGAGGTGCAACTGTACGGACTCTCGATATAATCGCGCTCCTCGGGTGTACTGCTGATATACGGGTTACCCATTTTCAGTTCCGCCACTTCACCGGCAATATCAACACAGCCGGCGATGATCTCTTCCACCACCTCCTGATAGGTCACGTATATCGACCCCGCCTTGCCGGCGTTGATCATCTGGTCTCCGTATCGGTCTTCGTACGGCTCTATCTCCGCCTCGTCCAGCAGAGCCATCTTCGCTGCACTCACTTCGCCTGCCCAGCAGTACTCCAACAGAATAGCCTGTTGGGTCAGATCCTCCACGATACCTAACAGATACACGGCTTCGGCATGGGTCAGGTTTGCCGCATGAGGACGCCCCGTTCCTACCGCACGACCGTCTTTCTCCTCACTCTCGAAAAGCAGGTACTCCGCTGCATGGAAACCCTTCAGCGCATAACCCAATTTGTCACCCACATACGCACCGCCTTCCTCTTCAATTGCCGCCATCCGCTCCGCATCATGCAGCAGAGCATTCATGGCATTGAAATCCAAAGGCCAGCTGTCAATGTGCGGGTCGATGTTATGCGACGCCGCAGGACCGTACAGAAACGCCTCGCTCTGCTCCCAGTACTTGCGCATCGCACGCCAGGACGTACCGGCATCCTTCATCAGAGCAGCATAGTCCTCGTCTTTCTCAACTTTGTCCAAGATAGCTTCGCACTGCTCCAACAGCGTCATTCCGGCGTCCGACATGCCTTTGTAGGTCGCAATGACCGTGTTGTGAACATAAGGTGTTACGGCTTGTTGCAACGCCGCCTCTTTGTCCGAAGTGACCGTTTCGGTTCCTCCGCCGCAAGCCGCCAGACTCATGGCAGCCACGAACATACATAAAATCTTCTTTTTCATAACTTATCCTTTTTATCTTTTATAGTTAACCTTACAGACTATAGAATCCCGCATAGACGATGCCGACAGCGATTTGCGGTTCGTCGTTATAAATCTTTCCGCGCGTACCGTCCGCACGCGTTCCGGGTTTTAAGATACCGTAGGAGAACTCCGCCTTCACGCCGATCTGCTTGATCGGAAAATAGTTGATTCCCACCGCCGCACGATGCCTTCCACACCAGGCGTACATATCCGTCTTTTTGTTATCGTACCGCAACATGGAGTCGTAGTAGTCGTAACGGGCGAAGAGGTATAACTGGTGTCTCATCTCTTTCCCTTGAGGGGAGAGCCGGTGAGGGGTTAACACATCATACCCCATCTCTATGCCTGCAGCAAGGGCATCGGAAGCGACCCACTGTTTGCTGCTCACGCTCCCTTTGCGCATGGCGATGTTGTATTGCGTAATCGCCGCAGCGTCGCTCAGATGTCCGTAGGTCGCACTGCCGCGCACAATGACACCGTGCCCCTTGTACGCAAAGTCAAACGAACCGATCGTGACGGTGCCTTTGACATCCTTGTACGCACTCGCGTCCAACTCCGCATTCGTCTTGCTGAGCGTGTTGCGGAACGAGTTGCCGCAATAACCGCTCACGCTCAACCGCAGACCTTCCACGCCCGTATAATCCACCCTCGCCGCACCGGCAAACACATTCGCTAATTTGAACTCGTACGGACTGCCTGTGCCCGGTTTGATCCAGTTCTTGCGGTTGAAACGGTCGCTGTCCAGACCCGGCAGGAACATTGCCTGATAGTGCCAGCCGTTCTTCGTGCTGCCCATAAAAGTCAGCGCCACTTCATGCCACGTGCTCGGGATGATGGTAAACTCGCCTTCGTTGCGATAGACGCCGAAATACTCGGTCGATTCATGATGGGCGTTCAGCGCACCGACGGGAATAACCTGCATTCCGGCACGGATAATAGCATACCGGCTGAACGCTTTCTGTAACCAGAACTGCTCCAATGCCACTTCACCGCCGCGTTCGATCTCGCTCTCGTACTCACCGCCTTCTTCCTCCTCTATCTCAATCGCGCTCTCCGTACCGCCATGCTCAAACTCAATCTCCGTACCTACGCTCCAGCCGTGACCGAAATCATACCCCATATAAATGACCACGTGCGGCAGGTCAAACTCTCCGAAATGGTCATTCGCATACTTCTCCGGATTCTTGCCGTACCTTAGATAGTTGTTGCTGTAAAAACAATGCTTTGCCGTTACTTCTCCGTACCCGCCGATTGTAAACTTCCCGTATCCCAATTTTTTAGGATGCGCCTGCGCCTCCTCCAAACGCTCCACACGCTGGATAAGCTCCTGCAGGTCGGCACTGCTCACCTTGATACTGTCATCGGCATATATACCTAACACACTTGTTATCAACAATATAAACAGGATGAATCGTTTATGCATACTTTTCCCTTTCTCGCTTTCAAAACACAATACAAAATTACTCTATTTTTGCCATTTTATCAATCCCAAAATGTAGTGATTTTGCTTCGCACTATTGCTCATATGGGATTTTTTGTGTAATTTTGCACTCGATTTAGGAAATAAGGATGTATGTATAAAGCCTCAGACAAGATATGTGAATTGATGTCGCACGAAGAAGATGCGATACAGATCATCAGCCGTTTCGGCTTGGAGATGGGAGTGGGCGAACAGACCATCGAGCAGGTTTGCGCATCGCACGGAGTTCACACGCCGACCTTCCTTGCTATTGTCAACTACAAGGTCTTCAAGCAGCGTGCTCTCCCTGCGGACATCGACGTGCCGACCTTGCAACGATACCTGCACAATGCACACACCTATTTTCTCGATTTCCGCCTGCCGAGATTGCGGCGCTCACTCATCGAAGCCATCATTCCCGCGGATCCGTCCACCAAGATACCGGGACTCATCCTGCGGTGCTATGACGAGTTCGTAGAGGAGATACGTACACATATCGAACATGAGAACGCAGGTATGTTCGAAAAGCACGAGCATGATGACGAACGGATCACCTCCAAACTGACGGAGATCAAGAATCTGATAATAAAATACTATCCTTCCCCTTCCGCCCCGAACCAATCCCCGATCACGTATCTGTTGATCAGTGTCATGTCCGACCTATGGCACACGGAGCAGGATTTTGCGGACCACTGTGCCATTGAGGACGATATACTTCGTCCGGCTTTGGACAAATGCAGAAAATCCAAATTCGAAAGACAAAAAAACATCCTCCCCGAAGTGGAAGAACTGTCGGAGAGGGAGAAAGATGTGCTCATCCAGGTCGTACGGGGATTAAGCAACAAAGAGATTGCGGAAGTACTGTGTATCTCCATGCACACGGTGGTCTCGCACCGCAAGCACATTACCCGCAAGCTCAACATCCATTCCACTGCCGGTTTGACGGTCTATGCGATCGTCAACAAACTCGTGGATCTCAATAGTCTGGAATAAAAAAGCACCATTACCGGACGGTCCAGTCGGCTATCGAATAATCGGATTCGATCAGGTCGGCAACGGAATCCGGGAGTGCGCAGAAAAGATCGATTCCCGCCTCCTGTTCTATGGAATCGACGGGCAGCATATACGTCATAAGAGGTCTGTTTCCCGGTGCATTGGGCATTCGGAAAGCGATGGAGGTCCAACCGTGGGAGGTACGGCGAAGTAGTGCTTTGTAGAACGCCCCGGGTACCACAATCTTGCGTTCGGAGCCAATCGTGCGGGACGGGTCATCCACCAGCGGTCCGCACACGACGTAGATACTGTCATATTGCATCGCCAAGTCACGAACCAGCTCCTCCAGATCCTTCCAGTCACCGGCATTGTTGCTATGATGCTGCGGACAGATATTGGTCATATAGAACGACTCGCGCATGGCTTGCTCACTCCATTTCATATCCGCCGCCGGAGCCATATGTCCCCTGTCGTACCCGCTGTTGCTGTAGTCCTTGGTGACCACCGGATCGCCTTGAACCATAGGATCCGGACGGAAATGGTTGGACCGCTCTTCGCTGCCCCGTACCTCATCCGCCGTCAACATATACGCCACCCAGTTGGGAATGCGCCATTGCGGGTTATAAGAGACCGTATATCCCACATGCTCAATGAGTTGCTCTCTCTGCCCGTTGGTCACCTGCGCCAGCGCGTATCGCTCGCCTCCGGGCAGCACGGTCTGCTTCGCAACCTCTCCTGAGACGGGGACAGACGTCTCCGTCTTATCGGACGCACGTTGAGGGCGGGGCTGATAATAGCCCGCAATCCAGATCAACGCCACCACCACAATGAACAGCACCGAGACCGTGGCAGAACGACGGTTCCGCTTCTTCTTACTCATACGCGCGCGTAAAATAAATAGGAATTACAAGAAACAGCCCCGTCCGGAGACAGGGCTGTTGACGAATCAAACGACACCGCTGAAACCCATGAACGCCATGGCTAACAAACCGGCGGTCAGCAGGGCGATAGGCGTACCTTGCATTGCCTTGGGAACTTTGTTCATCGCCAACTGCTCACGGATACCTGCGAACAGAATCAGAGCCAGACCGAAGCCCAGCGCCGTGGCAAACGCAAACAATGTACCGCTCAGCATTCCGTGCTCGGCACCCATCGGCAGTTTCTCCGTTCCGTTGGCTACCAGAATAGCCACGCCAAGAATACAGCAGTTGGTCGTGATAAGCGGAAGGAACACACCTAATGCCTGATACAGAGCCGGACTCACTTTTTTCAGCATAATCTCTATCATCTGCACAAGGGCGGCGATGATGAGGATGAAGAGGATGGTCTGAAGGAACTCCAAGCCCCATGCCACCAGCAACATCTGCAGCAGATAAGTCACTACCGTCGCCAAAGTCAGCACGAAGATAACGGCGGCACTCATACCCATTGCGGTATCAATTTTCTTACTTACTCCCAAGAACGGGCATATACCCAGGAACTGGCTCAATACGATATTGTTTACGAATATCGCAGAGATAAATATAAGGAAATAAACCATAATACTTAATTCTTTTAAATGAACGACAACTTATAGTTTAATCGTCAATTAAACTTATTTCTTCTGCACTTTGTTCATGATAGCCATGAGGTATGCCAACGCGATGAAAGCACCCGGGGCGAGGACGAAGATCAGCGCTGCATAGTGGTCGCTGAAGATATTCAGACCGAACACGCAGCCTGTTCCCAGCAGCTCACGGATAGCACCTAATACGGTCAGCGCCAAGGTAAAACCAAGACCCATACCGATACCGTCCAACGCACTCAGACCAACACTGTTCTTGGCGGCAAAAGCCTCAGCACGACCGAGAACGATACAGTTCACCACAATCAGCGGAATGAACAGACCCAGCACGTCGTAGATAGCCGGCAGATACGCCTGCATAAGCAACTGAACCATCGTCACGAACGTTGCGATAACGACGATAAACGCCGGAATACGCACTTTGTCCGGAATCAGATTCTTGAGCAACGAGATGACCACATTCGAGCAAATGAGCACGAACATCGTAGCCAGACCCATCGACATACCATTGATAGCACTGGTCGTGGTCGCCAAGGTAGGACACATACCCAGTACCAGAACAAACGTAGGATTCTCCTTGAGAATACCGTTTGTAAATGTATTTAACGCTTTACTCATAATCGTTTACCTTTTACTGTTACTTGACTTCGCCTTCGGCATGATGACAATGTCCCTGACACTTGTGTTCACCGGCACATTTGTGCTCACCCTCTGCATGCTGGCAATGACCCGCACACTTGTGCTCACCCTGACATTTATGCTCGCCCTGATAATGACCGCAGCACTTATGCTCTGCCTCTTCTGCACTCTGTACATTGTCTTTTGGCTCGTTCTGTATGCTTGCACCTGTATGCGCTTCCGCTCCGAACTGCTCAGCATAGGCCTGATTAATTGCTTTCAGGAACGCACGACTTGAGATAGTGGCTGCAGTAATAGCATCTACGTCACCGCCGTCTTTGCTTACCGTCAACTTACCTGCCTTACGACCGATGATATTCTGTTTCGGCTTGTCCGCGTTCTTGAACCAATGCGTCATGTGCGAACCCAGACCCGGAGTCTCTTGATGCTCGAGGATCTCGTAGCCGAGGATGTTTCCTTCTGCATCAAAACCTACCATCACGCGGAACTGACCACCGAAACCATCAACAGCGGTTTCAACAGCGTAGCCCTCCTGACCATTCAAAACGGCCAGTTTGGCTGCTTCCTGTTTGGCAAGCTTCTGGGCGTTAATATTCTCCAGCGTCACCAGGTAAATACCTGCCAACGCACCCGCTGCTACCATTGAAATGATAACAAGGCAAAGAACCATGTTCTTGAATGTACTTTCTAATTTTGCCATAGTAGTACCTCCTTATTTTTTCTTCTCGCCGAAACGTTGCGGGCGGAACTTGTTCAACAATGGAACGCAAGCGTTCATAATCAGGATAGCAAACGACATTCCTTCCGGATAAGCACCCCACGTACGGATCACCATCATAATGAAGCCGATACCGATACCGAAGATGATCTTACCCCACGCGGTCATCGGGCTGGTCACGTAGTCGGTCGCCATAAAGAACGCACCGAGCATCAGACCACCGGAGAGCAGTTCGTACGCTACATACTGATGAGCCTCCATGCCGGTCGGCGTACCGATCCAAGCGAAGAGAGCCACCGTGGCGATGATACTTACCGGAATATGCCACGTGATAACGCGGCAACAGATAAGGAACACACCGCCGATGATCAGGGCGAGGGCACAAACCTCACCGAGACTACCGCCCATTGCACCTAAGAAAGCATCTTTGAGGGCAGGCAGTTGATCCATCACACTCAAGTCTCCGGTTTTGGCAATGTGCTTGAGGAAATAGAGCGGCGTCGCACCCGTCTCTGCATCCAGATAACTCGTCTCAAAACCCTTTGCCAACGGCCAGCTCGTCATCTGGGCAGGGAACGAAATCAACAGGAACACACGTCCTACCAATGCCGGGTTGAACGGGTTCTGACCCAGACCGCCGAAACTCATCTTACCGACACCGATTGCTACCACGGCGCCGATCAGTACAATCCACCAATCCAGATTGGACGGCAGGTTGAATGCCAACAGCAGACCCGTCAGAACGGCTGACAGGTCGCCGATCGTTTGTCTTTGCTCTTTGAGCAAGTAACGGCTGATAACGTACTCCGTACATACACACGCTGCTACACTGATAGCCGCCGTGATGAGGGCACCCCAGCCGAATTCGATCACCGACACCACATAAGCAGGAAGCAACGCCAGAATAACTAAAAGCATATTCCTGCGAACACTGTCACCGCTGTGAGCATGAGGAGCCGGAGCTACAATAAATTGTTTCATATCTTTCAAAATTTACTTTCTACTTAAAACATTACTTCTTCGCATTGCGCTCGCGGATGATCGCACCCACTTTGGCTTTTCCCGGACGCATTGAATCCAACAGACGGCGGTGGGCAGGACAGGTGAACACGCAGCAACCGCAATCGATACAGTCCATGATATCGTGTTTCTCCATCTCGTCCCACATCTCCAACTCGCCCAGACGGCTCAGCAAGTACGGCTCGAGTCCCATCGGACACGCCTGTACGCACTTGCCGCAACGGATACAGTTCTCTTCCTCCGGACGGATACTCTCCGCCTCCGGCAGGAACAGCAGACCGCTCAGACGCTTGTTTGCCGGCATGTTCTCCACATGATCCATCGCGCGACCCATCATCGGACCGCCGCCAATGATCTTACCCGTTCCGACAGGCACACCGCCGGCAAGAGCAATCACCTCCTCGATCGGAGTTCCGAAACGGACGGAATAGTTACCCGGTTTAGCCAGATCCTTGCCCGTCACGGTCATCACACGGCTGATAAGCGGTTTGTTCTTCTGTACCGCCTCGTAAACCGCATAGATGGTAGCCACGTTATCCACTACGGCGCCGACCTCGATAGGCAGCGCACCGCTCGGAACCTGACGACCGATACATGCGTCGATGAGCTGTTTCTCACCGCCTTGCGGATACTTGAGTTGCAACGGCATTACCTCGATGCCCAACTGCTTCTCTGCCAACTGACGCATATGCTCGATGGCGTCTTTCTTGTTGTTCTCGATACCGATGATGGCACGGCTCACATTGAGCGCCTTCATCAGAATCTGGATACCGATGATGATCTCCTCGCCGTGCTCTAACATCAACTGGTGGTCGCAGGTCAGATACGGTTCGCACTCTACGCCGTTCACGATGAGCACCTCGGCTTTCTTGCCCGGAGGAGGCATCAACTTGACGTGCGTCGGGAAACAAGCACCGCCCAGACCTACTATGCCTGCCGCGGAGATCTTGTCAATAATCGCCTTGCTGTCCAGCGTGCATTGACGAACGATAGCCGGTGTACGGTCGATCTCAGGCAACCACTCGTCACCTTCCACGTCGATAAAAATAGCCTGACCGGGAGCGCCCCATGCATCGGTCCATTCACCGATCTTCGTCACCGTTCCGCTTACCGGCGAACTGATATTCGCACTCACGAAACCGCCTGCTTTGGCAAGCAACTCACCTACTTTCACTTTCGCTCCTACTGCCACTACTGCCTGAGCCGGCGCACCGATATGCTGTACCAGCGGAATAATCGCCTGCTTCGGAAGCGGGCACTCCGTAATAGGCTGATGGGCGGAGAATTGTTTGTTGTCATGCGGATGAACTCCGCCAATATTGAATGTCTTCATAATGCTAATTGTTTACCTTTCTACTTCGCATATTGTCACCGTGGACATACATTCGGGAACACGGCTCTCGGCGTCGGCAACGCTTTGATCTTGGCGGCAATAACCGGATCGAAGCCCTTCTTGCCGTCACTCTCTGCCGCAGGAGCCGCTTCGTCAGCTGACGCAGGCGTCAATACTTTCTTGACTTCATCCATCGTCGGTTCTCCGCCTACAGGACAGGACAGACCGTCCGTCGAACCGGCTTTCACGCAGGCTTCCGCAAAATTACGGCATCCCGCAAATCCGCATCCACCGCAGTTCGCCCCAGGCAACACCGCCTGAACAAGGTCAATGCGCGGATCTTCCTCTACTTTGAAGATTAAGCTGACTACGTAAAGCAGCACGGCGGCTACCAGACCCGTCACACCTAACACTCCCATAGAAATAAGAATCAGATTCATGTGTGTTTGATTTTTTAGTTGTTTGTTATTGTTGTTTATTTATTTTATCTTCCATCCTTTGTACATTGTACATTGTACTTTGTCCCTTTGTACTTTGTACATTGTCCCTTTGTACTTTGTACATTGTCCCTTTGTACTTTCCGAGACGTTGTCGAGACAATGTCGAGACGTTGTCGAGACAATGCCGTATCCCACCTACACCTATATATACTATGTATATATCGCGTGATTTTGACCTGTCTTCCTTGCCGTAAAGGAGAATTGAGTCTGCAAACGGTGTTTGAACATGCCCAACACGATGAAATACAGCGCGATCGCACACAGAGACACCGTTCCCACAATGGCTTCGCTCCAGTCGGTCAGCATCTCCAGAGCAATCATTACCGCCATCATCGCCACAAACGGCAGGATATAGGCTAACAGCACTGCCCGCCATGCAAGACGTTCACGCACCTCTACCTCCACACGGTCACCTACCGACATCGGCTCCAGCATGACCGCATCCACCTCTTTCTGTTGGCTCTCCGACGACATGCACATACTGCGCGCTTTGCAGGCCGAACAGGCACTCGTCTGCACGATCGAAACGTGTGCACGGTTGCCGTCCACACGCTGCACGATGCCCTCATGTCGTATCAGTTCCTCCATAAGAATGCAAATTTCGCGCAAAGATACAAAAAATTTTCCACTTGTGCAAGCGCGCACGTACAATTATTGAGGAAAAGTGCGTTTTTTCACAAAAAACGGCAAAAAATACACTTTATATTTTTTAGATTCAATTATTTTTTGTACCTTTGCGCGCTAAATTGTAAAATTGTCAATAACATTATGCCTAGAACTTCAACTAAACCGAACACAAGGGGACAGGACGATAACCGCGAAAGGGTTATCCGGGTGGAAAAAGACAGCTGGTGGCAAACGGTCAGACGTATTCTGGCGGCGCGTGAGACACGCATGATCATCGGGCTGTTGTTAGTCGCTTTTGCACTCATCGCGATCATTGCATATGTAAGCTTCCTGTTCACCGGGACAGCGGATCAATCCGTGTTGTCCATGGATCATGCCGACCGCGTTGCCAACAGGGAAACGGTCCGTAACTTGCTGGGTCTGCCGGGAGCTCGGCTTGCCCAGTTTATGATAGACGGTTCTTTCGGTATCGTGAGCGTGCTCATTGCCGTGCTCATCGGAATATACGGTTTGCGCCTCATGCACGCGCTCAAAGATATTCCGGCGATACGGTGGTTCTGCAGTACCACGTTCTGGGTGCTCTGGGGATCGGTCGTACTCGGTTTTGCACAGCAGATGATTCACCTCGGCGTCTTCCGATGGGGAGGGGTCTTCGGCGAATGGGTCGCCAGATGGCTATCCAGCTACGTGTTCACGATGGGAACCATCATCATCCTTTCCGTTGTGCTTATTATCTTCCTCATTGTTACCGACCCGCGGTTCATCGACCGCTGCAAAGCCTTCGGAGCATGGTGTGCCGGATTGTTCAAAAAGAAAGAGAAGACACCCGAACCGGCAGACCTAGCGGATCCGGCGGATGAACCCGCTGAACCGGAACAAACCACAGAACCGACGGAAGAAATCGTCATTGAGCTTCCCGTTGAGGAAGAGGACGACCCCGCCAAGGACAAGGAAGACGAGGAGGTACCCCTCACAATCGAACCCTTGAACGACGAGGAACAAGACAACGAACCGGCGGAAACCGACAAGGAGGAAGAGGAACCGATACCATCTGACGAGGACGAAGAAGGTCAACTCGTCATCGGAGACGTGATTCCCGATGAACTATACTCTAAGAACCCCGAAGCCATATTGAAACTGCAAGGTCCGTACGACCCGCGCAAAGACCTCGAGTTCTATGAGTTCCCTTCGCTGGAACTGCTCAAAGTATATGACAACGAAGCCGCGCCGGTCATCAACCAGGAGGAACAGCGTGCGAACGGGGCACGGATCGTCACTACGCTCCGCAACTACGGCATCGAGATCGAGTCCATCAAAGCGACCGTAGGTCCTACCGTTACGCTTTATGAGATAGTGCCCAAAGCCGGAATACGCGTAGCCAAGATACAAGCGCTGGAGAACGATATCATGATGTCCCTCTCCGCAACAGGTATCCGTATCATCGCGCCTATGCCCGGCAAAGGGACCATCGGTATAGAGGTGCCGAACGAGAAACCGCAGGTCGTTTCGATGCACTCCGTTATCGCCTCCAAACGCTTCCAGGACGAACAGAAAATGCGTCTTCCGATCGCCTATGGTCGTACCATCACCAACGAGGTGTTCATGTTCGACCTCGCCAAGACGCCGCACTTGCTCGTGGCCGGTGCTACCGGTACAGGTAAGTCCGTGGCGATCAACGCCATCATTACGTCCCTGCTCTACAAGAAGCACCCCGCGGAACTCAAACTGGTCATGGTCGATCCGAAGATGGTCGAGTTCGCACCCTACAAACCGCTGCTCAAGCACTACCTCGCCGCCATGCCCGACACCGATCCCGAGCAGATCGTCATTACCGAATGTGACCGCGTCATCAACACGCTCAACTCGCTCGTCATCGAGATGGAAAACCGGTACAAACTGCTCATGGACGCAGGTGTCCGCAATCTGGAGGACTACAACGACAAGTTCATCCATCGCCGGCTCAACCCCAACAAACTGGTAGCGGACAGCCTCCACCACCAGTTCCTGCCGTATATCGTCATCATCATCGATGAGTACGGAGACTTCATCATGCAGGCAGGCAAGCAGGTTGAGACACCGATTGCGCGTATCACCCAGAAAGCCCGTGCGGTCGGAATGCATATGATTCTCGCGACCCAGCGTCCGTCGGTCAATATCGTCACCGGTGTCATCAAGGCGAACATACCGACCCGTATCGCCCTGCGCACACAGTCCGTCATCGACTCGCGCACCGTCCTTGATGCCAAGGGTGCCGAACAGCTCATCGGGCGCGGAGACTCGTTATACGCAGGAAACGCGTCTATCACACGTGTCCAGTGTGCCTTTGTCGATACGCCCGAAGTGGACGAGATTGTGGCACATATCGCCAAACAGCAGAAATACCGCGAACCCTATCAGTTACCCGAATACGTGGGTGAAGGAGGAGAAAGCGAAGCTCTCGCTCCGGGCAGCGTGGATATGAAACGTCTGGATCCGATGTTCGCCGATGTGGCACGATACGTCGTTGCCAAACAGGAAGGTTCGACCTCCCGCCTACAGCGTGCCTTCGAAATAGGCTACAACCGTGCCGGCAAACTGTCTGACCAGCTCGAAGCGGCAGGTATCGTCGGACCGAATAAAGGTCCCAAAGGGCGCGATGTGCTCATCCAGGACATGGA
Organism: Paludibacteraceae bacterium; assembly: GCA_905233375.1. Classification (GTDB taxonomy): domain Bacteria; phylum Bacteroidota; class Bacteroidia; order Bacteroidales; family Paludibacteraceae; genus Colicola. Next base: position 73,711 of record CAJOEJ010000005.1, on the reverse strand, counting down.
CCAGCTGGAGAAACTGCTCGAAGAATTAGGTCTGAAATAAATTTAAAATACAATCCGATATGCTGTTAACGATATTAGCGATATTAAGTTCGTTCCTGTCTAACCTGGAGACCAAGACGCTCCGGTCGGACTTTGTAGTCACGGTAGCCGAAGAAGTGAACACCCCGATGAACTTCCCCGGTACGCTCACCATGCAGGGAACGCTGTTCAAACTGACGATGTTCGACATCCAGGCTGCCTATGACGGCAAGACGCTTTATATGTATTCCGCCCAGACGGACGAACTGACGCTCACGAACCCGACCGAGCAGGAACTGGTGGAAACGAATCCGCTCCTCTACGCCAAAGCGATGCTGGATGCGTGCCACATTACGGAGAAGGAGATGACCAATAACCAGGTACCCGTTACCGTTATTACCCTCACACCCAAAAACCTGTCAGCCGGAATCAACCGGTTCGTACTCAAAGTACGTAACGCGGACTTGATACCGCTACAGGTGGAAATAAAAGAGGGCAAAAAGACTACGACCCTCAAACTCAAAGACCCGCAGTTCATAACCGCCAAACAGGAATACATACTGACACCCGAAAAGGATACGTATATAAACGATATGCGTTTCTAAATCGTCAATAACACCAAATTGTAAATCCATCGTAAATCGTAAATCATAAAATCGTCAATGAAAACCAAATGTTTGATCATCGGCTCCGGTCCTGCCGGTTATACAGCCGCTATATATGCTTCGCGTGCCAACCTGTCACCCGTTCTCATTGAAGGTCCGCAATTAGGCGGACAACTGACCACCACGACCGAAGTGGAGAATTTCCCCGGTTATCCGGACGGCATAGACCCCTTCACCATGATGGACGATTTCCGCCGTCAGGCGGAGCGGTTCGGTACCACCTTCGTCTCCGGCATCGTCACCAAGGTAGAGTTGAATACTCTTCCTTCCCTCCAGGGAGGGACCGAGGGTAGGCTTCCCCATAAGGTCTGGGTCGAAGACACAGAACTATACGAAGCCGACGCCGTCATTATTGCGACAGGAGCCAGCGCCAAATACCTCGGTATCGAGTCCGAACGCACTTACCGCGGGCGCGGAGTGAGTGCCTGTGCCACCTGTGACGGATTCTTCTATCGCAAGAAAACCGTTGCGGTCGTAGGCGGAGGGGACACGGCGTGCGAAGAAGCCAACTACCTCGCCGGTTTGTGCGAAAAAGTGTATATGATTGTACGCAAACCCTATCTGCGTGCTTCGGAAATCATGCAGCAACGCGTACTCAACAATCCCAAGATCGAAGTGCTCTTTGAGCACAACACGCTTCAACTGACCGGAGAAGGCAAGGTGCAAGGCGCCGATCTCATCTACCGCAAAGGGGAACCGGACGAGGCACTCCGTCACATCGACATCGACGGCTTCTTCCTCGCGATCGGTCATCATCCGAATACAGGTCTGTTCAAGGATTATATTGCCCTTGACTCCGAAGGCTACATCATTACCCGTGATAATAGCACCCAGTGCTACTCCTTTCCCTTTAGGGAGGGGCAGGAGGTAGGCTTACCCGGCATCTTCGCCGCAGGGGATTGCGCCGACCCGCACTACCGTCAGGCGGTCGTAGCGGCTGGATCGGGTGCAAAAGCCGCTATTGAAGCAGATAAATATATCAAAACCATTTGTTGATATTTAAATACGATAAACTTATGAAACCATTAAATGAATTGACCATTGCGATGGCAAGTGACCACGCAGGTTTTGGACTCAAATCCATGATTCAGCTCTATCTGGAGCGCGAAGGCGCGAAGGTGATCGATTTCGGCTGTAACTCCATGGAGAACTGTGACTTCCCGGATTTTGCACACCCGATGGCTACGGCTGTCGAGATAGGCGAGTGTGACTTAGGTATCGGTTTCTGCTTCACCGGAAACGGTATGAGCATGGCTGCCAACACGCACCCGCATGTACGTGCCACCATCTGTTGGGAAGCGCGCATGGCGGAGAACGCACGCCGTTTCTTTGATGCGAACATCCTCTGCTTGCCGGCAGGTTATGTAGCTCCCGACAGGGCGCTGGACATCATTCACGCGTTCGTCACCACCGCTTTTGACGGCGGTGAGCGCTATGTACGTCGAATCAGTCATTTGGCAAATCCGAATAAGTATTAAAGAGAAATGAAAAAATTTAACGTAAAACTTCATGTTTTGGCACCGCTGACTGCGTTAGTGGTACTTTTCTTGTGGTTCGTGCCGACCTCGTTTTTCGGCATTGACGGCTTGACGGTCGTTCAGCAGCGTACGATCGCCATTTTTGCCTACGCTGCGCTGATGTGGATGTTCGAGATTATTCCTGCATGGGCAACGTCCGTCACCACAATCGTTTTCCTGCTTCTGGCGGTATCCAATAAAGGTCTGGCAAACCCCGACATGGGCGCGCTTGTGAACTTCCGCGAACTGATGGCATCGTTTGCCGACCCGATCATCATGCTCTTCCTGGGCGGTTTCGTATTGGCGATCGCTGCCAGCAAAGTGGGTCTGGATGTCGTACTCGCACGCGTGTTGTTGAAACCGTTCGGAACAAACCCCAAATGGGTGCTTCTGGGCTTCCTGACGCTCATCAGTGTCATGTCTATGTTCATGTCCAACACCGCTACCGCAGCGATGATGCTGGCGTTCCTGGCACCGGTGCTCCGTACGCTGCCTGTCGATGGCGGCGGGCGTGTCAGCCTCGCCATGGCGATTCCTATTGCCGCCAACATCGGTGGTCTCGGTACACCGATCGGTACACCGCCGAACGCCATCGCGATAGGTCAGCTGGCGGCAATGGATATCAACGTCGGATTCGGCGCATGGATGATCCGCTTTGTGCCCGTGGTCATTATTATGATTCTGTTCGCATGGTGGCTGCTCATGTTCCTCTTCCCCTTCAAGGCAAAAGACGTGAAGATCGTCATTGAGCCGGACGAACACCACCAGATAGACTGGCAGTTCTGGGTAGTGACCGTAACGTTCATTATCACCATCCTCCTCTGGATGACGGGTGAGCTCACTCACCTCAATTCCAACGTCGTGGCTTTGATTCCGTTTGCCGTATTCTCCTTAGTGGGTATCTTCAAACGGGAAGACTTTGAGAAAATCGACTGGCACGTGCTGTGGATGGTAGCCGGTGGATTCGCTATCGGTACCGCCCTCAACAAGACCGGTCTGGCTGCTGCGCTGGTAGAAGCTATTCCGTTCGGAAGCTGGTCGGCTATTGCCGTACTCATCATCGCAGGTCTGCTCGGTTGGCTTTTGTCCAACTTCATCGCCAACTCGTCTGCTGCCAACCTGCTCGTGCCTATTCTGGCAGTGGTAGGTACCGCCATGAGCGAGCAGTTGGGTGCTTTCGGCGGTGTGACCACACTGCTCGTTTGCGTGGCTGCTTCGACGTCGTTCGCCATGTTGCTGCCGATATCTACCCCGCCGAACGCTATCGCTTGCTCTACCGGTTTGATCGAAACCAGAGACATGGCGAAAGTGGGACTGATCATCGGTCTCGTGGGTATCGCACTCGCCTATGCGGTGATTATGGTATTCCCGTTCTAAAAGACAGATAATATTAAAAATCCATAGTATCCTATGAAACGGATTATTGCTATCAGCATGCTGTTCTCTCTGCTCGGCGCTCCTGTGTTCGCACAGGACGCAGCCAAGCAGGAGAAGAAAGAGGCTGTTAAATCGCACCTCAAGCAGCACTTCAAACCCTACGGTTTCATTCGCAACTATTTCACCTATGACAGCCGTGAGTGTATCGCCGGAACGGGTGACTTGTATTTTTACATGCCCAAAGACGAAAACTGGAACAAGACGACCGATCCGGCATTGCGCGAGGACCTCAATGACGTCAGTTCGTTCCGCTTTCTGTCCCTCACTACCCGTGTCGGACTGAATATAGTCGGATACAAATGGCGCAGTACCGAGTTCAGCGGCAAGATCGAAGCGGACTTCTTCGCCGGTATCAGCAAAGTAGGTACCGGTGCTCATGCCGTTTCGGGCACAGCGCAGTTCCGTCTTCGTCAGGCGTACGTTGCCTTGGGATGGGACAGCCTACCTATGCTGAACGGCAAGGAGATGGCACGTGTAGACCTGACGATCGGTCAGACCTGGCACCCGATGGCTGCCGACCTATGCGACGTCATCGCCCTCAACAGCGGTGCTCCCTTCGGTCCGTTTAACCGCTCCCCGCAAGTGCGTATGGACGCACGCCTGGGCAAGTTCGTCACCCTGACCGCGGCAGGTTTATGGCAGATGCAATATAACTCCACCGGTCCTGACGGACAGTCGGCGGAGTACATGCTCTATTCGAAAACGCCGGAAGCGTATCTGGGCTTGAGTGTACACAACAAAGGCTTCCTCATGCGTGCCGGCGCGGATGTGTTAAGCATCAGCCCGCGCCATCTGGGCGAAACGAATGACAATACCGGAAATCCTGTTACCGTCACCGTCAAGGATCGTATCACTACCGCTTCGCCCTTCCTCTATCTGCAATACAAGAAAGGCGAGTTCTCCATCAAAGCGAAGACCATCTTTGCCGAAGCCGGAGAGCATATGAACATGAACGGCGGCTACGGTGTGAAGAAGGTGAATGCGGACGGCTCTTACGAATACACCCCGACCCGCACCTCCTCGTCATGGATCAGCCTCGTGTATGGAGGCAAAGTGGGAGCACAGGAAGACAAACACCCGCAGAAACTGCAAGGCATCCTCTTCGCCGGATATGTCGAGAACCTCGGTACCAAAGAAGCATTGGCTACCAATACGGACGGCAGTCTGGTGGGCTTCTACTATCCGCGTGTAAAGAACATGAACCGGATGTGGCGTCTGACGCCTACTCTGCTCTATACCGTAGGCAAGTTCCAGGTAGGTCTGGAGTACGACATCACGTCCGTTCACTATAGTGACGGCAAGCTGGATCCCGCTAACGGTCTCTCACAGAACGGTCTGCATTGGGTGACCAACCACCGTGTACAGTTGATGACCAAGTATAATTTCTAATGGTCGGAAAGGCATAAACAAAAATGAGCGTCTCATCGGGACGCTCATTTTCGGTCTATAGGTCAAAAAGTTCGTTTACCACACTTCCTGCGGATGGTTATTGTCCGTCCTGGGGTAGTCGATGGTATAGTGCAGACCACGGCTCTCCTTGCGCTCCATTGCCTGACGCGTGATCAGGTATCCGACGTTGATCATATTGCGCAGCTCGCAGATATCCTTGGTTGCTTTGACGCGTTTGAACAAGTCTTCCGTCTCTTCGTACAGCAGGTCGAGACGCTCCCACGCACGGCGCAAACGCAAGTCGCTGCGGACAATACCGACGTAGGTGGACATGATCTGTCCCACTTCTTTCACATCCTGCGCAATGAGCACACGCTCTTCGTTGCTGAGCGTTCCTTCGTCATTCCACTCGGGGACAGCATCATTGTAGGTAAATTCCTCTATCACGCTCAGACTGTGTTTGGCTGCTGCATCGGCATATACCACGGCTTCGATGAGACTGTTGGATGCCAGACGGTTGCCTCCGTGAAGCCCCGTACAGGAGCACTCGCCCACCGCATACAGACGACGGATGGAAGACTGACCGTCCAGATCGACCTTGATACCGCCGCACATATAGTGCGCACACGGTGCAACCGGGATATACTCCTTCGTGATGTCAATACCGATAGACAGACACTTGGCGTAGATATTGGGGAAATGATGTTTGGTCTCCTCGGGATCCTTGTGCGTCACATCAAGACATACATGGTCGATGGCGTGAATCTTCATCTCGTTGTCGATGGCGCGCGCCACGATATCACGCGGAGCGAGAGACAGACGCGGATCGTATTTCTGCATAAACTCCTCGCCGTTCGGAAGACGCAGGATACCTCCGTATCCGCGCATTGCTTCCGTGATCAGATACGCAGGATGCGTCTCTGCCGGATTATACAGACTCGTCGGGTGGAACTGCACGAACTCCATGTCCTTGACCAGCCCTTTCGCACGATAGACCATCGCTATACCGTCTCCGGTTGCAATCTCGGGATTCGTGGTAGTGGCATATACGGCTCCGGTTCCGCCGGTTGCCATGAGCGTGATTCGGCTCAGATAAGTGTCTATCTTCTGCGTCTCGGGATTCAATATATACGCGCCGTAACACTCGATATCCGGTGTACGGCGGGTCACACGAACGCCCAGATGATGCTGCGTGATGATCTCCACTGCAAAATGGTTCTCCAGCACATCGATATACGGATTATGGCGGACAGCTTCCATCAGTCCGCGCTGGATCTCCGCGCCGGTGTCATCCGCATGATGCAGGATGCGGAACTCCGAGTGTCCGCCCTCGCGGTGCAAATCAAACGCACCGTCCTCCTTGCGGTCGAAGTTGACACCCCAGTTGACCAGTTCCTCGATACCTCTCGGCGCATTGCGGACGACCTGCTCCACCGCCGCAGGATCACTCAGCCAGTCACCCGCTACCATCGTGTCGTGGATATGTTTCTCAAAATCATCTACCAGCAGGTTCGTAACGGAAGCGATACCTCCCTGTGCCTTTGCCGTATTGGCTTCCTCAAGAGTCGTCTTACAGCACAAGGCTATGCGGTATTTCTCCGCACGTGCCACTTTCAAGGCAAAACTCATACCGGCTACACCGCCGCCGATAATTAAAAAATCGTATTTTTTAGTCATATCTGTATGTTTATTTTTCATCCATGTGCTTTACAAAGCGCGAAAACACTGAATTTCGCTCCTCTGAACCGCTTGGCGGCTTTGAGACACTCCCGCATAGTCTCGCCGGTCGTAATCAGGTCATCCACCAGCAGCAGATGCTTGTGATACATCTGCTCGGGATGATCCACGGCAAACGCACCCGCGACATTCGTCATTCGTCCCTTCCGGTCCAACTGCGCCTGTTTGGGAGTGTTTCTCAAACGTATCATGTGCGTTGTGTCCATCGGTATGCCGGTCACCTCGCTGATACCCCGCGCAATATACTCCGACTGGTTGTACCCGCGACTGCGGTAACGCTTGGGGTGCAACGGTACCGGCAGGATATAATCCACTCCCTCAAAGAAGTCCGAATACATAAACTCCATCGCCGCCTCGCGTCCCAGCCGGTAGGCTATCTCAGGCTGATCGGCATATTTCATTCGGTGAATGAGCTGCTGCAAAGGGGTGTCTTTCTCGTAGAAAAGAAAAGCCGCCGCTTGCTCCAGATGCATGACGCGTCTGGCTGCGCCTTTGCTCTTCACCTCTCCCCATAATACCATCTCCGTGCTGTTTCCCCGCATTGCTGCTTGCTCGGTACGGGGCAGTTGCCTGAAGCACTGCGGGCAGACCATTCCTCCCGGCACGTTCTCTCCTACGTACGTATCGCACATGGGACACAAACGCGGATAAAAGAGGCTTAGCAACGGTCTCATAGCAGCACTATCTCCACCCGTCTGTTCATCTGCCGCAACTCTTCCGTATCGTTCGGTACGATCGGATCGCGTTCGCCCCGTCCTTCCACCTCGATACGCTCCGGAGCGATACCGCGTTCCACCATTGCTTGCTTCACTTCGCGGCAACGCCCTTCCGAGAGCGTCTGGTTGGAACGGTCGGAACCGACATTGTCAGTATGCCCGACGATACGGATCTGCTGGCTGGGACGGAGTACCAGAAAGCGGTACAACTCGTCCAGTGCCGGTTCGGACGAATCAAGGATATGCGTCTTACCCGTAGCGAAATAGATATTATGCAGCACGAACGATTTGACCTCGCGGGGCGACATCACAATATCCGAAAACAGTTCGGGACGGGTAATGGTATCACGGTAGGGGAAATAATCGATAGCGGTGGCCTCCACCGTATAGAACGGCACCCGGTCATCAAACAGGACGGCTATCAGCGTACGAATGGAATCGGACGTGGTCTGAAGGATCTTCTTGTTCTCCGCGTTACGGAAAACGATATTCGCCGACACGGGTCTTTGTGTAAGCGAATCGGTCACGGAGAACGTGACACGCGTCTCGGGATAAAGCGCCATCTTGACGGTGTCTTCGTCCTCTTTATGCTGGAAGAACAGGGTGTCGGAAGAGAAATAGCCGATACGCGCCGCTGTCGCCCAATAGGAGCCGACGGGCAGACCTTTGGACACACGCGCCCGCTTGGTATCGGTGGCTTTGTTCAGTTTGGGTTTCTTGTTCGGACGCGCATTCACGTCCTGCACGGTGATATGCGTCTCCGGAAGCGGTTCGCCGGTCTTGAGATTATAGGAATAGACGTACAATAACGGCTTGCCGTCCTTGATACGCTGTCGCTTCGCCGCCTTGGCTTTGGCTGCACGTTGTTTCTCTATCGCCGCTTTCTTCGCAGCACGTTTCTTTTCCGCCTTGCGCCTGGCTGCCTCGCGCTTGCGTTGCGCCGCGGTCGGCTTGGATGTCCGGGAAGCAGGAGAAGGAGCGGGCGCAGCGAAAGCAAACGGGTCACTCGTCACGAGCAACAACAGAAGCAATCCTATCATCCAACGATTGTTGAACATGCCGTACAAGCCTTGTTTGTTTGCTTGCGCGTCGCTTACAATCAACAGGAGGATAGTCTGCGGGACTATCCTCCTGTCGTGGTCCCACTTGGGCTTGAACCAAGGACCCCCTGATTATGAGTCAGGTGCTACTAACCAACTGAGCTATGGGACCTTCGCGCGCTCCGCGCTACTATGGGTTATTCTTTACTATGCGCCACGATGCTGTAGATGCGGAGACAATCGCGGGTAGTAATCTTCAACTCCTCTTCTGTCAGTTCCGGAATCACGAGTTTCATTCCTTCCTGTACATCATTCGGAGTAGCGAGTTTCTCTCTGTTCGCAGCGTAAATGAATACCCAGCATTGCGTATTGTCGTAATACTTGCGAGCCAGTTTCGAGAGCGAAACACCCTTCTCTACCGTAATAGTCTCATGCTTACGCTCCTTGTACTCGTTCACCTTCTCTTTGCGTGCGCTCTCGGACAACGGGATAGTCTTGACAGAGTCATTCTGTGCTTCCTCCTCGATCTTCTCGAAATCAGGCACTTTGACCGGCTTGGAATTCTCGAATGTCGGAATCATAGACTCGTCACGGTTTTCGCTCTTGTCCTCCAACTGCATCTTCATGAGTTCGAATGTCTCCTCGTCCACGAGGTGGATAGCCGCACGGCGGTTCGGTCCGTAACTCTTCTTGCTGCGACGACCTACGAGCTTGCCGGTACCCTTGCCGTAAAGGTGGTCTGCCGGGATGTCGTACTCCTTCGCCAACTCATCCACTACGCTGAAGGCACGTCTGTCACCCAGACCGAAGTTATGTCCGTTCGAACCGGTGTTATCGCAATAACCGATAACTACAGCGTAGAGATTCTTGTCGTCCTCCATACGTTCTGCCACTTCCGAAACCTTCACCAGACCGTCCTGACGGAGCACCGACTTGTCGTTGTCGAAGTAAACGTTAAAGACCTCTTTCGGCTTAGGCTGCTTAAGTACCTCACGGATGATAATGGAATCATGACGATAGTAAATAATCGTATCGTGACACGGTTCGCATTGAGCCGCCACCTTTGCATCCTCAAGCCACTCGTCAAACTTGTCAAACGAAGGCATGTTACGCGGGTGCGATTTAGACACTGCCTCTAATTTGAAACGCAGATTCGCCGTAATCTCGTAGATACCATCGTTGTTCTTGGACGAATTGGCATCCTCGCCATGGTGATAACCACGACCGTCGAAATAGTCGCGCGTGAAATATGTATAGTTCGCGCGCAAGCCTAACGCGATTGTACGGTTGATATTGAAATCCAAGTCAACACCGGCAAGAACATAGCCCTCCATGATATACTTGGTGTCTTTATCCGGACCAAGCTGACCATCGGCGTTGATATAGTTAACGGTGTTACCTCTGCCGTGAGTAGGATTGATCCACATGTTCTTATCGCCATCGAAATAGCGGTCATCCATGTAATAAGCCGAACGCTTGTACCACGCGCCACCGGCTCCTACATAAGGAAGCATGGAGAAAATCTTCTTGTTGACACGCGGGAAGAGCAGATTGATAAGATCCATGGAGATATAAACGCCGGCGCGATGCAAATGACCATTGAGCAAGGTATCCGCATTCAGACGCTTATTGCCATTCTCGTCAAGACCCTGCTTACCCGTCACCGTGTACTGGTCATACATGTACTCGACACCGATGTTCCATACCGGGGTGAAGTTGTACTCCACAGCCAGACCGGCAGAAGGAATAGCAAATGCATGCTTCTTCTCATTCGTAAAATCACCGTCGAACACACTAAAGCCGATACGCGGGATGATACTCCAGTGAGCAATCTCGGGAGCAATACCCTTTGCGTTCTCCTCCAACTTGTACGGGTGAACACCCTTAATCTTAACGGAATCAGCCGTTTGTAACTCTGCTTCTTGCGCTACTACCATTCCGGAAACGCAGAGCGCCAAGAGAAAAAGTAAACCTTTTTTCATGTTTAAAAAGCGTATGTTTGATTCAATAATCACAATTTGGGTGCAAAGGTACAACTTTTTTTTGACATACGCAAATTTTTTGACAAAAAAAAATATTTTTTATAACGGGTATTGCATATATGGATTTTTTTTTGTATCTTTGCGGTCGATTTAGGAAACAATTTATACACATTATAATTATGGACATTCTACAGCAAATGATTGCGCGCGCGAAAGCACATCCGCAGCGCATTGTGTTGCCGGAGGGCGACGAACCGCGTACGTTAGAAGCAGCCAACATCTTGTTGCGCGACAAGATTGCCGATCTCATCCTGATCGGTGACCCGGAGAAGATCAAGGGCATGGCGGCGGAGAAAGGCTATGAGCACATCGGCGAGGCGAAAATCATCGACCCGCTGCATGACCCCAAGATGCCGGAGTATGCCAAGCTGCTTTTTGAGTTGCGCAAGGCAAAAGGCATGACGGAGGAAGAGGCGGCAAAGAAGGCGCAAGACCCGCTTTATCTGGGTTGTCTGATGATCAAAGCAGGTGACGCGGATGGTGAGTTAGCGGGCGCACGCGGCACGACAGCGGACACGATCCGTCCGGCGTTCCAGATTCTCAAGACCCGTCCGGGTTGCTCCATCGTCAGCGGTGCATTCCTTATGTTCACGCCCGCCAAGCATCTGGGCGAGAACGGATTCCTCTTGTTCGCAGACTGCGCTGTGAACCCGAATCCCGATGCCAAACAGCTGGCGGAGATTGCCGTCTCGACGGCGGAGACCGCACGTGCCATCGCCGGTATCGAACCGCGCGTAGCCATGTTGTCGTTCAGTACCAAGGGCAGTGCCAAGCATGAGCTCGTGGACAAAGTAGCCGAAGCGACCAAACTGGCAAAGGAGATGGCTCCTGAACTGGCTATCGACGGAGAGTTGCAGGCTGATGCCGCGCTGATTGAAAGCGTAGCGGCTACCAAGGCTCCGGGCAGTCCCGTTGCAGGCAAAGCGAACGTACTCGTCTTCCCTGACCTGCAGGCAGGTAATATCGGTTACAAGCTCGTAGAGCGTTTCTCGGGTGCAGATGCCGTAGGACCGATTCTCCAGGGTATCGCCGCTCCGGTCAACGACCTTAGCCGCGGATGCAAGGTACAGGACATTGTGCAGATGGTAGTGATCACCGCGAATCAGGCGATCAAATAATGGACGATCGGACATTTGACGATTGAATAAAATTGACGATTTAATTTAATATCATATGAAAATCTTAGTTTTGAACTGCGGTAGCAGCAGTATTAAGTATAAGCTCTTTGACATGGAGAGCAAGGCAGTAATGGCACAAGGCGGCATAGAGAAGATCGGTTTGCCGGATTCGTTCCTGCTGGTAAAACTGCCGAATGGCGAGAAGGTTAAATTCGAGAAATCGATGCCGGAGCACACAGTGGGTATCGAACTGATTCTGGAGAAACTCGTGGATCCGCAGATCGGTTGCATCAAGGAGCTCAAGGAAATCAACGCTGTAGGACACCGCGTCGTACATGGCGGCGAGAAATTCAACAAATCGGTACTGATTACGCCGGAGGTAAAGGCGGAGATTATCCAATGCGTGGATCTGGCTCCGCTCCACAATCCTGCGAACCTGAAGGGTATTGATGCCATCGAGAAGATTCTTCCGGGCGTACCGCAAGTAGCTGTGTTTGACACCGCGTTCCACCAGACGATGCCGGATTATGCGTACATGTACGCGTTGCCGTACGAGCTCTATGAGAAATATGCCATCCGCCGTTACGGTTTCCACGGAACGAGCCATCGTTACGTGAGCGCGCGCGTATGTGAATATTTAGGTGTAGATCCCAAAAAGCAGAAGATTGTTACCTGCCACATCGGCGGCGGCGGCAGTTGTACCGCAGTACTGAACGGCGAGAGCGTGGATACGAGTATGGGTCTGACGCCGGTGGAGGGCCTGGTAATGGGTACCCGTGCCGGTGACCTCGACCTCGGAGCGGCTACGTTCATCATGGACAAGGAGCATTTGAGCACAGCCGAGTTCAACAACCTGGTGAACAAGAAATCGGGTCTGCTCGGCGTGAGCGGTGTTTCGAGCGATTGCCGTGACATTGAAGCAGCTATCAATCAGGGCAACAAACGTGCTGACCTGGCGCGCAAGATGTTCATCTACCGCACGATCAAGTATATCGGTGCTTATGCCGCTGCGATGAACGGTCTGGACATCCTTGTTTTCACCGCAGGTATCGGCGAGAACGATCCGTATATCCGCGCACAGATCATGAAGGGTCTGAGTTTCCTCGGCATCGAGCTGGACGAAGCAGCCAACAACGTACGCGGAGAAGAGCGTATCATCTCCACCAAGAACTCCAAAGTAACCGTTTGTCTCATCCCGACCGACGAGGAATTGATGATTGCAAGCGACACAGCGGCATTAGTATAACGCCGTAAGTACACCCATAGAAAAACACACACTTATTACAGAATGAACAAACCCATTATTTATCAACTCTTCCCTCGTTTGTTCGGTAACTACAACGAGACGCGCAAGCGCAACGGCACACGAGAGGAGAATGGCTGCGGACGGTTTGTTGACATCACAGAGCGCGCACTCAAGTCCATCGTGGACTTGGGTGCCACGCATGTCTGGTACACCGGTGTCATCCGTCACGCGACAGCCGAGCACAATCATCCCGCTATCACCAAAGGTCTGGCTGGTTCCCCCTACGCCATTACCGATTACTATGACGTGGATCCGGATCTGGCGAAGAACGAAGCCAAACGAATGCAGGAGTTCGAGGCGCTCGTACAACGGACGCACGAAGCGGGACTGGGCGTTCTGATTGATTTCGTACCTAATCATGTCAGCCGCGAATACAAGAGTCTGTGCAAACCTGCCGGAGTAGAGGATCTGGGCGAGACCGATCATCCCGAGTGGGCGTTCTCACCGCTGAACAACTTCTACTACCTGCCGGGCGAGCGTTTCACCATGGACAAGGACCTGCAGGGCTACGAAGAGTACCCCGCCAAGGTCACCGGCAATGACTGCTTCACCTCCCATCCGGGCGAGAACGACTGGTACGAGACGGTCAAACTGAACTACGGCGTCTTCTATCAAGGCGGCATGGAGAAGCAGTTTGACCCCATTCCCAACACTTGGATCAAGATGCGGGACATCCTGCTCTTCTGGGCAAACAAAGGCATCGACGGCGTGCGTGTCGATATGGCGGAGATGGTACCGGTCGAGTTCTTCGCATGGGCAATCGCACAGGTGAAGAAGAAACACAAGAAATTCCTCTTTATCGGCGAGTGTTACGATCCGGGGCGTTACCATGCCTATCTGGATGCCGGCTTCGACTATCTCTACGACAAAGTGGGCATGTACGACTACCTGCGCGGTGTGACCAGCAAAGGATGGCCCGCCGAAGGCATTACCGCCCAATGGATGATGCACGGAGACGCCCTGTTGCAGCACATGCTCTATTTCCTCGAGAACCATGACGAGCAGCGTCTGGCAAGCGGATTCTTCTGCGGCGACGGGCGCTGTGCCGAACCGGCGATGATCGTAGCCGCGACGCTCAACCAGTGTCCGCTGATGGTCTATTCGGGTCAGGAACTGGGTGAACGGGGAATGGATATGGAGGGCTTCAGCGGCATAGACGGTCGCACGACGATCTTCGACTACTGGGGCATCAAGAGTATCCAGGCATGGGCAAACAAGGGCAAGTTCGACGGCGCCAAGATGAACGATGCGCAACGCGAGTTACGCGATTTCTACAAGCGTCTGATGACTCTGGCGCGCGACGACAAAGCCATTCAGAAAGGCAAGATGTACGATATCACCTATGCGCAAGGCGAAGGATTCAACCGCCAGCAGCACTATGCGTTCCTGCGTCACGTCAAAGGCGAGACGCTGCTTGTGGTGGTTAATTTCCATGACCGCGAGCAGGAGATCACGCTGCGCATCCCCAACGATGCGTTCATCTATCTCGGGCTGGAAGAGAAGCCCAAAGCGACCGCTACGGATTTGCTCTACGGCAGTAAACAGCCGGTTGCTTTTGTGCCGGACCAACCTGTGACCATTACCCTTGAGGCATGGAAAGGCGTGGTACTTCGCGTGAAGTAATTGGTAATTGGTAATTGTAAATTGTTAATTCGAATTGGAACAATTTAAAGACATCCTGCGGCTGATACGGTGGAGCAATGTGCTCTTCGTGGGAGCGCTGGTATGGCTCATGGAGAAATGGGTCGCAGTACCCATATTGGACAAAGCAGCATTCGGCGAACAACTGCCGTGGTATATTCTGCTGCTCATCATGTTAGCAACGATGCTCATTGCGGCGGGAGGATACGTTATCAATGACTATTTTGATGTCAAGATAGACCGTATCAACCGCCCCGATGAGGTCATCGTCACACGTACGGTCACCAAACAAGCGGCGATGCAGCTGAGTCTGTGGCTCAGCGGTACAGGTATCGTGTGCGGTTTACTGGCGGCATGGTGGCTGCGCAGCCTGTCACTGGGAATCGTGTTTGTGATAGTTCCGGGATTGCTGTGGTTCTACTCCAGCAGTTACAAGCGTTTGCTGTTCATCGGCAACCTCACTATCGCCCTGTTGGCGGCACTGACGCCGATGATGATTGCGATGAGTAATGTAGCTGTGCTGGAGTTGCGCTACGGCATCATCCTGCCGTACACGACACTGGTTCATGACCTCTATGCCTGGCTCGGCGGGTTTGCGTTGTTCGCTTTCCTGCTAACATGGATACGGGAGATCGTCAAAGACATGCAGGACCAGATGGGTGACCGCGAGTTGGAATGTCACTCCATGCCGGTTGTATGGGGAGAGACATGGACGAAAGTGTTTGTCACAGCGCTTATCCTCCTCACGTTCGCGGTCATCGGACATCTGTGGTATCACATCCTGCCCTTCCCTATCAGTTGGACGAGCCTCAGCACGCGTTATATAGTCTTGGGAGTCGTCACGCCGTTGTCAGGTGCCTTGTGGCTCCTGTGGGCAGCCAAGATCCCAAGTGATTACAAGACCTGCCAGCAGGTTATCAAATTCACGATGTTCCTCGGCATGCTTTACAGCATCGTGATTGTGAGGGGGTTATAAATTGTCAAGCCACTCGCCCGCCGTTAGAACCGGCAACTTGGAATGCGCAAAATCTTTGCCGTTACGAGTGATAATTGCTTCCGCTTTGCAAGTAAGCGCGGAGTAATATTGTATAGCATCTTCAAAATCGGTGAACTGAGATGCCAAGGCATCGTCTATCGTGCGCTCATTGGTAGTTGCCACACTTACTAATTGGCGAAGATTAGACAGGAGTTTGTTGACTTCGGACGCTTCATGTTTCGACAATACATAGGATGCCGTAGCAAATGTGATCGGAGAGACAAACAACTTCACCTTTTTGTTATATGCCAACGAAAAAAGCCTGACGGCATCATTACAAAAGGGCTCGCGCTTTTCTAACAAATCGAGCACGATATTGGTATCCAGAAAGAGCCTTTTCATTTATATTTCTCCTCCAAATACTGAGAATAAGCCTCACGCCCGTTGATATCTTCAGCATCAAGGGGTAAACCTGCGCCTAACAGACTTGCCACCACATCCGGAACGGGCTCCTCGGACGCTGCACGGTTACTTCGCTGGATAAAAAGGAGTAAGAAATTCTCAATCAGCTTATTCAGGTTCTGCCCATTCTGTTGCGCGTACGCTTGTGCCTGCGAATAAATATTTCCATCGATAACTACTTGCATAAATACCTCCTCTCTTGATTTTGCGCTGCAAAATTACAATATTTTTTTATAATATGCAAATAATTTGTATTTTTTCTTTGCTTTTAGTCCAAAATTAAGGATTAAATGGTATAATGGTATAATGATATAATGTTTTAATGATTTAATGATTTAATGATTTAATGATATAATGATTTAATGATTTAATGTTTTAAGTCGGCGGAGGGCTATATATCCGCAGAATAGCATTGCGAAGAGGAGCAACGGGAATAGGGCATCGCCGATGGGAGACTCGTCCGACCGACCGGTTTCTCCACCGACATCAAAACCCCTACGTGGTCCGGTGGGCGCTTGTGCGGGCGAATAAGTCTGGGTCGTAGTGGCTTCGCTGTATGCCGAAGTGGCTCCAACCGGCGTTATCTGCGGAGCATAGGTGCTTCCAGAGCCTTGCAGGGTGGCATTCTGCCACTTCATATCGGTCTGTGCGTTCGCAGGCATCAGGCACGCTGTGAGCGCGCCCAATACCATGATTATCATAACAAATCTTTTCATATCGCAAGTTATCATCTATCTACTGTTACTGTTTCACTTATTCTACACGTGCTCCGCGCGCGTCATACATCTTGCCGTCCTTGACGATATAGAGCATGTTGTCAATGAGCACTTTGCGTACATTTGTACCTTGTACATTGTCACTTTGTACATTTTCGACGTCCGTAGGTGTCTGAACAATCGGCGATATCTCCAACTCAAAGCGTCCATTGTACGTACCGGCACTCAGGTTAACGGTATAATCGAGTGCGCTCAGGCTCGTGCGGATTCCGGTCTCGTTATCAATGAGCGTGACGCCTACTCCATTCGTTCCTTCCGGAATCGCGAAGGTGTAATCGCCGTCAGTAGCTATCTTCACACCTACCGGAACAAGGGTTGTCTGCTCTGTCATAGGCAGCGTGTTACCTGCGGTCTCGGTAACGGAGAGGTCGCCGTCAATCATTGTGCTAACCATTGTGTAGATGTTCGAATTGCTCTTGTGGAACTCCTTCGACATATCTTCACCGAAGACAAATTCCGTACTTACCTCCTCATCGTCACTCAACTTGACGAAGGTCTGATCCATTATCCGGTCGTTTTGACTCAACTCCAGACGGAATTCCACTTCACTCGGTGCCTTGCGCTCACGCGCCACGACAGATGACGGCGTGACGCTGGTGGACGTCCAAGTCACTTTTCCGGCGTATTGTACGATGTATGCATGCATAGCGTGGTACGTATAACCGGTTCCTGAACGAGGTGTAAGCGAGTTATCGCTGGGGTTCCACTCATAGAGGAAGCTCGGTTTAGTTGCTGTCCACGTTGTGTTAGCGAAGTCTACACTGCTCGTATTGACGTATGTCGGAACAGACATCACATTCCAGTGACTATCCTTCACACGGCGGTCGTCTCCACCCACAAAGCGTGGGCCGATAGTACATGTATGTTCGGGTATAGTCATTTCTACTGTAGCATTGGTAATATCTCCCATCGTTCCGTATGACGGGAAGTAGAGTTCAACGTTCTGCACGTTATTGTTCCATACCTCGGAATCCTCGCCCAACTCATCCAGATCCAAGGCTATAATATATCCCTGGTTCGGTTCAAAGAACTTACCCCTACGATCCGTAACATATCTCCAGTAGGACGCAGTCTCTGCCCAGAATCCGTTAGCCGCGCGTGCTTCTCCGTCATAGTACTCAATAATCCAATGCTTACCGTACGTACCAAATCCGAATACCTCGTTCATTGAAACGCGGAACGGGAACGATACATAGAACAAGTCACGCTCATAGCGAGAGAGTAACGGATCCAAAACGGCATGTCCACCTTCCTTTGATTTGTTGTTCAAAGTCCACTTATTGAATCGCATTACCGCGTAGGCAGTTTTAATTTCCGTAATGGCTCCCATCTCTTCAGTCAATGCATTTTCGCTGAAGGTCAACTGCTTGATATCTCCCTGATGCTCACGAACGAACATGACATCTGCATTGATTGCCTGTTCTGCATCGATGTTTCCACTCGGTTCCAATGCTGCTAACAGACGGTCGGTCTTGAAGTCATAGATAACACGAACGAGTTCAGGCTCACCCGTACCTGTCATCAACTGGATAGCATTGCTTCCATCGAAAGTACCATTATTCTCACCCTTAAAGTAATGATCTGCCGAGTGGTAGTGCGCATACAACTTCACATAAGCACTCGGTTTAATCTTGACGTTCGTCTCATAAATCCAATTCTCGGTATCCACAAACTGAATACTATTATCCGGAGCTTTGCGGTTATAACCAGCTTGTCCACTATTAGCAGAATTAATCAGCGCATTGCCGTCCTTGTCCATCATGTCTGAAGAAGAATTAGCGCGCAGAACGAGGAATTTTGTTCCATCGTCCTTGGCTGCTGCCAGATATGCACGTCTTAAGGAGTTATCATGTCTGTTCCACATGAAGCGAACATTCGCTCTTTCATAGATAAATCCGCTTGCGTCCATAAGCGCTGATTCGCTGCCTTGTACCAATGTATCCGAGATACACGGACTATAGTCGTTGGCAACAACAAACTTCACATTCACATTATTCTCCACGAATGCCATAAAGTAGTGACTATAGCCGGCGTTCTTCTCCGAATACTCGGAATAGGTCATCATGTGGTCTGCATTAGTATAGTTATCCCACTTGTTGTTCGCTCCATCGGTACGGATATAGAAGTTACCGGTGTAAGCCTCTACGCTACCTACACTCAAATTACCGCCTTCGTCCATCACCAAGTTGAAGTTATAGACACTGTCCTTGGTGATTACCGCGGACTTCATATCGGCGGTGATTAAGTTCGTTGCTGTTGTTGCCCAGGTAATTGTACCATCCCCTGCGACCGATGCCGTCTGTTTGTACAAGATCGGATTACTATTCGGACGGACGAAGAACGATACTATATCGGTGCCGCCCGGTTTATTGGCAACAACAGCCGAAGGCTTGAAAGCGGTGTGTACATCGTCTTTATATATCAAACGATAGTCATTCGTTGCAACCGGATATTTTACATTAACACGTAACTGGTAGTTTTCATCATTGTTGTTATCCGCAAAACTTAAGGTGAACGTGTAGTCTCCGGAAGCGGTGGTAACAATAGTACCTATACTCTTAGCCTCCGTGAATTCCCAGTTGCCATTTCTACTTGAATAGGTCATTGAACCATTATTCTTGTAGTACTTTCCATTATCACGCATTACTTCGAACTCATATGTGTGCGAAGCCTCAAGGTCAGTAACCGCTTCCATGCTCATTCGTTTAGTCTCCGAAGTGAACGGAACCTCCTTTATTAACTCATGGGTACTACTATTCTTAATACGCAAAGTATAACCCGTTTTCTCGCCCAGATACGTTACCCAATAACCGGCTTCGTAGTATTTAGCAGATGGAGTGTTCTTTTCTTCGGGAGTTTGTCCTACGTGCGGAACAAAGAGCGGTGTGCCTTCACTAAAGTCACTACGGTAAATAACATCAGTGCTAGAGAAATTAACTGCAGTAAGATGATCGTCCCAGGTAAAAGCAATTATATTGCCGAAGTTAGATACGCTTCCATAATCGTAGTACCATATATCGGTTCCCTCGATATTGGTCATCGCCCCTTTTCCCACGCAGGCGGCTCCAGTAGCACCGGCTCCCTTAGAGCTGTCCCAATAGCCAGCAGATGTATAGAAATATGCATATGGATTATTCCATTTGCCACTTAAGCTGAACGTTTGCGACAGATCCAAAAAGATCAGTTTCTTCTTGTCATAAACCGCTGTCAGACGACCGTCATAAACGGCTCTGATATAGATTGTTTCTTCTTCACTCTCATCCTCTCCTAATTCATCTTCACCGTCTTCACTCAGCGTAATACCATCACCGGCAACCCAATGATCGAAAGTATAGCCGAAGATGTCCGGTGCGGTTATAGAAGTCCACTCTAAGGGCTTACCGGTCATGCTTGTAGAAGCGGCGATAATATCACTTCCGCACTTGTAAAGCACGGTGACGTTATGTTCAGTGGCTACCTGGAAGTTCGCCGTAACAGAATCCAGCGTTGTGCCTCCGCCACATAAACTACCGGTACGCAATACCGCTTCTACTTTGTACGCACCGCCTTCAGCCGGCGAAGTGAAACTAACCGAAGTACCTTGTGCGGAAGGGCTGAATGCCGGTTGAGGATCCAGCGGGTTGTCATTGCTATAAAGGATCCGCCAGCAGACAGTCGTCGTTCCCGTCGGTGTCGGACTGATGGTCGCCGTCACCGTCTTGGACGTACTCGGAGGAGCTACCGCGCCACCTGTAAAGGCAATATTGGTAATCTCTGCTTTCTGGTAGTACGCATAGAGGGTCACATTACCTGTATATTTCCAGTTAGCGCTTCCATCCGTGTATCCGGCTACGGAAGCGATCCATGTACCATCGGCGTTGATAAGTTTCGTACCACCTCCGGCTGTTGCGGTATAAAAGCCCATGAAGCAGTAGCCGTTAGCAGCTGTCGGAAGATTCGGAACGGTTATTGTGGCGTCATCATAGGTAACGTCTTGGCTGGTCGTTGCTTCTGCAATCGTTCCCTTGTTCGCTTCATCCACATTCAGCGTTACGGTGTACGGATTCGCAGTCCAAATAGCATACAAATCCACTACTGCGCCTTGTGCGCTGGCAAGGTTGCTAACGCTCTCTTCATTATCATATGCTTTAGTACCGGCATCGGCATTCGCTTGCGATGTAGCCCATCCGCCGAAACTGTAACCCGTTTTGGTGAAAGCACAAGCAGTCAGGTTCTGCGCTGCATCATAAGTAAACGCTTGATTATCCATACTTCCGCTACCGCTATTCGCGTTAAAACGAACGGAGTATGTGTGGGCAGTAAAGGTAGCCGTCAGGGTAGCATTTGCTAACGGGCGGAACTTAGTGTTGGCAGTCGTACTGGTAGTCGCAGTTCCTGAAGCACCGAAATCACCCGAACCAGATGCAATACTCCATGCAGAGAAAGTATAACCTGTGTTAGCAGATGCGGTAATGTCACCACCGTTATCTTCGCCCATTGCAGTTGCGCTGGTAGGCGTTACCGTACCACCTGCTACGGGAGAAGCAGATGCCGAAACATCGTGTGTAATCTCCGTCCATTGGGCGTAAAGAGCCAGTGTGCCGGAAGTAGCAAGATTGCTTACCTTTTGTTCGTCAGTATAGGGGTCTCCAGAACCATCTGCTTTTGTATTCCATCCCGCAAATGTATAATGACTGCGTGTGAACGTATTGGTGGTCAACGCCTTGGCATCGGCATCGTAGGTAAAGGATTCATTGCTCATCGAGCCGGTTCCGCCATTCGCATTGAAGGCTACGTAGTATGTATTGGCGGTAAAGGTAGCGGTAATTGTACCTGTGCCACCATTCGTACCGTCTGTCGTGGCGGTATTGCTTGCAGAAGTAGCGGCATCTGTCAATCTTGCGACACCGGTTGTTGTCCATGTGCTCCATGTATAACCGGGATTAGCAGAAGCATTGATGGCTTGTGTGGTAGCCACACCGAGCGAGTGCTCACCGCTACCAGTAGTCACAGTACCACCTGTGCCGGCACTAACGGTAATAGTTGATTTGTTCTCGGTGTAGCGCGAGTAAACGGTTGCATTAGCTCCAATGTCGTCCAGCACATTATCGCCTACACCCATCGTTGCAACAGCTGAGCCCCCGGTACTGGCATCATACCAACCTGCGAACGAATAACCAGTAGCCGCTGACTGCGTAAAGGTAATATCCTTACCTGCTGCTGCATAGTCACCACTATTGATAGCCCCCGAACTCTCTACAGAAGCCGTAACAGCCGCTCCGTATCCTGTTCCTTCACCAAAGGTAACGGTATAAGAAGTCGGGTATGTAATGGTTATCTCGCTACTGCTTACATTCCAAGTAAAGGTATATGTACCCTTACCGGCGGTATGGAAGGTCTGGTCGTTTCCTGTATTATCATCTGACAAACTTTGCGCCGTAGCCTGATTTGCGTATGTAATCTTGGTCACATCGCCAACATGCCCCCACCAATGATCGGCCTGTTTGTTGAAAATTTTGAACGCATAGTCTGTGTTCGCATTCAGGTCTATCGTTACCGAACCCGAAGTCATCACACCTGCCGAAGTTGTGATAGTAGTGATTTGATGGTTATCCGTATAGTAACTATCGCCTGAATAAGCAACGCGCCAAATTGGAAGGAAGTTAGCTTGCACGG
The DNA here is from genome assembly GCA_905233375.1 of Paludibacteraceae bacterium. Lineage (GTDB taxonomy): Bacteria > Bacteroidota > Bacteroidia > Bacteroidales > Paludibacteraceae > Colicola. The sequence goes on along the minus strand of CAJOEJ010000005.1, from coordinate 51,216 downwards.
TAGCTGCGGCTGTCAGACCGTTCACTTGTGCCGAAGTAGCACTACTTTGATTCGTATAGGTAACAGAACCATCAGTAGTTGTCCAACCTGTGAAGTAATATCCCGGATCAGCTGTTGCTGTAGGCAGCGTTACGTTTGTTTCATAATGACCAGTTACGCTGGCAGAAGCCACCGAACCACCTGCGGTTGCATTAACAGTAACAGTATGGTCGTCCTCCGTCCAATAGGCATGTAATTCGTGATTAGCTGTGGCATCATATTTGCACGGCGAAGAATTGTCCGTATATCCCGAATTATTGGATACCCACGAACCATTCGCGTTAATGACTTTTGTTCCTGCCCCATTCTCGCCGGTATAGTAACCATTGAAAGTATAACCCGTCTTCGACGGAACAGAAATATCCGCTGCTGTACTACCGAGCACCGCATTTACACTTGTCGTACCCGCCGACGTTGCACCGTGGTTATTCAGGGTGATCGCAGCATATACCGTCAACGTAGCAGCTGATTCGGTACGCACATAGATGTTTCCGTCATGCGCCAGTGCCCGCACGGTGTATTCACCAACAGCAAGACTTGCTGCACTTGCCGGATTGAACTCGTTCCAAGAAGCACTTCCATTATCCGCATCTTGGGTATAATAATACGAATAAGTATGTGATCTGCCTATTACAGAATTATTGCACGTAGCCGCTAATCCGGAATTGGTTGTTCCTTTAGCTATAGTTGCAGCACTCGTTGTCCATGACGGTAATTCACCATTGGACTCGTCAAGTCGATCTCCATTGTCTGAATAAAGTGTATAACGACCTCCTTTTTTAGCAACTTGAGTCATTTGTAAACCAGCCCAAGAACCATCATTTGCAACCCAGTATCGCACGTCAGGCTCGACAATGGCTATAGCCAAACGTCTATCATTTAAATGTATACTAACAGACGAATAATGATTATCTCGGGGTGAATTTGTTGTATGAAGATATTTTGCACAATCTACACTCCAATTATCTCCATAATAGAACATAATCTTTTGATTATTAAGAATATCATTCAGCGTAGATGCCAAATCAGCATAGGTCACATTGATTGATATGCCGGAATCGTCATAACCAATGGTTATATCTGCTGTGGCTACAGTTGAGAAACAAATGTTATTGTGCTCGTTCGTATAGTATGGCACATTACATTCATTAATATTAGAATAGCCCAAAGTACTACTTCCCGTCAATCTGAAACTTTTTAAACCAGGAGCACAGGAGGTATAGGTTCTTGTTGTACCTTTTATTATCGAGTTGGACACAGCATCACTAACCCATAATTGCCCATTCAGCCAATTCCCATCTCCGTCACCATATATATATTTCACATCAACCCATGACGAGCCGTTCCATAATTTGTTATTAAAGACAGAAGAATTGGTTTCAACATTATCTAAAGCTTTTCTTCCCAGCCATTCATTTTGCTCTTTATGAAACTCTATAGTCCACGCTTTGTCTTGATTACCATCCGTATAATGTTTATAATATAATGTATGACCATTATACGTAAGCCCAGTATTGTCCATTTCATAATTTACCCAATTTCCGTGATTGACATTCACCCAACATTCGGTCCAGCTATCCCAAGCTGCATCTATTTCTCCCGGAGCAAAAAAGATTGTAGCTTCGTAAGCTCTCATTTGTCCCACGCCGAGGGTGAGGATAGCGAGTAAGGTCAATAACCACCGTGCATTACTCTGCACGATTGATTTGAAATTATAGTTACTATTTTTCATTGTTTTATGTATTTTTGCTATTTATGTTCATTACCAGGCACCGTAGTACGGTTACACAAAAAGATTTTCGCAAAGACCGACACGAAACTTTTGTAACGTGTTAGACCTTTTACGACAAGTCAATTCTTTCGTGCCTAAGGGCACTTGAGCAAAGACGGTGCAAAATTACTGCTTTTTTTTGACATATGCAAGAGCTGGCTACATTTTTTTATACTTTTTCATATTAGTGTCCACTAAAATTAAACAAAAAACTACAAAACCCTTTTGAATGATTTAGAGGTGGGTTCTACGAGTTAAATCATTCTTAGCCACAACGATTATTTCCAAAGACATATACATATAAAACAATTCGACAAGAGTACGTCCTGGTTAGCGTCTCGTTAGCACTCACTGTCGGTCGACCGTCGGGTTACTCTCGGTTTGCTCTCGTCTCTCTCTCGTCTTGGTATCGAGTAGATATTGATGCAGTTGGAAAAAAACAAGATTCGCCAAATTTTTCCACAAGAAACTACTAATGTTTTATGCGCGACGATTTGATTTTATTTATGTTTATTGCTTTGAGTGCTTTGACTCATAGTGTGACAAATTGTTAGTAAAAGCCGTCTAGAAGCTTGCTTACAAGCAGGTTTTACTAACTGTTTGTTCAAGAAGCACCGCTGATAAAGCGCTCAAAGGGTTTTAGATGTTTTTTTCTGTTTTTAATGGACACTAGTGACAATAAATGCTAAAAAAATCTACGTTTTTAGAGAAAAAGAGAGACTTTCGGGGCGAAAGTCTCTCTTGGGGAGATCGGGATATCGAGAGATCGAGTTATCGATAGATCGAAGGATGATAAATCGACCGTGATCTTTTTAGAGCCAGCGGACGTAGCAGAAGTCCATTCGGTGCGGGAGGAGTTCGTTCTGCGGATACATACGCAACGCGAACTTCATACCTCCGGCATAGTCCACCTGATAGGTGTTCTCGAAGAACAAGTGGCTTCCTTCGCTCTTGACCATCTTCAACGGCTCCACTTCATAGAGCTTGTCGTTGTTGTGGGTCGAAGTACGCACGGCTACCAGTTCGACGCCCAGACCCTTGTCGTTCAGACCGTGGGTATCGAGCTCAACGGCAATACAAACCTTGTCACCTACGATGAGGGAACTCAAGTCCTTCGAGATAGTCTTATGGAGCACTTCGATCTCGTCCCAGTGCGCCACCATGTTCTCTTTCCATGCGGCAATCTCTTTGGCAACCTTGTAGTTGTCGGCGATGAGCAAGTTGTGACGTTTCGCCAGTTTGTAATAGAACTTGTCGAAATAGTCGTCCATCATGCGCTTCATGGTGAAACGCGGTGTGATCTTGGTCACGGAGTTCTTGATATACTGCACCCACTCAGGGCTGTAGCCCTTGCTATTCTTCGCATAATAGAGCGGAATGATCTCGTTCTCCAGCATCTGGTAGATAGTCGCAGCATCGAGCTGATCCTGGTGTGCCTGGTTCTCGTAGGTGCGATGCTCTGTCAACGCCCATCCGGCGCCCTCTACGTACCCCTCGTACCACCAACCGTCCTTGACGGAGAAGTTGAGCACACCGTTCATCTGCGCTTTCTCGCCGGATGTACCGGACGCCTCGAGGGGACGAGTCGGCGTGTTGAGCCAGATATCGACACCGGAAACGAGACGTTTTGCCAGACGCATGTCGTAGTTCTCGAGGAAGATGATCTTACCGAGGAACTGCGGCATTCGGCTGATCTCGATGATGCGTTTGATGAGTCCCTGACCACCGCCATCAGCAGGGTGTGCCTTGCCGGTGAAGAGGAACTGAACGGGATAATTGGGGTTGTTCACCAGCTTGTCGAGACGCTCGAGGTCGGTGAAGAGGAGGTGGGCACGTTTGTAGGTAGCGAAACGGCGACCGAAACCAATGATGAGGTTCTCCGGCTTCATCTCGCTCAGAGCGCGTACGATACGTGCGGGATCACCCTGCGACTTCATCCAGTCTTCGCGGAACTTGACCTTGATATAATCGATCAGTTTGCGCTTGAGACTCATACGTGTCTTCCAGATCTCGCTGTCGGGAATATCGTTGTAGGGTTTCCACATCTCGAGGTTGGACTGGTCGCTCATCCACTCTTTCGGCAGGTACTTGAGGTAGATCTCTTTCCACTCGTGAGCAGCCCATGTCGGCATATGGACACCGTTGGTGACATAGTCCACGTGCAGTTCCTCGGGGAAGTAACCTGGCCATACGGGCGAGAACATCTTCTTGCTTACCTCTCCGTGGAGCCACGAAACACCATTCGCCTCCTGGCAGGTATTGAGCGCAAAGACGGACATGGAGAATTTCTCGTTGCTGTCATCGGGGTTCGTACGACCCATTCCGATGAGGTCATGCCACTCGATACCGAGTTTCGGAGCGTACTCGCTCATATACTTGTAGAACAAGCCCTCCTCGAAATAGTCGTGTCCGGCAGGCACCGGCGTGTGGCAGGTATAGAGACCGGACGCGCGAACGACCTCCTTCGCCTGGTTGAAGGTCAGTCCTTCGGCAACCAGGTCCACGAGACGCTGCAAGCCCATGAGGGCAGCGTGACCCTCGTTGCAGTGGTAAACGTCCTTCTTGATACCCAGTTTCTTGAGCGCCAGCATACCGCCGATACCGAGCATGATCTCCTGCTTGATACGATTCTCCCAGTCGCCTCCGTAGAGCTGGTGGGTGATCTGACGATCCCACTCGCTGTTGAGTTCGTTGTCGGTGTCAAGCAGGTAGAGGTCCATACGACCAACCGCCACGCGCCACAAGTACGCCTTGACGGTACGTCCGGGATAAGGCACCTCGACCACCATGTTCGAGCCGTCTTTCTCCTTGACCTGCGTGATAGGCAGGTTGCTGAAGTTCTGCGCCTCGTAGTTGGCAATCTGCTGACCTTCAGGGGACAAGGTCTGTGTGAAATAGCCGTAACGATAGAGGAAACCGATCGCCGCCATATCGACGTTGCAATCCGAAGCCTCTTTGATATAGTCACCTGCCAGAATTCCCAGACCACCGGAATAGATCTTGAGCACGTGCGTCAGACCGTACTCCATAGAAAAATAAGCGATAGACGGTTTTTTCTTGTCCTTGGGAGCGTCCATATAGGCACGGAACTCCTTATAGACCTGATCGAGTTGCTTCATGAACTTGGTGTCCTTGGTCAACTCCACCATTCGGTCGTAACTGATAATGTTCAGCAACACAATGGGATTCGAGTTCGCGCGATGCCATGCATCGTTGTCAATGTTGCGGAAGAGGTCCTTGGCACCTGCGTTCCAGCTCCACCATACATTGTACGCCAACTCCTGCAATTTACTCAGCTCGGCGGGAAGAGAAGCATGCACGTTGCACTCTTTCCAATTCGGCTGATTCACATTACTTACTTTTACGTTCATAGGTAAATATATTTATGTAATTAAATTTCTGTTTTGTTGCTCTCCCGCCGACAAGCCCTGGGGCTTCTATTCACCCAACGGGAAAAAAGCGTGCAAAATTACAATATTTTTTTTATATATGCAAGAATTTTTGAAAAAATTACCTCTGATTATGCAAATTGTCTATTCGATTTGTCAGTTTGGGATATAAGATATGAAATAAAAAACACCCCATAGGGCTGTATTTTGAGGAAAACTTCAAATTTTTGTGCGGTTTTTTTGTATATGTGCAAAAAATGTAGTATCTTTGTAGCCGAAATCATTTAGAAAAAAACAAACAAAACCCTTTTGAATGATTCAGAGGTGGGTTCTGCGAGTTAAATCATTCCAAAGACATAAACATAAAATACATTAAAGAAAGCCCCCACAGGATGATAGACCCATTAGAGATATTACGGCGGCGCGATATGCGGGACGCGTTCACCTTCACCATCGATCCGGCTGATGCGAAGGACTTTGACGATGCGCTGTCTTTTGAAAAGGAGCCTTCCCCCGACCCCTCCCTGCAAGGAGGGGAGATTTACCGCATAGGAGTGCATATAGCGGATGTAAGTTTTTACGTGCGTCCGGGCACGAAGGTCGATGACGAGGCGTACCAGCGCGGCACCTCGGTCTATCTGGTGAACCGCGTGCTTCCCATGCTGCCCGAAGAGTTGTGCAACGACAAGTGCTCGCTGCGACCTAACGAAGACAAGCTGTGCATGTCCGTCATCTTCACCATGGACTCGGAGGCGCATGTGATCAAACACAAGATATGCAGGACGGTCATCCGCTCCAATGCGCGCCTGAACTACGAAGAAGCTCAGGAGATCCTCGAGGGCAGAACGCCTGACAGTTTGAGCTCGCCGGCTCCGGAGCTTCTGACCGCCCTGACGACGCTGAACGGTCTGGCGCTCAAACTGCGGGCGGAGCGTATCGCGAACGGAGCACTCACCATCGAGCAGGAAGAAATGCGTTTTCATCTGGATGCACACGGACATCCGACGGATATCTATTTCGAGACTCCCAACGAAGCCCACCATCTGATCGAGGAATTCATGCTGCTTGCCAACCGCACGGTAGCGAAAGCGGTGGGTTCGGGACGACCGTTTGTCTATCGTGTTCACGACCTGCCGGACGGAGAGAAATTAGATGCCGTAGCCACTTTCAAGAAGCGGATGACAAGCAAAACGGGCAAGGACCCGTATCAGTTGGCAAATATCCAGCGCGCCGTGGAACTGCTCACCATCCGCGCGCAGGCAAAAGCGGTCTATTCGACCTATAACATCGGTCACTTCGGACTCGCCTTCACCCATTACACCCACTTCACTTCCCCTATCCGCCGTTACCCCGACTTGATGGTTCACCGTCTGGTGGAAAAATACATCCTCACGGGCAAAAAAGAATCCATGACGCGGCAGGAGCTGGAGGACAAATGCGAGCATTGTTCTGCGTGCGAACAGAAAGCCATCGAGGCGGAGCGCGAATCGATCAGACAGTTCCAGGCCATGTGGATGAGCGACCACCTCGGCGAAATACTGCCCGGACATATTTGCGGCGTGACCGATTTCGGGCTGTTCATCCAGCTGGACGACAGCCGTTGCGAAGGATTAGTTCATCTCTCCCGAATCGGCGAACCGGGTGAGTACTGGCAATACGACGCGCAGAACTTCCGTCTGGTGTGCGAGAACGCCCAGCCGTCACCGAAACACCACCCGGCATCCTACACCCTCGGCGATCCGGTCACCGTCAGAGTGCTGAAAACGGACGTTAACAGGGGGCAAACAGACTTCGAAATCGTCAAATAGCATAAAAAACAAAAAATACAAATAAAAAATTTGTGTATATGCGAATTTTTGTGTAAATTTGCACCCGATATGAAAAACCGCATCTATATAATTCTGCTTCTTTGCTCGTTTGTCTTGTGCGCGCACGCGGAAACCTTATTGTTACGCACAGGTGCACGCGTGAAAGGAACCATCGTCTTCCAGAACGAGGAGGTAGTCATCATCCGCGACGAGTCCGGTGCCCGTTTCCAATATCCGCGCTCGGACGTGCAGGATATACTGTCCAACGATGCGATACAGGAAACGCGTGACAGCGTCGTTACGGACGATGCCGGCATCACGACGATGAAGAAAGCGTCTATCCTGCTGGAGTTAGCTGGCGGCGTGGCATCGCAGCCCAACGAAGCGGTCGGAGGCGGTTTGAGCGCGGACCTGCTGGTCGGATCACACCATATCAAGAACCGGCATCTCTTTGTCGGAGCCGGATTAGGCTATCACGGTATTTTCTTAGGCGCAGAGAAATATAACTTCCTGCCGATACAGGTTGCAGTGAGGATGCCGCTCACGGAAGAGAAGCATGCACCCGTCTTCGGTGCATCGCTCGGATACGGTATCGCGCTGAGCAAGAACTACACAGGTGGTATCTATGCGGGGCTTGATTTCGGCTACCGGTGCCAGCTGAACCCCAAAACAGCCCTGGCGGTTACCGCCTACACCCAGTTCCAGCAAGCGGTGCTGTCCATAGAAGAGACGATCGGAACCACCGCTTTTACCAACAAAGTGGGACGCAGTCTGGTCACCACGGGCGTCAAGCTGAGTCTGTATTTCTGAGCGCCATTCGTAATTTTCAATCTGTACACACCTTGAAAAAGCAACCCCGCGAACATAAAGTGACTATTCTGCTCAACGAGAGCGAGCAACGCGCCTTGGATCGTTTCTGCGACCAGTACGGGGTTGCCAACCGTAGCCGGCTCATTCGCGAGACACTGATGCGGACCATCCTCCAACAAATGGAAAAAGACCAGCCTACTTTGTTCGATTGACATCGAACAAGTTGAGAGTTCTTAGCCCTGAAGGGCACGATTATTTGACAAGTCAAATTTTGAAAGATGAAAGTTGAAAGTTGAAAGAAAAACGCCTCCCTTCTCGGGAGGCGTTGCCAATTGTTCACTTCTCGTGAATCAACCTAAATAGGTCATCAGGATGTGACTGCGTTGCCCGGTGTTGAGCTTGCGGATGGCTTTCTCTTTGATCTGGCGCACACGTTCGCGGGTCAGGTGCAATTCGTCACCTATCTCCTCCAGCGTTTTTTCGGGTGTACCGATACCAAAGAACTTACGCAAGATGTCCGCCTCACGGGGAGTGAGCGTCGCGAGCGCACGGCTTATTTCGGTAGAGAGCGACTCGTTGATAAGTCCACGGTCCGCATTGGGCGAATCCTCGTTGACCATCACGTCGATCAGACTGTTGTCCTCTCCTTCCACAAACGGCGCATCGACACTCACGTGACGACCCGACATCTTCAGCGTCTCCGCAATCTTATCAACCGGGATATCCAGTTCTTCCGCTAACTCCTCCGCACTCGGCTTACGCTCATGTTCCTGCTCGAAACGCTGGTACGCCTTGTTGATTTTGTTAATCGAACCGACCTGGTTAAGCGGGAGACGCACGATACGGCTCTGCTCCGCTAACGCCTGAAGTATGGACTGACGAATCCACCATACTGCATAGGAGATGAACTTGAATCCGCGGGTCTCATCAAATTTCTCAGCCGCCTTAATCAGACCCAGGTTGCCTTCATTAATCAAATCCGGCAGACTCAAACCCTGATTCTGATACTGTTTGGCTACAGACACTACAAAGCGTAGATTGCTGCGAACCAGTTCCTCCAAAGCAGCGCGGTCCCCGTTACGGATACGACCCGCCAGCTCTACTTCACGATCCACCGTGATCAACTCTTCCCTTCCGATCTCCTGGAGATACTTGTCAAGGCTGGCTGACTCACGATTCGTGATTGATTTTGTGATTTTTAATTGACGCATAATTTGTCATTTACGATTTTACGATTTACGATTTACGATTTATTTGACGATTTAGTCAATTGTACAATTAAAGTCAATTGAACAATCAATCGTCCATTCGTCAATCGTCCATTCGTCAATTCTCAACAGGGAGGTTGAGAGTGATCCGGTCGGGATTCGAACCCGAGACCCACAGCTTAGAAGGCTGTTGCTCTATCCAGCTGAGCTACCGGACCTGCGCTTGCATCGGAACTTCGCACGATTCGCTACCTCGTCGCTCAATTGTGCCTTCGTTCCGTGCTACGCTTCCCCCCGCTGCAACTCTACGAGTTACATCGGGGACCCCATAATTCCATATTAGGCACACAAAAAGTATGCCGAATACGGCAAAATGGGGTGCAAAGGTACAACTTTTTTTTGATATATGCAAATAAAATCGTACTTTTTTGCGTTTTTACCCTTCTTTTTTTTACAAAAGGGTGTCAAAAAGCTGCGCCAGATCCTGTTTGCGGCAAGCTCCGACGTGACGATTGACCAACTCTCCGTTGCGGAAGAAGAGCATCGTCGGGATATTCATGATGCCGTACTGCTCGCAGGTGTCCGGGTTGTCATCCACGTTCAGTTTGCCTACTACGACCTTGCCGTCGTATTCGTTCGACAACTCCTCCAGAATAGGAAGCATCATTTTGCACGGGCCACACCATGCTGCCCAAAAATCAACGACTACCGGTTTGCCTGACGCGATCACATCCTGGATGTTAGCGTCTGTAATTTCTACTGTCATAATATTATAATTGTTTAATAGTTATTTTTTTCTGATTCGGCCGGCGCAGGAGGATGTCCGTTATCGGGTCTTCGAGATAGGTCTGCACCGCCCTCTTGACCGGACGTGCGCCGTTCTTGCTGTCAAAACTCTTCTCCACCAGTTGCTCCACCACTTCGGGCGCCACACTCAATATATGATCCTGCGCACGAAGGCGTTGCTGCAGCAATCCGATCTCGATGCGCACGATTCGCGCGACGGACTCGCGGTTCAGCGGAGCAAAGAACACGATATTGTCTATGCGGTTGACAAACTCCGGCGGGAACTGTTTCTGCAACGCCTTGAGCAGCGTCTGGTTGACGCGGTGACGATCCATCTCTTCCGCGCCGAAACCGATCCCTCCGCCGAACTCCTGCACCTGACGCGTACCGACGTTACTGGTCAGCACGATGATCGTATTACGGAAATCGACGATGTGCCCCTGACGGTCGGTCAACCGCCCTTCGTCCATGACCTGGAGCAGTATATTGAATATATCCGGATGGGCTTTCTCTATCTCGTCAAACAGGATGATCGAATAGGGTTTGCGGCGTACGGCTTCGGTCAGTTTGCCGCCATCCTCATGCGCCACGTATCCCGGAGGGGCACCCACCAGCAGACTCACCGTGTGCTTCTCCATATACTCGGACATGTCAAACCGTATCATGGCGTCCTTGCTGCCGAACATCTCCTCCGCCAGGCACTGCGCCAGATAGGTCTTGCCTACACCTGTCTGCCCTAAGAAGAAAAACGTACCGATGGGTCGTTTCGGGTCACGCAAGCCCAGACGGCTCCGCTGGATAGCCCGAACGACGGTCGTCACCGCCTCGTCCTGTCCGATGATCTTCCGGCGCAGGGCATCGCCCATTGTCCGCAAACGCTCGCTCTCGGCGGTTGCCACCCGCTGGACAGGCACACTCGACATCATACTGACCACATTCGCCACATCTTCGACCGTGACCACATAGGGCGTCGTAGCATCGTCCCCCGTCTCCTGACGGCAGGCATGACTGCGCGCCCCCACTTCGTCCATGACATCGATCGCCTTGTCGGGGAACGAGCGGTCGGTCAGATAGCGCTCGCTCAGGTTCACACACGCCTTGAGCACCTCCTCCGTATAAACGACCCGGTGGTAGTCGGCGTAATGGCAGCACAGCTTGCGCAGTATATCCAGGGTCTCCTCCGCCGTAGTGGGACGAACCGGCACTTTCTGGAACCGGCGCTCGAGCGCACCGTCTTTCTCGATCGTCTTCGCGTACTCCGCCGTCGTCGTCGCACCGATGCACTGCACTTCGCCACGCGCCAAGGCAGGCTTCAGGATATTGGCGGCATCCAGCGAGCCCGAAGCATTGCCGGCGCCGATAAGGGTGTGAATCTCATCCACAAACAGAATCACCTCCGGATGGTTGTACAACTCGGTTATGACCTGCTTCATCCGCTCTTCGAACTGACCGCGGTAGGTCGTACCCGCTACCATCGAAGCGATATCCAAGGTCACGATGCGTTTGCCTTTGAGCGCACCTGCGTTGTCACTGATAATACGCAACGCCAGCCCCTCCACAATAGCGGACTTGCCGACGCCAGGTTCACCGATGAGGATGGGGTTGTTCTTCTTTCGCCGGCTCAGGATCTGTACCACCCGCTCTATCTCCTTTTCTCTTCCCACCACAGGATCGAGTTTGCCTTCCTCCGCCCGTTTGGTCAGGTCGTGACCGTACTTGTCCAGCGCCGCGGTCTTCTGGTTCTTCTGCCCGCGCTGGGGTTGCCAGTCGCCGTCATTCACTCCGTCCATTGAGTCGGAGGCATTGTTCCGCGGGGATTCGGGCACATAGTGCGGCTGACCGTACAGGTCCACCAGTTGTTCGTAACTCAGTCCCCATTCCGACTCCAGGTACCACGCTGCATCGTTGATCTGCTCGCGCATGATAGCGAGCAGCATATGAACCGAATGCACCTCATTCGCCTCATACTCACGGCTGATCGCCTCCGCGATACGGACCAGACGCTCTATATCGTCATTGGTCTTCAACGGCTCGTCCGGCGAATGATCGCCGCGCGCTTTCACATCCAGTTGCGCCTTCGCATCCACCGGATTAAACGATGTCTGAGCCAGCAAATCGGACGCGGAACTCTTCTCCAGACGGAGAATAGCCAGCAACAAATGCAGCGAAAAGACCTCGTAGCTCTTCAACCGCTCCGCCTCTTCCCTCGAATAGACGATGATATTATTGAAATTCTTCGTTATTACCATTCTTCAGTTGTCAATTATAAAAGTGCCATGCCAGCCCCGCGCGGAACACATCGCGGTTCGTCGGATAGCCCGGCATAGTCAAATAGTCTGTATTGGCTTGCATAAACAAACGGTTTATATGCTGATACTGCGCAAAAAAGCGCAAGCGGATGGAACGCACATAAAAATTGGCATACACGTTCATCCACGGATAATTGCCGACCCAGGTCTCGTGCTGGGTGGCAAACATGCCGGTTGCCGGGCACAACGTCGGCGCATAATAACGGGTGAAATACCGCACATCCACTCCGATCTGGGCATCGAGCGCACGGAACCATGTGCCGTGGTAGTACAGACGATGCTGCAGGATGACCAGGGGTACCGGCAGCACACTGTCATTCGTTGTATGCTGGATCACCGCCCGGTTCTCCAGATTCACCCAGGGCGTAGTCACATCCAGTCCCACATCGCCCGTTATAATCTGCACGTTGCCCCTATACTGCCGCGGCGTCCAGTCCGACGCGGACACGTAAATAGGATTCGTGCGGTTCTCAAAACTGAAATCCACCGACGGTTTCACCCACTTGGTCGGATAAGCCACCTTCGCACCGCCGAGGAAACGGTAGGTGAACGTAAAATCGTTCTCCCAGCACACGTGATTCGAGCGGAAATGTTGTAGATACCAGTTCGGTGTCTCGCTCTTCGCCGTCGCCCGCGCACTGACGCACAAGGGGTTGCCGCCGACGATAAACCGCGTCTCCAGCCGACCGTGTACGTCAAACTCGCCTATCTTGTATCCGAGCACACACACCTGCCCCTCCACATCATAATGCACGTGCGCACCCGAATGTTTGTGAACCGCTCCGCCGACAAACGTGTTGTTCGTCCATTTATAGTCATAGATACTGTCGTACGGCACGGAGTCGTTCAGAAAACGCTGGCACTCGTTCATGGCATATACCGTCGCGCCGAACTTGAGTTTGGTGTTGTACGCCTCGCAGAACGTGACCGCTACCGTATTGCGGATCGTCAGCACATCCGTCGTGTCATTCGTTTTCTGCGTGTCGTAATAGGTCGAATCATAGAACCCCTGCTTCGCCGATTTCTCCACATAGCGCCGGTTGGAGTTGTTCGTCTCAAAAATATGCGAGAACGTCATCAACGGGATATAATCCACCTTAATGGTATCCCGCTTGACCCGCCTGTTGTCCTCTATTACCTCGATCGAGTCGTGGTACTCGCGCGGCGTAGCTATAGCGTACTGGTTGTGCAAATAACCGCTCAGGTACCGGTATCCCGTCATGGCATTCATCCTCACAGGCAGATCCGGCGCACTCAGGCTGCTGCCCAGATCATTCATATCGGACAAACCGCCGTTGTCAAAATGGCTCAGTTTGCTCCACCCGAACGCGGCATGCATGCTGTAATGCGCGCCGTCATAACTGCCCCAGACCGAACCGCGGTACACCTTGCCCGCCGTATTGGCATAGACGCCGACTGAATTCAAATAGTCCATCTTCACGCCGAAATTGACACGCTTGCCTATATTGCCCGTAAACAGAAAATCAATATCGTGCTCCTCGTGTCCGCTGAGGAACGTGCGCTTGTAGGCTACCGTGGAAAAGGGCGTGGTCGTATTGAAATACCGTTGCTGCTGCGGTGTCACCACATAGGGCGCCAGCCCCCATGCGAACGGGTCTTCTATCGTCCGCACCCGGTCCTGAACCACCCTGCTCTCTATCGCCGATACCAGCCGGTTGCCGTTCGTCGTACTGCTAATCGAATAGAGCTGCTGCACATCCACGTCGTGGTAATTGAGCGTCAGGGTGTCGAGGAATGGCACCGTATCCGCTACAGCCGTATAGGACGGCATCGTCCATGTATGGACTACCGTCTTAACACGCTGTTTGGCAACGGCCGTTACAGCCGTTGCCAACAGAACTAATACTATCCCAAATCTTTTTACCAAAAAGACCGTTTATTTCTTCTTCGCTTTCAGTTTCTCGTTGAGTTGCTGGATCTCCTCCTCCTGATTGCGGATGGTCTTGAGCAACTCGTTCAACTCTTCATTCTCGATCGTTGTCGGATACTGCTCCTCCACGGACTGCAGGAAGTCGGACAGCACGTTCATATAGTTAATGAACGCGTCATATGCGGACTCATACTGCGTCTGACCCTGGTCAATATGGTTCATGTAATGCAGATAATTCACGTCCTGCAAACGCAACCAGTTGGTCTTCAGCGCCTTGTCCTGGCACAGATGAACACGCTCCGCTACCGCAAACAGTTTGTGGATCGCCTCTTGCTGCAGGTCATTGCCGGCATAGACACTCAGGTCCTTCGCCTCGCCGCTCCAGGTCAAGGGATACGGGCTCGCCAGCACATCGTTCGCAGCGAGTTTCTTCGCAGCCTCAGCCGGCGTCATGAAGCCCATCTCGCGCTCCAGCGCATAGTACGGCAACGCTTTGAGGAAGTCGAAGATACCGGTTCCGGCATTCTGACGGACACCGAACGTCTCCGCGCCGACCCAAATATTGATGATCTCATCCTCTGCGGGCAGCGAATTGAGCATGTTGGCGTATTTCTCCGCGTCCATGGGGAAGTTCGCCCAGTTGGGATCCGAGAAATGGAAACTCAGCTCGTCACTCAGACCCGTGTTGCGCAGCAGCACTTTCATCTTCGGAGCACCCGCCGACTGATAGAGGTGGTTCGGGCTCTTCCAGCTGATAATATGTTTGGCACCCTCCGTCATGATGGCTTTGTACCCCATCTTGTTCAGCTGGCAAGCCGCCTCGTCAGTATAAAGCAACTCCGTGTTCCATACGGTTGCAGCCTTGACGCCGAAGATCGACTCTAACAACGCACCCTGTTTCTTGAACTGCTCTTTCATCTCGCTCTCGTTGTACTCGGAAGCCAGCGAATAGCTGTACGGAGTAGCCAGGAACTCAACCGCCTTGGTGGCTGCCAGCTCCTTGAGGATATCAATCATCTCCGGGTTGAACTGCTCGAACATCTCGATCATCGTACCGCTGATGCTGATAGCGCAGTGGAACTTACCCTTACTCAGGCTGATCATGTCGCGCAGCGTCTGGCACAACGGCAGATAAGAGGTTTGAACAAGCCAGTTAACATGTTCCTCCGTAGCCATGTCATCGTAGTAATAATGATCATGACCGATCTCAAAGAAACGATAACGCTTCAGACGATACGGGCTGTGCATCTGGAAGCATAAACATATATTTTTCATAATACTAAAAAATTTTCTTTAAACTTTAAACTATCAACTTTAAACTATCAACCTTACAAGGTGTGATTGATCACGCCGTCATATATTCTCCGTACTTTCAGTCCCGCGTCAGCCCACTTGATATTGTTGACTTCCGCTATACCGAGGTCATGCAGACTCTTGTACATCGCCGGATACTTGACAATGGCATAGATAGCGTCCGCCATGGCGTCGATATCCCAATAGTCGGTCTTGATGGCGTGTTGCAGAATCTCCGCACAACCGGACTGGTGGCTGATAATGGACGGACATCCGACCTGCATTGCCTCCAGCGGGCTGATACCGAACGGCTCGCTCACGGACGGCATGATATACACGTCGCTCATCGCCAGCATCTCCTGCACCTGCTTGCCGCGCATGAAGCCAGGGAAGTGGAACTTGTCGGCGATACCGCGTTTGGCTACCAGGTCGATCATCTCGTTCATCTTGTCGCCGCTGCCAGCCATTACGAAACGGACACCGTCCGTCTTGCTCAGCACACGTGCTGCCGCTTCCACGAAGTACTCCGGTCCCTTCTGCATCGTGATACGGCCGAGGAACGTAACCAGTTTGTCCTTGCGCTCCGGCTTGGTGAACTCTTCCGGATGAGCCAGAGGCTCCACCGCATTGTGCACCGTGCTCACTTTGCGCGGGTCGATACCGTATTTCTCGATCACCGTGTTACGCGTCAGGTTACTAACGCACATGATATGATCCGCTTCCTCCATTCCGCGTTTCTCAATGGCGAACACAGTCGGGTTCACGTTGCCGCGACTGCGGTCGAAGTCCGTGGCATGCACGTGGATAACAAGCGGCTTGCCGCTGATCTGTTTGGCGAATACACCCGCCGGATAGGTCAGCCAGTCGTGACTATGGATGATATCGAAGTCCAGACTGTGCGCCAGCACACTTGCTACCGCCTCATAGTTGCCTATCTCTTCGATCAGGTTGTCCGGATAACGACCCGAGAAACCGACACATCCGAGGTCATCCGTACCGATACGGCGGTAGTCATAACGGATACCGTCGCGGAAATGGTAGAACTCCTCCGGACTCATCTTTCCCTCCATGCGCTGACGCACATAGTCGTAGTCCACATCCTTCCAAACGATAGGAATACTGTTTGCACCGATGATACGCAGGAAAGACTGGTCCTCGTCGCCCCACGGTTTCGGGATAACGAACGTGATCTCCAGATCTTTCTGCTCACTCATACCGCGGGTCAAACCGTAACTCGCTGTTCCCAGACCACCTAAGATATGAGGGGGAAACTCCCAGCCGAACATTAACGCTTTCATTGTTGTGCCTCCTTTTCTTGAGCCTCTTTCTCGGCTAATTGATATTTCTTAAGGGTATCCATCACACTGATGACTGCCGCTACGCACGGTGCGCTGCTCATACCGCCGCGTCCCTTGTAAGGCGGGTTCGGCTCGTAGAACTCGCTGAGCGTACCGATCGTCAGTTCGTCCATCTCGGCTTCGAAACCGACCAGCAGACGCTCCATGAAGCTCGCACCGCTGTATTTGTACACGTTCATATAGGCACGTGAGTACGCCGTAATGGTCGATGGCCATACGATGCCGTTGAACAGCGCACGCTCGCGCTCCGCCGCATCGCTCCCGTAGTACGGATGATATAATCCGCTCTTCGGACTCAGACTGCGCAGACCCTTCGGTGTCAGCAGCTCCTTCGTGCATATATCCACCACCGCTTTCTGCTGTTTGCGGTCCAGCGGACTGTATGGCAGACCTACCGCCCAGATCATATTCGGACGCACCTCGCGGTTCTCGTAGTTGTCTATCACATAGTCATTCAGATAGAGTCCGTTCCAGAACGTCTTGACAAACGCGTCCTTCGTGATCTCCGCCTGATACTCCATGAGGTCGGCACTCGTTTCTTTGCCCATCTCGCGCAGCATCTCCGCCGTGAAACGCATTGCGTTATACCACAACGCGTTGATCTCTACCACATAGCCCGTACGCGGTACGATCGGCCAGCCGTTCTCGGTCGCGTTCATCCACGTTGCCGGACGTTGCGTACCGTCCACCCACAGCAAACCGTTCTGATGCAGTTTGGCACGCGGATGGTTCTGCTTGCGGTACCACTTGACGATCTCCAGACACAACTCGCCGTACAACTCCGCCGCCTCGCGAACCGTGTATTTATGGGCGTATTTCTGGCAGGCACGGATGAACCACAACAGCACGTCGGGTTCGTCCATTCCGGTCATCTTCACCTCGTGACCACGGTTGCTCATGAATTTCAGGATCTCGTCGATCGCCGTCTTGTTGATGATAGCGTCCCAGTACTCCGGGCGGTCGATATCCAGCGTACAGCTGGCTACACTGAAGAACGTGGCACGGGCGTCCGCCTTGAACCACGGGAAGCCCGCCAACAGATAGCACTTGTCGCCCTCACGCTTGTAGAACTGGCTTGCGCTGTTCTTCAGCGTGGAGAACATATCCTCGCGACGGTTGCGGCGCTCCAGCTCTTTCTTCCACACGGCTTTCAACTGCGCCGTCTTGCACTCGGTCACACCCGCAGCGAAGATGACACTCTCGCCTTTCTTCATCGGCAACTCGAAATAACCCGGAACCAGCAGGTCCTCTTTGAACGCATAACCGCGCTCCCGCTCCTTGCGATAGACGATATCCTTGTACCACTGCGGGTCATGGTGATACTCCACCGCTTTGCTGAACTGCATGTACAGATTCGGGAAACCCGGGTACATCCGGTTGCAACGGCCGTTCTCGCAGTCGTCCATGTTCGGATTAGCCAGCGGGTTCTCGTGCGTCAGCTCGTTCACACTACGGAACGCCAGAAACGGACGGAAACGCAAGATCGTCGGACTGCCGCTCTCCAACAGCGTGTAACGGATCAGCACACGCGGTTCGAAACTAACTAACAGACGCTCTTTCTGAAGAACCATCGCTCCTACACGATACGTCGTTCGCGAAATCAACTCACAGTCAAATTCGCGGATGTACTTGTGTCCGTTCGGACTGAAATGGTTCTCGCCGTACTCGTGCAGACCCAAGTTAAACTCCGCGCCATGCTGGATCACCGTCTCGTCCAGCGAACTGAGCAGCACATAATTGTCCTCGCCCAGCTCGGGAATCGGCATCACCAGCTGACCATGGTACTTGCGTGTGTTGCAATCCACCAGCGTGGTCGAATTGTACACACCCGCACGGTTCGTCCGAATCATCTCCTTCTGAAGCGACCGCTCCAGATTAACAAGCACTGTCTTGTCAAAATTCAGATAACTCATGATGTGATTTAATATTAAGTAAATTGTTTTTGTTTGAATCGCTCGTTTTTTATTTCACCCATTCTTTGATACGCTGCTCCTCCGCTTTCTTGCAAATGAGCAATGCGCCGTCCTGCTCCGCAATAATCATATCCTCCACTCCTTGCACGATCGCCACTTTGCCGGGCTCCAGCACCACTATATTGCGCTCCGCCTCATAGAAATGCGCCTCGCTGTGCAGACTCACATTCCCGTTCCCGTCTTTCTCGCTCAACTCGTACAAACTGCCCCAGGTACCTAAATCGCTCCAGCCGAACGAAGACGGCAACACATACACATTGTCCGCTTTCTCCATCACCGCATAGTCAATGGATATATTCGGGCATTTCGGGAAATACTCGTCGATGAATGCGGATTCGTCCGGGGTTCCGATGACCCCTGCGCCTTTCGCAAAGATATCCGCCACCTCCGGCAGGTATTTGTCCAGCGCCTCGCTGATCGTCTCCAGACTCCAGACAAAAATACCGCTGTTCCACAGGTAGTCGCCGCTCGCCAGGTATCCCTTCGCCGTCTCTAAATCCGGCTTCTCCCGGAACTGCTTGACGGGGAAAATATCCTTTGTACTTGGTACATTGTCCCTTTGTACTTCAATATATCCGTATCCGGTCTCGGGACGGGTCGGCTGCATACCTAAGGTACAAATGGCTTTGTTCTCCCCGACGAAATCAAATGCATGCTGAACGGTCCGGCGGAATTTCTCCTCCTCCAAAATCAGATGGTCACTTGCCGCCACCACAATGCGGATGTCCTTTGTCCTTTGTCCTTTGTCACTTTGTACCTTAGAGCGGATGCGATTCGTTGCATACGCGATACACGGCGCCGTATTCCGGCGAGCAGGTTCGCACAAAATCTGGCTCTCCGACATATCCGGCACTTGCTCCAGGATGATATCCTTGTACGCCTTGTTCGTCACCACAAACACATTCTCTATCGGGATCAACGGACGGAAACGGTCCACCGTCATCTGCAACAGACTGCGACCGGTTCCGAAAAAATCCAGGAACTGCTTCGGTTTCTGCTCACGGCTGTACGGCCAGAAACGGCTTCCGATGCCGCCAGCCATAATGACACAGAAATTATTTTGAATATCGTTCATAATATACTTTTTGCCTAATCGGGCGCAAAGATACAACTTTTTTTTTACATATGCAAGCGCGCGCACATTTTTATTGACAAAAAATGCAAATTGAGTACAAAAATGCAAATTTTCAATTTTCAATTTTCAATTTTCAATTAAAAGTATTATCTTTGCACCGTAATTTGGAGTAAAATGCGCTGTAAAATAAAAAATAGTATTGTCCTCATGATCTGTCTGGCATTGCTCATGTGCGTAGCATGCACTTCTGTCAGCACCCCCAAGCCCTACGGATACTACCGCATCGCCGTACCCGACACAGCGTATATGCCTTTTGACCAATACCCTTCCGCCGGCGAAATGCAACCCTCGCTGAGCCGTTACCCCTACTCCTTCGCATTGTCAAAAAACGCACATGTCCGTGTGCGGACAGACGAGCCCTGGTGGATCAATATCTACTATCCCGCGCTGGACGCCACTATCCATTGTTCCTACAAACCCGTCCGCAACAACCTGCGCGAACTGACCAACGATGCCTTGGAATTTGTTTATCGCAACGCCTCCTTCGCGAATGCGATCCCCGAACGCGAATACAGCCATCCCGAAGCGCAGGTATACGGCGTGTTGTTTGATCTGGAGGGAAACACCGCTTCGTCCTGCCAGTTCTTTGTCACCGACTCCACCCGGCATTTTTTCCGGGCGTCGGTTTACTGCAACTGTCCCCCGAACGCCGACTCGCTCGCACCGGTTTATAACTACCTCCGAACGGATGTCATCAAAATGGTCGAGACCTTTGAATGGAAATGAAAAAGAAACATAGTCTTGCCTTGCTGCTGGATCCCGAAAAGGCGAATCTGGACGCACTCCGTTTCACCGCAGAGTGCCACCCCGACTATATCTTTGTCGGCGGTTCCACCGGCGGGGACACAACGGATTTTGTCCGCGCTCTCAGGAAAAAATTACCACTCACCGATCACCAATCACCAATCACCAATCACCAATTACCCATCATTTTATTCCCCGGCAACGCCGCCCAGTTCACCCCCGAAGCGGACGCGATTCTCTTTCTCTCGCTTCTCTCCGGACGAAACCCGGAATACCTTGTAGATCAGCAGATCCGGGCGGCAGGAGCCATCCGCAACTCGTCCGTCGAAGTGCTTCCTACCGCCTATATCCTCATCGATGGCGGAGTGGAGACATCCACCATGCGCGTCACGCAGACAACGCCTATTCCGCAGGATCAGACAGACCGGATCGTGGACACCGCGATAGCCGCCGAGATGATGGGCAAACAATACATCTATCTGGAAGCCGGAAGCGGGGCAAAAACGCCGGTTTCATCGGAAATAATCAAGGCGGTCAGAGCTCATACCACCGTCACGCTCATCGTGGGCGGAGGTATACGAACCCCCGAAGCCATGAACGCCGCCTTTGATGCCGGCGCGGATATCGTTGTCATAGGAAACCACTTCGAAGACCATCCCGAGCAACTGGCACTTTTCTGCCACAAAACCGAGACGGAGAGCCGTCGGGGAACTGAAGAAGACGAGAAATTCATGAAGATGGCGTTATTGGAAGCGGAGAAAGCACTCGCCGCCGATGAGATACCCGTTGGATGCGTCATCGTCGCGCAGAACCGGGTCATCGGACGGGGGCACAACCTCACCGAGACACTCACCGACGTCACGGCGCACGCAGAGATTCAAGCGGTTACAGCCGCATCACAGACCCTCGGAGGCAAATATCTGCCGGACGCCACCCTCTATGTCACCGTCGAACCCTGCGTCATGTGCGCTGGAGCAATCGGATGGGCGCAGATAAAACGGATCGTCTATGGCGCACCCGACCCCAAACGCGGGTTTGCCACCTACTCACCGCGGGCGTTGCATCCCAAAGCAACCGTCACTGCCGGCGTACTCGAAGACGAATGCCGCGCACTTATGCAGGATTTTTTTAAAAAGAAACGATAAATGAAAGTCTCCAATTACCTATTACCCCTCACCCATTCGAAAAAGATCCGGACGATTCTTCGTTTGGGGACCTTTGTCGTACTGGCAGCAGTCATTGTACTCATGTTCCCGCGCTATAACAACGCCTTCCGATACCACTACGAGATAGGCAAACCGTGGGGATACTCCACCCTGACGGCGGATTTTGACTTCCCTATCTACAAAACCGAGGAGCAGCTGCACAAAGAGCAGCAACAACTGCTGTCCACTTTCTCGCCCTGCTACAAATACATCCGCGGAACGCAGCGCCAGATATCCGTCGTGTCGCTTCAGGAGATGGAATGGATGGAGTCGGAAGGCTTCAACCGGCTGGCGATCCAGCAGAAAGGATCCACCTACAAAACCTATCCTCTCTCCGAGATATACACCCCCAAGACAGCGTACGAGCACTACGGATACGCCTGCGAACAGAACCTCGTCCGCGACACGGCGCTCACCGAGTCGATGCAGGAGAAACTGCTCGCCACCCTCTCACCCACACAAGGAATGGTACAGAAAGGCGAGAAAATAATCGAGAAAGGGGAAATCGTCTCCGACCGCACCTATCAGGTACTCCAGTCGCTACGGACGGCGTACGATGACGAGGCTCTCGGAAACAAACAGCGCACCCTCTCCATCCTGGGCGAGTCCATTCTCGTAGCGCTTTTCCTGTGTCTGTTCGTCGTCTTCCTCTACGTCTTCCGTATCCAGTACATCCGCGCCACATCCACCGTCATCTTCTTCTGTATCCAGATTTTCATTCTCATTGCCTTGTCGTGTCTGGCGTTGCGGTTCAACCTCTCCGTCTATCTCATTCCTTTTGCGTGGGTACCTATCCTGACCCGCGTGTTCTTTGACTCCCGCACCGCCCTCTACCTGCATTTCACCACCGTACTCATTGCCTCTATCGTCGTGCCCGCACCGGTCGAGTTCTTCTTTATCCAGATAGTGGTCGGAATGGTGGCTGTCTCCTCGCTCTCCGACATGACACGCCGCGCCCAGCTCGTACAGACTGCCGGATGGATCTTCCTCGCACAGACGGTCGCATATACCGCTATTTCCTTTGCGCAGACAGGGGTCTGGACCGCCATCAACCCGTGGATGTACCTCGATTTCTTCATCTGCGGACTGCTCACGATCGGTTGTTACGGACTGATCTACGCGTTCGAGAAAATCTTCCGTTTCATCTCGTCTATCACCCTCGTCGAACTGGCGGATATCAACTCCGAACTGCTCCACACGCTCGCCGAACGGGCGCCCGGAACATTCCAGCACTCCATGCAGGTATCCAACCTCGCCTCCGAAGCAGCCAAGACGATCGGGGCGAATGCACTCCTCGTTCGGACAGGTGCTCTCTATCACGATATAGGCAAAATAGCCAACCCGCTCTATTTTGTGGAGAACCAGAGCGGTGGAGAAAACCCGCTGCTGAAGATGGATCCGAGGGAAGCGGCGAAAATCATCATTGCACACGTCGCCGAAGGAGAGAAGATAGCACGGCGCAACCACCTGCCCGAAGTGGTCATTAACTTCATTACCACCCATCACGGCAATTCGCTCGTGCGCTATTTCTACAACACCTACTGCAACGCGCATCCCGGCGAGCAGGTGGACCAGTCACTCTTCCGTTATCCCGGTGCCAAACCCTCGACCAAAGAAGGGGCGATACTCATGATGGCGGACGCCATCGAAGCACGCTCGCGCAGTCTGTCCGAATATACCGAAGAGTCCATCTCCAATGCTGTTAACCAGATGATAGACAGCCAGATAGCGGACGGGCAGTTTGCTGAAACACCGCTCTCGTTCAAAGATGTGGAGGACATCCGCCGTGTCTTCATCTCCCGTCTCGTCGCCATCCACCACCACCGTATCTCCTATCCGACGCTGAACAAATGACCAATAACCAATCACCAATAACCAATCACCCCTTATATTTGGCTCCGATGGAAGACGTGACCGATCCCGCTTTCCGGATGTTGTGCAAGCGGTACGGTGCCGATCGGGTCTATACTGAGTTCGTCAACGCCGACGCTCTCGTCCGCGATATCGCCTCCACCACCCGCAAACTGACCATCCACGATGCCGAGCGACCCGTAGCCATTCAGATCTACGGACGCGAACCCGAATCGATGGCGGACGCCGCACGCATCGTCGAACAGGCGCACCCCGATTTCATCGATATCAATTTCGGCTGTCCGGTCAAGAAAGTCGCCGGAAAGGGTGCCGGCGCAGGACTCCTCAAAGACGTACCGAAGATGCTGGAGATCACCCGTGCCGTCGTCAACGCCGTCCACACACCCGTCACCTGCAAGACCCGCCTCGGATGGGATGAAAACGACCTCCTCCCGCGTTATAATCCGCTTGGACTTTCCTCCCTTCCCTTCAGGGAGGGGACGGGGGTAGGCTCTTTCTTCATCCTCGATTTGGCACTCGCCCTCCAGGACTGCGGAATCCAGGAACTCGCCATTCACGGTCGCACACGTTCGCAGATGTACCGCGGCGAAGCGGACTGGACACTCATCGGAGAAGTCAAAAACAACCCGCGCATACGTATACCTATTATAGGAAACGGAGACGTGTGTACGCCCGAACGCGCACGCGAATGCTTCGACCGGTACGGCGTCGATGCCATCATGATAGGGCGTGCCACGTTCGGAGCGCCTTGGCTCTTCGCAGAGATGAAAGCGCATCTGGATCCGAACTCCCTTCCCTTCGGGGAGGGGCAGGGGGTAGGCTTCCCCCGAACGATGTCCGAAAAAGTATCAGTCCTCAAGGAGCACGTCCTCGCTTCGATCGCCTGGTGTGGCAACGACGAGCGCAAAGGAATCGTCCATTCACGCCGCCATTTTGCCGCCTCACCGGTCTTCAAAGGGCTGAACGACTTCAAACAGACACGCATCGCCCTCCTCCGTGCCGAAACAGTCAACGAAGTATTCTCCATCATGGACGAAATAGTAGAAAAATGGTCATGAAAAAATCCTTTGTACATTGTACATCGTCACTTCGTACATTCTTTGATTCCAACGCCCTCTGGCTCTCGATGCTCATCGGTGCCTTGTGTTACCAATGGCTCCTACCGCTCAAGCCGGTCTTGCCGTGGCTCATTTTCTTCATGCTCTTTTTCACCTTCTGCAAGGTTAACCCCCTCGATCTGCGCCTCCATAAATGGCATGGAGTCGTTTTGGCGGTTCAGTTATGTTTCGCGGTGGGAGTGTATTACGCTTTAATGGCGCTCACAGGAAACAGCATTCTGGCGCAAGGGCTGATGTTATGCTTCATTATGCCGACAGCCACCGCCGCACCCATTATTGCCGGCAAGTTAGGCGGTTCGATACAGAATCTGACAACGTTCACCTTGTTGTCCAATTTTGCCACCTCCATCATCGTCCCAGCGTTCTTCCCTATTGTGAACCCCGCGGCAGACATGACCTTTTGGGAAGCGTTTCTGCTGATTCTCAGTCGTGTAGGTCCATTGCTGCTCACGCCCTTCTTCGCAGCATGGGCAGTGCGGCTTGGTTATAATAGGTTTACCCATCGCGAGTTCGTTCTGCCAACTAAACTGGCGGTCATTCCCTTCTACCTGTGGGTCATGTCCATTATTGTCCTGACAGCCGTCGTTACGAAAACGGTCATAGAGAATTTTGCAGAGCAGATCTCGAACATCATACTGGTCATTGTCGGTTCGTTTGTCGTTTGTCTGTTGCAGTTTGGTCTCGGCAAACTGATCGGCTACCACATGCCCGCGCCGTCCAAAGGACGGGACTACCAGGATGTCCTCATCAACCCCGCGGCTGCACCCAAGACCATGGCGGGCGTCTCGTCCATTACAGCCGGACAAGCGTTCGGACAAAAGAACACCTCCCTCGGCGTATGGATGGCGCAGATGTACCTGCATCCTTTAGCCGTATTGGGAGCGACTGCGTATATCATCTGGCAAAATCTCTTTAATTCGGTCCAACTATCCATCGCCGCTCACAAAAAGTAACCTCTTTTCAGAACCGGGTATTGGGCGAGTCAAGGAGGAGCCGAGAAGGAGCCGAGATAATACCGCATCCCACCCATATCTATATATACTTATAGTATATATCGCGTGATTTTGAAATTTATAATCAAAAAAACTGCAAATTTATTTGCGTATGTCAGAAAAAAGCAGTAACTTTGCACCGGATTTGGAAAAACAACGCATCGACCATACATGGGCGATTAACATACAACAACTATATAATTAACTTTTTTGTTTAACAAATTCATCAAAAAAAATCATGAAGAAATTCTTCTCTTTGATTGCTGCTGTGCTTTTCGCAGGCAGCATGATGGCTCAGGTGACAATCACCCCTGGTGATTTTACTGAAACCACATCCGCTGATTACTCTACAGTGAAGGAAGGTGTAACGGTTGCTGTTGCTGCCTCTACTGTTACTTCTGATCAGATTCGTATTTTTAAGAATCAGACGATCACGATTTCGGCTGCGTCGAACATCACCAGTATCGTCTTTACTTGCACCGCTAACGGTACGACAAAGTACGGTCCAGGTTGCTTCAACGCACAGGATGGTTACACCTTTGATCCGAATGGTAATACCGGTACGTGGGCAGGTTCTGCTACCAGCGTAACTTTTACCGCTGAGTCGAATCAGGTACGTGCTACCCAGATCGTTGTCACCCTTGAGGGCGGAGAAGTTCCTCCGGTTTCTCTGGACACCTTCACCGTAGCTGGTTCCATTGCTTCTGCTTTCGGAACCGCCTGGGATGCGTCTAACGCAGACAACGACATGGTTCTGGCAGGAGGTATCTACAAATGGCAGAAAGAAGTGACACTCAACCTGGGTATTTTGGAGTTCAAGGTCGCTAAGAACCACAGCTGGGATGTTGCTTATCCGACCAGCAACTACGTGCTAAACATCGCTGAGGATGGTGACTACTCCCTCACGATCACTTTCGACCCCGCTACCGAGACGGTTGATGCTCAGCTTGTTTTCCACGAGCCGATCGCAGAACCGACCGACTGCGCTACCGCTGCTGCTGCTGCGATGAGCGTTTCTGCTAACAACGAACTTTACAATGACGGCGCTACTTATACCATCGAGGGTTATGTAACCTCGATCAAAACCGCTTACAACGACCAGTATCACAACATCTCATTCTGGATGGCAGACACCCAGGACGGCGGTGAGGTACTTCAGGCTTACCGCGCTGCTTGCGCAAGCGAGGAAGATGCTCCTGCTGTAGGTGACAAAGTGAAAGTTATCGGTCAACTCACCAAGTATGGTTCTACTCCCGAGTTCGCAGCAGGTTGTACTTTCATGATTCTTGAGCATGCTGTCGTAACTGATTACTACCTCGTTGGTTCGTTCAACGGATGGACGGCAAACGCTGATTATAAGTTCGTAGCGAATGCTGAGAATGCCGGCGAGTATATGCTGGAAAATGTTGCATTGTCCGCAGAGGATTCTATCAAAGTAATTGGTGTCATTGGAGAGACCACCACGTGGTATCCTGACAACGCACCTAACTATGTAATTGAGGTAGATAGCTTGTATAATATCTACTTCCGCCCGGACGGACAAGGTGGCGAAGACTGGTACTATAACTGCCTCTTTGTAGCTGTTGTTGAGCCGCTTGCTGCTCCGACCAACTGCGTTGAAGCTGCTGCCGCTGCGATGAGCGTTTCTGCTAACAACGAACCTTACAACGACGGTGCTGTTTATACCATCGAGGGCTATGTAACCGGCATCAAAACCGCTTA
This sequence comes from Paludibacteraceae bacterium, assembly GCA_905233375.1. Taxonomy (GTDB): domain Bacteria; phylum Bacteroidota; class Bacteroidia; order Bacteroidales; family Paludibacteraceae; genus Colicola. Next base: position 23,793 of record CAJOEJ010000005.1, on the reverse strand, counting down.
TAGTGACCAGTATCACAACATTACTTTCTGGATGGCGGACACCCAGGATGGAGGTGAAGTGCTTCAGGCTTACCACGCTGCTTGCGCAAGCGAAGAGGAAGCTCCTGTGGTAGGTGACAAAGTAGCTGTTACAGGTTCGCTTACCAAATACTACAGCACTCCGGAGTTCGCTGCTGGTTGTACCTTCGTCATCCTGAAGGATGAGCCCGTTGAGGAAGTTGAAACCATCTACGACTGGGCTGCTGAAGTCGGTATTTCGATCCTGAATGGAGCAGAGGCTGCTAACGTTAAGATTCATACCAACACCGATGAAGTTCCTTCTGTTAAGTTTAGCAGTTCTGCTAACCGTCTGGCTATCAAGCCGGCAGAGGGTGGATTTATGGCTGGCGATGAAATCAGCGTAGCAGTTGTATTCAACAATAATGATGATACCAAATATTGCATGGTAGATTTCTTTGCTGCTGATGGTACAACCCGCTTGTGGCGTACTGACTCTGCTTCGACGATCAACGGTCGTACCTCTGCTGCAGAGCCTATCGTTCAGACCTACATCTTGGAGACTGATCAGGATTCGCTGCTCCTTGCTCGTCATGGCAACACCGCTATGTATGTTACCTTGCTCAACGTAGTTCGCAAGGGTGGTGTCGTTCCTCCGACTCCGCAACTGGAAGATGGATACTACCTCGTTGGTTCCTTCAACGGATGGGCTGCAGACGAGGCTTATCAGTTCAAGGCTAATCCGGAAGCTGAGGGTGAGTACATGCTGGAGGGTATTGTACTGCATATAGCGGATGAGCTCAAAGTGATCGGCATCTCCGGTGAAACCTCTACGTGGTATCCTGGTGAGGGCGACAACTATGTTATTAATGAGGACGCCGAGTATGTCATCTACTTCCGTCCGGACTATCAGGGTGGCGATGACTGGCATTACAACTGCATCTATGCAGCTAAAGTAATCTATCCGGCTGCTATTGACAACACCGACGCTGAGATCAAGGCTGTCAAGATGATCGAGAACGGAAAACTCGTCATCATCAAGAACGGTGTCCGTTACGATGCAACCGGTATCCGCTTCTAATCGCCTTTAAGATTTCCTACCGGATAGTACCTATCCGCTATTAGGGAACCACTTTCCAACAGCTCGCAGCAATGCGGGCTGTTTTTTTATGCCTTTGTACATTGTCCTTTGTCCCTTTGTACCTATAAAACATGCTTTTATACATTTTTTTAAGAAAAAAGTGCAATTTTTTTTGCATATATAAAAAAAAAGCAGTACCTTTGCAGACTATTTCGTTGAAGATGAGTGTTTTTGACGAAAAAAAGCATTCTCCGTGCGACGCTTCCAAGCCGAGCGCCGGACATGTGCGTATGCAACTATACATCGTGTAACGAAGACAGAAAAACAAAGGTATATAATGAACGCAAGAAGGAAGATTGCAGCGGTTTTATTGGGACTTTTGACGTTTGTTCCGATACAAGTGTTTGGTGTAGGTTTTACGCCGACAGATGCGGGTCTGGTCGTTGATTTCAAGCAGAATGACCAATTCCTGCTGTCGGTATGGATTGATACAGACGGTGACGGAGAAGAGGATCCTGGCGAAGAATATTTCGTGTGCCATTACCCCAGTTATACGGGCGGCAGATTCAAATATAAAGCGGGACATGAACTGCGCCTCATTCCGCAAACAGAGGGTGCGACTGTGCCGTCCGAGGCATCTGTCTGGACGATTGATGCGCCATTGACGCGTGTCAAGAGCAATGTGGACTACGCATTGGGCGGTATCAGTTATACGATGTGGAGTTCGAGCGGTTATACCCTGATGTCGGGTACACCGACCTCCACCAGTGCCTTCAAGTACCTGGGATGCCTGTCCAACAACAAGAACAGTTCCTACCTCTGCGATGTGGTGTTCGTCGTGCCGACCGTGCGTGCCACGGAAAACATGGACCCGAACAGCACCTTGAACGCGAGCCATACGGCGGAAAGGCGGCATAGAGGTGACGGCAGTGTCGGAGAACCGACATGGGCGTTTGACGGAAATATGAGAACGGGCTTTGCCGGCATGACGTACCGCGAGGTGTATTGGTTCGACATTCCGCGTTTCAACACGCCGAACACTTATACGAATGCATCGTTGGTAACCTTCAACACAACGCTTAGCAACATAAAATGCGCCAATGGCGACTTTACCCTCACGCCGGGTATGGCGGGATATGCTTTTGCGGACAACAAGCACAAACCGACACCGCGTACCATTTTCCGTCTGTACGTATTGGGCGAGAAAGAGTTCAATTCCTGTCCTTCGTATTTCTTCGGCTGGGATACACAGGATTACCTGCGCTACCGTAATGCGGACAATATGACGTCATTCTCTACTTGGCGCAAAATCTATACACTGGACCATTTCGAGTGCATGGAGCGTGTGTTTGCAGACACTTCTTTCTTCCAGACCCGGGGAATAAAAGTGCCGGATCGGGACAGTGTCTATTACTATGTGGGCTACAACAATCACTATTATACCGGAGATAGTTTAGGCAGCAACAAGTCCAAATCCGTATTCACCTCCATCGATTCGTTGCGCATCCGGGCATTGAAAGATCAGCCGAAGGCATACGTACCTACCAAGGATGCATTCGGCTACATGGCGATTGATACGACCTCGAGCGAGGACAACTTAGGCGTGGCGTTTGAGCCGGCGGGTTATTTCTTGAAAGTCAGCACGGGAACGAACGTAAAGATGATTCCGAACGCGGACCGTACCATCTGGACCTCCGAAGAAATGTGGACCATTACAGATGCGTGGGGCGCTCTGACCATTAAAGCCACCTTGCAGACCGGTCCGGAGTTCAGCGAGACGGACCCGGGGGCGGACATCAGCGGCTGGAGTGAGATGATAGTTGGTAATACCGTGCTTGTAAAAAGTACAGGTGAGTCATGTAACGGCAAGTCCGGTTGGGCACAAATCAACGTTGCCGATCCGTCGAAGAATGGCGGTATGGTGTTTGTAGAGGCAGAAGCCGACAAATATATCCACTACAACAACAATGGCCACTTCGGTACACAGATTCCGGACCAGCATGCTGTTAAGGATGAATCCACCGTGACGGTACAGGCCCCTCGTTTGTTGGGCGATTATGAGTTCCTCGGTTGGAACACTGCAGCCGACGGCTCCGGAACCTCTTACGCCATCGGCGATGTGGTGGATTTTAGTACCGTACCAGAAGTGGAGGGTAAGCGCGTGCTGGAACTCTATGCGCAAGCACGATATAAAGGTAGCATTAACGTCGCTGTCTCTTTCCTCAAAGAGGACGGTAAGCGGTACTTCCTGACGCATCCGGGTGGTGCACCTCGTTACGCCCGTGCCCGTTATTACAACGACTGGACCAACGTGCGTCAAGGTATCGGCAATGCCGATAACTCCGATCCGAATTACCTCACATCGTACAAGATTATAGGTAATGAAGGTATATGTGTAGAGTGCGGAACCAACGAATATGTACTGGATCCGAAGCATGAAACGATGAAAGGCGCCAGGGACTCGCTTACCTTCTATGAGGATTACCAGCCGAACGGCGATGAGTATTTAGGTTTGTACTATACCGACCCGAATACCATCATTGCCAACAACACCTGGGCGGGTCTATTCACATCGACCAAAGGTTGGCCTACGCCCGCTAACGCCTGTGTCGATAGCACCCGCATCTACTCCACGCACTATCTGCATAGGGTAGAAGGCGTGATTACAAAGAGTGTGCGTAGTAATAGCGACAAGCCCAATGTCAAATATGATCCGACCACGAATCAGTTCGACGGTGTGGCAGCAGGAGACAGCACCGCCTTTATGATTTCCGGTGTGGGCGTCGTGGATGGGTATTATGTCATTTTGCCGGACACAACGGATGCTACCATTCCCTGGACGGAATCGATTACGTTTGACTATCATACCGAGCCTTCGATGCAACAGGTTTGGTCGAAACTGATAGGTAAGCAACTGCTTGCTCAAATGAAAGTGGGTGGCGATACCATCTATTTCCACCCGAATCCGGATAAGACCATCACGAATGCCAATGAGTTGCGTCTGTCGCAGGATTATCGTTTGACACACACGTTCCAATATATCTACGACAAACGTTCAGCAGTAGCGGGCCGGATTGCCGAGGGAGACAGCGTGATCATGGAGGAGACGGAGAACGGCTTCTGCTGCAATATCTACAGCGGCGCATCCAGCCCTATCGGTGACTTTGAGGATGATATCAGAGATACGCTTCGCGTATGGCTTCGTCCTGCGCCCCTCAGTAAGGTTAAGGACTATTACGGCAGATGGAAGAAAGGAGCACCGGGTGTACATGTAAAGAAGGACGGTTCGCGTTATCGCGACATTCTTGTGAAAACCAAGACTTATCACTATGGCGCTGTACAGACGCGTTTGATGCTGAAGCCGGAGCACGAGACCTATAACTTCAGTCCGTTGGCATCGCAGTCGCAGACGCTGAACTTCACGTTGGAGAAACAAACCTACCGTCAGTTATTGGACGCCGAGGACAACGTCATCCGCGAGGATATCGTCACCACCAAGGACACGACGACGATCCTCGATCTAACGAGTGCCACCTGCACGCTGACCGGCGGAGATGTAATTTTCACTATCAGCGCGACAACCGCTACCGGTATCCGACTGACCACCAAAGCGCAGAACACGGAGAAAGCGGACCGCGACACACTCAATATCTCGGTTACCATTGCCGGCGAGGCAATCTCGTTACGCGTGCCTTTGATGCAAGCCGCCCTTTCCGGCACCGAACTGGTATGGTCGGTAGTGGATAAAACAACAGGCAGACGCTATTTCATCATGGCAGGAGAGGACGGACTCATTTACCGCGAGTTCACCCAAAACAGCCTCACACTGTACAAACTGAACGACATCAAGACCAAACTGATCAAAGGTTCCGCCAATGCAAAGAACAATGATGCGAGGTATATTACCCCGTGGACATATTCGTTTACAGGCAATAATATAACATTTAATACGGAGTACGGCGTAGGAAAATCCTTCGCTGTCAGCGGCTCTGACCCGTATACAGCCGGAGTAAGTGCTCCCGAAAGTCCCTCCACCTTGACGTTTGAGATAGTCAATACCTATGCCAATGATAATGCCAACTATGAGGAACAGGTCAGATTGAGCTACGGTCCTACTCCCCATTGGCTGAAGTTTAACGGTACATCTCTTGAATTTGTAACGAATAAAGAGGAGGCTTCCACGTTCTCGTGGAGTTATCTCTTGGACGAATTCAACATCCAGAATAACGGCACGTATCCGGACCATCCGAGCGTCGAGTTCGGTTATAACAGTACTTCGCCGGTAACCGTCCAAACGGCTTTCAAGGCCTACCATGAGTACTCCATGCTGCTGGATAACAAGAAAGTGTATGTCTGCCGGCAGGACGAATCGAGTCTGGCTAACTTGACAAATCCGGAAAAAATATGGCAACTCACGTACACGGTAGATACGATACGTGATAGACGAGACTTTGATGGCTCACCGGAGCCGCTGAGCGGTTTGAACAGGACGACCACGAATTTCACCTCCACCATCACGCCTTCTGGCTCCAGTCCTATGGATGTGACCATTGACGGCAAGTACGTCAATATCGTTGATACGCTGCGAGTGACGGTCGGTCTGCAAGGCGGAACGCCGCCGGACTATCGGTTCAAAGGCGACTGGAGTTCGTTCACCTCGCTTAGCGACGCCTGCCTCAAGATTCCGTTGATCCGCAAGACCTATCACACGGCACCCTATGACTCGCTCGTCTGCGTGCCGGAGGGAGAAGAATACAACTTCACTTTCCCTGCCACTTTACCTACCGGCGTAGGAGCCGACTCTACCCATACCTTCTACCTGTCGACGGTCTATCGTCATGGAACGAACACCTTGGATGCGGATGGTCACGTTGTTAAGTATGTCGCTTCCGAGACCGATAACCTGACGGACGAAATGCATCTTGGGAATCCCTCCCTTGCAGAAATCCGTCTGGTGGACGAGTATGGTAAGAAACCGGATTGGTGCGAGATCAGCGCCATAGGCGATAGTACCGTTACGATGAAGTGTCTGAAAAACGGTATTCGTTCGCCGCGTTCAGCCACTCTCTATTTTGCATACATTGTCGATGTGGACGGCTCCGAAGGATATGACTATCGTTACGCCAACTTCAAGTTGACCGTATCGCAGCCCAGCTTCTTCCAATACGCCAACAACCAGACGCTGGTACATAGTGCGGGTGCGTCGGGCGACCCCTTGATGCCGGACGGCCGTCAACAGACGCATGAGAACAAACGTATTCTCTATTACTACAACCCCGGCAACTACGGCAAAGTAAACCAGGCTGTCGAACTGCCTGTTCGAGAGCGCGGTTTCTACGGCTGGTGGCGTTGGTACCGCGAAGGTAAAGACGAGAACGACTTTGACTGCAGCGACATGGATATCCTCGACTCATTATGGATTACCCCGCCGCGAAACGTAGGTAAATTCAACTACCCATTCCGCATCATTGGTGACTCGGTTCTTGTGGACCCGGAAGACCCGTCGAAGGGTAAGAAACTCGTGACGATGGGTCGCTACACGGTATTCCATTATCCGTCTGTGCAATATGCTACCAAGGTCGATCCGCCTGCCAAATCGCCGCAGGTAGTACCGCCCATTAATAAAAAGACGGTAACGTATGTGGTGGACCTGGGTAACTACTACGACAACCTGCCGCTATCTATGGCGCATGTCAACCAGATTGATACCGCTGTGCTGGATACGATGCAAAACATCATTGAACCTACCCTGTCGCTCCGCGAAGTGTTCGAACTCCGTCCGTGGACCGAAATGGCGGAAATTCTGGAAGGATACAAGGATACAATAGCCTCTTCTTATCGCAACATGCGATACATGGAGGATCATGAGGTGATGGCGCCTATCGGCAACCGTCTGCTGCTCCGTACCGAGCAGCGCTATATATACGATAACCTGACCAAGAAAGGACACTCCGAGTCACTTTTGGGTTACTACATGCGCGATGACAACTGGTCAACCGCCAGTTGGAGCACGCCCGATGAAGATGGCGTGAGTCGTCAGGACACGATGATCTGGTGCGGCGGATGGGATGTGGATTGCATGTGGTTCACCTACGATCCTTCCACCCAGACCTACACACCTTGTAACCACCCGATTACCGTAGATGACGATTTCCTGAATGTGCCTGCCAAGACCAGTCTGTCCGGCAACTCGTCCGACACCGTCTATTACTGTCTGCGCGCACACAGCGTGGCTTCTGTCTTCAATGAAGCGGATTTGACCATGCCTCCTCTCGAAAAGCCGGGCGATTACTGGTTCAACATCTGCCGATACAAGATTATGTACCATAACCCGCGTAAGTTCGGCCCGCTGCAGGAGACCACCAAAAGCGGCGTAACGAAAGCGCTCATCACGAACGATGAGATTGAGCAGAACTACGAGATATTGGAGCGTCTGAACTTCGACTACATCAAGCCGGGCAAGGACTATCAGGTCTATCCGCACCCGCTGCCTTGGGGTGACGGTTCGTACGGATACAGTTATCCGGTACGCCCTGACATCCCCGACAACCGCTACCACAATGACTTCGCGCCGAATTTCCCGGGTGTGGGAGAGTACGGACTGATTAACCGTATCCCCTACTCCAACTACTGGCATAAGATGGAGCAGCACGGCGGCGCGGAGAACGGATACATGATATACTGCGACGGCATGAACTCCTCCGGACAGGTGGCCGCCCTCTCTCTGGAAACGAAACTGTGCGAAGGACAGAAGATGTACTTCTCCGCCTTTGTCGGTAACCCGAGCAACCAGAGCGGCAAGGCGAACCCGAACTTCACCATATCCGTGCAAGGTTCAGCCAACGACACGGTATGGGAGGATATTTCCACGTATATGACCGGTGATATCAAGCCGTCCAACCAGTGGAGCCAGATATACTTCCCCATCAAGCAGAAAGAGACTTATGATCATTTCCGCGTCCGCATATACAACATGGCGTCCGACTTTGACGGCAACGACTTCATCATTGACGACATGTGCGTTTTCGCCACCAAGCCGCCGTTGATTGCCTATCAGGCGAACACCAAGTGTGTGGATGACATCAAGAATGACTCGGTTATCCATGTCGTGCTTCGTGTCGATTATCAGGGCTTCATCGATACGTTGACCTACAACGGCAACAACGTCTATTACACCGTTCAGCAGACATCCAAGACGAACGACACCACGTTCGTTCCGATGATAGACGGCTACCTCTATGAGGCGATACGACCGGGCAAGGCAAGCAAACCGGATACCATATCCGGACATATTCCGATGCCGAAACACGACTACGTGCCGACCGGCAAAGACTCCATCTTCGTCAATCTGTCGGATTTCGTAGAGCGGTTTGACACGACATTCCAGCGTTACCTGGAAGAAAAGACAGATACGTTCTTCAACATGGGCTATCTGTACGAGAATCTGGACGGCATCATCCGTCCTGTGCTGTACGTCATCCACAATGCCAAGATGACGGCGGACAACACCTACACGGTGCGTCTGTCGGCAGAAAACGAAGGACTGATGAGTAGCAAGTGCGCCATGACCAGTGACCTGAAAGTGACGAACCGAATGATTTTGATGCTAGACAACGAGGAGAAAGAAGACCCGAACGTGACCAAACTATGCGCCAACGCCACGTATGACCTGAGCGTACGCGTCAAAGGTTCGCTGTTCCTGGACAGTATTGCCCCGCTGGATGTCAACGGCTCGTGTACCAACGACTGGCTGCTATACGGAGACACATCGGATGTAAGCAGTCTGGCGCGCTACGGATACAAATACAGCGATATCAAGAAAGTCATCAAGGATATCTTGCGGTGTGAGGCGAAAACGGTGACGAATGTCAACCAGTTCGCCCGTAGCCTGACGGAGGTGAACCATAACAACATGCTGAATGTACAAAAGAATGAGCATGTCCGCATCAACGACACGGAAGAGCCGCCCCCCGGAAGCCATTATGACCCATATGTCATTCTATCGCATCTGGTGAACAACGGTTTCCTGACGCTATATCAATCCCAGATGACCGCCACGGTGGCAATGGGTGACTCATTGCAGTATGTGATCTTCCCGATTTTGGGTACCGGTTCGGAGGACATCTACAAGAACAACATGGAAGTATGTCCTACGCCGATGGTTATCAAGCTCAAGCCCTCCAATGGCGGCGGTATACCGCTGATTGTCGGCGGTATCAAGCGCGACTCGACACAGATGAACCTGCCGGTAGTGGTTCTGATGAACGAACGAACCGCCAATAACCAGTTCAGCCTCTACATCGACTCCATCATGACTACTGCGGCGCTCCATTCGGTCACGCTCATGTCCACCAATGACCCCGATTATTATGCAGGTGTCCACCGATTGAACCTGGAGCCGGACAGGGTATATAACTTCGGAGGCGACAACTCAGGTTACTACGTCAACGGACAAGATATCGTCCTTCGTCCCTCCCCGTCCAACAACTATCAGATGCGTCAGGGATATCACTATACCTTCGCAATCCTTATGCAGAGTTTGACCGGCTCGCTGACGGATAATGACGGATGTCCGGTAGGAACCGTTCCGTTCACGCTCGGTATTGTGCCCGATTACTTGCGTTGGGCTCCGCAAAGCCCGGATAACAACCAATGGAACAATCCGGATAACTGGATAGGCGTTGACGCCAACAATGACACCATTCCCAATATAGGACGGTTTGCACCGCTGCCGGTTACGGATGTCATTATCATGGAGGTTCCGGAAGGCATGCCTTACCCCCATCTGCCGGACCCGGGCGCTATCTCCCCGCAAGACTCCGTCAAGCAGGTAGGATTCAGTTACAACATATGCGATGACATCCGCTTCATGCAGGGTGCGGCGATAAGCCAGCAACAGCGCCTGACCTGCGACGTGGTGGTGGCGGACATGACCATGCCGTTTGACAAATGGGCGTTCCGTTCCGCGCCGTTGACCGGACTGATAAGCGGTGACCTGTTTATGGCGAATACCGACCTTTCCGGAGAGACAAAGTACTGGTCTGTCGGTACGTTCGATGCGAACGGACGCAATTACAATACCGGCAATGCGTCCTTCTGGCTGTCCGTTTACAGCCGCGAGACCAGACGCATCAACCATAATGCGGAAGACTCCGTCCGTACGGCGGATGCCGACTGGTCCAGAGTGACCAACGCCATGACGCTGCCTTTGATGCCGGCACAAGGATGGGCGGTGTACTCGCTGACCGCAGCGGAGAACGATGCCGTAGTGCGGCTCCCGAAGAACGATGATATATACTACTATTTCGGCACGTACGGCGAGCAGATAAACGACCGCTATGAGTCGAACCTGCTGGCATTGCGCGACACCCTGGACAAACGGGCAGGAGGTAGCGGAGAAGCCGGCAAGCTGGCGTTCACCCGCGATGCGCAGGCGTACAGGATCCATAATGACAACCCCGGCGGTTCATCGTCCTTCGTCTTCGGAAACCCCACGATGGGATATATCGACATATGGGGTTTCATCGCCGACAACAGTCTCAAGGAGGAGTTCCACTATATGGACGAGAGCCTGGGCGCAAGTGTCTATACCCAGGTCACCAAAGACGCCGCGGACGAAACCTCCAATACCATCAACAACCGCTGGCGCTACCTGCCTCCGATGCGGGCGATCGTGGTCATGAAAGCGGACGAATCAGCGGCTGCGAATCTGGATATAACGCTCAATGCCAACCGTGTTGTGACCGACGCGGGCGCTATCGTCCGTCCGCCCGCTCCACGGCACAAATCCATCTCCTCCATTGAGGGGAGGTCGGGAGGGGTTCCTCCAATTAACAAAGGTATCATGACCATCACCGCCATCAACCCTGTCTCGCCGATATGTACCTCCCGTCTGCTGCTCGGACAAGGATACCACCCGGAGGTACGCGAGGGGGAAGATGCCGTACTTACTACCATCTGTATCGACGACTTCTCGATGGTGAACGCACCCGCTACGCCATTCAATATCTACGCAGCGGAAGGAAACAAGGGATTAAGTATTGACCTCAGAGACTCCATTGTCAATGTGCCGGTATCATTCTACATCAGCGACCTGCCGTATGACCAGACGACCCGTCTGTGGTTCACCGGCGTGAACAACATAGAGGAACCGCTGGAGTTCTACGACGCTGTTCTGGATTTCAGTCGGAACATCGTCGATGGTATCTACATAGACATAGAGACTCCGCAGGAGAGCCATTTGAAACGCTATTACATACGCCGGCGCGGATATAAACTCGGCAACAACTCGGAGATACCGACCGGACTGGAACACATCGGTGCGGATAATGAACAGGCAATAAAAATCGTACACAACGGACAGGTATTCATCCTGCGTAACGGGCATGTATATACGATGTTCGGACAGAAAGTGAGATAAACCATGCAGAGATATTCAGGCACATACAGATGGATCATAGCTATCGGCTTTTGGCTGATGGCTTGTGCTGCTCCGCTCGCTGCAGGAATCTATAATCAGCCTGCGCAGCCCTCCGCGTGGCAGACCAACCCGACGATGAGTAATGATATCCGCCCCCGGTACGAGTTTCACTCCTCTTCCGCCTTCACGCCGGTAGTGGGTACTACATCCTATACCGCCGAATTGACTGCGCCGGGTGCATATGCTCCGCAGAACAACATGCTGCGAAAAGGCCCATGGGACAGACCTACCGACCCTCCAATTGGTCAGTTGGATACACCCGTCGGCGAACCGCTCATACTCCTCGTTCTGGCGATGCTGTACTTGGCGTGGAGAATAATCAAACCGAGCAGGTTCCTTAAAAGAGACAAGCTAACCGAATGACAGACGGATACAATACGGTCAAAGAGGCGCACAGGGCAAACCTGTACGCCTCTTGTCGTGAACAGGGACTGACATTTTGGCAGAGGAAAGCACTATGGCACGGGAATTGATAATGGATAATTGACAATACAAATTAGTAAACTAACAACAAACGATATGAATAAAGGAAATATTGGGGTAACGAGTGATAACATCTTCCCCGTCATCAAGAAATTTTTGTATTCGGACCACGAGATTTTTCTTCGTGAGTTAATCAGTAATGCCGTTGATGCGACCCAGAAGTTGAAAACCTTGTCCTCCGTAGGAGAGGTCAAAGGCGACCTGGGTGATCTGCGCGTACGCGTGACCATCGACAAAGCAAAGAAAACGCTGACCGTCTCGGATCATGGAATCGGCATGACCGCCGAAGAAGTGGACAAGTTCATCAACCAGATTGCTTTCTCCGGCGCGGAGGAGTTTGTCAACAAGTACAAAGACCGGACGGAAGCCATCATCGGACATTTCGGACTCGGTTTCTACTCGGCATTCATGGTTTCGAAGAAAGTGGAGATCTTCTCGCAGTCGTACCAAGAGGATGCCAAAGCGGTACACTGGAGCTGTGAGGGTTCGCCCGAATATACGATGGACGATACCATCAAAGCGGAGCGCGGAACAGATGTCGTGCTGCATATAGACGATGAGTTCTCGCAGTACCTGGAAGACGCTACCATCGAAGGGCTGCTCAAGAAATACTGCAAGTTCCTCCCGATAGAAATTGCATTCGGAAAGAAGAAAGAGTGGAAAGAGGGCAAGCAGGTCGAGTTGGACGAGGAAAACATCATCAATGACACGACTCCTGCATGGACACGCAAGCCTGCCGACCTGACCGAAGAGGATTACGAGAAATTCTACCACGAACTCTATCCGATGCAGATGGACGAACCGCTTTTCCATATTCACCTTAATGTGGACTACCCGTTCAACCTCACGGGTATTCTTTACTTCCCGAAAATCAAGACCAACCTCGATGTACACCGCAATAAGATCCAGCTCTACTGCAACCAGGTCTATGTGACGGATGAGGTGGAGAACATCGTGCCGGAGTACCTGACCCTGCTGCACGGCGTCATCGACAGCCCAGATATTCCGCTTAACGTCAGCCGTTCGTACCTGCAAAGCGACAACAACGTCAAGAAGATAAGCGGATACATCACCAAGAAAGTGGCGGACAAGTTAGCGGAGATGTTCAAGAACGACCGGGAAAGTTTTGAGACCAAATGGGATGACATCAAGCTCTTTATCCAGTTCGGCATGCTGACGGACGAGAAGTTCTACGAGAAAGCTGTAGGCTTTGCGCTCCTCAAGAACCTGGACGGCAAGTACTTCACCATCGAGGAGTACAAAGACCACATCCGCGAGAACCAGGTGGACAAGGACGGCAATATGGTCGTACTCTACACCAACGACCCCGATGCCCATTATACTTTCATCGAGCGTGCCAAAGCCAAAGGATACGACGTCCTCCTGCAAAACGGCGAACTGGATGTTCATGCGATGAGTCAGGCGGAGCAGAAATCGGAGAAACTGCGTTTCGTACGTATCGACAGCGATACCATCGAGAACCTGATCAAGAAAGAAGACGCCGCCAAAGACGAGTACAGCGACGAGCAGAAAGAAGGACTGCGCAAAGCTGTTGAGGCATTGCTGCCGGTCAATGAGAAACTGAACTACTACGTCAGCTGCGAAGCCGTTTCGGCGGACGCGCTCCCGGTATTTATTACCCAGAATGAGTTTATGCGTCGTATGAAAGAGATGTCGGCGCACCAGCAGGGCATGAATTTCTACGGCAACATGCCGGACAGTTACACCTTGGTACTCAATACCGCCCACCCGCTTATTCAGAGCCTTGTCGCCCAAATGACGAGCGAAGAGGTGGAGGAGATACCGGAGACCCGGGAAGGCGAAGAACCGAAAGAGGCTGTCAAGAAGACCGTCTTTACACTCAGCGGAGAGGACGAGCGGCTCAAGCAGCTCATCGATATCGCCCTGCTCGCCAGCGGGCAACTCAAAGGAGAAGCACTCGCCAAGTTCGTTAACCGCTCGGTGGAACTGCTCTGACAAACGGACTCTCACGGAATCCCGGAGTACCGGAATTCCGACACAATAAACGGCTGCCCGATGGACAGCCGTTTATCTATTGTTCCTTGGTACTTTGTACTTTGTCCCTTTGTACTTTCCGTTATTCTTTGCGTTCCACGATGGCATCGAGGAAGCCCATCTGGATAGCCTCGTCGGCTTTCATCCAGTTATCGCGGTCACAGAGTGCCTCGATCTCCTCCAGCGTCTTACCGCTGTTCTCGGCAAGCACTTTGTACAAGTCGATCTTGAGGTTCTCCATTTCCTTGAGATGGATCGCCTGATCCTTGAACGTCGAATAACCGATACCCGAACTGGGCTGATGGATCATGAACCGCGAATACGGTAGAGCGGTACGGTGACCTTTCTCTCCGCTCGAAGCGATGACAGCACCCATCGAAGCTGCCAGACCCAGTACGGTCGTATAAACCGGAGACTTGATGAACTTCATCACCGAGATCAGTTCCAGACCCGAATAGCACTCACCGCCACCCGAATTGATATAGAGGTGGATCGGATCATGGTTGAGCGAGTCGAGGAAGAGCAGTTGTGCCACCAGCGTGTCCATCGTATCACCTACCACTTCGCCGCTGAGGAACAAGATACGGTCCATCATCAAGCGGCTGAACACGTCCAGTTGGGTGATGTTCAGTTGGCGCTCTTCGATAATATACGGATTAAACAACCGGTCTTTGGGATTAGAAAAATCTTCTTTCATAATTATCAATCGTTAATTTATTTCAATTGAACCATCAATCGTCTAATCGTAAATCGTCCAATTGTCAATTATCTTACAGTCCTTGTACCACGGCACGTCTCTGGATGCCGTCCATCTTGTTCTTGATGTGCGTGTACTCCTCAATAACCTCTTTCTGCAAAGAAGGCTGGATATTGCTGATGGTGGTACACATGAGGCTGTGACTGATCGGATTGCGTGCAAACGCAGCCGTCATCGCCGCATCATTGACAATAAACGCGATATCGGATGCGATATAGCCTTCCGTCTTCTGTGCGTAGTCGTCACAATTGACATCATCGGTCGTCGGACGCTTGGCAAGATACATCTTGAACATCTCCTTGCGCGCATCGAAATCCGGCAGGGGGACAAAGACTTGCTTGTCAATACGTCCCGTACGCAGTACGGCAGGATCGATCTTGTCCGGACGGTTGCTGGTAGCGATGATGAAGATTCCCTTCTTGGCGCAGTTGTTCATCTGCGCAAGGAACTCGTTCACATCCGATGCCACGTACTCGTTTCCGTGCGCACCGCGGTTCGGAACCAACGCATCGAACTCATCGAAACAAAGCACGATAGGACTGTTTTTCTCTGCTTTCACAAACAGCTCCTTGATCTTGGCTTCCGTTCCGTGTACCAGACTGCTGCCTATATCGGATGCTTTGATGAGCATGAAATTGAATCCTGTCTCCTCTGCAAATTTCTCCGCGAAGAACGTCTTACCGCATCCCGGAGGACCATATAACAGCAACAGAAGCTCTGTCCAGTAGTCTTTGAGCTCCTGCATTCCGGCGATATCGGCGAAACCGTTTCCTCCGCCGCGACGGATATCGACATCTACACTGCTGTTATCCGGACCTGACGAGCCACTTCCTTCGCTCTGACTGCCACCGCTTTTGTGGTTGGGACCTTTGGAAGCCGGCTCTTTGTCATCGATAATGGCGATGATATCACCCACGGATGCCGTACGGTCGGATGCCTTGAGCGCCAGACCGTTCTCCAGAATCACTTTGACCTTGCCGCTTACATCGAGTCCGCCCAGATCGAGCTTATGCGCCTGACGGTACTGCCAGATGATTTTGAACCGTTCCTTATAATCGCCGCTGGAAGCCACCTCGGTGTCCCAAGGCGCTTTGCCGGTGAGCATTGCATAGAGTACGGCGCACGCGGAGAAGATATCGCTCTGCTGGTCAAAGATACCGACCATGGTCTCCTTGGCGTGATAGAGCACATCCAGATCGTCCGTATCGAAGTCGGCTATACCGGCACAAGGCGTGCAGGTGTGACCGAGGTCGATGAGCACCGCTTCGCCATCCAATGCATCGCACAGAACGATATTGCTCGGCGTGATATCATTGTGGCACAAAGCCGGCGACTGCGCATGCATATACTGCAGTCCCACCAGCAGGCTGCGGAACACCCGCAACGCCTCCGACTCGCTCATCACACCCTGGGTGGACAAACGATCCGCTAACAACGCGCCGGAGAAATACTCCGTCACGTAGTACTGGTACGCATCACTCTCACGCTCGAAACGGTCGTCCGCTACGTAACTGACGATATTGCGATGATTGAGCAGACGGCAATACTCGATCTCCTTCACCGTCCGGGTCTCCTGATTGATCAGTTTCGGCGGCATCTTGCTCATGATGAACAATTTGAGGAAGAACGGACGGCTGTCTGCGTCCACTACACGGTAAGTTTCCGTGTAGTGGTTCGCTTTGATCAGACTTTGTACTCTATACGCACCGAGTTGCTCGGATGTCGTTAATACTGCCATAATTAGTCTTCTTTAAAGATCTCTCTTGCGGTGTCGTCGAATCCCGAGATAAGGATATTGCAGCAACGCTCGATAAAATCGCCGATCTCCGGAGTGGAGTCAACGAACATCTCAATCGACAGCCACAGACGATCCTCTACCAGGTATGCTTTCAGCACCTTGTACTGACGGGTGATGGTGTTGCATGCTTCCAGCACTTTAACGCGGTTGTTTTCCAACTGATATACGTTCGGCATGATCAGACGGAAATAGGTAGCGTCCTCATCCGGCGTGAAATAAATGTGCTTGCCCTGATAACGGAAGTGTACATCTCCGTCCTGATCGATTTCATGTTTGTAACCCTCGTTGAACAACCATGCGGTAACTAAATCTGCTTTCATAATAGTAATGAATTTTGTTTGTTAATCCTACATCCTTTCCGGCGATTCGGATTTTCCGATATAATAACTTTTAACTATATACTTTCATCTCTCCAGCGCTGCGCACTTGCGTGCGAGGAAGGCGCGTTCGTCAGCATTGAGCAGCGGAGCCACCTCCTTATATACGCGCACGTGATAGGCGTTGATCCAGTCTATCTCGTCCTCGGTCATGATACTCATCTCGATGAGCGAGGTGTCATAGAAGCAGAGCGTGAGCGTCTCGAACACCAGCCATTCGTCTTCCGTGGTAGCGGCTTTGGTCGTCTTCGCAGGAATGACGGTGATCAGGTTCTCCGTGCGGATACCCCATTTGCCGGTACGGTATATACCCGGTTCGTCTGAGACGATGTGTCCCGCTTCGAGGACGGTGGGGTTATTGTCCGTACGTACGTTCTGCGGTCCTTCGTGACAGCCGAGGAAGTGTCCCACGCCGTGACCTGTACCATGACCGTAGGTGATACCTGCCTCCCACATGAACTGCTTCGCGAGAGCGTCCAACTGGTTTCCCCGTGTACCTCTCGGGAAACGGGCGCGGGCGAGCGCGATGTGTCCCTTGAGCACGTAGGTATAGTCCAGTTTCGCCTGCTGCGGGATGCGCCCGCCGAGCCAGATGGTACGGGTGATATCCGTCGTGCCGTCCAGATACTGACCACCGCTGTCGAGCAGCAACATGCCTTCGGGCTTGACCTCCGCGCAGTGGTCTTGTGTAGCCGCATAGTGTACAATGGCACCGTTCCCCAAATAGCCCGCGATTGTGCCGAACGACTCCTCCACGAAGTTCTCGCCCATCATGCGGAACTCGTGCAGTTTCTCCATCAGATCCCATTCGGTAACCTTTGTACTTTGTACATTGTCACTTTGTCCCTTAAACGCTTGTTCTTCGAGCCATTTGAAGAAACGCGTGAGAGCTACTGCATCCTGACGCATGGCGATACGCTCGCCCTCCAGCTCCACGGCGTTCTTCTTCGCTTTATCCACCAGAATGGGAGACTTCGTATTGATTGCTTTGCATCCTTCAGGAATGGCTTCATACAACGCCTCGTTCACACGCGCACCGTCGTACAGAATAGTTCCTTCCAGACCCGCGATATAGGCAAAGACCGCTTCATAGGGATGCACGGAGATATTATTGAAGTCCAGGTAGTTCTGCGTCATCGTGTCTATCTTGTTTGCATCGACGAACAGCGTACATTGGTCCGCCTCGAGCACCACGTACGAGATGACCACCGGATTATACTCCACATCATTTCCGCGGATATTGAGCAGCCAGGCTATCTCGTCCAGAGCGCTTACGATGAGGGCGTCGCCATGCAGGGCGGCGATCTTCTCCCGCATGCGTGCCAGCTTGCTCTCCACGCTCTCCCCTGCAAAATCCACGCTGTACGGATAGAACTTGTCCTGCGGGATAGCCGGACGGCCGTCCGTCCAGAGCGGTTTGATGAGATCCACGCTCTTCAGTTCCGCCTTCTGTTTCCAGTCCGCGAAATCGTTGACACTGAACATCTCGGGGTTCACCCCCACGGATCCCTGCACATGCTCCGCCAGCCAGTCGATGACCGACGGGCAGTCGATATCGCTCTCGCGCATCAGTTCGATGGACGAGCCCTCCAACTCGATACCCGCCTGCAAGTAATAGCGGCTGTCCGTCCACAACAGCGCCTTGTCCAAGGTGACAACGACCGTTCCGCTCTCTCCCTTGAAACCCGACAGCCATTGCATCTCAAACCAGTGCGATGACATATATTCACTCGCATGAGGGTCGTTTCCGGGAACCACATATGCCGCCAGACCATACTGACGCATCATACCACGCAAAGCTTCTATTTTTTCACATACATTCATAGTTCTGTCATTTGGGCTGCAAATTTACAACAAAAAAATGGAATATGCAAATTTATTTGCAAAAAAATTTGTGTATATGCAAAAAATATAGTACCTTTGCACCAAAATTTGAATAAATCTATGGAAAAAGAAGCTTTGCGCAAACTGATTGCTATCTGGTTTGAAGAAGACATCCGCGACGGTGACCACACCTCGCTCAGTTGTATCCCGCCTACCCAAATGGGCTGCCAGCAACTCATCATCAAGGACACCGGCGTACTGGCAGGTGTGGAAGTAGCGAAAGAGATCATTGCCTATTTCGATCCCGAATGCCGCTTCGAGCAGTTCCTGCATGACGGCGACCATGTGAAACCCGGCGATGTGGCGTTCAAGGTATATGGAAAAGAACTGAGTCTGCTGCAAATCGAGCGCACCATGCTCAATATCATGCAGCGCATGTCGGGTGTTGCCACGACCGCGCACAAGTACCAGGCGCTCATAGAGGATACCGGATGCCACGTGCTTGATACCCGCAAGACCACCCCGGGCTTGCGTTATCTCGAGAAAGAGGCGGTTGCTTTGGGAGGAGGTATGAACCACCGGATCGGTTTGTTCGACATGATTCTGCTCAAAGACAACCACGTCGATTTCGCCGGCGGTATCACGAACGCGCTGACGCGTGCCCGCGATTATTGTAAGGAGAAAGGCAAGAACCTCAAGATTGAAATTGAGGTGCGCAACTTCGACGAGATCAACGAGGCGCTCGCAACAAACATCCCCGATCGTATCATGCTCGACAATTTCACACCTGCCAAGACCAAAGAGGCGGTGGATATCATCCGCGCTTGGGAGAAGACAGCCGGCCGTCACATGGAGATCGAGTCCTCCGGCGGCATCACCATCGATACCATCCGCGACTATGCGCTGCAAGGCGTGGACTTCGTTTCCGTCGGTGCGCTCACCCACAGTTACAAGAGTCTTGACATGTCGTTCAAGGCCGTTAAGTAGCCAAATCAGACTATGCGTTAACGTCCCAACCAGGCTTTGGGAGTCAAACGCGTGCCATCCGGTAAAATGGGTTTCCTGAGAACGGAGACCCATTTTGGTCTCCCCGCAGAACCGTCCTGCGACTTGTATTCGTAGCTGTACGGACAGGGGTTCTCGGGATTGAAGTCGTCCCGTTTCTTGATCAAACCCGTGTTCCACGCTTCGGGGTTCAACACCCCTTCGTCCCACGTCGTATAAGCCCACACGGTCTCGCCCCACCAGCGCCATGGACGCGCCAGCCACACTTGTCCCGCTACCGGCGACTGGATATGGCATTTATAGAACAACATCCCCCTTCCTTTCAGGGAAGGGTCGGGGTTAGGCTCTTGATCACCGCCTGAACGACCGGCGGAGATATAACACTTGTCGCCTTTCTCGTCGGTGATATTGGCAATGATCGTTGCCCGATCGACGCACAGCGTCATGGCGCCGAAGATGAAATCCACTCCTCCGGACAGCACACCGCCTTCCCACCATATACTCGCTCCCTGATCGCCGTACAGCACGTCCTGTTTGCCGATCGCCTGACAGTTCTTGAGGTGCGCGTTCCTGGCGGTTTCGGTAAACGAGATAGCGGCTGCCCGTTCACGGTAGGCTTTCGTGGATACTATCGTCGAACCGACCTCCTTGGGGCGCACCGGCATCACTTTCCCTTTTCCCTTCTCCTTTGTACTTTGTACCTTGTCCCTTTGTACCTCATACAGGCTGTCCTGCGCTTCTTTTTCGCTCACATAGAGATTAAACGAGTTCTCGAAGATGATGTTCTCCGCATAGAAATCGGGTGCGGTTACCAGTACGGACGCATTCCATCGGCGGGTACGGCTACCGCCGTAATTAATCGTTCCGCCCATCGACCTGTACTGATACCCGTGTCCGTAGTACCAGGTGATCTTCGCCGGTTGTTTCCGGCTCGTGCCTTTGAGCTTCAACCCCGGCACGTCGATTGTCAGTTCCTCCTGATACGTACCCGGTTCAATCAGTATCGTTGTCCGTTCCCCTTTCGCCGCATACACCCCCCGCGCACTATCCAATGCGGCATTGATGCATTCTCCCGGATGAACATGCAGAACCAAGGATAAAATAAGTGCTATCATAAGAATCCGTTTGGCGCGATCAGCAGCCCGTCTTGGTCATCCAACGGTATCCACCATAATTCCTTGATTTCGTGCTGCATGTACTCATAATGGAGAAAATGAATCATCCACTCCATACGCATCATACTGCGCTCCAGCCAGAAGAACTCACGCCATTGGGCATCACTCAATTCCACAATGTCAAACGTCGGTGTCTTGGCGGCTGCATACCTAAATCGAACAGCTAATGTCATATAAAAGATTGCTTGTTTTTAAAATCCGCTGCAAAGGTACTGCTTTTTTACGATATACACAAATTTTCTTATCAAAAAATGCTACCAATTTTTGCAAAAATGCTACCAAAATTCGTCTTTTTTCAGTTGAAAGTGAAAAGTGGATAGTTTAAAGACAGAAAAAATCGCGGGGAGGATAAACAAAACACCCTCCCGTGTGTGAGGGAGGGTGTCGGTTAGGACTTTGTACATTACTTGATTTCTACGCCTTGTACGTTGTAGATCTTGCCGTCACGAATGATGTAGAATTGTCCGTTGCGGAGAACCTTTGTACTTTGTACGTTGTCACTCTGTACATTCTCCACGTCCTGGGTGGAACCGGTGTCGGTAGCTCTCCAGAAGTACCCCGGAGCATCGGGACCGCCGTCAGGACGAGCGTATTCAAGCGCTTTCTTGGAGGAGTCAAAGAGCGTACCTCTGCCGCCCTTCAGGTTGTTACACCCTTCGAACATGGAGCCGGGCAGGATGATGGTACTGCTGTATTGCGTCCAGTCCTTCTCGCAGTTGATCCGCTGGAGGTTCTGGCAGTTGCTAAACATCATACTGGTAGTGGTGGCACTGCTCATGTCGAACGAATTCAGATCCAGCGCGGTGAGCGCTTCACAACCGGCGAACATATGACCGAAATCGGTCACGTTGGACGTTTTGAAATGATCGAGTTTCACCGCTGTCAACTTCTTGCAGCCGTCGAACATGCTGTACATCGTCGTCACGCGGTCGGTATGCAGGTATGATATATTGGCGAAGCTGGTCAGATTCTCAAAATCGTAGAACCAGTTCTTCGTGCTGCTCGGGCGTGCATTCTCCATCGAGGCGTCAAACACCACTTTGGTTACATTGCGCCGCTCGGCTTCCCACCACCATTCAGCGACACCGTTACGTGAAGCGATCTGGTTGTCATAGTAGATGGTCAAGGTAGTACCGTTATACACGCCGTAGATAGGATTTGCGTCGGCGGTATGTTTGAACTGGTTCCACGGCGATTTGTTATAAGCCGAAGCGAAGGACTCGTCGTACCACAGCCACACTTTGTTCTGGTTCACACCTTCAAACACATTCGATCCCAAGGTAGGCGGTGTACTGCGTTTGGCGGTGATATCGCCGTTGTCTTTGATGGCATAGGCGAACGCAGAAGTGCCGATATTGGCAAGATCCGGTCCAAGGACGACCGATGTAAGTTTGTTATAGGCGAACGCAAAATCGCCCACCTTCTTGCATGCTGTCAGGTTGGCAGCGGTCAGGGCACTGCTGTTGAACGCATTCTGATTGATGGTCGCTATCTCCGACAGGTCCACGGTGGTCAGTTTGGCACACTTGCGGAAAGCCGAATCATCGATGGTACCGGTGGCGCTGTGGAACTCCACTTTCTCCAGATTGCTGAAACCAAAGAAGGCATAGGAACTGATTTTTTTACCATCGTTGCGATAGATATGCAGCTCTTTGATCTTCGTAAGGGCATCTTTCCACGGGCGCGCATCGCTCGTGATAGAAGAGGAGGAGTTGATTGTAACCGAATACGCCTTCATGTCGGCGCCGGCGCAGTCAAAGATCATGCGGTCGTTTGCATCCACGTACCACATCTGCTCACCATTGTCTTCGAACGCACCGAACACGAGCGTGTTATAGGAACGCACGCCGAGGATCTCACTGCTTGTCCATTGCGCATCCATACAGTCATAGCGGGACATGATCACCGTGCGGGTGCCAATACCCGAATCGGTATATTTGGCAATGGCGCCGGTGATATTCAGCGAGCTGGTGGAGGTGATGATGATGGACGGATTGAACCGTAACCGGGTGGCATCCAAGGGGTTGCTGCGCTCCAGATACATACAATCGGTGAACGGTGCGCCCTTGATCGAGTTAATCTTCGGCAGCACGACGCGGGGCAGCAGGGTTCCGGTGAACGCCTGGTCTTCAATTTCACCGACATAGGAGAAGTCGAAATCATTCACGCTGGTACCAAGGAACGCATTCTCGCAGATCTTTACCGTCCCCGAATTGGTACCAAATGTCACGGTGCGCAGGTCGTACATTCCGCGGAAGGAATTCCTACCGATGTATCGGATCTGCCCCGAGAAACCGACATTTTTCACCTGTCTGTTAGCCCAGGGTGCATCGGTTTTATTGCCTGAAAAGGTGTAGTCCGGTACTTTCTGCGCATCAATGTTCAGCGTACCGTCGGAATAAAACGTCCAGTTGCCACCACCTTCAAAAGTGCCGGAATCGACCACGTTAGCCGCATTCACGCTCATCACTGCCATCAAGAGTATGAGCAAAAGAGAGTAGATTTTTCTCATAAAGTGATTGTTTTATTGTTAAAAGTGTTTATCGTTTTTTTGTAGCCAAGCGGGGGATCAGCCCTGCTTAGCCGATTGTAATGACTTGGTCTCGACATTGTCAGTCAATCTTCTCGACTTTGTCTCGATCAAGTGGCAGAAAATTCACCGGATTAGCGAACCTCTACGCCTTGTGCGTTGTAGGTCTTTCCGTTCCGCTCGATGAGGAGCATACCGTCACGGATGACCTTGGTACTTTGTACTTGGTCATTGGTGATTTGATCGAGACCTTCGGGTTCGATCTCCGGC
>CAJOEJ010000004.1 GCA_905233375.1 Paludibacteraceae bacterium | reverse complement strand
TATCATGGCATTTTCCAATTTGAAACCCGGTAATCCGAAAGTACAAAAGATGATAGAGGATAGCAAGGAATTGATAGTTGCCTATTATCGCACCAATATGGACAATATAATTGCCGATGCGTATATCCTTGTGCAACAAGGCCAGTTTGACAAGGCACTTTACCAGATTGCTCAAGTGCCGGATGTTTGTACGGATTGTACAGCCAAATGTCGCCAGGCGACGATTGATATTTACCAGAAGAAAATTGATAGTGCCGGAGAAAAATTGCTACAATCAGCGAAAGCCGCTTGGAATGCAGAACCTAATGCTGATGGAGCAGTTAAGGCATCTCGTTATTTGGCAAAGATAGATTTATTGGCTGCATGTCAACCTCAAGTAGAGGAACTAATGGACGAAATGAAAGCCAAAGTGATGGATGACGAGCGCAAGAAAGCACGGGAACAACGTGATTTTGAGTTTAGAGTGCGTCAGTACGAAGAACGGGAAGCGAAAGAACAAGCACGTCACGAAGAACAAGTTGAGCGTGAGAAGCAATATCATGCGGAAGAGTTAGCACGCGAGCAACGCAACTTTGAGTTCGAACAACACAAGTACAACAAAGAGCATGAGAGGGAAATGGCAATGATAGAAGCCAGCCGTGAAGTCGCTCTTGAAGTTGCCAAACAAATACCAAATATGAAATAATCATAAAATTATCAAAGTTATGAAAAGAGAAATTGAAGTTAAGTTGGAAGCTATTGAAAAGACAATAGCAACACAAAGAGAAGCATGTTGCAAGAATCTTGCGGAAACACTTAGAATCCTCAAAAGAGACCATCCCGCAGAGTTTGCCGAAATTCTTCAGAGAGTACTAAAATTGCTCGCCAAATACAATGTCAATTGTGAAACTTACTTAAAAGATTTGCATGGGAAAGCATAAATGTTGGATTGCAAACCTCATGAATTAGCCCAATAAATATCAATTATATAATTATTAATATTATGACAAAAGATACAGAAAATCGTTTCATGGCTATCGAAGAAATCATGAAGCTGCACAACTCAACCGATCGAAAGAATATTATGGATTCTATCTATGATATGAAGAGAATGGAACCACAAGATGAGTCAGAGATAGATGCTTATTTTGATAAACTCTGCAAAGAGTACGATTATGATCCAGCTGATTATACTACCGCTAAAATAGTTGAAACTAAATAAATGTTAAGACAATGAAAAAGTTATTATCTTTTGTTGCAGCAATGTTATTTGCTGCAACCACTTTCGCCCAAGTGGACGAAGTAACTTTAACCGTCATCGGAACTGGTGTAGACGAAGAGCAAGCAACATTACAAGCTCTTCGAAGTGCAATTGAGCAATCATTCGGAACATTTGTTTCTGCAAACACTACCATCTTGAATGACGAACTCGTTCAAGATGAGATTGTTAGTGTTTCAAATGGCAATGTAAAGGAATATGAAAAACTCGCAGTTGCAACACTTCCGAACAAACAAGTTTCCGTATCTTTGAAAACAACGATTTCCGTAAACAAATTAATTACGTACGCTAAAAGCAAAGGCTCCCGTGCAGAATTTGCCGGCTCTACTTATGCGGCAAATATAAAATTAATTCGATTAAAAGCATCATCAACGGAAAAGGCATATAAATTAATGATTCAGCAATTAGAAAGTATAGCTAAGGATATGTTCACTTTTGAATTGGAGATGCAAGACGGTCCCCAATTACGTGATAATAATGATATCGGCAGTATCTATGCTTTTAATTATGAAGTAAAAATTATGTCAGACATAGCATCTACAAATTTTTATAACCTCTATTACAAGACAACAGAAGGACTAAAGTTGACCCAAAACGAGATAACATTGTGCAAAAACGAGAATATAGAAACAGTAAATGCCTATTTTACCCATGATAAATATGATCTTTATCATCATGAAGATTGTATTTTGCCTATCTCAAAGAAACTTTTTAAAGAATATCAAATTCGTATAGGAAGGTCAATATATAAAGCATATCACAGATATCAGATTCAAGAAATCGGGAATCCCTCAAATTCATACAAATATGGAGTATCAGGGAGAGTGCCCATTTGCATAAGATTATGTGACTCAAACAAAATGTACTATAAAGGCGAATATCAGTTGTATTCATCAAAATGGAAGCAGTGGATATTCACGTACGGACATAATGAAAAGTATTTTATGAGCGTCTTTGAACAAGAAAATGTATATGATGTAAAAAAATTTTTATCTACATTTGCTTTAACTGAAGTAAGAACCCCAATTAAATTATCCCGAAAAGAGCAGAAAGCTGTAGAAAGAGGAACATTTATGGGACCAACATATACCATATCATATTCTAATCCGAAATGTATCACATCTCACCAAATAAGTGTTGCAATACCTGCGAATTCAATAGAAAGATTCCAAGGATTTGAGATAGTAATAAAATAAATTTTGATATTATTATGGAAAAAGTTCAATCATGTGAATTAGATGACTCTATTGTTGTATATCAATATATCAAGTTAGAGTATCTAATTAAAAATCTCGCATCTCATCAGATAGTTTTCAACCGTATATCAAAATGGGAAGATGTATACGAAAATTATGCTTTTAAAGAGTTGTTTCAATTAAAGGACGGCACTCCAATCCACGCAGATGACAAAATGCGAAATAGATTATATGGCCAATGTTTGACGGCTGCTGGCGAATCAGATGCCATGTGGAGGATTTATTCACATCTTAAAACTTCTGTGAACGATTCCGCTGTCCGAGTTTCTACAACTATAGGAAAAATAAGAACCGCACTTAAAGATCAAAATTATGACATTCGCCCTATTATATATTTACCCCAAGTGGAAATAGAAAAGTTTACACCCTTGAGGGTGCAAGATTTAGAATCTTTCTTTCGGAATAGTTCGTTCTATAAACGCATAGAATTTATCCATGAACAAGAAATTAGAGTAGTTATTGAAAATGAAAGTCACACAGATGACTTATTACCTATACATGATATATCTTTAGGTTTTTATGATGAATACGTATTGGATCCAAGATTGACGGGGGAACAAGAAGCTACAATAAAAGAGATGCTCGAATTAGAAGAAGTATCTCCCGATAAGATTCGGAAATCTGAATTGTATAAATTTAATGTGAAAACGATTAAAATATCAGATTAATGAGAAAGTTATTATCTATGGTCGGCACAATGATAATTGTTGCCTCCGCTTTTAGTCAATCGTACAACTCTGACCTCAATGATTTGGGGCAGTATGTGCAACGTATGTATATGAACGAGCCTTTTGAAGGCGCGCGTATAGTGGAAAATGTGGATAACTGCTACCTCATATCCGTTGTGGCAGAAAAGCCCGGTAACAACGATTATTCCACTACCCGCAAAGCAGAAGTCAAGGGTTTGAACTATGCCAACAAGTACCTCAATGGCGCTCAAGTCTCGCAAAACACCGTGGTTCATACGACCGAAAATTCTAAGGGTTACTCCTTCGAGGAGATAGAAGATTTCATTGAATCCCGTTCTATGGGATATGTACAAACGATGCAAGTTCTTCCAATGCCGGAGAAACCGAAAGGAAAGAAAAACCGCAGAAGAAAATAAACAACTAAAATATTTATCACAATGAAGAAATTCGTATTAACATTATTGTGCGCCGCATGGATGTGTGCGCTCAATGCTGGTACTATAAACCAATTGGAGGAAATTGACAAACTAGTTGATACAAAAGGAGCCATTAGAAATTCTGATTACTCCCAATACCTACAATACGAATTTGTGTTGGACGATGCTTCTACCAATCATTCTGACTCTTATCATGCACTAATATTAAAATATATGGATGGCAAATTATTTATGTCAGATACAAAAGGTGCTGAAGAGTTGTTTGATTTATTTCCTTATATGAAATTGGGAGCAACGGGCACAGAAAGTAAATGGAGAAAAGGAGTGATTGTAAACGCTTCGACAAATACTGAAATAGCCAATGAAATAAATCGTGTCCTTAATGGGATGAGTATGGCTCAAAAAGCATACAACGAGAGAGGGAAGCAAGCCAAGAAACATAAAGAGGAAGTAAAACGAAGAGAGCAAATCCAATCTCAACTATCAAATATTGTATCTTTTCCGCTTGGAGATCAAACGCTTAATTGGTTCACTCCTGCCAAGAAATGGGATAAAGTATTACGCAATCATTACCCGGACTTGAAATTAAAAGGTAACATTATTTGTGGTAACATTTCCAATCCCTCATTGGCTATACTCTTAGACGAAGCCAATCAAGATGCACTTGTTTTATCGTATGTTTCTATTGATTTAAATACATTAGAAGAGATTGTGGTGACATACAAATACCAATTACAGGTATTATCCAATGATGTAAAGAAGGTAGTAATGGATATTTCAGAAATCTTCT
The DNA here is from genome assembly GCA_905233375.1 of Paludibacteraceae bacterium. GTDB lineage: Bacteria > Bacteroidota > Bacteroidia > Bacteroidales > Paludibacteraceae > Colicola. The sequence goes on along the minus strand of CAJOEJ010000004.1, from coordinate 102,869 downwards.
GGCGCAATATGCGTTTTAAAGAAGAAAGAGGGTCTGAGAAAAGACAATATTCCGGTGTTGTCAATGACATTAAAGTTAGTGCTTTGACGATAGAGAATAGCGGAACAGACGAAGTAGTTATATCTTTTAAGATAATAAAAGATCTCTAATCCATTCTTCATTTATCCATCCGCTTGCCGGGATTGACAAGCGGATTTTTTGTGATGTAAATATATGTATAAAGCCTGAGAAGGTAAGGTTCTTCCTTTTACCTTAGCTATGACTGTCGGTTGACCGTCGGTTCACCGTCGGGAAACCATGGTATATGGGAGCAAAAAAAAGTGGTAACTTCGGACGCTGCCTTGCAAAAAATGCGTAAAAATCTTGCACATTTCAAATTTTTGTTGTATCTTTGCAATCGGAATAACATTCCATGGAGTTGCCGATAGCCCAATAAGGAAAGACCAATAAAACTATCTTGTCCCATCCGCAAGCGGATTTTTGTTGTAACAATGACAAAATTGCATGGATATTTTATCGTAAAAGTGACAAAATAATATGACTATTTAATCGTAAAAATGACAAAAATCAGCTATAAATCTATAGAAAAAATGACAAAACTATTGCGTATGTCATAAAAAAGCAGTACCTTTGCAGCGGATTTTGAACCATAATAATCATGCTGGAAAGAAAATTCACAACTGAGCTTTGGACGTTTCTGAAGACCAACACGAAAAAGATTATGCTCATTAACGGAGCGCGTCAGATTGGAAAGTCTTATCTCATCCGCTATGTCGGCAAGCAGTTATTCACTCATTTCATTGAGATAGATCTTCGTGAGGACAAAGAAGGTCCCAAAGTGTTTGCCAATGTGTGTTCTACAGAAGATTTTTATCTCCAGTTAGGCATCATCGCCGGTGGGCAGTTGGGCGATAAATCCGACACACTGGTCTTCTTGGATGAAATTCAATCGTATCCGCATTTGCTCACGATGCTCAAATTTCTCAATAAGGAAGGCAGGTATCGGTATATTGCCAGCGGTTCACAATTAGGAATCGCCTTAGCCAAATCGACTTCGGTTCCGATGGGTAGTGTAGATATCCGGCAGATGTTCCCGTTGGATTTCGAGGAGTTCCTATGGGCAATGGGTGTTGGTAAAGAGGCTATTCAGACGATGCGAAAAGCATTCGAGGCACGTCAATCGCTCAATGAGTCAACGCATGACTACATTCTCAAGCTATTCCGTTATTACCTGCTTGTCGGAGGACTCCCTGATGCGGTAAACCAGTTCTTGGCTGACCGTAACATGGTGGCTATTCGTAAAGTACAAGCTGATACGCATGAGTTATATAGTATCGATGCTTCTCAATATGATGAAGAGAACAGACTGAAGATCCGCAAGGTGTATGATTTTATTCCGTCGGCGTTGGAGAATAAGAAGAAACGTATCATCGTTAAGAATATTGAGAATAAAGAGGGCAAGCAGTATTCAGACTATGAGAACGAGTTTGAGTACTTGATTGAATCGGCGATTGCGCTGGATGTGAACGCAATCAGTAATCCGCGTTTCCCGCTTGCGGAATCGCTTGTTAAGAACCTACTAAAGCTCTATCTCAACGATGTGGGTATCCTTACGCAAATTTTGTATAGTTACAACATCAATGCTATTCTCAATGATGAGCGAAGTATCAATTTAGGTACGGTTTATGAGTCCGTTGTGGCACAAGAACTGCGTGCGCATGGCTATAGGAAATTATATTATTACGATAATAAACACCACGGAGAAGTGGATTTCCTAATTGATGACTTCGACACGTTGTCGGCTTTGCCGTTGGAAGTTAAATCCGGTAAAAATTATTACGTACATAGTGCCTTGACACATTTTGTCACAACGCCGGACTATCATATTCCACAGGGCATCGTTCTATCCAACGAACGGGAAGTGAAACAGAAAGGGAAGATCATCTACATGCCGATTTACTACATCATGTTCTTCCATCGAATAACCAAAGATGAAGTCATCTTACCTTCTTTAGAAGTTCCCACGGATATATAGTTCATCATTGTTTGCTTTGCTCCCCCCTCTTTCTCAAAGCCCAATAAGAAAGCCCAATAAAATCAGATTCTTCCTATTATTCCGCTTGCTAATCACAGCAAGCGGATTTTTTATTGTTCTTACCGAAAAACGGATTGAAATAAGACCCGCTAAAGAGTCAAAAGCGAGGCATGTTCTTATAATCCTAGACAATATCTGTAATATTATAGTATAAATAGCTTATATACAATTCTTTACTGAGATTCAAAAAACGTCCAAAATTCACCTTTCTGCAATTTCATTTCCCATATAGCTTGTTCTTTTTTTGCGCTCCAAAGGGAACAAGCTACCGCCCTCCAATGACGTTTGATAGAGGGAATAACCTGAAAAGCACCCATCTGTGACGTTCAGGATAGTCGCGAAATGGTCGCGGGAGTAAATGTTAAATTAAAAGGCTTAATCAAAGCCCAATAAGGAAAAGATACTTTATAAATAGATATTTAAAATAACAGCAACAATAATTGCTCTTATCGTGTTAATTTTGCGATAACAGAAATAAAAATTGCGGTTATTTATTAAAATATTTGCATAATTCAAAAAAATGCAGTATCTTTGCAGCGGATTTTAAAAAGTACCGTTATGAATGGTATGTCAAATGCAGAAATAGTATTGCTATTGGGAGAAAGATTCCGGCAATACCGGCTTCAATGCAGGCTGACGCAAGAAGAGGTATCTGTGCAAACAGGCATCAGCGTGTTTACCATCAGGAAGTTTGAAACAGGCAAGGCTGTCAATCTTTCTTTGCAAACCCTTCTCGCTCTCTTGCGCGTAGTCGGACAAATAGAGGAGGTCGGCAAATTATTGCCTCCTTTACCGCCGAACCCGGAACAAACATACAAACAAACAGCTCAAGTAAAACGTATTAAGCATGGTCGTTAATTCAGTCGCAGTCCAAATATGGGGCTTAACCGCCGGATATCTGTCTTGGGATGAAAAGTCCCGTTGTGCAGTTTTCGCGTACGATGATAACTTCCTGACGAAAGGCTTGGATATAGCGCCTTTGGAGAAATCAATACACAGCGTAAACGTTCTTGTACCAATGTATGGCAACAAAGAAAAACGATATGCCGGACTTCCCCGTTTTATAGCAGATTCATTGCCGGATCAATGGGGAAACAAAGTGTTTGATGCGTGGGCATCGAAAAATAACATTCCCAAGCGTCAGTTGACACCCTTGGACAGACTCTCGTTCATGGGTTCTCGTGGAATGGGCGCATTGGAGTTTGTTCCGGCTCAACTGCCTAATGATGCTTCCAAGGCACTTAGTGCGCAGGATTTGGTTCGGACTGCACTTAGTCTTCAAGACGAGAGGCGACAAATAGTCGCACATATTGACTCCGATTTGCTTTTGGAAGATATGTATCGTGTTGGTACTTCTGCCGGGGGTAAAAGGGCTAAAGCCATTATAGCAATGAATGAGGCTGGGGATATCCGCTCTGGTCAAGTGGAATTGCCGGAAGAATACAAATACTATATCTTGAAAATCAACGATGCCGATTTTCCGTTTCCGGAAGTAGAGATGGCTTATTATATGATGGCGAAGGATGCCGGTATAGAAATGATGCCGAGCCGGTTGCTTTCAGTGGACGGGAAGTACCATTTTCTGGCAGAGCGGTTTGACCGTCAAAATGGAGAAAAAAGGCACATGCTAACTTTGGCTGCTATGTCAGATATGGCTGATTCCTACGAGGATATTTTCACCGTTATGCGACTGTTAAAACTCCCTAAAGCCCGACATGAACAGATGTACAAAAGGTTAGTGATGAATATCTTGGGTGGTAATGTGGATGATCATTCCAAGAATTTCTCTTTCATAATGGCTTCGGATGGGACATGGGATTTAGCACCTGCGTATGACCTCTTGTTTTCTATTGATGTAGATGCACCTGATTATGTGAATCAACATTCATTAAGTGTATGTGGTAAGACATCAGATATTACCATAGATGATTTGCTATCTTTCGCAAGGATGAACGATATACGCCAAGCAGAAATTTTGATTCAACAAGTGCAGTCTGTGTTGTCAAGTTGGCATGAATATGCAAAGCAAGCACATGTACCCGACAGATGGATTGAAAAGATAGCAGAATATCTATAGCAATAGGTCTATATAACTACCATTAACACAGCTTTTGCTCCCCCGCTTGATCAAAGCCCAGTTAGTCAGCGATCCATTTTTGTGGGTCGCTTTTTTGTGTGTATGTTTAGCGGATGAATAGCCGGTCAGGGTGTGGTCAGGTCGTTCTCGGGACGTGGTCCCGTGATGGTCGCGTTCAAACCTCGTTCCATATCGACTTCATCGAGACATTCACGAGAAAACTAACCGGCATTCACCTGACAATAACGACATTTGGCATATATGCAAAAATTTGAGTAACTTCGAGGACACCTGTACGGCAAGCCGTCCCACCTCGAAGGTACGTTCGCACGTTTGTGCAAATCGACAATGCTTTCCCGCTAAAAATCCAAATAAATTTGTTTTTTATCGTAAAATCTTTGTCTATTTCAAATTTTTGTAGTACCTTTGCAGCGTGAAAGCGCAGATCATGGCGATAGGGAATGTGACGCCGGACAGTTTTTATGCCGGTTCCCGTCTGTTGAGCGGTTCGGCATCGTCGGATTCGTTCCGCCGTATGGTGGCTCAATGGGCGCAGCAGGCGGTGGAGGACGGGGCGGATATACTCGATATAGGCGCCTGCTCGACTCGTCCGGGGAGTACGCCGGTGAGCGAAGAGGGCGAATGGGAACGTCTGGCGCAGGCGCTGGAGGTGATCCGTCAGACCTGTCCGCACGTGCCTTTGTCCGTCGATACTTTCCGTCCGGAGATAGCCCGGCGGGCGCTGGAGCAGTTCGGACCGTTGATCATCAATGACATATCCGGCGGGTGCGAAGTCATGTACGCGCTCGTGCGTGCGCATCGCGTACCTTATGTATGGACATTATGCGGCGACCTGTCGTTGCCGGCGCAGCGCACCGATCTGGCGGATATAGACCTGATTCTGGATCCCGGTTTCGGTTTCATCGGCAGTACGGAAGCCGACTATGCCTGCATGCGGCAGATGAGCAGCCTCCGATCCTACGGGCGACCGGTGCTGGCGGGTGTCAGCCGCAAGTCGATGGTGTACCGTCCGCTGGGCATCACGCCGGAGACCAGTCTGGCACCGACCCAGGTACTGCAGTTCTACGCTCTGGAGCAGGGGGCGACGATCCTCCGCGTCCACGATGTCGCCGCTGCCGGACAGACGATCCGTCTTTTTGAAACATTAAAGAACGAATAAACGTAAACAGCTTTATGCAATTCATGGCTTTTTCCTTGGGATTCAAGGATGTAATAGATATCCTGCTGGTGGCAGCGATCATGTACGAGACCTACCGTCTGTTGCGCCGGACGGGTGCTTCGAACCTCTTCTGGGGGATTTTGGCGTTCGTCATCGTGTGGTTCCTGGTGTCGTTCGTGTTCCAGCTCGAGCTGACCGGTGCGCTTTTTGACAGGATCATCTCCGTCGGCGCTATCGCGCTGATCGTTATTTTCCAGGAAGAGATACGTATGTTCTTCAACCGTATCGGTTCGCGTTTCTCGTCGTGGTCCCTGTTCCGCACGCGCGACTCCGAGGAGGAGACCGCTTCGCGTCAGCAGGTGCTGGAGATCACGCAGGCATGCCGCCACATGGCTTCCACCAAGACCGGTGCGCTCATCGTCATCAGCGGCACCGCCAGCCTCAAGGAGATAACGGATACGGGCGAAAGGCTCGACGCACAGGTGTCCGCCCGGTTGATAGAGAATATATTCTTCAAGAACACGCCGCTTCATGACGGCGGGTTGGTGGTACGTGACGGCCGGTTGGTCGCAGCCGCCTGCATCCTGCCGGTGAGCAAGGACCAGACGATTCCGCAGCGGTACGGCTTGCGGCACCGCGCAGCACTCGGACTGGCGGAGAAATCGGATGCTACCTGCATCGTCGTATCCGAAGAAACAGGACAGATATCCGTAGCAAAAGAGGGAACGATAAAAGAGGTGGAGGTGGATGACTTATTCCTCGTACTTCACTCCTCGTCCGCGACCCGGGCGGAAGGATGATGAACGGTAAGCGTCTTGGCAGATGACGCACTGACCTTTCTCCGGCATCTGGAACAGAACCGTAAATTTCAAACCCACCACCAGGTTCTTCACCGTCTTGGCGAAACCGGACGTGGACATGATGTCGTTCATCACGATATAATCCACCATGGAAGTCGTTTTATAGACCGGGAGCGTAATTCCGTTGTTATACTGCAACTTGTCCAGCGGCATAGGGTCGCCGTTCTTGTCCGCCGGATTGACGGCGCCCAAGGCAACCTTGTCCATCGAATAGTGCAAGTCCGTCAGTCCGTAGTCGGCAAACGCACCCAGACGCATCTCGATCTTGCGTTTCGGTACATCATACCCCACAGCGTCCGTGATATATCCCAGCCTGCCGCCTATCTCGAGGCTGGCGTTCAGGTTCAGCTGTAACTTGGTTTTGACCGAACTGTCGATGGGACGGTCGGTGAAGAACTGGTACTCGGGCATGTTGCGGAATTCATCGAACTCGTTGTATAGACCGTAAGTGGTCAGCAATGCCGACGAATGGGAGCGGGTGAAGAGGTTGGCATCCACCTTGACACCCGCCAGCATGTAGAACTTGCGGTGCTGTACACCAATCATCAGGGGGATCTGCATCGCTACGTTCGTATATTGGTCCTGCCGGTTCTTGATATCATAGACGTAGGTGAACGGGTCGCCGCTCAGACCCTTCTGGTTGGTCAGCAGGATGGGATCCAGGTCGGTTTTCTGCTTGAACCCGCTCCATCCTCCCTGCGCACCGATACCGATGTCAAGCAGGAAACGGGTGGGGCTGTAGGTTCTGCCCGCCTGCATCTCAAAGAGGAATCCGACCCCTCCGGCAGCTCCGAAACTCGGACCGAACTTGCTCTCCGACGGAAGCATCGACCACTCGCCCGCATCCACATAGGCTCCCAGATAACTGTTTACTTTCGCGCTCAATGTGCCGCTAAACAGCACTGCAAGGAGCAAAACCCAATATGTTTGATGTTTTTTCACCGAATTATTTGTATTTTTCATTTTTTTGTTGTACCTTTGCACCCGATTTCGTGACAGCACGATGGCGAATGGCGGAGAGCACAAATCTTTTGCGGGTGCAAAAGTAGCAAAAATATTTGATATATGCAAGATTTTTAACAAAAAATATTGTTTTTGTATAAAAAATACACAAAATATGGCATTTAATCGCACTTTAATCACTGCGGCACTCCCTTATGCGAACGGTCCGGTCCATATCGGTCACCTCGCGGGAGTGTACGTTCCGGCGGACATTTACGCCCGTTACCTGCGTCTGAAGGGGCAGGAAGTAATGTATGTGTGCGGAAGCGACGAGCACGGCGTGCCCGTTACCATCCGCGCCCGCAAAGAGGGGATCACCACGCAGCAGGTGGTGGACCGGTATCACGAGCTCATCAAGCGTTCGTTCGCGGAGTTCGGTATTTCGTTTGACATCTACTCTCGTACGACATCGGCTATCCACCACCGGTTCGCCGCGGACTATTTCCGCGCGATGTACGAGGCGGGGCAGTTTGTGGAAGAGACCTCGGAGCAGTTCTATGACCCCGAGACAGGTCATTTCCTTACCGACCGTAATATCCGGGGTGAGTGTCCGCGCTGCCACTCGCTCGGCGCCTATGGCGACCAGTGCGAGAAATGCGGTGCTACGCTCTCGCCGGACGAGCTGATCAATCCGTACAATGCGGAGACCGGTAACGCCCTGGCGAAGAAAGCGACCAAGCATTGGTACCTGCCGCTCGACCAATACCAGGCATGGCTGGAGGACTGGATCCTGAACCAACACAAGGAATGGCGTCCGAACGTGTACGGTCAGTGCAAGAGCTGGCTGGACGGCGGGCTGCGTCCCCGCGCCGTGACGCGTGACCTCGACTGGGGGATCCCCGTGCCCGTAGAAGGAGCAGAGGGAAAGGTGCTGTACGTATGGTTCGACGCGCCGATAGGCTATATATCCAACACGCAGGAACTGTGCGCGGACCAACCGCAGAAATACGGTAACTGGGAGAAATGGTGGAAGCAGGAAGATACAAGAATGATCCATTTCATCGGGAAAGACAACATCGTTTTCCACTGTATCGTCTTCCCCGCCATGCTGAAAGCGCAGGGCTATAACCTGCCGGATAACGTACCGAGCAACGAGTTCCTCAACCTGGAGGGCGACAAGATATCCACCTCCCGCAACTGGGCGGTATGGTTGAACGAGTACCTGGAGGATTTTCCGGGCAAGCAGGACGTGCTGCGGTACGTGCTGACTGCCAATGCGCCCGAGACCAAGGACAACGACTTCACCTGGGCGGATTTTCAGGCGCGTAACAACAACGAGCTCGTTGCCATCTACGGCAACTTCGTGAACCGTGCGCTGGTGCTGACCAACAAGTATTTCGAAGGCAAAGTGCCGTCCTGCGGCGAACTCACCGACTATGACAAAGCGACCATCGAGGATTTCAAGAACGTGAAAGCGACCATGGAGGAGCTGATCAATGCGTTCCGTTTCCGCGATGCGCAGAAAGAGGCGATGAACCTTGCCCGTATCGGTAACAAGTACCTCGCTGATACGGAGCCGTGGAAGCTGGCAAAGACCGATATGGAACGTACGGCAACGGTGCTCCATCTGGCGCTCCAGATCGCCGCCAACCTCGCGATAGCGTTCGAGCCTTTCCTGCCGTTCTCATCGGAGAAATTACGCGCTATGCTCTGTCCCTCTTCCCTTCAGGGAGGAGACGGAGGTAGGCTCTTTGATTGGAACAATCTGGGCAATATTGACTTGCTGAAAGCGGGTGACGCGTTAGGCGAGGTGAGTCTGCTGTTCGAGAAGATTGAAGATGCCGCTATCCAGGCACAGCTGGACAAGCTGGCGCGCATCAAAGCGGAGAACGAAAAAGCGGCTCAGGAAGAGGCATTGCGCAACTGGCGTCCCGAACCCGTCAAAGAGCCGAATAGTTTCGATGAATTCGAGAAAAATGACATCCGCGTGGGTACTGTTTTGGAGTGTACGAACGTGAAGAAATCAGACCGTTTGCTGCAGTTCCGTATTGATGACGGCATGGGTGGCAGAACGATCCTCAGCGGTATTGCGCAGAGTTATCCCGATCCGTCGGTGCTCGTAGGCAAACAGGTGCTGTTCATCGCCAACTTCCCGCCCCGCAAGATGATGGGTATCGAGTCGCAAGGCATGATCCTGTCGGCGGTCGATGCGGACGGCAAACTGGTGGTCACCACCGTTTCCGCACCCGTCAAGAACGGCTGCCAAGTGGGATAAAAAGCCCTTTGCAAAGCAAAAAAGCGCCATTTTCGGCGCTTTTTTGCGTTTCTACTTGCATATATCAAATATTTTTAGTACCTTTGCGCCCGATTTTGTAAAATGGAAGAAAGCGGGCTTATATTCCGGTGCTTTGCCAGCGGCAGTAGCGGCAATTGTTACTATTTAGGAACGCGTCAACGGGGAATACTCATTGATGCGGGCATTTCGGCGCGTTCCATTCAGAAATATCTGCGCGAAATGGGGCTTGATTTCACCAATATCATGGGGGTTCTGGTGACGCATGACCACGCCGATCATATCCGTGCCGTCGGTACTCTGGGCGAGCGTGTCAAGCTGCCTATATATACCACGGCGGAGATTCATGAGGGTATTGACCGCAACTACGGCGTGCGCGAGAAACTCCGTACGAGCCGCCGGTATTTCAACAAAGGGGAAGAGTGGCAGTTGTTTGACATGACGATCAATACGTTCGGCATCGAGCACGACTCGACGGACTGCCTGGGCTATTGCATCGACTGCTTCGGTCAGCGCTTCGTGCTGATGACCGACTGCGGTAGTGTCAACGACGAGATGGAGGAGTATATCCGCACGGCGAACCATCTGGTGATCGAGGCCAACCACGACGAGCATATGCTGCTCAACGGTCCGTACCCCACGTACCTGAAGGAGCGTATCCTCAGTCCGCGCGGGCATCAGAGCAATGACGTGTGCGGCAAACTGCTCCGACGTAACTGGCATCCGGATCTGAGGAATGTATGGCTGTGCCACTTGTCGCTGGAGAACAACGACCCGCAGGTGGCGTTCGACACCGTCGCTTCCCATCTGGCGGAGATCGAGATCATCCCCGGGCAGGATATCTTCCTCAAAGCGCTCGAGCGCACCTCGCCCAGCCCGACCTATGAACTCAACGACAAAATCATCGAAACGGAAAATCAGTAACCCGGAAGGGAAGGATACATATGGAACGATTAGTCATTATTCCTACTTACAACGAGAAGGAGAACATCGAGGCGATTATAACCGCCGTAATGGGGTTGAAGCCGGAGTTTGAAGTGCTCATCATCGATGACGGTTCGCCCGACGGGACCGCTGCGATCGTGAAGAACCTGATGGCGGGTGCGTTCAAGGGACGGCTGCATCTGGTGGAGCGTGCCGGCAAGTTAGGGCTCGGAACGGCGTATATTGCCGGATTCCAATGGGCGCTGGAGCATCAGGCGGAGTATATCTTTGAGATGGATGCGGATTTCAGTCACAATCCGCAGGATCTGCTCAAACTCTATGACGCGTGTGCCAACCAGGGCGGTGATCTCGCCATCGGAAGCCGCTATATAACCGGTGTGAACGTGGTCAACTGGCCTATGGGACGGGTGCTGATGTCCTATTTCGCCTCCAAATACGTGCGTACGGTGTTGGGCGTGGCTATCCGCGACACTACTGCCGGATTCGTGTGCTACAAGCGCCACCTGCTCGAGACCATCGAACTGGACAAGATCCGTTTCAAAGGCTATGCGTTCCAGATCGAGATGAAGTTCACTGCCTATAAATGCGGCGCGAAAATCATCGAAGTGCCGATCATCTTTGTCAACCGTGTATTGGGCACCAGCAAGATGAGCGGAGGTATTTTCAGCGAAGCCTTGTTGGGCGTGATCCGCCTGAAGATCTCTTCGTGGTTCAGAAAATATCCCAAGTTGTAATCTCGATAAATCGATAAATCGATATCTCGAAAAAAGTATGACACTCGAACAACAAATAACGACATTAGCGAAAGCGGCAGTGAAGGCGTTGTATAACGTGGATGCCGAAGACAGCCAGATCCAGTTGCAGAAGACCCGTCCGGAGTTTGAGGGCAATATCACGTTAGTGGTGTTCCCCTTTGTCAAGACCGCCCGCAAAGCGCCGCAGGTCGTCGGAGACGAAATAGGTAATTGGTTATTGGGCAATGGCGAAGGGCTGATAGCCCGCTTCAACGCCGTGCAGGGATTCCTGAACCTGGTCATCGATGACGCTTTCTGGGTAAAACAGCTGGAAGCCATTGATGCCGATGACAACTACGGCCGCTTTCAATCACCAATCACCCATCACCAATCACCAATAGGGGCGCAGCCCCTTATGATGGTCGAGTACAGCTCCCCGAACACCAACAAGCCCTTGCACCTCGGGCATGTGCGTAACAACCTGCTCGGTTATTCGATTGCGCAGATCCAGGAGGCGAACGGATGGAAGGTGGTCAAGACCAATATCGTCAACGACCGCGGCATACATATCTGCAAATCCATGCTGGCGTGGCTCAAGTTCGGCAACGGCGAGACGCCGGAGACAAGCGGCAAGAAAGGCGACCACCTCATCGGAGACTACTATGTCCGTTTCGACAAGGAATACAAAGCGCAGATAACCGAACTGACGGCGCAGGGAATGGACGAGGAGACCGCCAAACGCGAGGCTCCTTTGATGCAGGAGGCGCAGGAGATGCTCCGCAAATGGGAAGCCGGCGACCCCGAGGTGCGTGCCTTGTGGGAGAAGATGAACAGTTGGGTGTATGCCGGTTTTGACGAGACCTACCGGCGTCTCGGCGTGTCGTTCGATAAGATCTACTACGAATCGAACACCTATCTCGAAGGCAAATCCGAGGTGGAGAAAGGTCTGGCAAGCGGGCAGTTCTACCGTCGCGAAGACGGTTCCGTTTGGGCGGATCTGACTAGGGACGGTCTGGATGAAAAACTGCTGCTCCGTTCCGACGGCACGTCCGTTTATATGACCCAGGATATCGGTACAGCGAAGTTGCGTTTCCGGGACTTCCCCATTGACAAGATGGTCTATGTGGTGGGTAATGAGCAGGAGTACCATTTCAAGGTGCTCTCTATCCTGCTCGACCGTCTCGGATTCCCCTTTGGCAAGGAACTGGTGCATTTCTCCTACGGCATGGTCGAACTGCCGAACGGCAAAATGAAGAGCCGCGAGGGAACGGTGGTCGATGCCGACGACCTGATGGACAAGATGGTGGAGGACGCCAAAGAGATCTCCAAAGACAAAGTAAACACGCTGCAGGGCATTACCGAAGACGAGGCGAACGAGATCGCCCGCAAGGTGGGACTGGGTGCGCTCAAGTACTTTATGCTGAAGGTCGATCCGCGCAAGAACATGCTCTTCAATCCTGCAGAATCCATCGATTTCAACGGGAATACTGGACCCTTCATCCAATATACCTACGCCCGTATCCGAAGCGTACTGAGAAAAGCGGGAGAGAGAGAGGAGAAAGACGGGGAGATCTTAGAGACCCGGGGTCTTGATCCGAAAGAGCTCGCCCTCATCCAGCGCCTGACGGAGTATCCTGCGGCGGTTCGCACGGCGGGGGAAGAGTTCTCGCCGGCTGTCATATGCAACTATGCGTATGCCCTGGCGTGCGATTTCAACTCGTTCTATCACGACCTGAGTATTCTCAACGAGCCGGATGCGCACAAGCGTGCGTTGCGTCTGTTGCTCGCCTCCAACGTAGCCAAGGTGCTGCGTTCCGCATTCGCACTTCTCGGCATCGAGATGCCCGAGCGGATGTAATTTATTCATCAGCTGATAGTGCCGATCTGCTGGATACGTTGCTCAAACGTATCCCGGTCGCCTATTGCGCTGTTCTTGATCTTGACGCGGTAGTTGCTGATGGTGTTCGGGCTGTAGCAGAGCAGTTCGGCTATCTTGGCGCTGCTGGTGATACCGAGCAGGATGAGCGCGAAGATACGCATCTCGATGGTCAGCCGCTCGCCGGGTTTTGGGGTGATACGCGCTTCGGATTTGAGCTGCGCATTGAACTCCTGCACAAACGAACCGTACAGCGAGAGGAAGGTGTCGTCGAAGGAGCGATAGAAATTCTCCATCTCGCGGTCCATGAATGCCGACGGGTCTTTCTCGCCCGCCTTGCGGGCCATCGTGGTCAGGCGGCGGATATAGTCGCTATACACCTCCAGGTACCGGCATAAATACTGCTCCTTGACCTTGTTCGCCTCTTTGAGCTGGCGGTTGATGGCGAGTAACTGCTCGTTCATCTGCCTGGCTTCCTGATGGAGCGCATGCAGCCGGATGTTCTGCCGGACGCTGTAGATGACGGCAATGATCATGGCTATCAGTGCGATCGCGGAGAAGATGAACGCAACGAGCAGCCGGATGGAAGCCTGTTTCTGCTCGTATTCATGCCTGCTGGCGATAAGGTGTCCGGGCGTGAAGTTCTGGATGAACCGGGTCGGTGCGTTAAAGAACGTGGCGTTGGTGAGCGAATAGTCGCTGAACTGGTAGGCGTGCCTGATGTCACCCGCATCAAAGCAGTCCTGTGCCACTATCCAGCTGGATCCGTTATCGGTGATACCCAGCTGCACATCGGTGATGGCGGAGCGGACAAGCCATTCGCTGCGTTGCGTGAAGTCACCCGCCTGCTCGTACAGCATGGCATGACCGTAGGCAAGAATGGCATACTGGTGGTCCTGCGGCGTGACCATGGCTAATAACTGCTCGTTGTAGCGGATGGCTTCCTGCCAGTCTTTGCGCTCGGAGGCACGGTACTGACCGTACCACAGGCGGTACTCGGGCGAGCTGTCCGCCCCTTGCTGCAAGGCGACCATCATGGAGTCATAGTACTGCTGCGCCTTGTCCAGCGCTTCTTCCTGCATTAACGGTAACAGCGCATCCGACGCCACGTCCTGATAGAGGAGCCACGCCATTTTGTACCCCTCCACGCTGCGGATGGTCTCCGCCCCTTCTTTGTCCAGAAGCGATAGGGCGTTGTTATAGTGCCCCGAGGACGCCAACAGTTTGACCAGCCCGATGAATGCCTGCGTACGGACAGGAGAGGGGGCATTGTATAGTGTATAGTACCATACGCGGGAAGAGTCGCTCTGGAAATGCTGGTACTCGCGGGCTATCTCCAGCCGGATCTCCGGCGTCATGGGGCGAAGGGCGCGCAGCGAGTCTATACGCGCCTGCTTGCGCGCGATATATATATCGGAGTGAGCGACCTCGTTCTCCAGTACATGGAGCAGTGAGTCCAGTGTCGTGGATGCGGATAACGGAGTAAGCATTACCGTTGCCCATAGGAGCGTAAAAAAGAGACGTTTTTTCATGATGTGTAAAAATTGACGCTGCAAAGGTACTGCTTTTTTTTGAAATACGCAAATATTTTACGTACTTTTTTTCGCTTTTTGCAATTATTAAGATACACATTATCAGAAATAAAGCCTGTACTTTATCATACTTTTCCTGTATGTACGACGTTTGCGCGCTTGCGTATATTGGAAAAATATAGTAACTTTGCACCGATTTTGATTAATACCATGGCAACAAATTTCACCTATCTGGCATCTTCTGAGCGCTACTCTCATATGGCGACGATGTATAATCGTTGCGGTAAAAGCGGTGTGTTACTTCCCAAAGTCAGCTTGGGCTTCTGGCATAATTTCGGTGATGATGCGCCGTTCGAGCGGAGCCGTGCCATTACCCGCTATGCGTTCGACCATGGTGTGACGCATTTCGATTTCGCCAATAACTACGGTGTTCCTGCCGGCAGTGCGGAGACGAATTTCGGTCGGTTGATGGACGAGGATTTCCGTCCGTACCGCGATGAATTGTTCATCTCGTCGAAGGCGGGATACGGAATGTGGGACGGTCCTTACGGAGAGTGGGGCAGCCGCAAGTATCTGATGGCGAGTCTGGACCAGTCGCTCCGGCGGATGCGTCTGGACTATGTGGACTTGTTTTATTCGCACCGCTACGATCCCAATACGCCGATAGAGGAGACCCTGCATGCATTGGTGGATATCGTCCAGGCAGGTAAAGCATTGTATGTCGGCATCTCCAACTGGCCTTTGGAGCCGTTGAAAGCTGCCACCCGGTATCTGCGTGAACGCGATGTGCCGCTGCTCATCTATCAGGGACGGCTCAATATGCTGAACCGCGAACCGATAGAGGAAGGTATTCTGGATTTCTGCCGTGAAGAAGGAATCGGTTTCATCGCCTATTCGCCGTTAGCGCAGGGGTTGTTGACCGACCGCTATCTGAACGGAGTCCCGTCGGACAGCCGCATGGCGCAGGAGCATTTCCTGAAATCCGACCGCCGTACGCCGGAACTGCTGCACTATCTGCATGAGCTGGAGGCGCAGGGGAAAGCGTCCGGACGCTCGATAGCGCAGGAAGCGCTGAACTGGGTGCTCGCTCAAAACGGCGTGACATCCGTCATCGTCGGTGCCAGCAGTGTGGAACAGTTGAAGAACAATTTGGAAACAATACTATGAAAAAACAGCTGCTCATCTCTTTGTTTGTTGTCGCCGTCTTGTCCGTGTTGCCGGTGAAGGCAGAGACCGTTACGGTGCTGTCGATCAACAACAGTCTTATCGACTACAATAGTCAGGATCAGATGTTCAACAACATGGCAGCTGCCATGGGAAAAGATGCGTCCTGGACCAAGCATACCAACCTGGGCAAGACCCTTGAGTATCATTATTACAGCGACCCGTTGACGCCGAATGCGCAGGCGGTAGTGGCGAATACGGCATGGGCGTTTATTATTCTGCAGGAGCAGTCTTCCCTTCCGCTCAATAACTTCACCCAGTTCCATACGAACGTTGCGACATGGGTGACCTATATCCGTGCCAACTGTCCGAATCCGGACGTGACGATTATCCTGCCGGTCAACTGGCCGTTCAGCAACGATGCGAACTATCAGGCATCCAAATCGGCGCTTCTGGCGAATTACCGTTCGGTGGCGGACGAGTTGGGTCTGACGCTCTGTCCGGTAGGTATGGCATATGGCAATTACCAGTTGGATCATCCGGCTACGTTTGCCGCAGATTTATATACGGACGACCGTCATCCGACGCAGGCAGCGACCTATTTAGCATGCTGTCTGGAATATGCCGTTGTTTTTGGAGAGGATCCGAGTACCATCACGTTCAAACCCGGTGCGGTGTCGGAGGAGATGGCGCAGACCCTGCGTGCTTACGCCAAGGAGGCATACGAAGGCGTTGAGCGTACCGAACCGATACCGATGGAGGAGACGCCGGCGATCTCTATTGTGGCTGAGACACCGTACATGCAGAATTTCGATACTATCGGCGGGGACGATGTGGATCCGTCCGATCAGGAGAAGACGGCTTTTGTGCGGGACACCCAATTGCCGATGGGATGGCGTATTGAGAATAACACCGGTTCCTGCCGCACCGTCCTCTCGTATTATTCGGCTTCGGAGACAACCATGTATATCGGCGGTCAGAGTCTGGCTTCCAACGCCAAGAACGGTACGTGGAACTTCGGTCTGACCGGCAGTACCGACCGTGCCATAGGCGGTATCACGTCCAGCATCAGCGGCGGTGCCCGTACGATCAGCGTGATGGCGAAGCTGCATAACGATGCAGGAGTCGATTTTACATCCTTGGCACTCGGCTATGACATCGAGAAATACCGTAACGGCAATAATGCGGCGGGGTTTGTCGTGCAGGTCTATACCTCTGCAGATGGTGAGAACTGGACGAGTGCCGGAGCGGATTTCTGCAATACCTATACGCCCGATGCCGCTACCGCCGGTGCCGCTGTAGTGCCTATTGTGAACACGCATGTGGAGGATACGCTGCAGTGCCCTTTTGCGGCGGACGAGGATCTGTATATCGCCTGGAGTATCTCCGTAGCCAGCGGTACGGATTGTGCCGGTTCGATGGCTTTCGGTATCGATAATGTGACCATTACCCCGCAACGGATCATTGAGGTGCCGGACTATGCCGTTATGCTGACGGATAACAGTACGATCACCGAGAATTTTGACGTGTTGGGTGGCGCCGATGCCGATCCTTCGACGGATGCCAAAACGGGTGTTTTACGTGAGAGCACCTTGCCGGCGGGATGGAAGATAGAGCGCAACATGAGTGCTCCGCGTACCATCGGCGCGTTCGCTAGTGCGGCTGAGACGACCATGTATATCGGCGGTCAGAGTCTGGCGAGCAATGCGTATAATGGTACATGGAACTTCGGTGCAACGGGTTCGACGGACCGTGCGATAGGAGGTCTGACTACCGGTATTGATAATGGAACACGCGGTTTGACGGTGATGGTCCGTCTGTACAACAACAGCGAGTGGAACTTCAATAAGATCGATTTGGCATACGACATTGAGAAATACCGAAACGGCAGCAATGCCGCAGGGTTCACGGTGCAGTTGTACACCTCTTCCAACGGCGTCAACTGGACATCGGCGGGAGAGACTTTCCGGGCTACTTACATGCCCGATGCCGACAATAACGGTTTCGCCGCTGTGCCGGCGGATACCAAGGCGATGAGCGGAGAACTGGCGGTGAATTTCCCGAAGAACAGCGACTTGTATTTGGGATGGCATATATCGGTGAGCAGCGGAACGAGTTGCAATGCGGCTCCGGGTCTGGCGATAGACAATGTATCCATTACGCCGAGCGGACAACAGGCACCGTCCGGCATAGAGATGCCCGGTGAGCCAGCCACGAAAAGCCGGAAAATCATACAAGACGGACATGTGTTCATTCTTCATGGCGAGAAGATGTACACGGTCTTTGGCGCGCAAGTACAATAAATAAGAAACTAAAATATCTATACAATGAAACATATCTTTACAAAATCGATCGCTCTTATTGCAGCGGGAATGATGATGAGCGCAACAGCGATTGCGCAGATTAGTATTACAGGAACGACCTATACGCAGAATTTTGATGGTATGGGGGGAAGTGAGGTAGCTGATGCTGCTTCTGGTACAGAACAATCCTCCACGTTACCGGAAGGTTGGAGAATTGAGCGTAATATGAGTGCCCCGCGCGTAGTCGGTGCTTATGCGGATGCATCGTCGGAAACGATGTACATAGGGGGTAAATCAATGTCAAGTACTGCTAAAAACGGAACTTGGAATTTTGGCGTTAATGGAAGTTCTGATCGGGCATTAGGTGGGCTAACGACTGCTGCCGATGGCGGAACAAGAGGTCTTTCTATAATGGCTCAATTGCATAATGATGCCGGAGAAAACTATCAATCAATATCTTTAGAATATGATATAGAGAAATATAGAGATGGATCTAATAGTGTCGGTTTTACGGTACAACTTTACACTTCTACAACCGGTTTAGCAGATTCTTGGGTATCGGCTGGTAAAGACTTTTGTTCTACCTATGCACCTGATGCCGGTACTACCGGCTACGAAACTGTGCCGTTTGATAGCAGAAAAGTTAAAGGAGAGTTGAATGTGGATTTTCCGGCTAATGGCGATTTGTACCTCGCATGGAATATATCGGTAAGTTCGGGTAATACCTGCAATTATGCACCGGGTCTTGGTTTAGATAACGTATCCATTACTCCAAAGACAACGACAGCGATTAAGAATGTCATGGTTATTACAGATCAAAAGATGTCCGTATCGGAAAATTTCAATTTGATTGGAGGAGCAGATGTTGACCCGTCAGCTCCTGGAGTTGTTAAAACTGCTGTAGATCGAGCTACGGTTCTCCCTGCCGGATGGAGAATAGAGAGAAATATGAAGGAGCCTCGTGTAGTAGGTGCTTATACAAGTGCTTCTGATGCAACGATGTGGATTGGTGGCACGGAAATAGCAACTAATGCTTCAAACGGCACTTGGAACTTCGGTGCTACAGGTAGTGACGACCGTGCGATAGGTGGATTATCAACAAGTGCTGCTACACCCGGTACACGTGGGATAAATGTGATGGCATGTTTGTACAATGATAGTCATGTAGATATAGATGCAGTTGCGTTGAAATATGATATTGAGAAATGGCGTAATTGTAATAATACCAATGGGTATACTGTTCAATTATATACATCAACAAATGGTGTAGATTGGACTTCCGCAGGCTTGGATTTTCAGCAGGTCTATGCGAATGAAAGTAGTTCTGCTTATGTCAATCCGCCAGCAACGGCGACCAAAATAGGACGTCTTAATGTTAATCTTCCTGTTGGAGGTTATTTGTATTTGGCATGGAATATTTCTGTAAGTAGCGGTACAGGTTGTAATGGTGCTCCAGCCTTAGCGATTGATAATGTATCCATTACACCAGCTCTCGCCAGCAACGAATTGTTTGCTACGTATCAGAAACAAGGTGATACGTTCTATAAAGGCAATGGTTCAATAACGGATTATTCGGATCATCTTGATTTGGATGTAAATTATTACATCGCTTCTTGTGGTCAAACGATGTTGCTTCGTGCAAAGACTTCAAGTGAGGATATCAATTTTGATGGTGCAGGATGGGCAACGCAATTACGGGTGCAAAATAATGCTGGTGGCTCTCAATATGAAGTACAAGCATGTACGGTTGTTGATAATCACCATCATTATACCGGTTCAGGTTGCCAAACGCAATTTACGGCAACAACAGAAGATTTAAAGATACATTTCTTCCTTAATTCCAATCAGAATCCTGACGGAGCATATCGTTTAACCGAAACCTTCAATTACAACCGTGCATCTATCAATAATCATATTGATGATAATACGGCTCCGACACTTGATCCGACTAAAGTAACTCAAACGGAGGACGGCGCGGATTTGGTTTTCACCTTTGGTGATGGTGCTGTTACTGCATCCGAGGAGTTCTTCTACTATGTGGCAGACAAAGACCATAGTATCGGAAATATTTCTTTGACGAACGAGGTACGTATCACCAAGCCGATTATTCAAGACGGCACTACCTATAAGTTCAAATGTTATGCGGTAGATTACAATGGTAATAAGTCCGATTATAAAGAGTTTACGCTTGCAATGCCGTTTGATGAGAATGTGGATTTGGCTCGTAATAAGCCAGCATCGGCAGGTGCAGTTCAGAATGACAATACTGCCGATAGAGCTGTCAATGGTAATGCAGGTCAATTTTGGACATGTTATGGTCAAGGAGATGCTTCTACTACTTGGTGGAAAGTAGATTTGACAAATGTATATAATCTTGATCAAATTAAGATTCATTTCAACGACATTAACGCTGCATACAATGTTTATGCAAGTACCGACAACGTTAACTGGAGTGCGATTATAAGTGAAGCCACAGCAACAAGCAACGAAACAAAAACGCACACCGGTCTGACAGCATCTGCGCGCTATCTGAAAGTGACGAGTAACGATAACCGTTTTGGCATTAAAGAATTTGAGGTATATGCATCCGGTATAGCAACTCCTGACGAGACCGATCCGACGGTAACTGTTTCTTGTCCTGCCAAGACTATTAATACAGCCACTTTGCAGATTATAGCGGCTGACGAAGACGATGAACATAATGCAGGTACAATTACTTCCATCAAAGTAACCGGAGATAATGGTTTTGTAGAACAAGAAGTGTTAGGCTCGTTGGTTGAGAATCAAATTACGCTTTCCGGACTGAAGAACAACAAGACCTATCACTTTACCATTACTGTAATGGATAAAGCAGGCAATACAGGCAGTAATGCTATTGAGGTTGTATTGCCGTTTGACACGGAATACAATATTGCTATGGATGGTACTGCATCGGCCGGGTTCACTGAGGGGAATGGTCACACTGCAGAAAAAGCCAATGACGGGAATGCGGAAAATGCAAATTCTCAATGGAACTCTTATGGTGTGAATGCTTCTGAAGGTGGCTATGCTAATAACTGGTGGCAAGTACAATTAGATGCCGAATATAATCTTAGCACAATTAAAATTCTCAGTAAAGAGGCTCATAATAATCAATATGTTTTGGAAGGCTCTTTGGATGGTAGCAATTATTATAAGTTGTCAGAGGGCGTTATATCTGCAGTGGGAACAGATGAAAAAGCTGTTGCTGCTCCTGCTCGGTATATGCGCTTCACGTGTTCCAATAGTTATTGCTCTATCTACGAATTTGAAGTATATGCATCCGGATTCTCGACCTTGACAGATGATGCTCCGGTTGTTACATTCGTGAAAGTGGGTGCGGTAGATGATGCAACTGCGGAGATTGAGATTGATGCAGCGGATATCACAACGAAGCCGATTACTACCTATATGGTTAGCGGTCTTGGAGGAGATCCTGTAGAAGTAACAGCAAGCGAGGGAAAGATAACTCTTACCTCTCTCTCGCAAAGTACGCATTACACAGTAGATATCCAAGCAAAAGACGAATCCGGCAACTTGTCTGCTGCAAAACAAGTGGAGTTCACTACTTCGGGTAGTGTTACCGGCTTGTATGTATATTCTGGCTACTTTGGACCCTGGGAGGAAGAAACAAAGACGCTTGAGATAGCAAGATTCTCTACTACGTCGGAACCAAATGTTCTTCGTTTGAAAGTTACCAATATGACTGCTGGTGATCATCTTTACAAACTGTATAATGCTACGAATACCCGTTGTACATTTAATGATTGCGGAGCCGGAAGTGACCACTACGTTTATTTGACAAGTGCACAAGATGTCTATTTCTATGCAACAGACGAAGATCACTTTATAAGTTCTGCTGATAACTTGTATCTGCGTGGCTCGTTGGTTGGCGAAGACCAAGCATTGGTATGGAACGAAGATCACACGGTTGCAACTTGGTCAGGAGCGCTTGATCTGAGCGGAACGAAAAAGTTTACAATAGTAAAGAAGAACGGAGCCACGCAACAACATGTCTATGACCACGATTTCTATACAGAGGTTCAGACCTTCGATGGTGACTATGTATATGGCATGTTCACGCTTGATCTGACCAAGATGACTGGTACGTGGGGATATGTAGAATTGGCATTCGCCGATGAGGCGACCAATAATACCGCCGCTATCACTGAGAATAACGGTCGTATTGCTACCGTTACCATCAACCGCGATATCCTTGCGAACAACACATGGTACACGCTGTGCTTGCCGTTTGACTTGGATGCCGACAAGGTGAACGAGGTATTCGGTGCAAGCACAATCGCTACGCTGGTTAGTTCAGAGGATCACGGATCGATCATCCACCTCAACTTCGACTATGTCAGCGTTATCGAGGCGGGTAAGCCGTACCTCATCAAGCCGGGTCAGGATTTCGTTGCCGGCTCGACCATCAGCGGTGTGACGATCGAGAATGTCGATCCGTCGGCAGTAGGCTACAAGGCGGTCGCTGAGCATATGCATTTCCAAGGTACGTTCAATAAGATTATGTTGGAAGGCGAGGACAAGCGCTACGTATCGGCTAACAACGAGTTGTATGCTCCGAACCCGGACGGAGGCTCTAAAATCGGTGCTTTCCGTTGCTATTTCACTATCCCTGGTGGCAGCTCCGCATCGGCTCCCGGCAAGCGCTCTGTTATCGTCTTCGGTCCCCAACAGAGCACAGGAACAGGTAATGTACAGGGAGACAATGTACCTTGTACAAAAGTGCTCATGGATGGCGTACTCTACATTATCCGGGATGGTAAGACCTACAATGTGATGGGAATGGAAATCCAATAACCCAAGGGTAAATGATTAAATATGAAAATAAATGACAAAATGGCAAAAATCGTTATGAAAGCAGCATATTTAGTTCCCTCAACAGAGGTGGTGGAGTTGAACGTTCAAACAGCTGTTTTGCAATCCGTCAGCGGAATGGATCTGAATGACAAGGGTACGGATGACGGTTCCCATGGCGCTCAAGCTCCCTTGAAAGTATTCTGATAGAACGAACAATTAAAAAAAACATAGCATTATGACAAAGAAAATTTCATGTCTATTGGCGCTGTTATGCGTCGGTATGATGGCGTTCGCTACCGATTGGAATGCCATCGAATGGCTCGGTGACGGAGCCGGTGGAGGAGCGTACGCCAACAAGTACAAAGTGGAGGCGGCGTTCGGTCAGACGGTAGTCAACATCCAGCGACCGGCATTTGCGCAGGAGGATGGTATCTACACCAATTTCCCGGCAGGTGTCGAGTCATGTACCTTGCCTGAAGGCAAGTATGTAATAGAAGGTGCAGGTATGGTGTTGTACCTGTCTGCTTTCACTCAGAAAGAGACGGCTGTTACCGTAGTGGCAGGAAGTGTGAACTATGATTTCAAAGTCTATTATGCAGACGGTGAAGGCGAAGTAGGCGGCGAAGAAGAACAAGGTCAGGGCGGAGAGCAGCCAGGCGGTGATCTGACACCCGCTACGTATTACGGTGTCGCTTCGGTGGAAGTGAGCGGTGCGCCCTGTGTGTTCAACTGGCACATCACGCGGAACGCAGATGCCACTCTGACATTTGATATCACTTGGGAAGCAGACATCACCGGTGCCGTACCGCAGATCTGTCTGGAAGGAACGTTCATCAACATGCCGGCGCAGGAGAAGCATGCCGTCTATACCGGTACGCAGACCTATACGGACGGGGCAACGCTTGCCAACACCTTCTTCTATATCGCGTATTCGGGTGGCGTAGCGCGCGTGGACATCACCGGTTATACGGTCGGTGCCAGCAATGAGCAGCCGGGCACGCCGGGCGAGGAACAGGGATTCGTACAGCCCTCCGGCTCAGCGAAAGCCCATAAGATCATCGAGAACGGACAGGTGTACATCTTCCGGAACGGTGAGCGTTTCAATGTGTTGGGAACAGCAATCAAATAACACAAAAATAATACAACCATGAAGAAAAAAACAACTTTGCTATTTGCGCTGTTATGCGCAAGTGTAATGGCGTTTGCCATTAATTGGGATGACTATTCCTGGCTCGGTAACGGAGGTGTGGCTGCCAGTTACAACGACACCTATAAGGCTGCCGTGACTCCGGCTTTACCCAGTGGAAGTTTCATTAACAACATGCAGACTTATGGAGGTTATGCGTCTATCCATATGGCCATGCCGTCAGATTTGATGACAGTGTCGCTTGACGGGTCGGCATATAGCAAAGCGGGAGCAGCTATATTCCCGCATTTGGACGCATTTACTGCGCAAGAAACAGAATTTACCGTGACTTGTCTGGGTACTACCTATACTTTCACGATTTACAATAAAAACGGAGCAACCACTTCCGCTACGGAAACATCAGATTTGACCCGCACCTCTGATGCTGCGTTGGTATTGGATCCGACCGCAACATCGCCTATTACCTTTTCCACGAGCAGTACCGGTGCGGTCACCTACAAGTCTTCCAACAACAATGTTGCTACGGTGGATAACGGTGTCATTACTGCTGTCGCTTTCGGAGAGGCGGTCATTACGGTGGAGCAGGAAGCGGATGATACCTATAAGAAGGGTTCTTTCGAGGTCAGCGTGACGGTCAATATGGCAAAGCAGGCTTCCGGAATGGGATTCGGTACGCTGCATATGGAGGATGTCGATTTGTACGATTGGGTAGGTAACTTCGCCGGCTCCAATGCTTGCGGTAAAGTGGATCTGTATGTAGTGACGTGGGGTAACAACGTCCTTTACAAAGCGATTGCGAAGGAAGGTAAATACTTTGATCCGGGACAATACTACTTCTGTCAGTTGCGTACCTGGAAAACCGATTTGACAGACATTGCAGAGCATTGGGCTCGTACGCATTCGGAAGACAATACGATCCGTTATATGACGACCGATCAGACGGAGAATGCTCCCGGTCTGGCAAAATACGGCGATGAAATAAAGCTGACTACTTACATGGTCTTGAATGGTTGCGGTGCCCGGACGATGAAGACCGTTTCATACACGCGCGATTATATTAATAATATTAATGTGTCTGATGTGACAGCACCTGTTTTAGGCGCAGCAACGGTTACACCGGGTGCAGATGATATCACGGTCTCTTTTGCCGAAGTTACATCGGAGCCGGTATTCTATATGATTGAGGATGCTGAACATAACAAGAGATATTTCTCTATGGTTCCGTCTTTTGTTTTGCCGAAAGACGGTAGCGGTATCACGTACAACTATTCATGTTACGCCATCGATTTTAACGGCAACAAATCCGTTGCCCAGCCGGCGGAAGTAACCATGCCGTTCTCGGTATTGTCGAACCTTGCGCTGAATAAATCTGCTTATTCGGCAACGAATGCGGGAGCGGAATATATTCCTGCTACTGCCGTTGACGGCAAACTCAATACACGCTGGTCGCCCGGTGGTGTAGCTAATGCAGCAGATGCATGGTGGGCAATAGATCTGGGGGCTGTGTATAATCTGTCTTCCTTGGAAATGGTATGGGAAGGTGCTTATAGTGACAACTTTGTCATCTATGGCGCGGATAACAAACCGTCTTCTTGGAATAACATCAGTGAATATGAGACTACGTTGGTCACCAATACGGTAGTGCCTACCGTTGGAAATGACAAGAACAATGTGTATCCGGTATCCGGTCATGCCCGCTATTTGCTCTTTATGCCGAGTCATCTGGCGAATAACGGATGGGGCGCATCGTTCTGGGAGTTCCGTGCCTTTGGTACAGGTGTGTATGACCCGAGCGCAGGAGTGGATGATGAGGAACCTGTTATCTCGGCGGCTACGGTTACGTCCAAGACGCATAACACTGCCGTTATTGCCCTTACGGCTTCGGATAATGTAGGTATTATCAAAGTGAAAGCGGTCGATTCATCCAATGGTATTGACGAGGATTTGATTCCGTCGGAAAACTCTGTCACGCTGACAGGACTTCTCGAGAAAACGACCTATACGCTTACGCTGACCGCATATGATGCCGCCAATAATGTATCTGCTCCGTTTGTGATGGATGCGTTTGAGACGGAGTTGGATCCGACGATACCGCAAGTAGCCGCTCCGGTTCCGGACGCAACTGGTAAGGATATCCTTCCGGTATATAGTGACGCATTTGCTTCAATACTCGCTCATCCGTTTAATCTGAACGGTTTTGAGGGTACTCCGATGCTGATAGAGAAGAATATCGCCGGCAACAAGTGCGCGGTATATGATGTTTCTTCCACTAAGAACTTCACATGGGGTATGTGGAATGACGGAGACAATGCCATCATTGCGGCTACCGGATATAGCGATCCTAACGATGCCGGTCATAAAGGTATCTATGCATCGGAAATGGAGAAACTGCACATCGACATCTGGTCATTGCAGGCTTGCGCAACAATCGTTATCAAAATCAACGACGGTGCGAGAACAGGAGGTTTGACGCTCTCTCATAATGGCGAAGGATGGCAAGGTTTTGATCTGTCCTTAAGTGACTTTGTGGCAGGTGCCAATATCAACAACGTCCGCTGGATGAAATTCGAAGCATTCAATGCGGTTACAGGCAAAGCGGCTATCGACAATGTGTATTTCTGGGCTCCTTCGACCGGCATGAAAACCGTTTCGGCTGCTTCCGGCAATCCGACAATGGGTTCGGCGGTTGTTAAACAGGGAACTGAGGAAGTAAGTTCCGTTGCCGAGAATAGCGAGGTGACCTTCATCGCTACTGCGAATGAGGGATATGTGTTTGTCAACTGGACTAATCAGGGTGTAGAGGTTTCGACGGACGCTAATTATGTAACCACCATTACGGAGGCTACGAACCTGGTCGCTAACTTCGACTACGTTCGTACCGCGTACTGCCACACGCCGATATTGGCGAATGACAATGTACGGACGATGTATTTGTCCTGCTCCAAGGTAGGTGAGAACACATACCAGATTCGTGTGGATGGTACGGCAGAAGCGCCTATCGGGAGCCGCTATAACTATGACTTCGCCATTAACGGTACCGGCGTGACGTATAATGTATCCAACTGGACGACAGACAACACCGGTTACGGATATGCGCAAGTGACCTTTACGGCTACCAACCTGTCTGCCATCAATATGCCGAACAAGTATCTGTGCTTCAACAAACAGGGTGGCGGTCTGATTGAGTTCGGCACGAATATCCCGGCAGCCAATACGATTGCATGGAACAGTACCTGTGCCGATGCGACCGCTCCGGTCTTCGTAAAGGCGGAAGGTGCCGTCCTGACAGAGACGAGTGTACGCCTGACCCTTCAGGCAACGGACAACTGGGAGGGAAACCTGACCTATACCATCGCACGTGCCGGCGCTGAACCGATTATATCGAATCATATGAGCGGCGAAGAGTTCGCGCAGGATATTACCGGGCTGACTACTGGTACGGAATATGATTTCACCGTAACCGTCAGCGATGGAGTGAACCCGACCTACACCCATATTATTATTACTCCGGTCGGCGACGAGACGAAGCCGGTTATGGGTGAGGCAAGTCTGGCAAGCAAGACATGGAACAGCGCTGTTATCAATGTGGCAGCAACGGATAACAAGGGTGTTGTAGCATATTATATTGTAGAACTGGATGCGGAGTTTGTTCCGTCAGCAGGTACGATAACAGTAGAGGGTCTGACCCCGGGAACACCTTACACCTTTACCATCAAGGCAAAAGATGCTGCCGGCAATATGTCCGACAACAGCGCTGAGGTGAACTTCACGACCGATGCCCACTTGTTTGCTCCGGCGACAGCACCCGTTGCTCCGACATGGCCCGCTGCACAGGTAATATCGTTCTACAGCGATGCTTATACGGCTCCGGCTACTTGGAACTTCCGGGCTCCGTGGGGAGGTTCTACCGCTTATGAGCAAGTATCTATCGCCGGGAACAATGTCATCCACTACAGCAATCTGGACTTTGTCGGGTGGATTATCAGTGCCGGTGAACCGTACAATGCGCTTACGATGGACAAACTGCACTTGGATATCTGGGTGGAGAACGATTGTGAAATCGGTATTGTACCGATTTACGGCGGTGCCGGTTTGTCAACGGATGACAACAAACGTTTCAAGAAACAGTTGACGGGTCAGCAGTGGAACAGTGTGGATCTGGTTCTGGCAACGGATTATGCCGGTTTGAACCTGTCCAGTATCTTCCAGTTCAAGTTCGACCAGGCTACGACCAATGCGTTCTATCTGGACAATGTCTATTTCTATCGTACGACGGAACTCGAAGATCACGCGGCACCGGAGAATGTCACCGGAAGTATGCACTCTCAATCGTACTACTCTGTGGTATTGAATGTAACTGCGACCGATGACAACGGTGCGGTGACCTATATCATCAAGAACGGAGAAGCACAAGTGGCTTCCACCTCAGGCGCTTCGGGCGCTACCGTTCAGGTGAAGGTAGATAACCTCAATCCGGGTCAGGCATACACCTTCGATGTTATTGCCAAGGATGGCAGCGACAATGAAGCAGATGCTATTTCCGTCAATGCGTCCACGCTGGCGGCTCCTGCTTCCGCTCCTGTTCCCACCTATCCGGAAGGTATGGTAATGTCGCTCTATTCAGACGCATATGCGCCGGTAGTGAACGTGGCTAACTACTGCGAATGGTGGTGGGAGGCTCCGACCGTTCATACCAACCATATGCTGGCGGAAGGTGACCATGTGCTATTCTATGACAACAACCATCAGGCGGGTGCTTCGTTCGGATGGGCATGGAGCGGAGATAACATGATTAATTTCGCCCACTATCAGAAACTGCACCTGAGCGTTTATCCGTCTGCGGATGGAACGATTGAGATTTATCCTGTTGTACAGCCCGAAGCACAGTTCCACAAAGTAAGCCAGGATCTGGTAGGAGGTCAATGGAATGAGATCGTTCTGGACTATACCGACAAGACGTTTGCTCCGCTGAACCAAATCGGTTTCATCAATTTCTATAATCTCGGTGAGTTCTTCGTGGATAATGTGTACTTCTACGCTGAGGCTGAGGATTTTGCGTTTGTGGACGATGCGGATAACGCAGCTGTTGTGGCAGCAAATGACAAGCGGTGGATCAATGCTATCCTCAACCGATCACTGCTGGCAAACGGCGAGTGGTTCACGCTGTGTCTGCCGTTTGATATGTCCGATGCACAACTGACCGCTGCATTCGGCGCGGGCTACACCCTGACCATGATGACAGGTGCGGAAGACCGCGGATCGGTGATTCACCTCAATTTTGAAGATGTACATGCTTTAGAGGCAGGTAAGGCTTATCTCCTCCGTCCAGCACAGGATTTCCATGCGGGGGACGCTATTCCGGGCGTAATGCTGAAGAATGTTGATCCGGCTGCATTGAAGTCCGCTAATGACTACATGGAGTTCCAGGGGACGTTCAGCACGACCCTCCTCAACCAGGATAACCAGCGTTTCGTCGGTCCGGAGAACTTACTCTATATGCCGGCTGCGGCAGGTACCAACATGAAGTCCTTCCGTTGCTTCTTTACCATTCCGGCTGGTCCGCAACAGAACAACGTAATGGGCAAGCGTGCGAAGATCGTCTTTGGCCCGCAAACAGCGACAGACATAGACCATGTACAGAGTGACCAAGTACAAAGTACGAAGGTGCTGCGTGACGGTCAGCTCTTCATCCTCCGTGACGGTCGTACCTACAACGCACAAGGTCAGCTGGTCAAGTAATGAATGTTTAACGCGATAAATAGCATACATCATATGAAAGCAATGTATTTAAAGCCCTCTATGGAGGTGCAGCAAGTAGAATCCCAATTTGCGTTACTGGGCATCAGCGGTCCTGGCGGTTTGACGGATACGAACCAGCCCGGTGAAGGAATAGATCCTCAGTAATCGTCCTTATTGTCTTCATCAAAAGCCTTTCCTTCGGGGGAGGCTTTTGGTGTTCTAATCCCCGAAATGTGGATAAATTGACGCTTTATGTGTATAATTTGCGTGTACGCGCTCCCGCGCTTGCGTATATGAAATTATTTTCGTATCTTTGCACCCGAAATCAAAAACAAGCAGCAAGAAAAACTATAACCATTTATGATGACCAAGGAAGAAAAAGTGGCATATTGGCTGGATATCGCGGACTACGATATAGAAACAGCTGAAGCAATGCACAAAACCCAACGGTGGTTGTACGTAGCTTTTATGTGTCATCAAACCATAGAGAAAACGCTCAAAGCCTATTGGTCATTTGTGCGTGACGATATTCCTCCCAAGACTCACAACCACTTGCGTCTCGCCGATGGATGCGGATTGCTTGAACAAATGAGCGAAGAGCAAAAATCATTTTTAGATATCATTACAAACTACAATATAGAAGCACGTTATCCGGAAGACAAGGCGGCATTGGCTCGAACATTAAGTCCCGAAGTGTGCCGGGGTCTGATTGATGATACCAAATTATTGCAACAATGGATAAAAGACGAACTCTCGAATATAATGAAGCACTAAATCTTGTACGTCGTTACAAGCAGGTAATATCTTCTCGTTTCTCTGCGGAGCCGAGAGTAATGATGTATGGCTCGTATAGTAAGGGCTATGCAACTCCGGATAGCGATATAGATGTGGCTGTTATTGTTCCGACCTATGGAGATCGCAAATTTGAAATTGCCCAGGGACTGTGGAGAGACACGCGTAGTGTGAGCCTTTTGATAGAGCCTGTTTTAATGGCTGATGACTGCCCGTCTCCCTTATACGATGATGTTATGCAGACGGGGGTAGCTGTTTGACCAGACCAACACGGGATTAAGACGGGAGCGAACCGAGAGTAACCCGACGGTCGACCGACAGTGAGTGCTAATGTGACGCTAACCGGAACGTACGACGGACATCCCTTCTCCCTTGTATGATGAGGTCATGCTGACGGGGATAGCAGTTTGAATGAAGCAAAATATAGAAAAAACTATATGAATAACCATTTTTTTTGTTTAACTTTTAAAATTTTAAATGCTTATGAAAGATTTATTTCAAAGTAAACCGGTTCCGCGAGGACCGCGAACTATTTGGCGCTATTTAGGCGCATTATTCATTCTATTCACCCTCGGCATCGGACAGATGTGGGCGGATGTCTCGTATTACACCCCAACAGCCGATGAGGTGATTATTCTTAATGATGTGCATAGTTCTACTGCAACGACAGCGGGATACTCTTCTCATGCAGCAGTTAGTTGGGCGAATTCAGGATCTAGTATGACAGCCAGTAAGTACGCTGGAGATCCGTCTAAAAGCACATGCTCTGCAACAGGAAGCAAAGTTACTGGTTATAGTGTAAAGGGTAATAGCGGAAAAAAAGATATTACCATCAATATAACTGGTTGCTCTAAAATTGTTGTATATCATGAGTCTCATCCTAGCCGTTTGGTTGAATTACGAAGCGGAAGTAAAACAGGCTCTTTAATTGCACAGAGTGAAGCAAGTACATATTGTACAGAAGTAGACTTAACTGGTTCGACGAGTTATTCTATCTTTTTACATGGAATTGATAACAACAATGATGCTGATTTTTATGTATATGCAGTTAAACTCATTAAGGCGACGGGCGGATCTACGAAATATACAGTAACGGCACAGACCAGTACGGGTACGGATAGTTATGGTACTGTATCGGCTGGAGCAAGCGAATTGGCAGCAGGTGAAACGACTACTATCACCGCTGTGCCGGCTACAGGTTATAAAGTAAGCTCTTGGGCAGTAAGTGGTACTGGCGCAACTATTGATCCTTCCGGTGCAAGCAACACTACTACGTTGACCATGGGTACCGCTAATGCAACGGTTACCGTTTATTTTACTTCTGCAACCAGTTATACGGTAAATCGCTCTTTGACGCATGTGACGGCTACCAGTGGCGCTAATGCTGTTTATGAAGGAAATGATTACTCGGCTGTGTTCGCTGCCGATGAGGGTTATGTGCTTCCGGATGCAATCACAGTTATGGCAGGTAGTACCAATATTACGGCTGCTTGTACATGGAACTCGACGACGGGTGCGTTAACTGTTCCGGCAGCTTCTATTAATGGTCATCTTACCATTACTATCGCAGGTGTTGATGCTTCCAGTGGTGAGGATCCTGTAGGTAATGGCTGTGATAAGAAATTATATTATGTGGTAAATGTTGATAAACCTGATGGTTTTACTAATACAGATGCGTTTACCTTTAACTCTTCGTTTGGAACATCTGCTAAAAGTATAAGCGGGTCGGTGACAATAGATGATGTTAATTATTCTATCACAAAGCAATATCAAATTTCCGCAGGAACAAATGTGGTATCTTTTGTCGTACCAGAAGGAAAGAAGGCTAATTTTTATGCTATTACTGGATCGTCAGGAAGTACGAGAACGGTGACGATTGCATGTAGCGCGATTTCATATAGTAATACTTTTGCTTCTGGAACAAGTAGCGTAGGAGCTTCTTGCGCCATTTCTGATTTAGCATCTGGAACCTATACTTTGTCTTGGTCGGGTGGAGCTTTGACATTTGGTTTCCTGGCATTAGAGCTTTGTGACTTGCCGACTCATTCGGTAACTATTAATCCGAACGGAGGTTCATATGCATCTACTCCGGATGGTTGGACTTTAAGTGCAGGTGTTTATACAAAATCCGTAGCTGTGGGTTCATTTAGCGCTCCGGCAGGTTTAACAAACGGAACGAAAATCTTAAGTTGGGCAGATAATCACGATAATGAGATTACTTTCCCGATAACTCTTGACAAAGATACCGTCCTTGTTGCACAATGGACAGCTCCTGTTACCAAATATACAGTAGCATATTATGATGGTTCTACGAAACTTGGTGAGGAAGAAGTGGAAGAGAACGCAAGTCCTGTTAGTTATGCAACGTATCAGACTAAAGAACTGCACTCGTTCTCTAATTGGAAGAACAATGCAGATGCAGTTATTGTTCCGGCATCGTTGGTAGTAACACAAGACACTGCATTGTATGGTAATTGGGCGAAGTTGTATGTTGCTGACGATGCATCGTTCGATTTCCAGGCGAATACAACTTTAGGTGACATAACGGTTTCTACTACTAAAGCTGAAGTTAGCGGTAATGTAGGCAATATGCTTTTTAGCAAGATGGATATTCAGTATGGAGCAAGTAGCGAGGGCGATTACTATGGTTGGAAGATTAAAAAAGCCAATGGTACGATTCGTTTCTATGTACAGAATGACCGTCGCTTGCAAATCACTTTAGGTGCAGCAGGATCAGGTGCTGGCTTTGATATTACCTATACTGTCAAAGGCGGTGCAGAGACAAACGCAACTTTGGTTAATAATTCTACCAATACCTATAATGTCGCCGCAGGTACTTTGGTTACTTTGACGACCAAGAATACTACAAATACGGTGACTCTGCAAAGCATCGCTTTGGATAACATTCCTGCATTGGATGATGATGCTACGTTGAGCGACCTGAAGGTTGGTGGTGTGACCGTTGCTGGCTTCTCGGCTGGTACTAACACCTATTACTACGGAGTACCTTACGGCACAGCAGTAGAGGATTTCCCGGTTATTTCTGCAACGGCTAATAGCACGAAGGCACTGCAAGTAGCCATCCAACAGGCTGTTTGGGCAGGTGAACCGTATAACTGCTACCGCGCTCAAGCTAACGTTCAGGCACAAGACGAGTCGTGGGGCTACTACGATGTACGTTTCTATTTCGCTCCGAAGTATGGTGTTGAGCTGATTAAGGCTACACACGATGGTACTGCGGCAGGTGCTGACAAAGACGGCTATTGGAAGGATGACGTGACCGTTGACAAGTTCACTCAGAATGGCGGTAAACTGGGTAGCGCAGATCACTATTTCGGTTTGACTCTGGGCGGCGGCAAGACCTTCAAAGCCGGTGACTTGGTTGTTATCAAGGCGTCGAATATCTCTTCGACGGTTGAGTTGTTCGACACCAAGACTTTCGCTTCCAAAGAAGACTCGTTGAGCTATCTGAACAAGGGTAACTTCGACACTCACTCCAAGATGTACACCTTCACTCTGACGGCTGATGCAGACAAATTGTATCTCTATCGTACCAAGACGGCAAACAGCCAGATGAACCCGACGGTAGAGTACATCGCTGTATATCGTTACATGGCTCCGTTCATTGAGGAGTTCAAGATCGGTGATGACTATGCTACCATTACGGACAAGGCGATTGCACTTGAGTTGCCTCATGGTACAAATCTGACAGGTGTCGCTGCTACTGTGAAAGCGTACGCTAACGGCGGTGCAACGGTTGTTGCTCCTGCAGCATTGGCTTTCAATACCCCGTTGGTTTATACGGTTAAGGGTGCATATGCAGAGGATCTGACAGGTGACTACGCTCCGGTAGATTATACGTTAACGCTTACCGAGGCTCCGGCTATCAAGGAAGTTGTTGTTTCCGGTACGTTGACCGTTAAGGAAGACGAGACGACCGCTCTGAGCGCTGTTGTTTATGACACGAACGATGAAGAGGCAGCTAATCAGAATGTTACTTGGTCGGTTAAGGCAGGTGACGAAAGTCTGGCATCTGTTGACGCAAGCGGTGTTGTAACCGGTAAGGCGGCAGGTACGGCTCATATCATCGCTACCTCGGTTGCTGACGGTGACATCTTTGCACAAGTTGAAGTTGTCGTTACCGAGAATCCGTGTCGTGCATGGAGTAATCCTACAACTAAGGACGAAGAACGTACGGTAGGTAAGATGAAAGTAACACCGACGAATCTTGAAAACTTGCAAGAAAATATGGTTCCATATCAAGGAGCTACTGCTTGCAATGCATGGAAATTGAATTCGAAGGACAGCCGTTATGCTGAAATCAACTTTACGGATAACGCACAATTCGAAGGCTTGACACTTGGTGTTTCGTCGAAGGACAGCAACAAGAACTATCAGTTTGCAGTTGTTTGCTCCAGTAAGTCCGGTGATAACTTCGCAGATGGTATCCTCTCTGCTGCTACCTATGAGGCGGTTGATAATGACGAACCGGAGGCTTTGGTTGATGTTGAATTGGCAACAGGAACGAAGGCTGTACGTGTTTATCGCCAGGTAGTGGTAGGTACGACGACTTATGGCGGAGGTTCATCCGTATTCCTCTATTACATTAACGCTTGCAAGAAAGAGTTGGTTCCTGTAACTTCTGTTGCTTTGGCTGATGCAAAGGTGGCTATTGATCGTTCCACTACTCCGGTATTGACCATCAATCCTGAATTGGCAGATGTCGCAAGCATCGTTTGGAGCATTGTTGGTGAAGGTGATGGCACTATTGCTACTATCAACGCTACAACGGGTGAAGTAAGCGGTCTCGCAGAAGGAACCGTAACGGTTAAGGCTGTCGTAACAGATGCTTTGGCAAGTGTTTACAATGCAACCGCTACCGTAACGGTTATTACCGAATACGAGCAAGTAAATGTAACCGGTTCTATTACATGGAATTGGGCAAATGCAGGTGCTAATGTACAGAAGACGGATGGTAATGCTTCGGGCGTAATGGCTAATGAAGGTCTGACGAACGATGCTTCGTTCAACTCGCAAGCCCTCTGGTATCAAGGTAGCCGTCCGAACTATGTGAACGGCGTTACCAAGTGCGCGCAGGTTTACAAACTGAAATTCCATACTACCGTAGCTGGTGTTCTGACCGTTAAGTATAGTAGTAACGGCTCTACCAAGAAAGCTGTCAAGGTGGGTGACTTCACCGGTGAGTATAGCGAAAACGGCGGAGGCTCGCAAGGTGTCAATGCACTGACAGAGACCTTCAATATTGCCGCTAACAAGGATGTCCTGATCGAAGGTGTTCTTGCTAATGGTAATCCGGCTGAGGTTCGTATCTTTATGATGGACTTCAACACCAACTTTGACATTGCTGACGCTGACTACACCCGTGACGTGACGGCAGGTCGCTTCGGTACTATCTGTTTGGAGAATGGCGGTGTGATGACAGGCGCAACGTTGTACGAGGTCGCTTACTACGGTCAGACATCCAAGAAGATCTTCTTCGACGAGATCCTTGATGGTACGATGGTAGCAGGTGTTCCGTACATCTATCTGCCGAACGATGACGCAGAGCAGTTAGGCGTATTCTACACGGATAATGCAAATGCACCTGCCACGAGCGCTAACGGTCTGGTTGGTTACATCGCAGCAACCGAAACCGCAGCAGATGCGCTTGAAGTACCGATTGGCTCGTACATCCTCAGTGGTAACCAGTACCGTAAGGTGGTATATGCTCAAAGTGCTTATATCCTGAGTCACCGCGCATATATCAATCTGGATGCTATCAACCCGTCTGAACCGGCTCTGGCTCCTGGTCGCCGTCGTATCTCGATGAGCGTTCAGCAGACAGAGGTAGCAACGGACATTGATAATGTACAAGGTGACGATGCACAATGTACCAAGGTACTCATCAACGGTCAGATGTACATTCTCCGCGGCGAGAAGATGTATGACGCTACGGGTCGTCTCGTAAAATAACGTAAAATCGGCAAAAAGTACGGCAAAAATTTGCATAATATGTAACTTCGAGGGCACCGGGGCGGTGCAAGACACCGCCTCACCTCGAAATTACGTTCGCAAAATGTAGTGAACACCAGATAAACAGCCCAAAACAATCAATTTTGCAAGCAAAAAGCATTATTTTGTCAATTTATTTGGTAATTCAAAATTTTTGTAGTAAATTTGCAGCCGAAAAGAAAGGACAATTATGAAAACAATGTATATTCAACCGCAGAGCTCAATTGAAGAGCTGATGCCGACTACCATCATCTGTGCCAGTGTTGGTCAAGGAGACGATGTTCCAGATCCGGGACCCAGTGGCGATCCGATGTTCGGCGATTAATCCCGCGTACACGTGCGCGAACATTATATAACGCACGTAAGCGATTCGAACTCATCAAAGGCAGCTTTACGGCTGCCTTTGATGTTGGAGGATAGTGCCAAACGTTCCGAATGGCAGATATGAGTGACAAAATGAATTTATTTTCAAAAAACCTTGCATATGTCAAAAATTTGTTGTAACTTTGCACCGATTTTGACAAACAATAAAAGTACCAACGGTTAAGACACTACTTTTAGGCATGAAATCAAACGGTTGTCATAGTGCATATGCGTTTTTCACGCGCACGGTTACAACTGACCCTATGGGGTAAACTATACATGCGTACTATCGGACAGATAGTGCGCATTCTGTTTTTTGTGGAGTCACTGTTTGGACTTAGGTGTTTAGAGATCTTTGACATATTGGATTACCGTCGCGGTCAATCTCCTCGTACGTGAGCTCAAGCACTGCTTGGCTAAAAGTACTCGGAGTTGCGCCGCTCTCCCCACTGAGTGCACTCCGTTAGCGCTCATCGGGGACCCCATAGGTGAATGGATTTGGTCAAAAATTACTTTTTGTGAATAAAAAAATGCTCAAAAATTTGCTTTTTCAAAATAAAAGTTGTACCTTTGCGAAAAATTTCGTAACGAAGAATTTCGTAATGGATATTGCGGTACTTTTCGTTGCGACAAATATCGTAATACACAATTATGGAAAATCCGTTCAAATTTGGTTCTATTGTAGAGAACGAGTTCTTTACTGACCGCGTGAAAGAAGTGGAGTATATCTGCCATTATTTAAACAGCAGAAACCATCTTGTGCTAATCAGTCCTCGTCGTTTCGGTAAGAGCAGCCTTGTGCTGAAAGCCGTCAAGCAGGCTAATCGTCAGTACGTGCGGCTCAATTTGCAGAAAATAACTTCGATTTCTGATTTTGCAGAGAAATTATTAGCAGAAGTGTATCATACTCATCCGTGGGAGAAACTCAAACAGCAGGTGATGAAGTTCCGTATAATCCCAACTATCACCAACAACCAAGTGACGGGAGCGATTGAGATTGGTTTCCAGCCGACCCATGACCAGCGTATTCTTTTGGAAGATGTGTTCGCACTCATGGAGAATGCTCATTCCGAGAAGGACAGATTGGTCGTAATACTGGATGAGTTCCAAGAGATACGTGCTATCTCCCCAATTCTGGAAAAGACGCTTCGGGCAATTATGCAAGAGCAGAAACATATCAACTACATTTTATTAGGAAGCCAAGAGAGTATGATGACGGACATTTTTGAGAATGTCCAATCGCCCTTCTATCATTTCGGAGGTCTTATGCGTCTGCAGAAACTGCCGCGTCCGGAGTTTGAAGAGTATCTCCAAACACGCTTTGAACCCGTTTTCCACGCCAAGTCAGCCGAACTGGTTCAACAAGTACTGGACTACACCGATTGCCATCCGTATTACACGCAACAATTGGCGTTTTACATGTGGCAGGTGGGTGCTTACCAACCGGAGAAGGTGGCAATAATGGATGCAGCTATCCGGGACATACTGATGACGCATGATCTGGGGTATGAACGAATCTGGCTCAATTTCAACCGTACAGATATGTGGATCTTGCAGCGACTCGCTCAAAAAGCGGAGCTGCAAACAGGAGCCTATCCGACCAGTACTATCTATAGCGCACTCAAGCGTCTCCAACGCTCCGGGCATGTTATCTACACCGACCACTACGAGATAGAAGATCCGTTCTTCCGGGAGTGGCTGCTGAGCAGACAATAGTCAATTACGACGAATTTCGTAACGAAAAAGTTCGTTATAATCATTGCGAAAATTCTCATTGCGACTTTTTTCGCAATACGCTGCAAGCGGTAATCCAACAAGCGGTTTTGCCGCTTGTTTTATATGTCAATATGTCAATGTTCGCATTTGCGGAAGGTGAGTGTCCGCAAGGCACTGAGGTATATGAATGATATGATGAAATGATTAGGTTTTGATTAGGTTTTGATTAGGTTTTGATTAGGTCGTGATCAGGTCGTTCTCGGGACGTGGTCCCGTGATGGTCGCGTTCATGACCCGACATACACCCGACATACACCCGATATGGGAATAACAAACTCTCTCAGAACGCGGAGATAATTGTAAAAGGATCAAGGATGCTTGAGAAAATAATTAAAATAACAAACAATATGACGTTGCAAGAATTTCAAGAAGGTTTTGCTCAAGAAGCAAGCATACATTCTTTAAAGGTGAATATTGATTATCATAAATAAGTAATAATTTAAAAACATCAAACAATAGTGTTTATTGCTACACTAAAAAGAAGCAAAGCGAACATTAACATATTGAAAAAGACTGATAGTAGTAAAATTGTATCGCAAATAGGGCTAACTAAACAAATAAAAAGAAGATTCGTTTAATTAGATTTAACAAATTTAATTCAAAAATGTTAACTATATTAAACTTTTTGCCTAAAAAATTTGGTAATATCAAAAAAAAGCAGTACCTTTGCAGCCGGAAATTCTAAATTATTTGGAATATGGAAGCATTATTTAGGCGAAATGACGAGATGTTAAAAGACACATCATTGCGGTTTGTTCGTTCGATTATGAACGACATTCCATGGGCTGAATCGCGGTTAAACGCTATTCGTGGTGCACGTGGCGTTGGTAAAACGACTTTAATGTTGCAATACCAAAAACTGCATTATGGTAATAATGAGAATCATAAATCACTCTATATCCGTTTGGACAATGCTTATTTTGCTCAACACAACTTGGTTGATGTGGCAGAACAGTTCTATCGGCAGGGCGGTGAATTGCTTCTCGTGGACGAAGTACACAATGCACAATATTGGGCAAAAGAGATTAAAGAAATCTATGATGTCTATAAACAGTTACATGTGGTCTTTACCGGTTCTTCCCTATTGCACATTCTCAATGCGCAAGCTGATTTATCCCGTCGCTGCCTTAGTTACGATATGCAGGGATTATCGTTTCGTGAATACATGCAATTATATCATAACATAGAATTGCCAAAGGTTACGTTGGACGATATTCTTACGAACAGCATGGATATCTCGATGGAAGTACAAAAAAAATGCAGGCCATTAGAGTTTTTCCCTCATTATCTACAAAAGGGATACTATCCTTTTGGAACTGAAAGTTTTGACTCGTACTATCAACGCGTTGAGAGTACTGCTGATTTGTTGCTCAATATCGAATTGCCCCAATTACGAGGCATCGATATTGGCAATGTTCGGAAACTTAAAGCGCTGTTGGCTGTGATTTCGACAGAAGTACCAATGGTAATTGACGTAACAAAATTATCAACTCTTATCGGAGTATCGCGTGTCACTCTACTTGCGTATCTGCAATATCTACATGAGGCTAAACTGATTCGCTTGCTTTACTCCGACGATTTGAGTGTTAAGAAGATGCAAAAGCCGGATAAAATTCTGATGGAGAACTCTAATCTGCTCTATGCGCTTTCTCTTGACAAGCCCAAGATGGGTACAGTTCGCGAGACATTCTTCTGTAATCAATTAGGATATAATCACCAAGTAGAGTATTCCAAAAAGGGAGACTTCCTTATTGATCATAAATTTACCTTTGAAATCGGCGGTAAAAGTAAGGACGGCAAGCAAATCTCGCAGACGGAAAACGCATTCATCGCTTCAGACGAGTTTGATTTCCCTTTGGGGAACAAACTACCATTGTGGCTCTTTGGCCTAATGTACTAATCGTCACACGATCACACTGCATATCAGTCTGGCATGGAAATAATCGTTCGAGCGACTTTGTCGCGAAATTAGAACATTGTTCCGTGTCAGTTTTGTTATATACAGTCTTTTTCAGTATGTCCCAAATAACCAAAAAGGGTCGAAAAAAAGGATCAAGTAAGAGAGAAAAGAATTGAAAGGAAAATAAGGATGGAACAGATAATAAAAGCAGATTATGCGCAAGCGGTAAAGGCGATTAAGCAAGCTATTGTGGTTTGTCGCTACCGTGCAGCTCGTCAAATGAACGGCGAGGTGCTGGGCTTGTACTATTCCATCGGCAAATATATTTCGGAGCAGAGCCGCAATGCCCAATGGGGCACGAACGCAATTCAAACTATCTCTGATCAACTGCAACAAGAACTGCCCGGACTGAAGGGATTTTCGGAGAAAAACATTCGAAAAATGCGTCAGTTTTATGAGGAATGGTGTGAGGTGTTTGAAATTCACTCGGCAGTGCCGAACGAATTTAACATAATGCCCCAAAGCGCTGAAATACAACCGTTTATATTTTACTCGGCAGTGACGAGCGAAATAACAAATGAGGACATTTCCGCTTTCCTTGCTGTTGGATTTACGCATCATTATTCTATCATATCCAAAGTTAAGGACATCGACGAGCGGTGGTTTTATATACGAAAATGTGCACAGGAGTTTTGGGGATATCGTCGTTTGGAGCAAGCACTACGGGATGATTTGTATCATACTGCAGGCTCCATGCCTAATAACTTTGCGCTCACATTGCCTGATGACAAGCAACGCACGATAGCGATGCAGACATTCAAGGAAGACAATGTGCTTGACTTTTTGCATATAGAGGATCCTGATTTTGTGGATGAGCACGATGTAGAGCAGCAGATAGTTAACAATGTTCGAAAATTTATGATGTCGCTTGGTAATGATTTTGCTTTCATGGGCAATCAATATCGGCTGATCGTAAATAATAAAGAACGGTTTATTGATTTGCTCTTCTATCACAGAAGGATGCGATGCCTTGTGGCTATTGAACTGAAGAATGGAGAGTTTCAGCCGGAATATGCAGGAAAACTGAATTATTATTTGTCGGCTTTGGATGAGTTAGTTCGATTGCCCGAAGAAAATCCGAGTGTTGGTATTCTACTCTGCCGTAATAAAGATAATGCAGAAGTAGAGTTCGCGCTACGGGATATATCAAAACCGATGGGAGTAGCGACATATCGCAGCGTAGACGAATTGCCTGACACATATAAGGCACTACCATCCGCAGAAGAATTAAGAAAACTATTGAAGAGAGAAAAGAATTAAAAGGAAGAAATGACACAATGATCCATCCAAGAATAGAGGCAGAGAGGACCGAGAATGAATAAGGAATGATTAAGCAATATATAAGCAATCACTAAGGTTTTGCTATAAAAAGTGATCTTTAACAAGTAAAAACTGACAGAGCAAAAATGCACTGGCGAAAGTGGCGATATTGGCGATATCGCCAAGAACGTCAAGATCGCCATGCAAAATTTACATGAGACAGTTGAGACAGTTGAGACAATTGAGACAGTTGTAAAGTACACGAATTAAGCGAATTATGCGAAAGTGTCTCAAAAGTCTCAAAATCTCAATGTGAAAAATCGCATGGCACTAATGGCACTTTTGGCACTATTGATGGCGAAAGTGCCAAAAGTGCCAAAAATGCCAGAGCAAATTTTTAGAGGTTAGTCCAAAAATGACCAAAAATGGTCCAAAAAAGGATCAAGTAAGAGAGAAAATAATTTAAAAATAACAAACAATATGAAAAATTTTAACTTTTTTGTTAATCGAAATGGAGGGTGCGGAGTGAGCACGGAAAATGAGGCGAATACCCCCCCCCTGTTGTTTTAAAAGGACTTCGCGCTTTGTTTGGGCGCTTGTAATGATGCTCACGCTTGGCGTTGGGCAGATGTGGGGAGAGACTTTTACAAAAATCACTTCTCTTTCTGATTTAACAACTGGAGATTATGTGATAGTAGGTTGTAGGACGACCACATCTTATGGGCGTTTAACCTATGGAACTCTTAACAACTCCAGAATCCCATATTCATCGCACTATACAAGTGCAAGCAATATTCCAAACTCATATACAACAACTACCGCTAATGAGATCTGGCATTTAACAGTTTCCGGTACTGGAACGTCACGGTCGGTCACTATATACAATAGCGGTCAAAGTAAATATTTGAATAGCGGTATTTCTTGGGCCACCTCAAATCCGACAACATGGATTGTATCCTATTCTTCTGGATTCCGTTTCGCGAGTGGTTCCAATTATTTGGGTGTTAATAAAGACGCTAATTACTGGAAACAATATGGCTCAAGTAATTTAACAAGTACTTATGGTATTGTGTTACTTAAAGCCCCTTCTTGTCAGTCTTGGTCTGATCCAACAGTTAATTATTCCGCAACCACATTGACAGCAGGGGGCACACATGCTACTGTTTCATCGATATCTGGCACAACTTATGGTTCTGCTAGTTATGCGTCAAGTAACACAAATATTTTAACTGTCAATTCTTCTACAGGTGAAGTAACTCCAGTAGCGAAAGGAAGCGCAAAAGTAACTGTAAGTTGGGCGGGAAATGCCACGTATTGTGCAAAAGACGTGGATGTCAATTTTACGGTTAATAATCCTCCGGCTTCTATTACTCTCAATAATTATAGTGGAAGTGCAACTACAACAGGATATGAATCAGGTGAAAGTTTCACTTTGCCAAGCACAAACAACTATAGCTGTAGTGGAGGTAAAGCCTTTGTCGGCTGGAGTACTGGAGAAGTGGCTTCACAGGACACAAAACCATCAAGCAATTTTTATGAGCCGGGTACTTCTGTAACCCTGGGAGAAAGTAATACCTTTTATGCGGTCTTTGCAAATCAAAGTGAATTTACCCGTGTAACTGACCTTAGTCAATTAGCAGCGGGTAAAGTTATCGTAGTTGTTGATAATTCTAACACAAAAGTTTTAACAACAACCCCAGGATACGCAAATGCACCGACTGAAAATGCACAAGGAAAAATTACTCCTGCTGCTAACATGATTTGGACTTTAGAGGCTAGTAGTTCTTATTGGAAATTAAAAACAGGAAGTTCTTATCTTGGAACAACTTCAACGGATAATAATAATCAGGTTAGTTTGACCCCCTCTAATAGTACTTGGGAAATAGCATCAAGTACTGGAGCAGATAACACCTTCTATTTAAGAAATACTGCAAAAGATAAATGCTGTTTGGAATACAATTCATCCACTCCTAAGTGGGTCGTATATACCAATAATGGTTATACAAGTTCACCTTACTTTACAGAAAGACTTTATGTTGCAACTCGTTCCGCATATTCCACAGATTGCTGCCAACCCCTTGGCACAATTAACGGTCCGATTAGTTTGATCCAATCGGGCAACGATTTGGTTGCAAACGGATGGGGTGCTACGACAGGCGGTAATGAGACCGGATATCTGGTTACGTTGTATAATAGCGACCAATCAAGTGTTCTTAAGTCTGGTAATACAGCCGGAACAGCAAAAACATATACATTCGAGAATCCGGGTGCAGGAACTTATTGGGTTTCTGTAACTCCGA
This sequence comes from Paludibacteraceae bacterium, assembly GCA_905233375.1. Taxonomy (GTDB): domain Bacteria; phylum Bacteroidota; class Bacteroidia; order Bacteroidales; family Paludibacteraceae; genus Colicola. The sequence goes on along the minus strand of CAJOEJ010000004.1, from coordinate 58,683 downwards.
CATACTCGGGCGCAGGCAACTATTGTGCTACAGGAGACGAGAGATTCTCGGCGGCAAGTATAGATATCAGCGGTAAGATGGTTATTACTTTCAAGAAGAACGGTGCAACTGGAACAGATGATCAGACTCAAGAAGTGGATTATAACACCGAAACAGCGTTGGAGGATGTCAGTGCCCGTAGTTATACCGCTCCATCTTGCAAGGAGTTTGGTGGTTGGGCAAGTTCAGAAGCAAATGCTACAGCCGGCACGGTTGCTTATGCAAATGGTGCCAATATCACAGTTACCGAGGCTACAACCCTGTGGGCTATATGGAAGACTAAGACTTTTGCCGTAACGGATGGTACTATTGCTTCAAGTGTAGCAAGTCATAGTTATTCGGTTAACCCGATTGCATGTGGAAGCGATTTGACGATTACTTGTACAGCTGCGCCAGCTTATAAGGGCAATCCAACCGTAACAGCAACGGGTACACACGGTGCTATCACCGTTAATTCAGCTACCAGCGTAACTATCGCTAATGTACAAAGCGCTATTGCTGTTAGCATCGCTTATAATACTCCCAAAGAGACGGCAACGGTTATTCTGCACGATGCAACAGGTGCACATACGCAAGCAGATCCGTACTATGAGGCAGATAGTTATACTTTGCCCAATACTGCTGCTACTTGTACAGAATCGGAATTGTACGGCTGGTACACCGAAGCGTATGTCGATCAGCCAACTGCTCCAAGTGGTGAAAAGTATATTGCCAAAGAGGCAAGCAAGGCTCTGGTAGCAGGTGAAAACCATTTCTATGCGATTTATGCGACAATAGAAGACCGTTATACGAATAACTACACGAAGATTACTTCCGCAGGTGAATTGACTAATGGAGATTATTTGATTTCGAGTGGAAGTTACTGTATGAAGAATACAGTGAACGGTGCTCGTATGGATGAAGTATCCATCTCTGCTTCAGGAAACGTAAAATCGACAGAAAATACTACATGCGTATGGACGATTACGAAGAATGGAAGCCGTGTAACTCTATTTAGCGGAGAGAAGTATCTTGCCATCAATTCCGGAGCAATTACAATGCAGGCTGGTAGTTATGAGTTTACCTTTGACTATGGGACAACGAAGTCGAATAGTTGGACATTTACATCAGTAACGGAACCCACACAACAATTATCCTATAGTGGCGATACCAAATACTTTAGACCAGCAACCTCTCAAACAAACCAAATCGATTTGTATAAGCGTGATAAAGTTCCTTCTGCAGGTGCTCCTTATACAACGAGCCCGAACTGTACGACACATGATTTGACATCGGCTATTGATCCGAGTTCGCCGGTAAGTGGTACGGTAGAGTTGGGTAAAGAGACTTTGGTTGAAGGCAAGACCACAAAGGCTACAGCTACTCCGAGTGCGCACTATACGTTCAGTCACTGGACGATTAGCGGAACGGACGCGTCATTGAGCGATGCTAATGCTAATCCTGTGACAGTAACGATGGGTACGGCAAATGCTGAGATCACAGCGCACTTTACCGAGAAACCGAAATGTACGGTTGAGTTCTACAATAACGGTGGTTCGGCTCTCAGTTCAACCACATATTGGTTAGGCGAGACGCCGGAGGCTCCTACGTTGACCGATGGTCATGATCACGACGCTTGTGATGAGACGAGTACTACACACTATGGTTGGACGCAAACAGCTTGGACAGAGACCTTGACGAAAGAGCAGGTAGATGCTAAGACTGCTGCTGATGTAAAGGTTTATTTGAAGGGTGCAACTCTTCCGGCTGTTGTAGAAGGTGATAACGGCAAGACGATCAAGTACCATGCCGTTTGGACAAAAAAGGAAACATCAGGAAGTGAAGTCACAAAGACATACGGGTTTGAAGATGCAGATGACGCTAGTTGTTGGACAATAACCGATGCAATAATTAAAACTTCAGGCCAAGGAGCAACGGGTTCTTATGCCGGGAAAATTAATACAAATAATACATACATTACGTTTAATGACAAAGTTAAAGTAACTAATTTCTCATTTAAACTAAAGCGTACGACCGATAATAGTAACTATTCGGCAATCATTGAGACTTCCGCAGATGGGTCAAACTGGAGTGCGGCAGAAACTTATCCATTGAGTGGATTTGGTAATGGCTCTTATACATCCAAGAGCAAAGATTTCGACGGAGAAACAGCATTGTATGTTCGCTTCCATTGTAGCAACACAACCGCTGTACGATATGTAGATGATATTTCAATTACCTATGATGGCGTAACTACAACTTATTCCGCTTTCCTTACTACCTGTATACCCTCTCATTCCGTTAGTTCGGCAGTTGATCCGACGGGTAAAGCAACTGTAGAATTAGGTGCAACGAGTGTAGCAGAGGGCAGCACAACAACAGCTGAATATTCCGCTATTACAGCCGGATATGAGTTTGTCAACTGGACTATTTCCGGAACGGGAGCAAGTTTGGATGACAATACAGCCAATCCGACCACTATCACGATGGGTACCGCGGATGTGACGGTTACGGCCAACTTACAATGCGTAAAGCCGACGTTTACGGTTCATCCTGCAAGCAAGACTAATTATCTAACAACGGATGTTGCAACTGCTTTGGGTTACACGGCAAGTGCGGCAGGTGCAAGTTTGACGCAACAATGGCAGGTAAGTGCCGACAATGACAGTTGGGATGACATTGAAGGCGCTGTAGGAACAGCTGAAACTTATACACCGAATATAGCAACAGAAGGTACCAAATACTATCGTGTTATTGTAACTAATAGTGCTTGTGGTGAAACGGCTACTTCTCAGGTAGCAACGATCACATCTATCGCTCCTTCGGGTTACTGCATCAGTTTGTTCAATTCTAACAATAACGGCATACAAAGCGGATTCAGTAATGGCGGTTCCGGCAACGAATATACACTTGCGTTTGTTGTTCCTGGAAAAGACGGAAGCAACAACTGGCCTGAGTACTGGATTGGAGAGAATGAGGCTTGGGCATCGTTCTCAGCAAATGCCACCATCGCGGATATGAAGTTTACCAGTTCCGATGCTACAGTAGGTTTGGCTGAAGGTGCAACAGGTACATTACATATCTGGGATGATAATAAGACAAATAACCTGCATGCTAAGTTTGAGCCGGACGGTTACGGTTTCCGTTGGGGCGATCATGAGAATCCGGATTGGACTGCAGAAGCCTGCACGAAAGCCTTTACGGTGGATGCCAATAATGCCAATACCTATTGGACGGAATTGGTAACGCTGGATGGCACGAATAACACAGCATGGGACTACTACGTAGGTTTGCAGACCGCAAGCGGTTACGTCTATAGCGGTGTAGATAACGAGGCCAGTGACGCACGTGGTATCTCTCGTACACGTAGCGTGACGGCAATGAAAGTCAGCAACGGTACAGCAGGTGAGTACAAGGAGACATTCTTGAATAGCGAGCCTACCGGTACAACGGGTAAGTTCCGTATTTGGAATAATAACATTACCGATTATAACTTCGTTTGCCACTTCGTTCCGTTCTATCAGTTGAAGTACAACGCAAACGGTGGTTCGGGCACGATGGATCCGATTCCTGCGACTCCGGTAAGTTGTGAGGAGAGTGCAGCAAACAGAACGGTAACGGTAGCCGCTAATGCGTTTACCGCTCCGACAGGCAAGCATTTCTTGAAATGGAACACGGCAGCAAATGGTAGCGGTGCAGATGTGGCGGCAGGTGCTTACGAACTGACCGGCGACGTGACGCTGTATGCTATCTGGGCAGATGCTGATTACACCGTAACAGTGAACCAATCCCCTGCTGCGGGTGCTACCACAACGGGTCAAACGACCACGGCGCATTATAATGGTACAATCAATCTGACAACGACCGTTCCGGACGGATATGAGTTTGTGAACTGGACTTCGAGCGACGTAACGATTACCAATCCGACTTCTGAGGATGGCGCTTCGTTCACGATGCCTGCGCAGAATGTAACGGTAACGGCTAACTTCCAACAGATCTATACGATCACTTGGTCCATTAACGGAGCAACAACCACTTCGACGGTCAATGCCGGCAATAAACTGGTTCTGCCTGTAGGCGAGCCGGCAAGTTGCAACGCAGGTTATAGCACCTTTATCGGTTGGTATTCTGTTGCAGCAGGCACTGCTGAAGATCCGAGTGACAATGTTAGCGGTACTAAGGCTGATGCAGACCACACTCCGACCGGAGATGAGACCTATTACGCTGTTTGGGCTAACGGCGATCTCGTTGGTGGCTGGCAGAAAGCGACATCAATTGCAGTTGGTGATGTGGTGATATTTGTGAAGGAGGGTGCAACACGAGAACTCTCCGGAGTATCTGGCAATATCGGTACAACGGCTTCTTATACAACCACTCCGGCAGGTGTGTATCCGCTGACTGTTATGGCCGGTTCGGCTAATAATTCTTATGCATTTAAGAATGGTGATGATTATTTGAGTTATTCCGGAACTGGTAATAACTTATACACCTCCGAAACACTAAATGCAGCATCCAGTTGGACTATGAGTGTATCGGACGGTGATTTCCAATTCACGAATGCCAATAGTACAGGACGAATTATGCAATACAATGCTTTGCAACCACGTTGGGCATGTTACACGAGTACGCAACAAACCTTCCAGATTTACAAGCAGGTTGCAGGAGCTACTGAGTTTATCTCCAATTGCTGTGAAGAGTGGACGGCTACTGCGAAGTACGGCGAGAGTAATGTGATCAGCGTGGACGATGTAGTAGCAGTGACAGTTACAGGAACAGCACACGGAATGGCAAGTTATGAGTCCAGTGCTGAAGCTGTCCTGACGGTAGCTGCGGATGGTAAGATCACCGGTGTGAAAGCCGGAAGTGCAATCGTTACGATCGCTTGGGCTGGTGCAGATGGCTATTGCGCATATGAGACAACGGTGGATGTAACGGTGAACGGTTCTATTACCGTTACCTATAACGCGAACGATGGTTCGCTGGATCCGGAAACGACGAGTCAAAACGCGACCAGCAACAGTGCGTTTACATTGGACGCTAACTCGTTCAGCAGAACGGGATATACGTTCCAAGGTTGGGCAACGACTCCGAGTGGCGACAAGGAATATAATAACAGTCAAGCAGATGTCGAGTTTGCAGAGGACGTAATTCTCTATGCTGTTTGGAGCATTAACTCACACGCTATAACGCTGAATCAACCGACAGGTAACACGATTGAGGCTACAGGTGCAGCAGACTTGGCAAATGTTGATTACGGAACTTCAATTACGCTGAGCGCAACGGAGAATGACGGTTACGTCTTCACCGGTTGGAGCGCTACGGGCGTAGTTCTTGCGAATACGAACCCGGTTGTATTCACGATGCCGGATAATGATGTAACGGTTACGGCTACGTACAGCACGTACGAATGGATTGCAGCAGATCCGCATTATAGTGTTGCAACTGCTCCGAAGATTGAATACTACAAGGTAGAGAAGTTCAGCACGGCTGGTGTAGTTATCAAAGAGAACTTTATGCGTGATGACGATAACACCATCACCAAACAAGAGACCTACACAGACGCTTGGACGGCTAAGTTGGACGGTGTTGCTATTGCTAACAATGACGCCCTGTCGCTGGAGGATAATGGCAAGACCTTGAAACTGTACATCGGCGAAGAAGAGATTGCTTCGTACACGCTGACAGTTGAGGATGTTGTAGCCGACCGGTTTATCGATGGTTTGTGGGGTGAGACGTTTGATCCTCAGATAAATACCTACGACATGCCGACACCGAGCGCACATGCAGCAGGTGTAACCGATTGTAAAGACCATAATACGTTTGCAGGTTGGATATTAGAAGCAAATGCGGAGAACCCGACGATAGAAAATATTATTACCGGTGCAGCAACTACAGGCGTAACCGCAGCAAATAATACTTACTACGCTGTTTGGTCGAAGTCGGAGAATGTAAATAAAGAGTTTACTGTTTCTAAGACCGGATTTGCAAGTAGTGAGATTAGTTCTGGAACTATCAGTACCGGTATTACTTACACTACACAAAAGAATGGTGGTTCTTCAAATCCCGGTCAGACAGGTACAAGCATGCGCTTATATCAAATACTAAGTGGTCAAAAAGATGGTAACTCTATAACTGTTTCGGGAGCATCTGGTGTAACGCTTACTAAAGTTGAGTTTACGACTACCGGTTCGGCCTATGGATATGTGACCAATTCCTATACAACAGGAAATACTACTGCATTAACATCAGGCACCGTAACAGACGGAAAGATTACATTAGAGGATCTTTCTACGGATAAACTGACAGTTGTTAATATGGCAACAAGTAATAGTTATCGTATTGATATTTCGAAGATAGAGGTAACGTACGAAAAAGAGGTTACTGAAATTGACTATATCACCGATTGTGATCCGCGTTATGATGTGCTGTTTGATGCAGGTACCGGTGCTACAGGTTCTTACGAAAAGGTAACGAAGAAAGCAGATGTAGAGATCACTCTACCAGACGGAAGTGCATTGAGCAAAGATCATCACACCTTCGCAGGTTGGTACTCCGCACATTATGATGTGACCTATTCGGAAAGTACAAGTATGACTTATATTGTACCGGTTGACGGTGAGACACTCGTTGCTCAATGGGACGAAGACCACCATGCATTTGTACATTTCATGAATGGAGAAAGTGAAGTAGCCGGAAGTCCTATCAAGGTATATGACGGTGGTACGTTCGATTTGGCAGCTGCATTGGTTGAAGCCGGCAAAGAGTTTATCGGCTGGAAATGGAACGGCAGTATGTACACCGGCGGACAGGCTAACCAACACATGGACAATCCTGCGGAAGACAGAACGTACACCGCTGTTTGGATGCCAGTTATCGATGTAGCTACTGCAGATGCAGCGGATCTATCGGACGGCAAGTGGATCCTGATACAGAACAAGAGCCAGTTGAAAGCCGGTGACTTCATCGTGATTGCTGCTGCCGGTGATAATGCTGCTCTGAGCAAGTACCAGAAGACCAGCAACCGTGGTGATGCTGCGGTAACAAAGATCGCTGATACGTTGACTTACACCAGCAATGTAGCTCCGCTATTCTTACAGTATGATCCGGAGAATGATTATTATGCATTCTATGATAGAGCTTATACTACCGATCCTAATGTAGATCCGAGTCAAAAGGGTTATCTGTATGCTCCAAATGCATTGAAGACGCAAACTGGTATCACCATGCAAGGCGTATGGGCGATTGATATTGTAAATAAGAAGGCTTCGATTGTGGCACAAGGCAATAATTCGGATAAGATCATGCGTTACAACAAGGGATCGAATCTGTTCAATTGTTATGGTACTACAACTCAAAGCGACATCGCTATCTACAAGTGGGCGAAGAACATCAGCAGCGATATGAATGTATCGGAGGTTACGAATACCGATATGGTCATCGTAAAAGACAATATCACGCTGACAATCAACGAGAATGCTACTTTGGACAACTTGACCATTGAAAACGGCGGTACGGTAACGGTGGCTGATAATAAGGCGTTGACGATCAACGACCTGACGATCGAGTCGATGGCAGGTAAGTCCGGACAACTGGTCAAGGGCAATGACGCTACGGCTACCGTGAACGGAAACATCTTCATGGATATCAAGTTCTACGGCGATGCAGACGTACTGGATGAGACGAGTGCTAACCAGTGGTACATGATCTCGGCGCCGTTTGCAGTGAACCTCGCTGATGGATTCATCAACCCGGCAAGCGGTGCAACGATGCATTCCGGTACAGGCAGCGGAACCAACATCTTCGACCTGTTCGAGTATGACGGATCGAAACGTGCGATGTCCGGTAACATCGGTTGGAAGCGCGTACAAGGTCAGATGCCTGCCGGCATGGCGTGCCTCATAGGATTCAATGCAGGTCAGCCGACCACTATCCGTCTGAAAGCGGCAAGCAACACCATCAGCGATCCGAGCCAGATAGAGTTGGGTGAATGGGAAAGTACGGTAGGCGATACCGAAGAAGAACGGCTGAACAACTCCAACTGGAACGGTGTGGCTAACCCGACCATGCATTATATCACATTGAATGATGCGGCACTGAGCGTACAAGTATTTGAGAACGACGAGGAGAACCGCGGCTATCAGAGCTATAGCGCAGCGTCCAGCTCATTCGTAGTCGGTACCCCGTTCTTTATCCACAGTAGTTCCAATGTAGATCTGTCGAGTACTATTAACGGATCGCTCCGTGCTCCTGAGCGCGCAACAGCGACAAGTGACAAATACGAGTACTGCGTACGCATTACCCGCAACGGAGCCAAGACGTTCGCTAACCAGATGTATGTCCGCGCTTCGGAAGAGGCTACGGCGCAATACGAGTACGGTCATGATGTAGCCACGCTGAACGGTACAACCGCTAAGCACGCACTCCTCTGGACGAACAACTACGGAATGCGTCTGGCGGTGGAGGATGCTCCGCTCCATCTCGGCAAGGCAGCGTACAACCTGGGTCTCTACGCTCCGGCGGATGGACAGTACACGCTCTCTACGCCGACGCAGCGCGAGGATGCAGTACTCTATCTGACGCTCAACGGTTCGATCATCTGGAACCTGTCGCTCAACCCGTACGAGCTGACGCTCACACGCGGACAGAACGAGGGATACGGACTCCTCCTGATCGCCAACCCGCAGCAGATGCCGACAGAAATCGGAAATGTACAGGGGGACAACGTACAATGTACCAAGGTGCTCATTGACGACCATATCTACATCCTCCGCGGCGAGAAACTGTTTGATGCAACGGGTAAAGTGGTGAAATAACGCAAAAACGGCAAAAAGTACTACAAAAATTTGCATATGTCAGATAAGTAACTTCGAGGGCACCGGGGCGGTGCATGACACCGCCTCACCTCGAATTTACGTTCGCTAAATGTAGCGAACTCCAAATAAATAGCCCAAAAACAATCATTTTTGCTAGCAAAAGCATTATTTTTGTCAATTTATTTGGTAATTCAAATTTTTTGTAGTAAATTTGCAGCCGATTTGAAAAAGTGCTATGAGTCCGATATTCCTGAAAGAGAAAGGATACGCATTCAAGATATACTCCAATGAGGAAGAACGAATGCATATTCATGTATTGAAGGAAAACAAAGAGGCGAAGATTTGGTTGGAACCCAAAGTGGAAATAGCCTACAAAGGGGACTTTAGCCAGCATGAGATTAACAAAATCCAAAGCATGGTAGAAATTTATGCAGAGTACTTCAAGAAGCAATATCAACTCCACATTGGTGGACGTATTGATGATTAACGACCGGGGAATAATGATTTCCGTTCAGGGGCAAGATTACTTCCTTTCGTACAATCGTGTGCCGTGGATGAGAGATGCTACGATCAATGAAGTGCTGGATGTGCGGATGAGCGGTAATAATGCCATCGAATGGCCCAGGTTGGACGTGGATCTGGAAGTGGATTCCCTCCGTCACCCGGAACGTTACCCGCTGCTCATCAAGCGCCATGAGTTGGACTATGTTGCAAATGTATAAAACCAATAATACGATTATGGAAAAGAAACACTACATACAACCGGATGTTGAGACACTGCCTATGCAGTCGGAGAACATTATGATACCCAGTTCACCGGGTACGCCGTACGAACCTGCTCCCAAGAAGAGATGGAAGATCTTCTAAGAACAAAACAAATGGCTTAGGCGCAGGCTTAAGCCATTTGTTGTCATAGTGGGCACTTGCTAAAAAAAACCCACAAAACCCTTATGAATGATTTAGAGCTTTGCTCTTTGTGTCAATTGCTGCTAAAAAGTCCATAAAAACAAGCTTTTAGTACTTTTTATCATCCATATCCACACTTCGTATAAATCATTCAAAAGACATTAACCTAAAAAACATTTTTCCTTGGTACTTTGTACATTGTCCCTTTGTACCTTAATTTGTTTTTTTCTTTCAAAAGTGCGAAAAATAGTGATTTTAGGGTGAAACGGTGACAAAATAAATTTATTTTGCAAATCGCTTGCATATATCAAAAATTTGTTGTAACTTTGCAGCCGGTTTTGAAACAAGTCCTGACGGACACAGTTTTGGTATGAATCAAACAGCAATATATCTGCATTTTACCTCCGGTCTCACGACCGTAGCGGGGGGATGATGCGCGATAAAAGACAGAACTGCTATACGGTTTTGTCTTTTTGTTTGTTAATAACCAAGACAGAACCGAGCCAAGGTCGAGCCGAGAACGAGACGAGACAATGCCGCATCCCACCCAACCTTATATATACATAGTATATATCCCGTGATTTTGGGTGACTTGAAAAAAATGACAGATAGACATAAAATCTCATAAAGGAAACACGATGAACTTGTCAAGTCTCATAAAGCAATACTTCCCGCAAGTAGAGGAAGAGGTGACGATAGATGTGTTCGACGAGAAGACTATAGATGCTGTTTATCGACATGTAGTGCAGATACTGATGCAACATATGGACATTGAGAAAACGGTATTGGATGCATTTAGCTATTGTTTCTATGAGATGTTAGATAATGTTATTATACACACGGACAAACAATTAGGAACGGTTTTGACTCATTATAATCAAAATGCTCATATGCTTAGTGTTCTGATTGCTGATGACGGAATCGGGGTGCGGGCATCCTTGGCAAAAAATGAGAAATATCGCGCTATCTCGGAAGAAGAAGCGTTAAAACGGTGCATCGAAGATAATGTAACAGATGGCGAGGGGATGGGTTTTGGTTTGTATGCAACATCTTTGCTTGACCAAAAAATAGGCTTGAGATTTGAGATCCGCTCAGGAAACCATACAATGCAAGTAACGAATGGTGTTGTAACAACAAATGAAAGTGATTTTTGGCAAGGTACAATTGTTTATCTGCAACTTAAGACCGATATAGAGATAGATCCGCAGGAAGTGGTTGCTTACCGGACTGATGTGACGGATGAATTTGATACAATATTTTTAAATGACAATGAATTAGAGCAGTTATGGTAACTTTGGCATTCAGAGAATACGGAGAGAATTTGGGCACGCGTCAATTAGGAACCGTTGCTCGTGAGAGATTGTTGCAGCTCATGCAGCAGGATGAGCGTGTGGTATTGGATTTTACAGGGGTGAATGTAGTGAGCAACTCCTTCGCGGATGAGTGTATAGCTAAATTGCTATTGGACATGCCTCTTGAAGAGTTGAAACGTCGTACGACCTTCCGCGGATTGAATCCAATTGCTTCGGCATGTGTGCTTGCCGCTCTTAAGCGTCGCCATCTGGCAGTTGCGTAAGATAATAGTAACAAACTATGAAACAGGGTTGTCGCAAAGCGATAGACGCTGCTTTGGAAGATGTGCGTAAGGGACGTGTTTATAAGGCGGATAGTGTAGATGATATGTTTCGTCAAATCTTAGGTTGAGATGGACGCGAGTAGAAGGGAAGAATTGGAGAGCAAGGAACTCTTGACATTGGAAGAGTTTAAGGAACTGGGGCACTATCGTCTGTCACAAATGATCAGGTTTTAACAAATCAAAACAATCAATATTTATTAACTTAAAATCTCAAACATATTATGGCATGTTATGCAGTACATATTAATGAGAGGACTCGAGCGGGACAGAGTTTATTCCAGTATCTTAATTCGCTTGGGGTGATAACAGAGCGCTTGAAACCTCGTCGTCGCAAAGCTATAGATGCCGCTTTGGAAGATGTGCGCAAGGGACGTGTTTATAAGGCGGAAAGTGTAGATGATATGTTTCGTCAAATCTTAGGTTGAGATGGACGCGAGTAGAAGGGAAGAATTCGTTTTATGTTCTACTCGAACGACCATGAGCCTATACATGTGCATGTTGTGAAAGCTGGAACGGAGGCGCGCTTCCAAGTCGAACCGGAAGTAACGTTGCTGGATAATAAGGGGTTGAAACCGGCGGAATTGAAATTGGCAGAGTCTTTGGTCGAAGAAAACAAGGAAATGATTGCTGTGCGTTGGAAAGAGTATTTTAATAAATGATAGATGTTCAGAAAATATGGTTGACACCTACTGATGTATGGATTCAGACATCAGATGGCAGACAGGCTTGCGAGCATTTTGCGGACTATAAAGGTCTGCGCAATGCCACGGCGGAGGAACGCGAGAACTACACGCTCTCGCCTTATGGTATCCATTGGGAGCATCTGGATGAAGATCTCTGCTTCGAAGGGTTCTTCGCATGAGCATAGTAACAAAACAACAAAACAATCAATATTTATTAACTTAAAATCTCAAACATTATGAGGAAATTAAAACTAATGTTCGCCTGTTTGCTGATGGCCGTCCTCAGCATCGGGCAAGTGTGGGCAGCGGAGGAATTAAAAGCCACAATTGACTTTTCCTCCAATGATTTTGGTGTCTCTACCACTAAAATCACAGCTGAGAACACTTACACACATGATGGTATCAGCATTACTCTTGTTGGAACATCAGGTGGCGGTTACCAGTACAACAATTCAAAGTATTTGATTTTGGGAAAACAAAATGCTACTTTGACTTTTTCTGCATTTTCATGGAAAACGACGAAAATTGTTGTAACCGGTCGTTCGGGTGCATCAACTAATGCTAAGCAAAACATCTTTGTGGGTAGTTCCGCTGTAAGTACTGAAACTACAGGTGCTACAGGTACAAACACCTATGCGATTGCATCTGCATCTCAAGCTGCTGGAACGATCTATACATTAAAGGTAACTTCGAGTCATAATACTCAAATTACCAAGATTGAGATTTACGGAGAGAAAGAGGAATCAACGGATCCCGGATCAGAAAAAACGGATGTTACGGACGAGCAACTCGCTTGGAGTGCAGAAGAAGCCGAGGTTACAATTGGTGATGAGCCTTATTCTTTCCCCTCGTTGACTAATACGCTGCCTTTGGAGGTAACATACCAGAGTACCAATACAGCAGTAGCTACTATTGATGCTAATGGAGATATTACGCTTGTTAAGGCAGGTTCGACTACTATTAAGGCTATTTATGCAGGTAGCGAAACACTGAATGCAAAAACTGTTTCGTACGAACTGACGGTAAATCCTGCTCCCCTTACTCCGATTGCTGGAGGTGTGATTGATGAGTTGACCATTACTGATTTAGGCGTTACAAGTAATAGCTACACACAGTTCACTAACAAACAAGCTTCCAATGATAATCACTCAGAAGCTAAATATAGCGGATATGTAGCTAAGAACTCAGGTGGCGCTTGTATTCAAATTACCAGTGAAAGTAGTAACAGTGTGCGTCAAATCGCATCTACCACTTCGGGCGGTACCGTAAAACGCGTTCAAGTTATTTGGGCAACAGGTACAAGTAATACAAATGGACGTTTTTTGACGGTTTATGGAAACAATACCGGTTATACCGGAACTGCAAGAATTTCGGGTGAAACATCATTGGGAACATTGACTTATCACACAGGCGATGCTTCTGCATACATTGATATAGATGGTAGTTATACCTATATGGTCATTGTGGCAAGCGGTGCCATGTACATGGACCAAATCAACATTACTTGGCTCCCCGCTGCAAAGCACGAATTGACATTCGGTGTGGCAGCAAGCGGACATGGTTCGTTGGCTGCAAGCGTAGGCGGTAATGCTATCAACTCTGGAGCTCAAGTAGCAGAAGGTGCAACGGTAACGCTGACACCGACTGCTGATACCTATTATCAATTTAGTGCCGTTAGTGTATTAGACGGTAATGCTGATGAGGTAACTACTACCGAGAACGATGGTGTATATACATTCGCAATGCCGACATCGGACGCTATCGCAGAGGTTTCGTTCGCTTATATTCCTGTAACAGGTCTGACGCTGAACAAGACAGAGTTGGAGATGTTGGTAGGTGGTGCAAGTGAGACACTGAGCGTAACGGCAGTTGAGCCGGCTAATGCATATGCAGGTGTTATATGGTCTTCTGAAAATACCAATATTGCAACGGTAAATTCAGAAACAGGTGTTGTAACAGCAGTTGCTGCAAGTGAAGACCCTGTGAATATTATTGCTACTTCGGTTGTTTCGGGTGCCGTTACTGCTACTTGTGCGGTTACCGTAAGTGCTCCTACGGGTCACGAAATTAATATCACCAGTGCCAATGGTACAGTGGTAGCTACCTCGGGTGATGATGTAATTGAAGTAGCTGACGTATTGAAAGATGTAGCAGTAGTTCTAACCGCTACTCCGAATGCCGGTTATACAATCAGCGGTTGGACAGTTGTTGGCTTGGACGAAGGTGATTATTCGATCTCACAAGACAAGACTACTTGTTCGTTCACGATGCCGGATGATGAGGTGTTGGTAGAAGTAACTTATACGCACGAGGCCGCCGTTCTGAAACTGCACGATGCTGCCGGTGTAACTGAGTTTGCAGGCAATCATTTCTGGAAAGAAGAAGTAACTCTGCCGACATCTGCTGCTCCTTGCAGCAAGACCTTCATGGGTTGGAGTACTGATCCAGACTGCGCAACGGCTCCGGAGTTAGGCGCAACCTACGTGCTGCCTAACAAGGGTGAGAATCATATCTATGCTGTGTATGCAACGGTAACGGAAGGCGATATTTCTTACGTTAAACTTGCTAATCAATCTTTTGATCCGAATGCCAAGTATATCATTGCTGCTGCTCAATCAAGCACGGTTAGTACTTTGTGGTATTTCAATTCGTGTGATGCAACAGATGCAAACAATGGTTGGGGTAAAATGACCACAACTCCGGCAACAAATGCGCCGATAGAGCTTGCATTGTCGGGAACGGCTTCGGCTTTGAAGATTCGCGAAGTATCCGGTGCTAAACGTTATCTTGAAGGCTTGTCAACAGGTAACTTTAAGATGTCAGCATCAGAGAAGATACTTACTTTGGGTACGAATGGAGAAATTAAGAATAGCGCCAGCACATACACGTTGCGTCATAACTATAATAGTGGTAATGGTGGTCTCCGTTGGTATAGTAATACTACAGGTACAATTGCTTATCTATATAAAGTAGAGGCAGCGCAAATTATTTCCGGTTACACTACAGTTTGCCAGCCGCAGGCAGCAACTCCGACGTTCAGTGTTGACGAAGGTACGTACTATGTAGGACAGAGTGTTGAGTTGGCTTGCACAACAGAAGGTGCTACTATCTATTATACCATTGATGGTTCAGCTCCTTCAACCAGCAGTACGAAATATACAGCTGCTATCTCTTTGAGTGAGCGTGCGATTACTACCATCAAGGCTATCGCTGTTGCAGAAGGCTTCGATAACTCGGAAGTTGCTGAGGCTCAATATAACATCAACCTGCCGTACGACTTCGCTGACTTTGCTGCTCTGACCAAGGAGAATGGTAAGGAATACGTTGTTCGCGGTATTATTAGCCAAAAAGACGCTTTCAATGAACAATACAAAGAAATTCCGTATTATATCTCTGCGAATGGTTCGACCGAAGGACAGATCAAGTGCCATAACGGTTTAGGTTTGAACAAGGCACCCTTCACCTCTGCGGATGATATAAATCTGGGTGACAATGTAACCGTTGTAGGTACATGGAGTGAGCAATATAACAACATCGGTGCAGCTAACTGGATGTTGGAGTACACCGCACGTGCACACGATTCATATGAGATAGTAGGTGATTTAACGACTACTGGATTCCAGGTAGGCGAGGCCTTCGATGATGCTATCTTGGCTAACTTAAGCGTCAAAGAGGTATTTACCAATGGTTATGAAGAGGCTGTTGCTGGTGCAACCTTCAATTGTGGTGACAAGACCGAGTGGCTTGAGAACGAGACTACGCTGACGGTTTATGCTAAGTTAGGTGACGATGATCTGACATCGAAGAACTTCGGTGTAACCGTAAGTAGCGCTACATTGGTAAGCTTCGTACTGAAAGAGGGTTACAAGACCGAGTACTACGTTGGTGACGAGTTCGTTAAACCGACGGTTATTGCTACTCTTTCCGATAACACTCATCCGGAAGCGGAGGCTACTGCATGTACGGGTTATAACATGAGTGAAGCCGGTAACTATACAGTCAATGTATCTTATACTTATGGTGATATTACTATCAGTGAAGGTGTAGAGTATCAAATTACCGTTAAGAAAGTCTTCGACAACGAAGATGATCCGCACACGGTAGCTGTAGCAAAAGTACTGATTGAGCCTTATACCACTACTTCCACAGAATATATGTGGGTACGCGGTATCGTAAGCCAAGTAGGAAGTATCAGTAGCGGTAAACTGAAATACTATATCTCTGATAATGGTTCTACGGAAGGTCAGTTGTATGTTTACGATGGAAAATACCTTGATAATGCAAGCTTCACTAACGATAACATTCTGCAAGTTAATGATGAGGTTGTAATTAAGGGTAAAGCGCAGAATTACCAGAGTAACACCTTGGAATTGACTAGTTCACAAGTTATCTCTCTTGCTCGTGAGGTAGAAGTAACGGTTGCTAACGTAGCAGAGTTGGAGGTTGGTCAAGCAGACCTCGCTGTTGAGGATCTGACAATCACTACGTTGAGCGAAGGAGCAGTAACGCTTGTATCAGGCGACGAGACCAAAGCAACGATTATTAACAATAAGATCCATGCTGTTGCAGCAGGTGACGTAACGATTACTGCTAATGTGGCAGCAAATGGTATCTACAAAGCTGCTTCGGCTGAGTTCACGGTTCATGTAGTTGCAACTAAACCGCGTTTTGCTGTAACGTTCAGTACCGGTGAGGCTGGTGAGAACGTAAGCGGTGCTGCTCCTGAGGCTATCGATAACCAATTAGAGAATGCAGAAGTAACGCTGCCTGCTTGCACTTGGACTTGGGCTGGACATAAGTTCACAGGTTGGGCTGTAACAGCAGCCGGTGAGCTTGTTGATGTAGAGAACAATCAGTTCAATATGCCGGCAGCGAATGTAACGATTACTGCTCAGTGGCAAGAAGTACTTACTGCCAAGATCTCGTTCATGGTAGGTGGTGAAGCAAAAGCATCTATCGACAAAGAGCAAGAAGTGGCGTTCACGATTGAGCAAGATGGTGCTGCTTGGGCTCCGACAGGCTTCTCCTTCGTTGGTTGGGCTACTGATGAGCAAGCAGAAGAGACAGCAGTTGCTCCTGAAACAATTACGGAATATACTCCGCAAGCAGGTATTGCAGAGGTTAGCCTCTACGGTATCTATAGCCGTCACGATGACAGCGATCCTAACTATGGCAAGTACGAGAAAGCAACAGCTGTTGTTGACGGTGACTACCTGATCGTAAATGAGACTGCAAGTGCAGCATTTGATGGTAGCTTAACTACTTTGGATGCAGTAAGTAATAAGGTAGTTGTGACGATTGCTAATGGCGTGATTGCAAACTCTGAAGCTATTGACAATGCTGTATTTACCATTGATTTGACAGCAGGAACGCTGAAATCACATAGTGGTAACTATATCGGTGTAAGTAGTAACTCAAATGGTTTGAAGCAAACTACAGATGCAAAGACTTACACGAATACATTCTCTGTTGACGGAGACGGAAATGCAGTGATCAAAGCTAACTTTGATGGCTCGACAATCTACTTGCGTTTCAATAAAGCAAATAACCAAGATCGTTTCCGTTATTATAATAATGCTGGTCAAGAAGCAATCCAACTCTACAAGAAGAATACCGGTACTATGTGGTACACCTCTTCGCCGGCAGAGAAAGTAGCTATCACGTTTAATGCAAACGGTGGTGAAGGTGGATGCCCGAAGGCTATCATCAATAAGGGTACTCAACTTACCATCTGCGCAGAGGCTCCGACGAAATCGCACAGCGAGTTCGCAGGTTGGAAGAACGGCGATGATGAGTATGTTGCAGGTCAGGCTTATACCTTCGATGCAGACATTACGCTGACCGCTCAATGGAATGATGCAGCTACCTACACGGTAACGTTCGATAAGAACGGCGGTACAGGTGACGCAGAGACGATGGAAGACCAATATGAAGGTGACGCAATTACGCTCCCGGCCGCTTTGACGAAAGACGATTATACCTTCCAAGGTTGGAAGTACGACGACAAACTGTACAAAGCAGGTGCATCGTTCACGATGGTTGCAGCAGATATTGAGTTCGTAGCTCAGTTCAGAAAGACAAGTGTTCCGACGAACAAGATGTCGCTCATAACTGACGCAAGCGCACTCGTTAACGGCATGCAGGTAACATTGGGTTGCAGTTATGTAAAGGACGAAGTAAGTTACTTCGCAATGGCAGGTGACCTCGGCAGCAACAAGTACATGGCATCTATTACTGATGATGTAAGTTTGGCAGATAATATTGCTACGTATCCGAATACAGTAGTTGTTCTGACGCTTGAGCAAGTAGAAGGTGGTTGGAATATTACCAAGGATGGTGCGAACTACTTGACGCTTAGCAATACGAGTGACCTGAAGTGGGATACAAAGGACAATGCTACAGCTTGGGCTATCAGCTTCGAAGCTGGCAACGTGAAGATTGCTATCGGTAACTACTGGATCCAATACAACAGTGGTAGTCCGCGCTTCAAACTGTACAACAGCAACCAGAAGCAAATCCAACTCTTCGGTCAGGCTATAGTGGTAACTGAAGATGTTAACATTTCTGATCTCGGTTATACCGAAGGTGAACCAATTGTGGCAAGTGGTGCGAACGTAACGCTGACCATAGACGTGCCGACAACGGCGCCGAGCATTACTGCAAAGAACGGTGCCACGGTTGTAATTGACCAAGCTACAACGGCTGAGAACGTGGTAGTAGAAGACGGTAGTAAGATCGTGGCTAATGCTGAAACTACCACTCCGACCGTTTATTTCGCTACCACGATGGGTGCAACGGATAGCAATGGCGATTTCTCAGGTTCGGCTTCTGAGCTGGGTTCTGTAACGAACATCACTCTTGCTGACGGCGGTGAGATCATCTATGACTTGACCTTGGGTACCAGTTTGGCAGGTGTTCAAGCTGATCCGAACCAATGGCACGCATTCTCGCTGCCGTTCCCGGTTAGCGCTACCAGCGGCATCTATAATGCAGCTACCGGTGCTAAATTGACGAATGGTGTAGATTATGCAATCATGGATTATCATGGTGACATCCGTGCTAACGGTCAATATGGTTGGAAGAAATACGCTGGCGTTCTGCAACCGGGTGTATTCTACATCATGACCGTAAACGGTGACGTTCAGACCTTCCGCTTCAAAGCTTCTGTAACCGGCCAAATGAGCCAGACGAACATCATGAGTGCTCAGGCATATGACGGTTCTGGCGCAGATACCGACAAGGGATGGAACGGTTTCGGTAACCCGAGATGGATTAGCGGTCAGTTTGCTCACAAAGTTCAGTATCTGGATCCGTACACTTATGAGTACGTGGCCATTGCTAAGGGGAATACGATTCCTGTAGGTCTTCCGTTCTTCTACAAAGCTGATGATACAGAGGATGTGTCGATGGACGAAGTTGGAACAATCTATGCAGCACCGGCTCGTAGCAAGGCTTATGAGATCAAGGATGTCGCTGTACGCTTCGGTAACGAAGTATCCAAAGACAAGCTCTATATCTCGGCAAGCGAGGATGCTCTCAATACCTACGAGCATGACAAAGACCTCGTGAAGATGTTTATGAGTCAGACCCCGAAAGTGGCACGTATTAGCGGTAATGCATATGGCATGAAGCTCTGCGCAGTCAACGCTCCGATGGCTAACGACCAGGCAACGTATAGTCTGACGCTCTATGCTCCGAACGCAGGTGAGTACACAATCAGTGTTCCGGAAATGGAGAATGCTGACCTGTACTTGACCTACAATGGATCGATCATCTGGAACCTCTCGATGAGCGAGTACACCAATGACTTCGCACAGGGTAACAACGAAGGCTATGGTCTGATCCTTGTCAAGAAAGCTCCGCAAGTAACCACCGGTGTGGACAATGCTGAGGCTAACGAAGCTGGCGTTCAGAAGGTAATCATCAACGAGCACGTTTACATCCTCCGCGATCAGCAGATGTACGATGTAACCGGTAAAATGGTAAAATAATGTAAAAGCCTACCCCTAACCCCTCCCTCAAAGGAGGGGAAAGGGATGGGCAAATACCAAAATTAGTTGCAAAAAACTCAAATTATGCAAGCAGAATGAATTTTTTTCGTCAAAAATTTGTATATTTGATTAATTTGTCGTACCTTTGCACCGGATTTTAAAAAAGACTATGAAGAAGATGAATTACATACAACCCCAAATGGAAGTAGAGCAGGTAAGTTCCGATGCATTTGTAATGCTTCTGGACTCCGGTTCCGGTCCTCAACCTGCACCTGCACATCAAGTAGCTCCTGAGGTTCCGGGAGGATCGCTCTAAGATTCCGCCCGTGTGGTGACATGATTACAACAACCCTGCCGGTTACGGTGGGGTTGTTGTGGTTGCTTTAGTCCAAAATATTCAAAAATGATTCAAAAAAGTAATCAATGGAACGAATTTTGTACGAAACTATTGCGTATGTAAAATATTCAATAGACTGTCA
This sequence comes from Paludibacteraceae bacterium, assembly GCA_905233375.1. Lineage (GTDB taxonomy): Bacteria > Bacteroidota > Bacteroidia > Bacteroidales > Paludibacteraceae > Colicola. Next base: position 38,157 of record CAJOEJ010000004.1, on the reverse strand, counting down.
AAAACATCGAAAATGGACTTAAATGCAAAAAAAATGCAAATTTTGGCACTTTTTTTGTGTGAATAGTTGTATGTATAAAATATTTTTTGTAATTTTGCGGCGAAAATCAAACTAAATATCATATGGCAACAGAAAGAATCAATAGGAGCATACCGGAAACCGACGTACTGGAAGTGCTATATAGAACTCCCTGTGGCTATATAGATGAACTGGAAAATAAAATAGGTGTGGAAAACGTGCGCCAACTGGAGGCAATCGGATATATTGTGAATGCTCCCAGCGAAAAAGGTTATACCTACCAGATTTCCAAGCGTGCGAAACAAATAGTCTCCGATTTCTTCGGAAAGATGACTATTCGTGACTATCTAAGCGATTTATACTATACCTACATCAGACGGGTTAGTTTCTCCATTAAATGAGTAGTCAGTCATTTTATTACGTGTTGTGGATTCCCCAATATAAAAAGGAGAATCCACATGTTATTCAGCGCCAGTTAAATATGGCGACCTTGCGCGATATTCCCGAACTTCCTTTGTTTTGCGTCCAAGGTCAGATAGAATCCGATTCTTATGATATCGCTTTGAAATATTCCATTGGAGGAGAGCAATTAGACAAAGAGTTGTTCTTTCGCTATATAGAATCGGATGAAAGAGGTTTTGTTTTGTACAGACTGGATTTGAATGAAGAGCAAACAGACTTTCTTTGCAACCTGTTGCGCACGGAAATGCCGAATGCTTTGTACCATTACTTCAAAAGTTTCTTTCATAGGCATATATTTCATGAAGAATCGGAAGATTCCTTATTAAGACCGTATTTTTCATCTAATCCTATCAATTGGAGCGAAACAAAGGTTCGTAATGAGATAGTGAAACGTCTTGTCGAGGACTATGAGACGAAATTCAATGCGGAATGCAAAGAGCATTCCCTGACATATGAAAAGATTGCTGCGAATTTGCAAAAGCGCACAAGAATCCGCCGTATGAGGGACAGAATGGAGGATTTGTGTGAGCATGAAAGAGATACGCTTAATGAACGGGTGTATTGTAATTTCTTATTAAGGTCTTTTCCCGGATGTATAGACAAAGCCAGAAAGAGACAACTTAAAGATACCATAGCGCACTTGGAAGTGCTTGCTCTCAAATCAGAATCTTCGTTCAATAAACTTAATTCATCCTTGGGATTGGCTTATAGCGCGAAAGGATATTATATAGGCATTATCGGTGTGATAGTTGGTCTGGCATCGGCAATCTGGAGTTTGTGCTATAGCATAAGTCAGACCAAGAAGTCAACAAAGGATCTCAAGGAAAACATTGAAATGCTTAAAAGCATACAGAAAGATATATATGGTTTGAAAGAAGACAAGCAGGTTACTTTGGAGCAAGTGCAGCAGGTGAACGGGAAAGTAGATACATTGAATCGCGAGGTACGCAAGATACAAATGAGAATAAAGCAATCGAAAGACACCCGTTAGAAAGGTGTACGGAGATAAAAAAGGAGAGGTGTCGGTGAACACTTCTCCTTTTTCTTGGAAAGTCACTCGGATTACTCGCCTTGAACGGGGAGCTCGGTCGTCTCACCTGCAGGTGCTACGGGAGCAGCCTCTACCTCGATAGCCGATTGCTCCTCTGACGAAGCTTGTTGTCCGGCGCTGAAACCTACAGCGGCAATGCTGAACGCAACAATCAGTGCGATGAGCGTCCACGTTGCTTTCTCCAAAAAGTCAGCCGTTTTCGGGGCGCCCATTACCTGGTTGCCGCTCGCAAAACCTGCTGCCAAACCGCCTCCTTTGCTATTCTGAACCAATACCAGAAGGGTCAGAAGGATAGCGGCGATAACAATTAAAATAGTAATAAAGATGTACATAATATAATTTTTTTTACATTTTTCCAAAATCGGCTGCAAAGGTACTAAAAAAAAATGACGTGTGCAAATTTCACGACATTTTTTTTTGTTAAAATGTGCAAATGTTCCTTTGTTTCGGTCAAACGGAACATTAAACGGCTGTTTTTACCACCGGGCGACGGTGTCGTTGTAGATGTTGTCGGCGATCTCCTGAACGATAATTGCGCACAACTCATCCTGCACATCTGTCAGCAGACGGCTGGAATCAAATGTCTGGTACGCCGAGTAGGTCTTGTCGAATGATTCCTCGGGGTGGATGTTATTGGTGAAATGCACCGTGACGCGGATGGTCAGTTTGCTCTCGGACGCATAACTGTTGGCGGAGATGGCGCCCTGCGAGATATCGTACCCCACGATCTCGCCTTCCAGTTCGAGGTCGCCGCCTTTGCTGAGCACCTGCAGACGGGTCTGGCGCTGGTAGAGCTCGCGGATCGTTTCGGAGAGGTAGTTGCTGAGGGTCGGGTTGACCATCGTGGAGTTGTTGGGGAACTCGGCGACCGAAATGGAGTGAGTGGTCTGGTAGTTGATGTTCGCACCGTTGAATTTATAACTGATGCTGCAAGAGGAATTCAGCAGAAAAAAACAAAGATAAACACTTGTAAAAATAACACATCTTGCCAGATGTCGCGTGCTTCCACTCAACAGACTATTCGTAAATAAATTTCCGATATTCTGTTGCTTTGAATCATGGCTCTTGCGGAGCCTGTTATTTTTACAAGAAATAAACATAAAAAAGTTTTCAGTTTTCAGTTTTTCAGAGTCCATACTCCTTTATTTTTCTGTATAGTGTCCGTTCGGAGAATCCGAGATGCGCTGCGGCTTCTTTGCGGTTGCCGCCGGTACGCTCCAGGGCACGGCGGATGAGTTCCCGCTCGCTGTCGTCCACGCGCAGGTTGTCTTCCTCGATGGGTATGATCTCTTCGGTGTCGCGGGACGGGAGTTCGATAGAGGGCGCTTTCTCGTGCTCCCGGGATCTCGAGATGTCAAGCGGTCGTCCGTTCTCCATAAGCGCTTTGAGTTCCTCGAGGTCTTTCTTGTTCTGCATGACGAGGTTATAGAGTATCCCGATCTCGTGCGAGTAGTCTTTGCCGGGCTCCTTGCCCGTTACGCGGAGCACCAGATCCTGCCGGTTCTCCTCTTGGGGCAGGTAGCGGCGCAGCGTCTCGGCGTTGATCTGATGATCCATCTCGATGGTCGCTATCTGCTCCGCTAAGTTCTTGAGCTGGCGGATGTTACCGCGCCAATAGGCGTTCTGCAGCAGCCGTGTCGCTTCCTCGTTGAGTGAAAGAGGCGGCATCTGGTAACGGTTGCAGAAATCGACGGAGAACTTCCGGAACAGCAACGGAATGTCCTCTTTGCGTTCGCGCAATGCCGGCACACGTATCTCAATGGTGTTGAGACGGTAATACAGGTCCTCGCGGAACCGCCCGTCGTCAATAGCCTGCCGCATATTGAGGTTGGTCGCCGCCACGACGCGCACGTTGGTCTTGCGCACCTGGCTCGAACCCATACGCAGGTACTCGCCTGTCTCGAGCACACGCAGCAGGCGCACCTGAGTCTGCAACGGCAGTTCGCCTACTTCGTCGAGGAACAGCGTACCGCCGTCCGCTATCTCGAAATAGCCTTTGTGCTCGTTCTTGGCATCGGTGAACGCACCTTTCTCGTGACCGAACAGCTCGGAGTCGATCGTGCCTTCAGGAATCGCGCCGCAGTTGACGGCGAAATAGGCGCCGTGCTTGCGCGCCGAGTAGGTGTGAATGATCTTCGGAAAATGCTCCTTGCCCACACCCGACTCGCCGGTGATGAGCACACTCAGATCCGTACGGGCTACCTGCACCGCTATCTCGATGTCTCTATTGAGCAGCGGACTGTTACCGATGATTCCGAACCGCTGCTTGATGGATAATAGTTCTTGTTGCGTCATAAAAAAATCTCCCCACGATACAAATTCGCCACAAAATTAGTGTTTTTTTGTGATATACACAAATAATTATCCAAAAAAAATGCAGATATTTGCGTATATCAATATTTTTTTGTACCTTTGCAGCCGCTTTATATTGATTACTATGCAGAAAATATCTCGGATTCTTATTTGCCCGCTTGTAGTGGCAATGATCGCCACGGGTTGCGTCACGCAAAAACAGATGACCTATCTGGCAGATGCGGACATGTCTAAAATCGATTCGATTAATGCTTCGTTTATATCGCGTTCTGAGACGGTTATCCGCAACGGAGACGCGTTGACCATCTTTGTTTCCGCTCTGGACAGGGAGGCGGTAGCGCCGTATAACCTGCCGACGGTGACGTTTGCCGCACCCGGTTCGACGAACGTGCAGACCACGCCTATGTTGCAGTACTATATCGTCGATGAAGCGGGTGACGTGGAGCTGCCTGTATTGGGCAAGGTGCATGTGGCGGGTCTGACACGTACTGAAGCGGCGGAGGCTGTCAAGCGTCAGCTGGAGGCGCAGGTGGTGAATCCGCTGGTTCACCTGCAGCTGGTGAACGCGAAGGTGTCGGTACTGGGTGAAGTCAAGACGCCGGGGCAGGTGCCTCTGCACGGCGACCGGATGACGATTCTGGAGGCACTGGCTGCAGCCGGTGACCTGACGCCTTACGGCAGACGCGACAACGTGCTGGTAACCAGGGAGGTGAACGGCAAACTGGAGGTGGTACGTATCAACCTGCGCAGCGCGGATCTGTTTGCTTCGCCCTATTATTATCTGCAGCAGAACGATGTGGTGTATGTGGCGCCGAACAAAGTGCGTGCGGTGAACAGTGCGAACTCCGGACTGTGGCTGAGCATCGTCTCTACCGCCCTGAGTGCCGCTACGGTAATTGTGACCGTTGTAAAATAATGGAATAATCCTAAATGGTTAGTACTAAGATGAATCAGAAGAATAATGAGATAGACTTGCGCAAAGTGGTGCGCATAGTGCTGGAGCACTGGTGGTGGTTCGTTGTCGGAGTAGGTGCGTTTGTATGTCTGGGAACGGCATATTATCTGCGCAAAGCGCCCAAATGGACGACCGATGCGGCGATCATGCTGCGTCAGAAAGAGGGCTCGGAGAACCCGATGGCATCGCTGATGACTTTGGGCTTGAGCGGTAACACGGCGGCGGAAGACGAAGTGGTCGTTTTGTCCTCACGAGGGCTGATGTACCAGGCTATTGACGCACTCAACCTGTGGGATGACAACTCCAAACGCGGCGGACTACGGTGGGAGACGGAGTTCCGTAACCCTGCTTTGCAAATCGATTATATCGCCTTGAACGAAGACGCGCAGATGAGTTCGTTCACCGTCCGGGTCAAACGCACTTCGTCGGGGTACAAGATCAAAACGAAGATGGGCTTTTTCCACCGCTCTACGACACGTGTGAGCGAACTGGGCGAACCCGTCGAGACGGCAGTCGGTACAATAGCCGTACATGCCAACCGTCCGCTCAGCCCGGACACGACTTACCGCGTGGCACATGCACGCAAGGAGAAAGTTGTTGCCGGATACCGCTCCAAAATCAAAGTGGCGCAGCACAAGAAGGAATCGAATATCATCACGCTCACTACTGCTTCCCCCGCTCCCGAACGCGACAAGGCGTTGCTGCTCCAGATGATCGAGCAGTACAACCTCAATGCGGTGGTGGATAAGAACATGATCGCGACCAACACGGCGGCGTTCATCGAGGAGCGTCTGGCAATTATCTCCGCCGAACTGAGCGATGCAGAGAATGCGGTAGCGGATTACAAGGAGCAGAACAAGATAGCCGACCTGAACACCCAGGCGCAGTTGTTCCTACAAGCAAGCAACACCGAGCAACGGGCGATGGCGGAGGTGGAGACGCAGCTGAGTCTGGTGGATTATATCGACGAGTTCCTCCGGGACGAGACGAAGCGTAACAGCCTCATTCCGTCCAATATAGGGGTGTCGGACGCGTCGCTGGCAGGGGCATTGTCGGAGTACAACGCCTTGCAGTTGCAGCGGATGCGTATCTTGCGTACCGCTACGGACGACAACCCTGTGATCGAGCAGATGAACGCCCAGTTGGCAACGATGCGGCAGAATATGATTGCTACCATCGGTTCGGTGCGAGAGAGCCTGAAAATACGCCAGCGCAGCCTGCAGGCGCAGGATACGAAGTTCAACCGTCAGATAGAGAATGCGCCCGAACAGCAGCGTGAGTATATACGCGTCATGCGCCAGCAGCAGATCAAGGAGCGCCTGTACGTCTATCTGTATCAGAAACGGGAGGAGAACGCCCTCATGTTAGCCGCTACCTCCATGCCGGCGAAGATACTGGACGTGCCGCAACGCGATGTGCGCAGCAAGAATCCGAAACTGCCGAAACTGCTGATGCTCTGTGTTTTGCTGGGCTTGTTGCTGCCGGCGTTACTGCTCTACCTGCTGGTACTGCTCAATGACAAGATAGATGATGCCAAGGAATTTGAGCGCAAGATCAACGCGCCGATGTTAGGGCAGCTGGTTCAGAACAGCCGCAATGCCCATATAGCCATCCACGAAGGCGAATCGACCGTCTCGGCGGAGTTGTTCCGCTTGATACGCGCCAACCTGCGTTTTGTGCTGCCCAAGCAGACGCAGTCGCCGGTTATTCTGGTGACATCGTGCATCAACGGGGACGGTAAGTCCTATGTGTCCTCCAATACCGCCCTCTCGCTGGCGATGCTGGGCAAGAAAGTGGTGCTGGTGGGATTGGATATCCGCAAACCGATGCTGGCTACCTATTTCAACCTGAGTACCAAGGGGCATCTGACCGATTACCTGGCGGAACCCTCGGTGGCATTGGACGATATCATCGTTCCGAGCGGCGAGCACGCCAACCTCGATCTGATTCCGTGCGGTACGATTCCTCCCAACCCCTCGGAACTCCTGCAGACTGACCGGGTGGATGAGTTGTTCGCCGAGCTGCGCAAACGATACGATTATATCATCGTGGACACGGCGCCGGTAGCACTGGTGAGCGACACCTATCTGTTGGATCGCATCGCCGATATGACTATTTTCGTCTGCCGGTACAAGTATACACCGGGCGAGATGATCGATTATATCAATCAGGTGGTGGAGCAAGGCCGCATGCATAACGTAGCCTGCGTACTCAACGGTGTCAAAGGTCTCCGTGCCGGATACGGATACGGTTCAAAAGACTAAATCTATCAATTTACGATTAGACGATTGACGAGGTACGATTGATTGACCATTTTTAAATATTGACGATTTATGACAACTGAAGAACTAAAAGAGAGATTTAGAAAGTTCTCTATTAATATTATTAAGTTAGTAAATAAAATGCCAAATAACATTGCAGGAAATGCCATTGCAAAGCAGATAGTTCGTTCAGGGACTTCTCCTGCCGCTAATTATAGAGCTGCTTGTTTGGCAAAATCGAACAAAGATTTTCTAAACAAACTTAAAATGGTGGAGGAAGAGATAGATGAAACGTCACATTGGTTGAGTGTTATTATGGATGCAGAACTACTGTCTCGTACACAAGTGGAGGACTTGTATGATGAATGTATTGAGTTAAGAAGAATCATTGTTCGTTCAATCACTACAATAAAACAAACCATAGATTCTCAAGAACGTCCGACTGCGTAAATCGTAAATAATAAAAACTCGTAAATAAATCGTTAAATCGTAAATCGTCCAATCGTCAATTCTTATGGTTGTTTGTGTGGCGGAGAAACCGTCTGTGGGCGCCTATATAGCGAATGTGCTGGGCGCCAAGCAGAAGCACGATGGCTATTTCGAGGGAAACGGCTATCAGGTGACCTGGACCTTCGGTCACTTGTGCGCGTTGCTCGACCCGCAGGAATACACGGAGCAATGGAAGGCATGGAGCCTCGGTTCGCTGCCGATGATTCCGCCGCGCTTCTCCATCAAAGTGTCCGGCGATGCGGGCGTACACAAACAGTTCAATATCATCAAAAACCTGATTGCTCAGGCGGACGAGGTGATAAACTGCGGTGATGCCGGGCAGGAGGGAGAACTCATCCAGCGCTGGGTCTATCAGCAGGCGGGATGCAAATGTCCGGTGAAGCGCCTGTGGGTAAACTCGCTGACGGAGGAAGCGATCCGGGACGGATTCCGGCAGCTCAAAGACCAGTCGGAGTACCAGCATCTGTACGAGGCGGGACTGATGCGTGCCATCGGCGACTGGCTGCTGGGCATGAACGCCACACGCGCTTATACGCTGCGCTATGCGCAGGGAGTGGGACGCAACCGACAGGTGCTGTCCGTCGGACGGGTACAGACACCGACACTCGCGCTTGTGGTCAAACGACAGGCGGAGATAGAGCATTTCGTGCCGCGCACCTATTGGGAACTCAAAACGAACTACCGCGACACGATTTTTAACGCCCAACTTCCGGCGGAAGAGGGGGAGTACGCCATTACTTCTCTGGAGCAGGGGGAGGCATTGGTGGAATCTATAAAAGATCTGCCGCTTGTCATCACTTCCGTGGAGAAAAAGAAAGGACTCGAGTACGCGCCCAAACTGTATGACCTGACATCGCTGCAGGTCGATTGCAACAAGAAATACTCCTTCTCCGCGGATAAGACGCTCCAACTCATCCAGTCCTTATATGAAAAACGCGTGACCACGTACCCGCGCGTGGACACGACCTATCTCAGCGATGACATCTACCCCAAAGTACCGAATACATTAGCCGGTATAAAGGATTTCTTTCCGCAGGTGGCACCCTTGTTGGGACTCAAGGCGGACGGCAAGAAAGGGGCGGGCTCGCTTCCCAAGTCGAAAAAGGTGTTTGACAACAAGAAGGTGACGGATCACCATGCCATCATCCCGACCGGACAACGACCGGAAGGACTCACGGCGGAAGAGAAGAAAGTGTATGATCTGGTGGCGCTGCATTTCATTGCGGTGTTCTATCCGGAATGCGAGGTGAGCAAGACGACCGTATTGGCGAAAGCGGGGGAGATAGATTTCAAGGTCACGGGACGCGAAGTGCTCAAACCCGGTTGGAGAACCGTCTTCGAGTCGGTACAAACAGACAAGACACAAAGCGCAAAGGACAACTCCGATGATGCCGAAAACCCGGAGAATGCAGAGGAGACCAAGTCACTTCCGGCGTTTGTGCAAGGCGAGAGCGGACCCCATGAACCTTTGCTGAAAGAAAAAACGACCACACCTCCCCAGTACTATACCGAGGCGACGCTCCTGCGCGCGATGGAGACGGCGGGCAAGACCGTGGCGGACGAAGAACTGCGGGACGCGATGAAGGAAAACGGTATAGGACGTCCTTCCACCCGTGCCGCCATCATCGAAAAACTGTACCAGCGCAAATACATCGTCCAGCAAGGCAAATCGCTTCGTGCTACCGAAACCGGTATTAACCTCATTCATACCATCATCTCGCCGCTGCTCAAATCGGCGGAACTGACCGGCTTGTGGGAGAAGAAACTGCGGGAGATAGAGCGCGGCGAATACACGCCGCAACAATTCCTGGACGAACTTAAGGAAATGACTTCCGGCGTCGTGAGAGACGTCAAGTCGAATAAAGCAGGCATGTTGTGCCCTGTTTGCCGGCAGGGACTCATCATCCGTGGAAACACGCGGTACGGATGCTCCCGTTGGAGGGAAGGATGTACCTACGCAGAGCCGTTTTGACAACTCAAAGTGGCAAAAAATGCATCTGTGTAATTTTTCCGTCAATTTTTACACATGAATGTGGCAAAAAAGTAGTAATTTTGCCACCGTTTGATAATAGATGCAAGCAATAAAAATCATTTAACTTTAATATCAACACAAACAAATTCTCTTTATGAAACTGAATGTCAGTGTGTTCCGTTCAATGCTGCTATCCGCCTTGCTTTTAGTGGGCGCGTATGCGCAGGCGCGTTTGGTGTCCGGAACAGTGAAGGATCAGACGGGCGAGACAATTATCTCGGCGTCTGTAGTTGTTAAGGGTACTACGCTCGGTACGGTGACGGATTTCGATGGTAACTTCAGCATCGATGTACCGGCGGATGCCAAGATCTTGATTTTCTCCTACATCGGTATGAAAACCCAGGAGATCGAGATCACCGGCGATGTAATCAATGTTGTGCTCTCGGAGGACAACGAGGTGCTCGAGGAGGTAGTAGTTACCGGTTATGGTACGACCAAGAAACGTGACTTGGTGACTTCGGTCGCTTCGGTGAATGCCGACCAGCTCAAGGATGTTCCGGTTGCTTCCGCCAGCGAGGCATTGCAAGGTAAGTTGGCGGGTGTGTCTGTTACGACAACGGAAGGTGGTCCGGATGCCGATGTCAAGATCCGTGTCCGTGGAGGTACGTCTCTGACTCAGTCCAGTGACCCGCTTTACATCGTGGACGGATTCCAGGTCAGCTCGATTTCCGATATCTCTCCGAGCGATATCCAGTCCATGGACGTATTGAAAGATGCTGCGGCTACAGCCATCTACGGTGCGCAGGGTGCGAACGGTGTTATCATCATCACTACCAAGGATGCCGATAATACGGCGGAGGACAAGACCCAGATCCATTTCGACTATTCCGGTTATATGGGATGGAAGCAGATGGCGAAGAAATACGACATGATGGACGTGGACGATTTTATCCTGATGCAGTACGAGTATGCTCATTATCGCGCGAAAGGTAGTGCAACGGAAATGCCGTCGAACTTCCACCAGTATTTTGATCCCAAGTATGCTGCTACCCAAAAGAAGGAAGATGCACAGTCCATTCCGCCATTGCAGCCCATTCTGGACTATTGGCATGATCAGAAGGTAACGGACTGGCAGGAAGAGACTTTTGGTCATCATGGTCTGAACAGCAACCATAGCTTCACCGTCAGCGGCGGTAACAAGACTGCGAACTTCTCTTTGTCATACAACCGCGTGGACGACGAGGGTATCATGTACGGTTCGGATTATAACCGTAACAACATCAGCCTCAAGACCAAGTTCAAACCCTTGAAGGATCTGACTTTGAGCTTCACGGCGCGTTTCTCCAATACCCAGATTCTCGGTTCCGGTACGAATACGGCGGACGATGCCGGTTCGAAGACCGAGAGCCGTGTACGGAATGCCATCGCTTATACCCCGATTGAGTTCTTTGCAAAGGACAAGCCTATTGAGGGTATGGAGGGATATGACCAGATGGGTTCGTTGTATGACCCCATTACCACAATTGATCATAACTATCGCAACAAGATAGATAACAAATACACCCTGCAGGGGTATGTAAGCTATAAGTTTGCCAAGATGTTCACTTGGAAAACCGAGTTGGGTTATGAGGGACGTTATCAGGATCAGGACCGTTACTATGGTCCGACGACCTACTACTCCCGTAGCGGTGACGGTTCGACCTACGCTGGTGGCGCAGGTTACGGACATGTGGTAATGACCAATAACAAATCCAGCCGCTTCAAAAACACCAACACCCTGGAGTTCAAGAAGAAATGGGGCGAGAACCACGATCTCGGTATCCTGATCGGTGAGGAAATGCAAATCCTTCACGGTGAGTTGCGTACCTATAACGGCTATGGGTATGACGCCAGCCTCACCGGCAAGGAAGTGTTCAATTATATCGGTTCGGCAAAAGCATACAACAGCCGCTCCTACGTCAATCCGGCGGATAACATGCTGTCCTTCTTTGCCCGTGCCAACTACGTGCTCTTCAATCGTTATTATTTAACGGCTACGTTCCGTGCGGACGCTTCCACGCGTTTCGCGAAAGGTAACCAGTGGGGCTTCTTCCCGTCCGCTGCGGTCGCTTGGCGTATCATCGACGAGCCGTGGATGGAGCCGGCGCAGGAAGTGATGTCGAACTTCAAACTGCGTCTCTCCTACGGTTCGGTGGGTAATAACAACGTGGATCTGGGTTACCTCCGTGCCGAGTATCTGTCTAACTCGACAGCGAATAACGAGGTGTTCACGAACAAACTGACCGATGGCGGTTCGGATATTATTGCGGCGAACAACAAACTCAAATGGGAGACGACGATCACCCGTGACTTGGGTATCGACCTCGGTTTCTTCAACGAGCGTTTGACCGGTACTATCGACCTGTATTGGAACAATACCAAAGACCTGATTCTCAAATATGCCCTGTACGGTCTGGGCGGCTACAACTACCAGTATCGCAATATCGGTTCTACGGATAACAAGGGTGTCGAGTTCGCAGTCAATGCAGTCATTCTCGACAAGCGTTCCAAGAGCCTGAGCTACGGTTTGACCTTCAATGCCAATATCTCCCATAATTATAATAAGGTGGTGGATCTGGGCGGTATGACCGAGTTGCAGGTATCGGCTGGATGTTTCAGCGCCAACTATGACAACAAGGACTATGAGTTCCTCGTTACGCCGGGCTCGAAAGTCGGTGACATCTACGGCTATCAGACGGCCGGATGGTACACGCCGGAGGATTTCGTGTCGTATGATCCCACCAAGTACCGCTGGTATGGCGAGGACGGTAAGGCGGTCAGCACGATCCTCGGTGAGGCGCGTCCGGGTATGGTTAAACTGGTGGATCAGAACGGCGACAACGTCATCAATGCAAAAGACCGTATCGTTCTGGGTAATACCCAGGCGGATGTACAAGGCGGTTTCGGTCTGAATTTCCACATCGGAGGTGAGAAATGGGGTAAGATTGACCTCAGCACACAGTTTACTTATAGCGTAGGTAACGAGGTGGTGAACCTCTCGGCGCTGGACTACGGAACGATTTTCGACAAGTCGAAACTGCGTAATACGACGGCGAACTTGGCATATGGTATGCGTTATTCGCTCTTCCGTCAGGACGGTACGTTTATTCCGACGGACGGCTTTACCGCCGGTGGTGACGGTCGTATAAGCGGAGATGAATATGCTGCCATGTCCGCTGCGATCGCTTCGGCGAACAGTGGTGCAGTCATTGCCAACCCCATTAGCGACAATATAGCATTGACCGACCAGTATGTGGAGGATGCATCCTTCCTTCGTTTGTCTTCTCTCACAGTCGGTTATACCCTGCCTGAGCGTTGGATGAAGACGGCGCATATCAAGACCGCGCGTATCTTCTTCACGGGATCGAACCTCTTCTGCGTAACGCCGTACTCGGGTGCGGATCCGGAGGTGGATACCCGTTCGAAGATCAACCCGCTGGCTACCGGAGTCGATTTCTCGGCATTCCCAAAGAGCCGCGCGTTTAACTTTGGTATCAACCTGTCTTTCTGATGAATCGCTATAACAGAATCACGAAACACGAAATTTAGTTACGATTATGAAAAAGCATCAATATATTGTATTGGCATTAGCCGCAACGATTTGTGCGGGATGCAATTTCTTTGATTCGACATCGCCTTCCGCGATGGACGGTGCGCAGGTGTATTCGAACGTGAACAACACGGAGATGGTGGTAGCCGGTATCTATGAGTTATTCGGTGCAGACCACTCCTATCGCAATACCCTTGCGTGCGGATTTCAAGGACAGAACACGGATGTGGAGCACGGAACAAAGAACTCCGGCAAGGCGCTCTATAACATCTATTCGATCACGCCGGTGGATGGTGATATCTCGCGCTCCGGCGGTAAAGACCCGTGGGGATACCTCAATACGGCAATCGAGCGTTGTAACAATCTCATCGAGGGTATCGAGGAGTATGGTGACACCGTGCTGACCGATGAACCCAAGAAGAACGAGGCGATAAACAAAATGCGTTATATGCTCGGCGAGGGCTATTTCCTCCGTTCGTTCTGCTATTACGAACTGGTCAAACTGTGGGGCGATGTGCCGGCACGTTTTACCTCTATCCAGAAGGATGAGACCGGATTGACCCTCAAGAAATCCGATCGTACGGATGTGTTGAAACATATCCGCGAGGATTTGAAGATAGCAGCCAGACTGTTACCGTGGTCCAACGAGTGCCCGGGTACGGCGGCGAACTATACCGGTCGTCCCTCCAAGGCTGCCGCGTATGCGATGCTGGCACGTGTGGACTTGATGTATGCCGGAAAAGGAGTGCGTCCCGCTACGTGGCAGAGCGGTCCCGAGTTCCTCGTGGATGATCCTGCCCTGCGCGCCGAACTTAATACCGAAGTGATGTGGGCGTGTGCGCAGATCCTGAACAACTCTGCGGAAGATGTGAAGTTCCAGACCAATTATGAGGATATCTTCAAAAAGGTGTGTGCCGATGAGACCAATTATTATAACTCCGAGGTGTTCTGGGAGATAGCGTTTGCTAACGGAAGCCGTGGACAGGTACTCCAGTACAACTGCCCGAAGATGACGGATGCGCTGGGCGCTCTGAAGCATAACGTCAGCGGTTCCAGCAACTCGGCAGTGGGTATCGTGCCGACCTTATATTATGACTACGATAGTAAAGACGTACGTCGTGACGTGACCATGTCACGCTATATATGGGTGTATGATGACGCATCCGGATTCTCGGATGCCGCGGCTGCGTTCCCGGAGAAAGGGACTGACGCGCAGATCCTCTATCAGAAACGTCAGATGATCAGTGACTTCTATGCCGCCAAATACCGTGTGGAGTGGATGGCTCGCGACCGTACGGGTAACGATGAGGGTGTAAACTTCCCCATTATCCGTTACGGAGACGTCCTGCTCATGGCAGCGGAGGCTTCTATCGGTGGCATCGGCGGAGATATGCCGACCAACACCTACGGTATCGACGGTGCGGCATGTTTTAATAAGGTACGCGCACGCGCGGGCTTGGGCACCAAGACGCTGAATATGCAGAACCTCCAGGACGAACGTAAGTTCGAGCTCACGGGCGAGTACGTACGTAAGTATGACTTGATGCGTTGGGGTATCCTCAAGGAGACACTCGAAATGGCGCACATGCGTCTCGATTCGATGAACCGCCATGATGGCTCGTTCGCCCAGTTGCAGGATACAATCTATATCAAATATAAATATGTAGGGGATGCCTATAGCCAGACCTCGGATATCAAAGGTTTCGTGATCGACTCTGTGTATGGTTTGGAGAAGAACGAGCTGGGAGTTCCGCCTACGTATAGCAAGGAGAACGGTTGGGTGAAGACCAGTATCTATTCCAGCTCCTCCGGCCGTGCATTGGCTCCGGACAACTATATGCTGTTTGACCGGGATTATCCCGAGCGCCTGAACGGACGCCAGTATTGGCCCATCTTCACGTCCAACGTCGGAACATCCAACGGTACGCTGTGGAATGACTACGACTATGCAACGGGTGAGGCGGAATAAGTGTGATGAGAATATCGGAACAAATAGCAATAGGCTGCATGCTGCTGTGCTTCCTGGCGGCATGCGGACCTTCTTCCGAGGCGCCAAAGGTCGAACCGGTCATTGATTCGGATCAGGAACTGGTGAACGCCTGCCGCCATATAGAGGGCGGAGGAGCCTCTGTCACCGGCGGAGATGGAGGAACCATTTATCGTGTCAGCCGGCTGGACGATGCGGACGATCCCAATACGGGGCTGCCAATGGTCGGTACGTTGCGCTATGCCGTGAGTCAGTCCGGTACAAGGCACGTGCTCTTTAACTTATCCGGCACGATTCATCTGACCCGTGAACTGCGGATCAAGAACGGCAGTCTGACCATTGACGGGCAGTCTGCTCCCGGCGATGGCATTTGCATTGCCGGCTATCCTCTGGTCATCAATGCTGATAACGTCATCGTACGGTTCCTGCGGGTACGACTCGGCGATGAGAGCCAGAAGGAGTTCGATGCCGTCTCGGTCAACGATGCCAAGGGCGTCGTTCTTGACCACCTCAGCTGCTCGTGGTCTGTCGATGAGTGCGTCAGCTGTTATGGCAATACGGATTTTACGATGCAGTATTGTATCGTGTCCGAGTCGCTCCGGAATTCGGTACATGGCAAAGGCAGACATGGATTCGGTGGTATATGGGGCGGTAAGAATGCTTCGTTCCACCATAATCTGCTGGCGCATCACGACAGCCGGAATCCCCGTTTCGACCATGACTACGTGGATGCGAAATGTGCCGGACCTATTGACTTTGTCAATAATGTGGTCTATAACTGGGGAGGCAACTCCGCCTATGGCGGCGAAGGAACCAATAAGGGAGCGGGTGGCCGTCACGTCAATTTTGTGAACAACTATTACAAACCCGGACCGGCTACCGACTCGGATGTCAAAACGCGTCTGCTTAATCCGACTACGCAATGCGCCGATCACTGCGGCGAGAGCCCGGGAGGAACGGTGCAACCCGGTAAGTTCTACCTCACGGGGAACTATATGGCGGGTTCGACGGAGGTGACTGCCGATAACTGGAAAGGTGTCTTTCCGGATGAATCGTCGAAAAAGAGTCAATGCAAAGCGGATAGCCGCTGGAAGGACGGCTTGACGGCGCTCGTGCATGAGCAGTCGGCGGAAGAGGCGTACGAGACCGTGCTCGCTAAAGCCGGATGCTCCCATAGACGCGACGACGTTGATACGCGGATTATTAGCGAAGTGCGCAACGGCAATTACACCCATGCCGGCTCGAACGGTTCTTCCAAAGGACTTATAGACACGCAGTCCGATGTCGGAGCGTGGCCCGAACTGCAAAATGCCGACAGACCCCTCGATTCCGATTATGATGGCATTCCGGACGAATGGGAAACACGCTATGGACTGGATCCGAAAGACCCGGTCGATGCAAAAAAAATCAATTTGGTCACCGGATATACGAATTTGGAAGTGTATCTGCGCTATTTGGTACGGGATTTGTACTAAACTTTTTGTATTAAAACAAGAAAACAATGAGAAAGCTTTTTATCCTCTTGGCTGCTGTAGCGCTCTGCGCGCAGGCGCAAAATCCTTATGACAAGTATTACACGGAGCTGCCCTGTGCGGTCGAGCATGTGCAACCCGTTGTCTTCCCGGATTATACCGTCACCTTGACGGATTTCGGAGCAGTGGGAGACGGCGTGACGGACAACACCGAAGCATTCGCCAATGCCCTCAAGCATCTCAAGAAACAGGGCGGCGGTCACCTCCTCGTGCCCGATGGAAAATGGCTCACGGGACCCGTTAAGATGGTATCCAACGTGGATCTCCACCTTGCCGACAATGCCGTCATCCTCGGTTCGACCAACAAGGAACTGTACGTGCAACCCGACGATCCGCGTGACGGTAGCAAGAAATGCCGCGCACTCATATACGGCTCCAAACTGGAGAACGTAGGTATCACAGGGCGCGGAACGATTGATGGTCAGGGTATCTATTGGCGTCCGGTCAAGCAGAAGAAAGTGAGTGAAGACCAGTGGAACGAACTCCTCGCGATGGGAGGAACGACACTCGCGGACGGGAACAGCAAGAACTGGAAAATATGGTATCCGTTCAACCTCAAAAAGGACTATAATGTTCCCAATATCGCTTCGGATGCGATCACCCAGGAGAAGATGCGCCCGCACTTGGTCAATATCACCGACTCCAAAAACCTCATCCTCGAGCATGTGCACCTCCTCAATTCGCCCAAGTTCCATTTCGTGCCTACGCGCGTGCAAAACCTTATTATTGACGGCGTCAACATCCGTTGCCCCCATTGGGCGCAGAACGGAGACGCAATGGATCCGGGAAACATTCAGGTCGCACTCATTGTCAACTGTAATATCGCTTGCGGTGACGACGGTATCTGTATGAAAGGCGGCGTGGGACAGAAAGGTGTCGATGCCGGTCCGCAACGCGACTTCCTCATCCGATATGATACGGTCTATCATGCGCACGGCGGCTTTGTCATCGGATCCGAGTTCTCCGGAGGTATGCAGCGCCTCGTGGTCAAAGACTGCTATTTTGAGGGAACGGACATCGGATGTCGTTTCAAATCCGCACCCGGACGTGGCGGATGGTGCGAAGACATATACTGCCAGGACATCATTATGAAAAATATCCTCGGCGAAGCGATTCATATCGAATCCGGCTACGCGGACAAAGGAGCCGGAGTCAGCGCGACCGACAAGGATAACAAGGACGCTTTCTTCCCCGATTGGTCCAACATAACGTTCCGCAACATCATGTGCGTGGGTAGCAAGCAGGCGGTCAATATTCTCGGAATGAAAGGAAAACCTGTCCATGACTTGCTCTTCGACAATGTCATGATTATTGGAAACAAGGGAGGTATTAAACTGGAGTACGCGGAAAATATCAAGTTCGTCAACTGCCAGATTAACCCCAAACCCATGCCCATTGAGGATTACAAAAAGATCAAAAATGTCCTCTATAACGGCAAAGATCCCGACGCCGCAGAGTAAAAAATCAAAAAATCTACATTTTTCGGCAATATGTACTTGTATATGTCCGAAAAATGTAGTACCTTTGCACTCGGAATAATTTATAGAACCTCTATACGATATAGTGTATCTGTTTAAAAACAAATATTAACAATTTAAAACTCAACAATTATGAAGAAAATTTTCCTTTTCGCAGCTGCCGTTGTTGCAGCTATGACAATTAACGCAAAGGTTTATGACTTTGCAACTATTACTGCAGACGACGTGCAAACATCTTTGGACATTGTCGTTGAAGAAAAAGAAGGTGAAGCTACTGGTAAACTCCTGATTGCAGTTCCTGCTGACATGTCGGTAGTAGAAATAACCCTCTTTGAGGATATCGTACTCCACTACAACAGTGATGCTGTTAAGAACATCGTTATTGATACCAAGAACGGTTACTTTGAGTTCCCGGGCAATGGTAAAACGGCGGAAGGTAAGGCGCTGGTTACTGTTAAGTATGCCGGTTCAGGTTCTAACATCGTTTTTGAATTAGCAAACAAGGGTAGCGGTGAGGTATCGGCTGTTGCTATCGATGGTTGCACCGGTGCTGATGTTGCTCTTCCTGCAAAGAATAAAGGTGCAGAGGGCGCTGATGCCAATGGTTACATCTGGGTAGAGGCTGCTTACACTGCAACTGCTGTTGATGCTACGGTTTCAACTCCGGGTGCACGTGTTCGCAAGATTACGGTTGAATCCACCGAAGGTGTAGAGAATGTTAACGCTGCTGTGAAGGCGGTTAAGACCTTCGAGAACGGTCAACTCGTCATCATCAAGAACGGTGTGAAGTACAACGCTCTCGGCGTACAACTTTAAAAATTTGCTCTGAGAAAAGTAAGAAAAGTGAGAATTCTCAAAATTCTCACTTTTCTCATGTTATTTTTACAGTTCTTTTGCTTCGTATGTTTTGTCCGGATTGAATTCGGACATTTATAGTATTATATACTATGCATATAATACAGTGCGTTCAAAAAGTTAGTGATTCCTTATATATTTCTTAGATATTGGTTAGATATTACCAAGACATTTACCTGCCCTCATGCTGACTAATAGCCAGTGCGGCGTTGATGCCGTCCAAGGCGCTGCTCGTGATTCCACCTGCATAACCTGCGCCTTCGCCGCAAGGGTATAAGCCCGGAGTGCTCACTGATTGCAACGTCTCCGGATCACGGGGAATACGCACCGCACTGCTGCTCCGGCTCTCTACACCGACGATCACCGCATCGTTCGTCAGGAATCCCGGGTACTTGCGGTCAAAATCACGAAAACCCTGCTGCAAACGTTTGCCGATATGTGCAGGCAGCCACTGGTCCAAACGGCTCGGTACAATTCCCGGCAAATAACTGCAATTCGGCAGATCCTTGCTCGCTTTCCCTTCTACAAAATCCTTCATCCGCTGCGCCGGCGCTGTGTTTGGCTTTAAGCCCTTCCCTTTTGGGAGGGGTTGGGGTAGGCTTCCTTGCTGGTACGCAAGCGCTTCCAGCGCTTCCTGATACGCCAGTCCGCGCAACGGATCATCGCCCGGTATGTCCTCCGGATTGATCTGAACCACCATGCCGCTGTTCGCATAAGGCGAATTGCGGTGACTCGCACTCATCCCGTTGACCACACATCCGTCTGCACTGCTGCCTGCCGGTACGATATGTCCTCCCGGACACATGCAGAATGAATACACCCCTCGTCCGTCCACTTGCGTCACCATCGAATAACTCGCATTCCCGACGTAACGAACGATCTTGTCTCCCTCCCTCGAGGGGAGGGAAGGGGTAGGGTTCTGTACTTTAAGATGGTACATCAGCCGGTTGATCAACGCTTGCGGGTGTTCGATGCGCACACCCATCGCAAACCCCTTCGTCTCCAGTTTCACACCCTCGTCCGCTAACATCCGGTACGTATCGTGCGCCGAATGACCGATCGCTAAGATAATAGGAGTTTCCGTTGTACCTTGTACTTTGTCCCTTTGTACATCTTTGAGACTTGTCACGCAAGTCTCAAAGTGTATTTCCCCGCCATGCTCTATGATGCATTCTCTCATCCGCTTGATGATTCCCGGCAACTTGTCGCTCCCTATATGCGCGTGCGCCTCGTATAAAACGGTGTCCGGCGCACCGAAATAATGGAACAACTCCATCACGCGCTGCATGTTACCGCGTTTCTTCGACCGCGAGAAAAGCTTCCCGTCGCTGAACGTACCTGCGCCGCCTTCGCCGAAACAGTAGTTCGACTCCGGATTAAGTCCTTCGTTCCGGTTCAGCAATGCAATATCTTTCTTCCGCTCGCTGACATCCTTCCCCCGCTCATAGATGATAGGTTTGATACCGTGCTCCAAAAGTGTCAATGCGGCAAACAGACCTGCCGGACCCGCACCGATGATATGCACCGATCGGGGCGCCTCATGCACGTCTTGGAACACAGGCGGCTCGTACAAGGGAATAGGGGCTTCTTTGGCGATGGGCTTCCCTGCATCATCCGCTAAAACAGTAAGATGCACCTTCAGCTCACGCTGACGTGCATCTACACTCCGCTTCACCACCCGCCATTTCTGCTCTGCCTCATGAGCATCCTTCGGGCTTAAGATATACTGAATAGTATTCACCAATCACTAATGACCAATCACCAATATCCAATCACCAATCACCAATCACCAATAATATCACTTCCCTATCTTGTTCAATACGGCTTCCAGACCGAGTTCCTGTACTTTCTCGGAGATTTTTGCCTCTAACTCCTCGCACAAATCCGGGTTGTCACGTAGCACATCTTTCACTTTGTCGCGTCCCTGACCGAGTTTCGTGTCGCCGTAACTGAAGAACGAACCGCTCTTCTTGATGATCTCTGTCGCAACGGCAAAGTCCAGAATCTCTCCTACGCGTGAGATACCTTCGTTGAACATCAGGTCGAATTCCGCTTTCTTGAAAGGCGGAGCCACTTTGTTCTTCACTACTTTCACGCGTACCTGGTTTCCTTTGACCGCCTCGCCGTCCTTGATCTGACCCGTGCGGCGGATATCCAGACGAACCGATGCATAAAACTTGAGCGCATTTCCGCCGGTGGTCGTCTCCGGGTTGCCGAACGTGATACCGATTTTCTCGCGTAACTGGTTGATGAAGATGACTGTCGTATTGGTTTTGTTCACCGACGCCGTCATCTTGCGCAATGCCTGCGACATCAGACGTGCCTGAAGACCCACTTTGTTGTCTCCCATATCGCCGTCGATCTCTGCTTTCGGAGTCAGCGCCGCTACCGAGTCGATCACGATCAGATCGACTGCTGCGGAGCGGACTAACTCATCCGCGATCTCCAATGCCTGCTCGCCACTATCCGGCTGGGCGATAAGCAGGTCGGCGGTGTTAACGCCTAATTTCTCGGCATAGAAACGGTCAAAAGCGTGCTCGGCATCGATAATAGCCGCAATGCCTCCTTGTTTCTGTACCTCTGCCATCGCGTGGATAGCGAGCGTCGTCTTACCGGACGACTCCGGACCGTATATCTCGATAATACGTCCGCGCGGGTAACCGCCTACGCCTAACGCGTAGTTGAGTCCGAGACTGCCTGTCGGGATAACGGCTACGTCTTCTATCTTCTCGTCGCCCAGGCGCATGATAGCACCTTTGCCGAAATCCTTGTCGATCTTTGCCATCGCTGCTTGCAGCGCTTTCAGCCTGTCTGCTGAAGGAGTTTGTTTCTCTGCCATATGTCTGTTGTAGTTTTATTATTTATCGTTTGAGCATGCAAAGGTACAACTTTTTTTGCATTTATGCAAATTTTCGGGACAAAAAACCAAAAATAGTTGCATATATCAAAAATTTTTACTACCTTTGCGCGCTAAATGGGAATTGAACATGATAACGATTGAACAATTGAAAGATATTCAACTGCGTGCGGACAAGCTGAAGACCTATCTTCAAATTGATGAGAAGCGTATTCAGTTGGAGGAAGAGGAACTGCATACCCAGGCTCCCGGCTTCTGGGATGATGCCAAAGCAGCCGAAGCGCAGATGCGCAAGGTGAAGGGCATCAAGCGCTGGATTGAGGGCTACGAAGGGGTACGCGCTGCCGTGGAGGAACTGCAACTGGCATTTGAATATTATAAGGAGGAGCTGGTCTCGGAGGACGAGGTGGATGCCGCCTATGCGCATGCATTACAAGAGGTTGAGGACCTGGAAATGAAGAATATGCTCTCCCACGAGGAGGACCAGATGCCGGCCGTGCTCAAGATCGTTGCCGGCGCGGGAGGAACCGAGGCGCAAGATTGGGCCGAGCAGTTGATGCGAATGTACCAGCGGTATTGCGAGAAGCACGATTATAAAGTTACGATCGCCAACTACCAGGAGGGCGACGAAGCCGGTATCAAGACCGTTACCTTCAATATAGAAGGCGATATGGCGTATGGCTATCTCAAGTCCGAGAACGGAGTCCATCGTCTCGTACGTGTCAGCCCTTACAACGCCCAGGGCAAGCGGATGACATCCTTTGCGTCCGTCTTCGTTGTGCCCCTCATTGATGACACCATTGAGGTCGAGGTGAACCCTGCCAACCTCAGTTGGGACACCTTCCGCTCCTCCGGCGCCGGCGGACAGAACGTCAACAAGGTCGAATCGGGCGTGCGCCTGCACTATAAGTTCATCAACCCGCTCACCGGACAGCCCGATGAGATAGTGATCGAAAATACCGAGACGCGCGACCAGCCCAAGAACCGTGAGAACGCGTTGCGTCACCTGCGCTCGCAACTCTACGAACTGGAACTCGAGAAACGCCGTCAGGCGCAAGCGAAGGTGGAGGCGGGAAAGAAGAAAATCGAGTGGGGTAGTCAGATCCGCTCGTATGTCTTCGATGACCGCCGCGTCAAGGATCACCGGACGAACTACCAGACATCGAATGTCAATGCCGTCATGGACGGAGACATAGATGCGTTCATCAAGGCGTACCTGATGGAATTCCCGGACTAAACCGGATAATAACAAACAAGATAGAAATTTAAACTCCCACAATAATATGGCAAGCACAAGACAAGAAATGATTAATGAACTCAAGCAATTACTTGAGGCTGAGGATGTAATGGCAATTAAAGAGGACGTAGACCGTCTCAAAACGCGTTTCTACAGCGAATCCGAACCTGCGGACGAAGAGGCTGAACCCGACGTAGCCGCACTGGAGGCGGAGGAAGCCGAGTTCAAGGAACTGCTGGCGCAGTATAAAGCCAAACGCGCCGAAATAACCGCTGCGCAAACGCAGGAGCAGTTGGCGAACCTCGCCCGCAAGCAGGCGATACTCGAAGAGATGCGTCAGATGGTGGAGGGCGCCAATGCCGACGGCGTGATGGCGAACCTACAGCGCATGCGCGAACTGCAGGCGGAATGGAAGACCATCGGAGCCGTTCCCGCACCCAATACCCAGGAGATCCGCAAAGCATACCAGCAGTGTCAGGAGCAGTTTTATGACCTCGTCAAAATAAATATCGAACTCCGTGATCTGGATTTCAAGAAGAATCTCGAACTCAAGACGCTCTTGTGCGAAGCCGCTGAGCGCCTGCAGAATAACGATAACATCGTGGAGGCGTCCCGCGCCTTGCAGCAGCTCCATGACGAATGGGCGGAGATAGGTCCCGTCGCACGCGAACTGCGCGAAGCACTCTGGGAGAGGTTCAAAGCCGCTTCCTCCGTTATCAACAAGAAGCATCAGGCGTATTTTGACGAACTGCACGCCAAGGAGCAGGAGAACCTCGAGCGCAAGCAGGCGATTATTGAGCGGCTGAAAGCGCTCAACGAACCCATCGTCAACGGGGAACCCATCACATCCAAGATGTGGGAGAAGATGACGCAGCAGGTGCAGGAGATGCAGGCGGAGTGGCGTTCCATCGGATTCGCACCCAAGAAATTCAACCAGTCCATCTACGATGAGTACCGCGCCGAATGCGACCGTTTCTTCCATGCCAAAGCCGAGTATTTCCGCGAGATACGCGATACTTTTGCCGCCAACCTCAAGCGCAAACGTGCCATCCTGGAGCAGGTGGTAGCGGTGAATGCCGAGTGGGCGAATGCCGAATGGGGCAAAGCAGAGTGGGATGAAGCCACCAAGCGCGTGATGGATCTTCAGGCGGAGTGGAAAACGATCGGTTCTGTAACACGCAAGTACTCCGAGGACTTGTGGAAACAGTTCTCCGTAGCTTGCGATGCCTTCTTCGCCGCCAAACGCGAAGCGGCTGCCAAAGCACGCGGCGAACGGCGTGAAGCCAAAGCACAGCGCGCCGTACAGGCGGCTGCCAACCAGGGCGTTGAGGCGCTTCGGAGAATGCGCGACCGCTTGCAGCAGGAGATAAAAACAGCGGAGAACAACATCCTCTTCTTTACCTCCAAGTCCAAATCGTCCAACAAACTGGTGGAGGATATGCAGCGCAAGATAGAAGCCCTCAAAGCCAAATTGGAGGAGATCAAAGCGCAAATAGAAGAGGCGGAAGAAGAATGAATACGCTGATAGAATATAAGGACGTAGAAATTTGTCAGGCAGAGCAGATCGTGCTGCACGATGTCAATGTGACGGTCGGAAAGGGCGAGACGATCTATCTTCTGGGCAAAGTGGGCAGCGGCAAGTCGTCGTTCATGAAAACGCTCTACGGAGCGCTGCCTATCATAGCAGGACAGGCGCGGGTATTGGACTACGACATGCTCCATATCCGCCGCCGCAAACTGCCGTACCTCCGACGCCGTCTGGGCATCATCTTCCAGGACTACAAACTCCTCACCGACCGCTCCGTCGAGGATAACCTCCTCTTTGTGCTCAGTGCTACGGGATGGAAGGACAAGAAACTGATGAAGGAGCATGTGATGGAGGTGCTCAAGCAGGTCGGGATGGAGACCAAAGCCTACAAACGTCCGTACGAGCTGTCCGGAGGTGAGCAGCAGCGTGTCGTGATAGCGCGCGCGTTGCTCAACTCGCCCGAGATGATTCTGGCGGATGAACCGACAGGAAACCTCGATGCCGAGACAGGCGAGGAGATAATGGAACTGTTGCATTCCATCTCCGAAGCGGGTATAACCGTACTCGTCTCCACCCATAACAAACTGTGGCCCGAACTCTATCCGGGCAAGAAATGGCTCTTCGACAACGGAGTGATAAAAGAAGTGGATTAATCTCTATGACGATCAACGAAGCGCAAGACGCGATTATTGAAGAGTTTGAAGCGTTTGACGATTGGCTCGACCGCTATCAACTCATTTGCGACTACGGCAAGGAACTCCAGAAACACCCCATGCCCGAAGCCGACAAAACGGAGCAGAACCTGATCGACGGATGTCAGTCCAAAGTGTGGTTCACCTGCCGTATGGAGGATGGAAAGATGATGCTGAACGGGGATTCGGATGCTTTGCTGGTGCAAGGTATCGTATCTATGTTGCTGAGCGTGCTTAGCGGACATACGCCCAAAGAGATATTGGAAGCCAAGCTCTATTTCATCGACCGCATTGGTCTCCAGGAGCACCTCAGCCCGACCCGCTCCAACGGGGTGGCAGCCATGCTCAAGCAAATCCGCCTCTATGCCCTCGCCTACGCCAATAGGCAATAACCAATAACCAATCCCCCATGCTCCTCCCCATTTATTTAGTCGGTTATATGGGTGCCGGTAAGACAACAGCCGGCAGACTCCTGGCGGACAAGCTGGGATGGCATTTCGTGGACCTCGATGCCGCGTTCAAAGAGATTCACGGACTCTCCACCGCCGATTATATCCGTACGTACGGATTGGAGGATTTCCGGAAGAAAGAGAAATATGTGGTGGAAGACCTGGCGGATCAGGTGCCCTTTGAAAAAGTCATCTATGCCACCGGAGGCGGATACCCGTGTTGGGAAGATAACATGGAGTGTCTGCGGGAGTTGGGAACCAGCATCTATATCCGCTGGAAACCGGAACATTTGGCGAAGCGGCTTAGCCTGACCGATCTGAAGGAGCGTCCGGTTCTGCAGGGGCGTACCGAGAAAGAACTATTGTCCTTCATTGCCCCGCAACTGGAAGCACGCGAACCGTTTTATGCCAAAGCCAACCATGTGCTGGACGTGGATATATGCGACGAATACTCCGACGAGCGCATCGCCGAAGAATTATACGAATTTATCAAAAACCGCTAAAAATCACCAATCACCATTGGTTTAATATTCCCACGTATCGTTATCCGACCAGGTGATCTGGCCGGTTTCTTTATCCATCGTGGCTAACGGGAATATGGATTGGAACGGAGCTTCGACGGGATAGAGATATTCCCACTCCTTATTATATACGCGTACGCGCGAGGAGCATTGCGGTGCGCAGGCGGTGATGAGTACATAGTGCTTGCACGTATCTTCATCCCCTGCTTTGAACAACTCCACCCGCACGCTGTCTCCTAATGTCAGCCGGACGTACCGCCCGCTTTCTTCGGTCACTTCGGGTTCGCCCCCCAAGGTGGTGAACGTAGCCACCATCTGCTTGACCATATTCGTCTCGGCACTTATCCCAAGTGCTATCAGACACATCGCTATGACGAACCCTTTTCTCATACAATCAGTGCTACCGCATAGGCGGCGATACCTTCTTTGCGACCGATGAATCCGAGATGTTCGGTCGTTGTCGCTTTGATGCTGACCTGGTTGGGGGCAACGTGCATTACCTCCGCCAGACAAGCCTGCATCGCGTCGATGTACGGACTCAGTTTGGGCGCCTGGGCGCAGATGGTGATGTCGCAGTTGCCTAATTCATACCCGGCTTCACGCAGCATCTCCATGACGCGGCGCAGAAGAATCTTCGAATCGATACCTTCGTACGCATTGCCTTTCGTGTCCGGAAAATGATAGCCTATGTCGCGCATAGCTGCTGCGCCTAACAAGGCATCGCATAGCGCGTGGATTGCCACGTCCGCGTCCGAGTGGCCTAACAGACCCTGCTCGTACGGCACCTCAATTCCCCCTAACCACAACTTGCGGTCAGGGGCGAATTGATGTACATCATATCCAAAACCAATGCGCATGGAATGGTTGAATTTCATAGCCCAAAGGACTACTTCTTGTTGTTCACCAGATCCTTGATGCCGGCGAGGTCGAAACCAAGCGTGAAACGCATCGTCTGGTCCAGCGGGTTGGAGGCTGCCAGACCCACGCAGTACGATACATCCAGCGTTACGATCGACAGATGGAATCCGGCACCGAAAGTCAGATAGTTACGGTTTCCTTTGTAGTAACTCTCATAGCTGTAACCGGCGCGGGCGAAGAACTGCTTGTTGTACGAGTACTCGATACCTGCACCCCAGCGAACCTCGTCAAACTCCTCTTTCGATCCGCCCGGAGCGTCTGCGAAGGACTGGAACCAGCCACGAGCCGGGTTGAGCGCGTTATACTCAGCCTGCGTGTATTTGTGGGTGGTCTGGTCTGCTGCATACTTCGAGTAACGGCTCGGAACGAGCATCTTGTTCGTCTCGAGGTTGAAGGTCAGGAAGTTGTACTTGTTCAACGGTAACTCGTAGCTGACACCCAGGTTCATGCTGGCGGGGATGAAGTTACTGCTTCCGTCATCGGCATACGTCATCTTGCCGCCGAGGTTCTTCAGACTGAAGCCCAAGTTGAAATGGCTCTCGCCGGTAGCAATCTCTATCGGCTGGCGGTAGTACAGCGATATGTCTGCCGCCATCGTCCATGCCGGGTGCATCTCGCTGCCCGTGGACAGAGAGGTGTTGACACCGTTGTTCAGGTCCGAATAGAGGAAGCGGACAGCCACCGCCATCGATACATACTCATGCAGCTTGCGGAAATAGCTGAGATCCAATGCCCATTCGTTCGGACGTACGGTCGTGATCGTGGTGTTGCCGTTCGCATCCGTCAGGCTCACGTCACCCATCGAGAAATAGGTGAAGCTCGCACCGATACCGCCGCCGAGGTCACCGAAGTTATAGAATCCGGCGAGATAGGCAAGGTCGATCTCGCTGACCAGTTTCCGCAACCACGGGGTGTAGTTTGCCGTGATACCGCCTTTCGAGTACATGTATGCGTACTTGGCGGGATTCCAGTACTGCGAGTTGAAATCGGCTTCCGTCGCTACGCCTAAGTCACCCATACCTGCTGCACGCGCATCCGGGGCTATCGACAACGACGGCATAGACGTAATTAACGGGTTCATTGTGTCATCTACTTGTGCACTCACCGTGAGGGCGCACACAAGCGCTGTGAGAAAAATAAAGATTTTTTTCATTTGATTATACATTTATTATTTTTGTTCTTGGTTTGCGTTTTGAATGTTCAAGCGATATGCTTCATAGGCTGTAATGGGTTTTTATCGTGTTACGATGATCTTGCCGGAAGTCGCACTGTAGCGGCTGGTGGCGGATTTGATTTTTACGTGATAGAAATACACTCCGGGTTGCAGTCCGAGTTCGTTAAGCGGGATACGCACCCCGTCGGGGTTGTTCTGGTGATGGCTGTACACCATCTGTCCGCCGGGTGTATAGAGGTATATCTCCGTCTGGAGCAGTTCGTCCGGCTGGTCGTACTGGATGACCAGGTTCAGGATGCCTTGTGTACCCACCGGGTTGGGGTAGGTGGTCACAGAGTAGATGGACGGATCCAAACCAGCCTCCACAACGAAGTTGAGCCGTTGGGTCGTACTGTTGTTCAGCAGGTCCCATGCGCGGAAACTCAGGCTGTGGGGACCGTCCGGAAGAGCTTCCATCAGGTAGCTCACCTGTCCCGACTGGTAACTGTTGTTCTGCGCGGTGAAATATTCATTGAGCGAATAACTCATCTTCGGGTCTTCGTCAATGACGAGCATCAGGTCATGACCGATACCGGCGCCGGCGGTATTGATACCGTGTTCGTCGTACAGGTCGGCGAAGAAACGCGGGGTGCTGTAGGTCTTGTCGCCGTCTTTGAACGCGATGGTGTTCAGGTAAATGCGCATCGTCGGACCGACCGTATCCACAATCACGCTCTTGCCCGAACCGCCGATGACGAAGTCTTCGAAATGTCCTACGGCTTCCAGCGTCTCTAGGGAGTCCGCCGTCACCGCATAATAGACGATGCGTCCTGTGCCGTAGTTATAGCGGATGTCCTTGGGAACCATGAACGTGTAGTTGAACAACCCCTCCTTCACCTCTGTCGCGCCGGAGAAGAGAACGCTCGGGTAGTCGTTGTATGCTATCACGCGCGGGTCGCCACCTGCGTTGTCGTTGTCGCGGGTCGGAATGGACTGCATCTTGTCGAAGATGGTGATATCCACCTTGCCGTCAAAATCGTTTACCGTGTTATGGTCCTCGTCGATGATGCGTCCTTCTATATGCTGTACGCTGAGCGCGTTGAGCGTATCCACCTGCGTAGTCGTCTCTACGTGGTAGTCCGTCGGGTAGTTGAGCCGCAAAGCCGGGTCGCCTAACAGCACATATGCCATCTTGTTCATATCCGAACCCAGACTGTTCTTGCCGATAGCGATTGCTTCGCCCAGAGTCATCTCGTAGTGGAATACATCGGCATGCCCGAACAGCGTGTCGCATACGGCGCGGTTGAGGCTGGTGTTCTGCGAGGCATAGACGGTACGGGTCGCCGACAGGATGCCGATAGCGCCGCCGTTCGGATTCAGCACCGTCGCCTCCGCGGCACATCGTTTGCCCGCATCGCACTGCGCGAAGTTACAGGTCACAAACAGCCAGAACGCCTGATGACGGTTCGTCATGCTCTCGATGTCCTTGAGGTTCAGAATCGACTCGTTGGTGATGGCGTTGTAACCGCCGTGACCCGAATAGTCGAAGAACAGCGCACCGTTCTTAAGCAGGTTCAGCACCCGGTTCTTGGCGAGAGGATAACTCTCACCGCTCGCATTCACCTCCTGCGGATAGGCGTCTAAGAATATTTTGTGTACAACGAAATCGGGATTCTTCTTGCGCACCAGTTCGGCACTCTTCTCCGCGGTCTCGGTGTGCATGCCGTCTTCACCGTCATCCGCCAGATAGACCAGCTGGTTCTTCCATTTGCCGGTCTCCTCGTT
This sequence comes from Paludibacteraceae bacterium, assembly GCA_905233375.1. Taxonomy (GTDB): domain Bacteria; phylum Bacteroidota; class Bacteroidia; order Bacteroidales; family Paludibacteraceae; genus Colicola. The sequence goes on along the minus strand of CAJOEJ010000004.1, from coordinate 8,034 downwards.
GCGGATATAGCGGATGAGTTTGTCCACGGTGGTGCGGGCTTCTTCCACGCTGTAAACAGGCAGACGTCCCACGCCGATATCCATTCGTCCCTGCGTGTCGTTCACGCCCTCTTTGTCGTCCAGGAACCCGAAATAGTCATCCGTCGCATAGGCGTTGACCTCGTTTTCCGAATCCTTCGCCTGATAGGTGAGCAGCAGGTTCAGTCCCGAGTTGGGCAGCAGTTTGCGGTTGTCGAATGTACCGTGTCCCATCAACAGCAGCCATCTGGGTTTGGCAATCGAGCCGCCGTTCGCACGGTCGTACAGCATCTTCATCAGCCACCGGTAAGCCGTAGCATCGGGGGTACCCGAGGAGAACTCGTTGTACACCTCCTGGTCGGTCACAACCGCCCATGTGATGCCTTCTTTGGCTTGGTGCGCCTGCGCCAGATCGGTCGCTGCCGCCTGGTAGCCGTCCGGACAGATGATGACATAGTCGATGTTGGACAGACGGTGCAGGTTCTGGTTGCTGACTTCTCCGACGATGTCGGCGTGTACCCACTGCGTGCCGTTCACATCTACTGCCACGTATTCGTGGATGCCGTCCGCCTGGGTGCCTTTCCATGACAGCACGTCGCCGTTCAGTGTAGCCGGCACGCGGCTGATGGCATCCAAGCGGGTGATGTCCCATATCTGGATGCCGCTGCGGGCGTTGCTCAGACGGAACTCAACCGGCGTAGCGGACTTGTAGTTCTTGTCCGTGCGGATATCCATCCATGAACCCGTCATGACTAGGTTGCCCGGAGTCGTTATCTCGATATAATCCAGCCACCCCATTGCGCTGGCGGAGCTGTTCTGCAGTTTGAGTTGTACCTGCTGCCGGTCTGCTGTAACGGTGCCCGTCACGCTGATGGAAGCCGGGATACCGAACGTATAGTGGTCCGGGATCGGTTTGTGGGACGAACTCTTGGACGTACCGCCGTTGACCGACGCCACGAAATAGGACTGCGTGGAAGCGTTGGCGGCTATCTGCATATAGACGTTGTTCGTGCCGCCTGCCACCGCATTCGGCGTTTCGAAAGTGAATGTACGCTGCTGGTTTCCGGCAAACTGCTCGCCGTAGAACGTCCGTCCGCCGCCGGACACGCCCGTACGGTCAATGAGGTTGATTGAGTCGTAGTCATGCACCTGATAGTGCATATACGTGGTGACGGTGGTAGCGGTACCGCTGACAGCCGTGCCCTCCGTCGGGGACAGGAGCGTACCGGCGTCGTCCGTCAGGAAATAGTAGCCGTAGTCGGAATAGGTGTTGCGGGTATGAACGAAACGCGAACCGTTGTACTCCCAGCTGACCGGACCCTGTACCCGGAAGAGGATATAGTCCTCGCCTGCATAAACCGGCACCTGCGGCAGGTCGTCTATGTTGCGTTTCGAGAAATCCTGATTCTTCATGGCGCCTCCGTAGCCGAAGACACGCACCTGTGTCGGCTCGATACCGGCGCTGCGCAACTCATTGAAACCCATGCGGCACACGCCTGACTCGCTCACGCGTATCTTGACCCAGTGACCCTCCGACAATACGGATTGTGAGGTATAGGTATGGATACCTGCCGTCAGGGACAGGCTCATCCATGCACATAGTAGTATCAATGCGAATCGTTTCATTTGATCTTGCAGTATAATTTCTCTTCTCCGTTTGCCTCCGTGCGGATGATATCCTCTTTGTGTACCACCCGCGGAGTGTGCTTCTTGTGGATATAAATGAGATCCCCTTGCCGGATCGTCATGACCTTGCTGGCTGCGGCGACCGCCTCTTCGGGCGTCATCACAAACTCCTCCTTTGTCCTTTGTCCTTTGTCCTTTGTACCTTGTACATTGTCCCTTTGTACATTAATCCATTTTCCGATGGCGAGCGAGTAGTCAAAGGCGAGAGCGGTCGTCCACGGCTGTCCGTTCGCTTGCGCCTCGCGCAGGATGTCCAGCGCCACAAAGTCCGCTCCCGGAGCCACCGCATCGTAATAGCGGTTCGCAAAACGCTCATCGATCTCTTTGCCCAAGCGGCTCACGCGAAGAATCATACACTCGGTCACGCCCAATTCGGACGTCCAGTCCGGCAGGAAGAGAGGCTTGCCGCCGTTGAGAAGACAAGAGTCCCCTTTGAGAACCATCTCCACGCGTTCCGTAGTATATACAAAGCCTATGATCTTCATAAAATCAACAAAAAGCGCGCAAAGTTACGAAAAATATTTGATATATGCAAATCAAAAAGAAAAAATAGCCCCTTTTTCTTTAAAAAAGTACTTTTTGTACAATGTATATTGTACTTTGTCTTGGTTCCCGGTTGTTTAGAGAGCCCGGATGAGTGCTACGGTCATGAGTCCGCAGCAGATGAGTTTGAGTACCGTACCCGCCATGATTCCCAAGAAACTGCCCCATCCGGCACGCAGCGCCTGCTGCCACTCCTTGCCGCTGACCAGTTCGCCGAGGATAGCGCCAACCAACGGTCCGATGATGACACCTGCCGCTCCGAAAAACAGCCCGGCGAACACGCCGATCGTGCTGCCCCATACGCCGTATTTGGTGCCGCCGTAGCGTTTCGTACCCCATGCCGGAACAACGTAGTCCAGAATCGACACCACAACGGTCGCAATGCCCCATATAAGCAGCGCCTGCCACGTGAAATCAACCCGCTCCGTCGCCTGAGCGATCCATAGACCGATATAGGCAAACGGTACGCCCGGCAAACCCGGAATGATGCAGCCGATGATACCAATCAGCATGCATACAAAAGCAAGGATTAGCAGAAAAATCTCCATCTTAGTCGTTCGTCAGTCCATTTCGGCTGCCTCCTCGCGCAAGGAGAAGGTGCGGATAATATTATGCCGGATCATCACCATCAGCTCTAATACGATCGCCGGCAGGAACACATAGAAAGTCGGCATAAGGGTCGCAAAATGCAGGTCGGCGATTTTGATGGAATAGTAGATCACGACGCCGTAGTAGAGTCCGGCTATGACGGCTGTCATCATCGCGATGGCAATACGCCAGCGGTCGCTGAAAAAGCACAGCAGGCACAAGACGCAGCCGTACAGGAGCGCCTTGTTGCAGTAATACAAACCGATCACGGACATCGCATCCGTCACCTCCTTGACACCCGTGGTAAGATCCGTCTGGGTGACCAGGAACGTCTTGTCGTCCATCGAGAAACTGCGGACATAGATGATACCTTTGTCCTCCTGGAATGAGAATATAGGTTTGTCGAACAGGAAGAGACAGGCAAGGATAGCCACTGCCATATATACCCATCGGCGGTACATGGCGCTTCGTGTCAAGGCGAGATCGTCAGTCTTGTCGTTCATATGCGTTGTTTGTTTGAGGTTTTGGAAGTCCGAAAATTAGTACAATAACAGCCGTGACAGCGGCTAAAAAGTCGCTCACGGGGATAGCCCACCATACGCCGTCCAGCGGGTCGGCGAAGAGCGTCGGCAGCCACAAAACGAGCGGAATCAGGTACAGCACCTGGCGCGTCAGGCTCAGGAAGATCGCTTTGCCTGCTTTGCCGATCGAGGTAAACAGGTTTCCTGTCACCATCTGGAAACCGATAATAAGCATCGTCGAGCAGATAATACGCATCGGACGGATGGTGCCGTCGATGAGAACCGGGTCGTGGGTGAACACCTGCGTCACCATCCGCGGGCAGAACTCGCCGAGGACGAACACCACCGCCATCACGCCCGTAGCGTACAGCGAGGTGAGCAGAAACGCTCTCCGTACACGGTCGTACTGCTTCGCGCCGTAGTTGTAACCCGCAATGGGCTGCAGACCCTGGTTCAGACCCATCACCATCATCGCAAAGATGAACGTCAGACGGTTGATGACACCGTACGAGGCAATGGCGAAATCGCCGCCGAACTGCTTCAACTGGTTGTTGATGATAATGACCACAAAGCAGTGGGCGATATTGTACAGGAACGGGGACAGCCCGATAGCAAGTGCCCGGTGGGTGATGTGACGGTTCAGACGCCATATGCCGCGGTGGAAACGAACCAGCTCATGCTTGTCCATGAACTTCATCAGCTGCCATACCACCGCTACCGCCTGACTGAGCACCGTCGCCAGGGCGGCGCCGCGCACACCCATGTTCAGACCGAAGATGAAAACCGGATCGAGAATGATATTGATGATCACCGCTACGATCGTTGCCATCATCGAGAACTTGGGATGACCGGCGGAGCGGAGCATGCTGTTCAAACCGAAATAGATATGCGTCAGGATGTTGCCGTAGAGAATAATCTCCATATAATCATGCGCGTACACAAGCGTGTCTTCGCTTGCGCCGAACGACAGCAGGATCGGATCCAGCCAGATCAGCCCGATGGTCATCACGATGGCGGACAGCAGGACATTGAGCACGATCACGTTGCCCAACACGCGGTTGGCGCGGTCGTAGTCTTTTTCGCCCAAGTAGATCGCCAAGAGCGACGATGCACCCACGCCCACCAGACTGCCGAATGCCGCGCATATATCCATGAACGGCTTGGCTACCGTCAGTGCTCCTAACGCCAGCGCACCGCAGCCGTGACCGATATATACCGAGTCCACGATGTTATACAGCGACGTCGCTACCATCGCAATGATGGCAGGCATAGCGTACTTGAATAGCAGCTTGTGCAGCGGCGCTGTTCCCAACTCTATCGGACTCGACATAACTATCAACTATCAACTTTCAACTAGACGCCTTCTTTAAACTTTCAACTTTCCACTTTCAACTATCTTGTCACTTATCTTCTCAAACTCCTCCGCCGCGGGATGTCCGGCTTGCAGCGCAACAGGCACGCCGCTGTCACCGCCTTCGCGGATGGACTGAACCAGCGGAATCTGACCCAACAGCGGCACGTCCAGCTCCTCCGCTAACGCTTTGCCCCCGTCCTTGCCGAAGATATAATACTTGTTTTCAGGCAGTTCGGCAGGCGTGAACCATGCCATATTCTCCACCAGTCCGAGGATGGGCACGTTCACTTTCTCGTTGCGGAACATCTCCACGCCCTTGCGCGCATCGACTAATGCCACCGGCTGCGGAGTGGTCACCACGATGACACCCGTCAGTCTCAGCGCCGAGATGAGCGTCAGGTGGATATCGCTCGTCCCCGGAGGCAGGTCGATCAGAAAATAGTCCAACTCGCCCCAATGGGCTTCTTCTATCAGCTGTTTGATCGCATTAGACGCCATTCCGCCGCGCCAGATGACCGCCTGCTCCGGGTTCACGAAGAAACCGATGGACAGCATCTTGACACCGTACTGCTCGATCGGCTCGATCAGGGTGCGACCCTCTTCCTCCACCGGATACGGACGCGCATCCTCGCAGTGGAACATCTTAGGGATGGACGGACCGTGGATGTCCGCATCCAGCAAGCCGACGCGGTACCCTTTGTTCGCCAGTGCCACCGCGATATTGACCGTTACGGTCGATTTGCCGACACCGCCCTTGCCGCTGTGAACGGCAATCACATGGTTGGCGTGGATCGGCGAACGGTGTGAACCGCCCGACTGCTCCTTGACAAACTTGCTATGGATGTGTGCCGTCACGTTCGGATCCACATAGGTCTGCAACGCCGTTTCTGCGGCTTTGACCACCGATTTGTGGAACGGGTCGTTCTCCTTCGGGAAAATGAGCGAGAAAGACACTTCGAAACCCGATATGCGGATATCGTCTTCCACCATCCCGCTTTCCACGAGGTCTTTTCCGGTGCCCGGATAACGTACGTGACGAAGGGCGTCAATGATCTGTTGAGGGTACATAAAAAAAGTGCTTTTTTTCTGTTCAGTGGGGCATAAAAGCAAAAAAATCGTGCAAAATTACAAAAAAATCTCGAACTATGCAAATTTTTCTTGCATATATAAAAAAAAAGTAGTAATTTTGCAGCCGATTTGTGGTTAATGACCCAATTCCTCGCTTCTCTATCGCCGCGATGTTGGAATAGGTAGACAAGAAAGACTTAAAATCTTTTGCCCAGTGATGGGCGTGCCGGTTCGACCCCGGCTCGCGGTACCGGCGGGACGTGAAATTTCACGCCCCGCTCTGTTTTTGTCTGCCCCTCCTCTTTTTGAGTCCCCAAAGATTTTTTTTACAAAATCCTTGCACAATTAAAAAAAAAGCAGTACCTTTGCAGCGGATTTTAGAAAAACGGACAAAACATGCGAAAAACATGTTGGAAAAACGGACAAAACATGCAAAAAACATGTTGGAAAAACGGACAAAGAAAGGGGTAAAATATGCTTAACAGACACATTGACAGTATTATAGAGTGTCATTATGCCACAACGAATAAGGCGTTACTGCTAACAGGCGCTCGTCAGACGGGTAAAACATATGCTATCCGCCGGTATGCCAAGCAGGCAGGATTGCAATTGGTGGAGATGAACTTTGTGCTGCAACCGGAGACGCGGAACATTCCCCGCGGCGCAGCGAACGTACAGGAACTGCTGCTGCGTATATCGGCGTTTGCGAACAAGCCTTTAGCGCCCGGCAAGACACTCATCTTCTTCGATGAGATACAGGACTACCCGGATATCATGACGTGGGTGAAGGCGCTTGTGGACGAAGGACGGTTCCAATATGCGCTGAGCGGTTCGCTGTTAGGTCTGGAACTGCAAAGCATCCGCTCGGTGCCGGTAGGGTATCTGGACGAGTACCAGATGTATCCCCTGGATTTCGAGGAGTTCATCCGCAATATCGGCGTGACGGACGAAGTGATCGGGTCGGTGCGTGAAGCATGGGAGCAGCAAAAGCCCGTGGATGCCTATATCCATGAGAAACTGATACGGCTCTTTAACCTCTATCTCATCGTGGGCGGCATGCCGGCTGCTGTGCAGAAATACGTGGATACGAACGATCTGCAACGCGTGATTCGCGAGCACCAAGCCATCCTGGCACTCTACAAAAGAGACATCGCCGGATACGATCCGGACAATAAGCTTTATATCAACGATATCTTCGAACTCATCCCGTCCGAACTGAATGCCAAGAACAAGCGGTTCATCCTCAAGAACCTGAACGAACACATCAAGTTCTCGCGACATGAAAACAGTTTTGTATGGCTTCGCGACGCCGATATGGCGCTGCCGACCTACAACGTCGAAGAACCGCGTGTGCCGCTCAAACTGAATGAGTTGCGCAACTTGTTCAAACTCTTCCAGAATGATGTGGGGCTGTTGGCATCGCAGTATGCCGCAGGAATCCAGTTGCAGATTCTGCAAGGCGAGGTGTGTATCAACAACGGTGCTGTCTATGAGAATGCGGTGGCGCAGGAGCTGTATGCGCACGGATGGAAACTGCGCTATTTCAACAGCAAGAAACAAGGCGAGGTGGACTTCCTCTTGGAGCAGGACAGCGAGATCATTCCGCTCGAAGTCAAGTCCGGCAAGGACTACCAACGTCATGTGGCATTGAACAATCTGCTGACGAATGCCGGGTATGGCATCCGCCGCGCGATTGTGCTCAGCAATGAGAATGTGTCGGTACAGGAGAATGTGCTGTATGTCCCGGTCTATATGACCATGTTCCTGCACCACCGTCAGCAGCAAGGTCCGATCATCTATCATCCTGAATTACAGTAGCTTTTAACTTTAAACTTTCAACTTTAAACTGAAAAATTAACGATTTTCCTTGCATATGTGCAAAAATTGTTGTACCTTTGCAGCCTATTTTGTAACTATATTATGAACTCACCATCTATCATACCATTATCACAAGCGGTAGAAACTATCAAGACCGCGATTCTGCAAGGTCAATACGAAGCCAACAAGGATGTCAACCGTATTCAGTTGGCAGTGTATTTTGCTATCGGTAAATATCTATCCAACAACACACGCAGACTTCCTTATGGCGCAGGTGCTATCAAGGCGATCAGCGACCAGTTACTTCGTGAATTACCCGGATTAAGAGGCTATTCTGCGACTAACTTAAAGTACATGCGTCTATTTTATGAGGCATGGCAGATGTTAGATGTAGATTCATCGGTTGCAACCGATAATTCACAATCGACAATTGCAATG
>CAJOEJ010000003.1 GCA_905233375.1 Paludibacteraceae bacterium | reverse complement strand
GATAGCCAAATTAAATCAAAAAATCAAAGAACGCTTGTAATATATTGTATATTAACATTTTAATAGGTGCAACTAAAAAGTTAACGCACCAGTAGTAGTTTGTTATCAAAAAAACCGTGCAAAATTACAAAAAAAAATTGACATATGCAAGAATAACGTTATTTTTTTACAAAAAGTGTATAAAAATTTGCGCATATGAAAAATTTTTCATATCTTTGCACCCGAATTAACTCAAATTTTATATCCTATGAAAAAATTACTCGTTCTGGCGATGGCAGCGTTTGCCTTCGTCGCTTGCAATCAAAACGATCCCGATGCACCAAATCGCAAAGATCAAAAAGCAGTTTCGGTTGTAGTACCGGCATTCGACTGGATACGCGCGGATCTGGCTACTGTGGACAAAAAACTGACCGCACTCGGCTACGTAAAAGCCGAATCCGAGGCAAAAGTGCCCGCAAAAATGAATGTAATGCGCAGCAAGAAAGAGGAGGAAGAACCTACAGCTTTGTACTTGTACGGACTTCCGGAGAATTTCAATAAGATGAGCGAAGAAGAAGTCAATCGGACAATGGTGGAGGCGCTGGGCAGCGGAAAAACCGTTATCCAGATAAAAGTGTTTGCGGATAGAAACAACAAATTGATCTCGATGGAAGAACAGGCGTATTTCGGACAACCAAAACCCCACGACTTGTTTGTCAATATAAGCAACCAGCTCTATGCGAAAATTCCGGCAGGCACGCTCGCAAGCGATAATTACCCGTACTCGGAATGGGAAGGGCTTTTCTCCGACGATCCGGACAAGGAACCGCTGCCCGTGAAAGATCATGCTGAGCTCATTGAAAAAATGAAAGAAGAACTAAGCATGAATGTGGAGGAAGGTGCACTCATCGCAAAAAGCGACGATGAGATGTACGTCTATTCGCTCAATGCACTCATCCCGGACGAAGCCGAAAAGCAAATAATGATAGAGAAACAGGGAGTTGCATACTCCTACTATAGTGCCTGGATCTACGAAGAGTCTGCATTTGAATAACACCCTGTAATCCCTCTTTTCCTTACTAATCAGCGTGCGCATATGCGTGCGCTGGTTGTTGTGAATTATGTGTATTTCTTTTGGATGATTTCACTCGTAGAGTTGTGATAATTGACGATAAAAAATTCAGAAAACTTGTTTTCAAGAACTTTTTAGCGGCAATTGACACAAGGAGCAAAGCTCCAAATCATCCAAAAGGGTTTTTTATGTTTTTTTCTTAAACGTATCGCTCTACACACACCGCCTATTCCCCCTAAAAATGCAAATGTGTCAATTTTTACACATTTTTTTTCAATATATACACATTTATTTGCGAAAAAAGTAGTAATTTTGCAGCGTGAATTATTATCCCGTATTACGGGCTGCGCGCACACGCCAGTTGGAACCGCACAAAAACCGCATTTCGGGATAGGGACGAGAACGGCTCGCGACCAACGCACAACGACACCGCATTAAGGTCGGGTACGGATAATGTCGAGACAATCACGTATCCCACCATACCATTTATATACATAGTATATAACCCGTGATTTTAGAAAATATCCGAAATAATATTGAATATAAAATCAAAACAAATATGAAAAACATTCGATTTATCGTCTTGTCGTTTTTAGTTTCGGTTGTTACATGTGTCCAAGCAGCAACTATCACAGATTATTTTATTGCACTTGCGGACTACACAGTAACATCGAAAACGTACGAAACCGCATTTACATCTCTAAGCAATCAGGAGTTAAAGTGCAAAAATTACATTGTTTATGCAGAAGTTCCTTCTGCGCAGGCGGCTGGAACGTTTGCCTGGCGTTGCGGGAGCAGTAACACCGGAAGATTTTTGTATCTTCAAGTAAACGGAGTGGAGGATACAAGTCGCATGATACCGATGCTGAACGGTTATTCGTCCGATTTCACATTTACCAGTAATGACTTGACGCAAAAGAACGGGAAATACTACCTCGTATTCTCCACAACCGATGACTACAAGGCAAAATCAATGAAATATACATTGACAGCCGGCGATACGGGCGGAGGTTCTACAGGTGGCGATAGCGGTAACACAGGTGGCGAAACGCCGGCGACTTCCGGCGACCTTCACTTTTGGTTCTTTAACGCCTCTGATGCCGCGACCAACAATGTGACAAACGATGCCACCGTCTTTTCCGGCATGGTCTCCTCCGGTAGCAATCTGACAGGAACAATAACCATCGATGGAACAAATTATTCCGTCACACGTCGCACCGGAGACATTGCCACATTCGGCTCTTTCACGATTCCCGCAAACTATACCGCTAATTTCTACGCGCTTGCCGTTTCTTCAGGAAACGGAGCCAGACAGATTAACCTGGTATGCGGCGGCAATAAATATGAAATGCCTGTTCCGGGAGGAAGTTCGGCTTACCAGCAGATTGAATACCAGAATCTTCCGGCTGGCACATATAGTATTGAGCGCGAAGGTTCCGATAATGTGCGTTTGGGAGTGGTGGTATTAAAGTTCATCAGCAGCGGAGGAGGAGAGACAACCACGGCGGTCACCGGTGTCTCGCTCAACAAACCATCCACCTCTCTTGAGGCAGGACAAACAGAAACACTCACCGCAACGGTTACGCCGTCTGATGCCACCAACCAAAACGTAACTTGGTCCACCAGCAACTCGGCGGTAGCAACGGTCGCTAACGGCGTAGTCTCTGCGGTCGGACAGGGCACGGCCACCATTACCGTCACCACCGAAGACGGAGGCAAGACCAGCACCTGTACCGTCACCGTAACGGCTCCCGCAGCACCTGTGCCCGTAACGGCGATCGCGCTCAACAAGACCACTACGACCATCTATGTCGGCTCTACCGAAACGCTCACCGTCTCCTACACGCCGACAGATGCCAATACCGGCAAAGGAATCACATGGACCAGTTCCGACAATAATGTCGCAACGGTCAGCGACGGTATTGTCACAGCCGTAGCATTCGGAACGGCGACCATCACCGCCACGTCCGAAGGCAACTTTACCGCTACATGCACCGTCACCGTAGATATAGCGCACCCGACAAGCGTCACTCTGAACAAAACAAGTATCGACCTGCAGATAGGCGGCAACGAGACGCTCACAGCAACCGTCGAGCCATCCAATGCAACCAATAAGAACGTCACATGGGAAAGCAGCAACACAGCTGTTGCTACGGTGGACGCAAATGGTAATGTCGTCGGTGTCTCTGCCGGTACCGCTACCATCACCGTCACCACGGTCGATGGCGGCAAAACGCACACTTGTACCGTCACCGTGACCGCCGGACCTCCCGTGCCATCCACTACCCTCTCCCTCCACGAGCCCGAGGTGTACGAAACCAATGAACTGGGAGGAGGTTACAACACGCCGCTCGTCATCTTCAATCAGCACGAATACGAAGTCTATTATTTCGGCAAATACAAACCGGCAAGCAGCGACATCGCCGTTGCCTTCACAAAGAACCATAAAGAAGGTACACTCGTAAGCAGCTCCTCCGGAAGCACTACCGCTATTACAGCGAAAGACGGATGGTTCACTGGATCGATCACCGACCTCGAAGGTTCGTTCAAAGCTGAAAGCGAAATATCCCCGAAAGCGAGTGCCCGGGACGAATTTGCAGCCTTGCCCGGTGACATACAATTGAAAAACAAACAGACCTTCGAGTTGCATATCTCTGGATATGACCAATTCTCGATCGTGGCGCAGGACAAGAAAAGAGACACTAAAGGAACTAATCCTGACGACAACCAATACTGGGAAGTGTACATTGACGATGTTCTCCAGGAGCAGTATTACGACAAAGACAATGCCACCACCAGACGATACGGTATCACCACAGGTCGCCACGTCATCAAACTGAGAGTGATCGGTAGCGAGAAATGCAAGCTCTACGGCTTCTCGCTCCGCCTGGCACAGGTGCCTCGTACCAAATGGATCAAAGGAAACGACTCCACGCAGAACGTGCTCCAGACGACCTCTCCGAAACCTGTCTATTATTTCACCAAATACAACTCCAAAGGTGAAACGAGACTCGAATGGGACGGCGCAACAGCTACCGGTATAACCCTCACGAAGCAAGGGACAGGAGCTATCGGCGACACGCTCGTGCTCGGCGGAGCAGCCAACTGCCCCGTGGGAACGTACGCCTATAAAGTTGTCAGCTATTATAACGGCGTGGAGTCCAACAGCGTTCCGGGTAAGATACATGTAACCTCCGACCTCAAAGCGCTCAACGACACCGTCATTGAAGCCTTTGCCGGAGAAGAGATGGACGAGATCACCTTCCGTTACTATGCACTCAACGCCTCGGACGTAAACCTCCAATGGACAAACGGCACTCCTGCCGGAATAGCAGGAAACGGCGTGAACGGCAAATATACCATCGGTGGTACACCGACCGAAAACGTTACTTCGCCGGTTACTTACCCCTACGTCATCAGTGTGGCGGGTAGCAAGCCCATTACCGGTAAAATAACCATCAAGCCGCTTGACCTTGGTAACAACCCCGTGCTGTACCTTTATAAAAACAACCGCTCCTACCTGGAAGACGGCGTGTACAAATACCTGAAGGGCAAAGGAGTAAACCTCATCGAGCGCAAAGCCAAAGAAGACGGCAGAAGACCGGCTGAGCAATACAGCAACTATAAGTGGATGCTCATCTCCGAAGATGTGGATGCCGATAACAAAGAGGTATTGGACGTCATCGGCCTCTTACCTGCGGAACTCCCCGTGCTCAACCTCAAAGGCTTCACCTACGCCGCAGGACGCCTCAATTGGGGACAGCCCAACAACGGATCGGTGGACACCACCAGCTACGAAGGAAGCAAGATTTACATACATCGCGATGACCATCCTATCTTCGCTGCCTTCACGGGAAAGAAAAAAGGCGATCCCATACAGATCCTCAAACCAAGCGAGACACAGGGTATCATGCCGATTGATGTCACGCTGGAGAACACCCTCTGTCTGGCTACCGGTTATACACGCGACATAGAGGATTACATGGCTTATGGTGAACTGAAAACCACCATTCATGAGATTCCAGCCGCCTCACGAGGAGGACAGAAGTATATCTGCCTGCCGCTTGCACGCAAAGCGGAACTGACGACCGACGGAGAAAAACTCATCGATGCGATTATCAACTATCTGACAAAGGACAACAGTGCGGTCATCAATCCGTCATTCCTGCAGATCAACAAATTCTCGTTACTCGGCGTAGACGGCAACATCGACCAGGAGAAGAACACCATAGAGATGCAGTTTAACATCCTGGAATACCCGGAACTGGATCTCAAGAACATGGTACCCGCCATCCAGCTCGAAGACACCAAATACACCTTCGTCACGCCGGCTTCGGGCGACACGGTGAACTTCCAATACAGTACCTTCATGCCGGTTGAGTTCGTCGTCTCGGATTATATCAGCCGACGTGTCTATGAGGTCACCGTGCGCATGTACAATCCGATGGGCGTGGACGAGGTTTATACCGCCGGAGAATGGGTGAACATTTACGACATCTACGGACGTAAGATAACTACCACCAACGAGGATATCTACTCCATGGAACTGCCCCACGGCATGTATATCGTAGTGACAGAAAGCGGCGAAACCATTAAAATGATGCGGTAACCATGCGTACGGAAAATGAATTGGAGGGCGTGACGCTTTTGGGAAACCGGCACGTCCAATATAGCGACAATTATAATCCGGAGGTGTTGGAGACCTTCCCCAACAAACACCCGGAGAACGAGTATCTTGTGACCTTCAACTGTCCCGAGTTCACGACACTCTGCCCCAAGACCGGGCAGCCTGACTTCGGACATATTTATATCAGTTACATCCCCCGGGAGCGGATGGTGGAGAGCAAATCGCTGAAACTGTACCTCTTCTCCTTCCGCAATCACGGAGACTTTCATGAGGATTGTGTCAACATCATCATGAAGGATCTCGTCAGCCTGATGGATCCCAAATACCTCGAAGTAACGGGTTATTTCATGCCTCGCGGCGGTATCAGCATATATCCTTTCGCCAACTACGCCGACGAAGAGCATCAGGAACTCAAAAAGCAGCGGTTAATCGAACAATTAAAACAATCGTCCGCTAATCGTTAAATCGTAAATCGTCAATATGAAAGATAGTTTGATTGTTCTTTCGGGAGGATTAGACTCCACCACCATGCTCTATGAGTATCAGTACCGTATCGGAATGGCGTTGTCGTTCCACTACGGTTCGAACCACAACGACCGTGAACTGGACTTTGCCAAACTGCATTGCGAACGACTCGGTATTCCCCATATGGTCATCCGGCTTCCCTTCATCAAGCAGTTTTTCAAGTCGTCCCTGCTGGAAGGAGCGGACGCGATACCCGAAGGCAACTACGACGAGGAAAACATGAAATCAACCGTCGTTCCTTTCCGCAACGGTATTATGCTCTCTATCGCCGCAGGGATCGCCGAGAATAATAAGTTCCAATACGTCATGCTGGCGAATCATGCCGGAGACCACACTATCTACCCGGATTGCCGGCCTGAGTTCGTCGAAGCAATGAACAACGCCATTCATTTCGGTACATGGAACGGCGTACAACTCCTGACGCCCTATACGCATATCACCAAAGCCGAGATTGCATCCAAAGGCAAAGACCTCAACCTCGACTACGCGGAGACCTGGAGCTGCTACAAAGGAGGAGAGCATCATTGCGGCGTGTGCGGTACCTGCCGCGAACGCAAAGAAGCCCTCGCACAAGCCGGCATCGAAGATCACACCATTTATGAAAATTAATATGTACTACGTTCAAAAAACTATCGAAATATCCGCTGCGCATAATTTGATGCTTTCTTATGAAAGCAAATGCGAACACCTGCATGGTCACAACTGGATCATCGTGGTCTATTGCCGTGCCAAGGAACTGAACCGCGACGGAATGGTCACGGACTTCACCCACATCAAAAAAGTCGTCAAAGACACCTTTGACCACAAATACATCAACGAGATTCTGGATGTCAACCCCTCCGCGGAGAATATCGCCAAGTGGATCTGCGACCACGTGGAGAATTGCTACAAAGTGTCCGTGCAGGAATCAGAAGGCAATGTAGCCATCTACGAAAGAGATTAGTGTATCGCGTTAACGAAATATTCTATACGCTTCAGGGCGAAGGTGCGCACAGTGGTATTCCCGCTGTGTTTGTGCGTTTCAGCGGCTGTAACCTCCGCTGCCCGTGGTGTGATACCGAGTTCGCGGACTTTACCTCCATGACCGCGGAAGAGATTGTGAACGAGGCGCTCAACCTGTACGACATACCCAACGAGCGCCGTAAGATGGTCGTCCTTACAGGAGGCGAACCCTCTCTCCAGGTGGACACACCGCTCATTGACGCCCTCCATGACGCAGGGTTCTATATCTGCATCGAGACAAACGGCACACGCCCTCTGCCAGACGGCATCGACTGGATCACCTGCTCGCCGAAGGAGAGTTCAATTACCAATTACCTATTACCTATTACCAAACTTTCACTTCATCGTGTGAATGAAGTGAAAGTGGTCTTCACCGGTACCTACGACCCGGAGATTTGGCGCGAACAACTGGAAGCCGATCATTGGCTACTGCAACCCCTCCGCTATACCGGCGAATGGCTCATTGAGCATGCCGTGGACGAATGGGAAGACGACCGGAACGACAACCTCGACGATACCGTCCGATATATTCTCGCTCACCCCTTCTGGCGGCTGAGCGTACAATTGCATAAGATTGTAGGACTTCGCTAAGATTTCTTCTGCAACGCTTCGATCTGCTCTTTCAGCTCATCGATACTCTTTTTCATCTCGTTCAGATGATCCACCACGTCGTCACTGTTGTCCGACATCATAGCATCCACAAAAATGGAGTTGATAAACGACATGCCGATGATTCCGCCTAATATAAGCAGCGCGCAGAAATAGATACGTACACACTCCGCAACAACCGTAGTACTGCCGTAGAAATCCGCTATCACATCCGGTATCTCGTACCATCCCTCTACCGTACAAATCTGAAAGACCGCATAGATAGACTTCAACGGAGTACCGAAATGCACCGGGTCAGCATCGGCAAACAAACTGCAGTTCAGCAAGCCGAATATGACGATGATCACAAAGAAACTGAGCAGAATGGCATAGGAATCCCGCATGGCGCGCTTGAAACCCAGAACCACTTTCGTAAAGTTCGGGAAGAAATGCAGCACACGGAAGAACCGCAGCACACGCAGCAATCGGAAAATGAGCAGGATGGACAAATGCTCCATGTCATTGGGCACAAACAGCGCCGCAATGGAAGGCAGCGACAATATCACCAACAGACCGTCCAGACGGTTCCATCCGTCGCTCCAATACCCTTTATAACCATACTCGCGGTGCTTGACCAGCATTTCCATCAGGAAAATGAGCGTGCAGGTCGTGTCCAATATATCCAGCGTAAGATTCCCGATCCCGGATACCTGCAGATAAATCAGTACGGAGTTAAGCAGAATAACGGACAGAATGAACTTGTCATTCAGAAAAATACGGCGTAAAATCCTCCACATAAAGCTATCTCGTTAAAAAATATTGACTATACAAGCAACGGGGAACGCATTCGGGGGCAGTTGTGTTCCCCTGGGAATACGCACCGATATCAGTTTGCCACATCCGGCAAAAGCCCCCTCGCCGATTCTCTTCAGCGTGGAGGGGAAAACAACATTCGACAGGTTCTTACAGCCCTTGAACGAATAGTCGCCTATTTCAATCATCCCCTCCGGAAAAGTGACGGATTGTATCTGTACATCATTCTCAAAACACTTCTCCCGCGTGCCGACGACTCTGTAATCCTGCTCGAATTTACGTACCGTTGCAGGAATAGTGATCATTTTCGATGCTTCGCTGGACTTGCGGATCACGAACGCCCTGTTCAAAACAGTGGTCTTCTCGCACATATAATACAATCCGCCCTGATAGTGTGGCAAAGTATCTATCACCGTCAACTGCATAGAGGAAATCATTTCCTCTAAATTCTTCTTGGACTCAGCGGATAGTTTTGACACGCCCGGGCGTACGACACACGTCGAAGGGAACGAACTCGGACGGATCACGGTTTGTTTGGGAAGTTGAACCTTCAGCAGTTTCAGACACTCCGCAAAAGCATTCTCCCCTATACTCCTCAGTGTCGAAGGGAAAACAACATTCGACAGGTTCTTACACCCCTTGAATGAACCGTCACCGATCTCCACGAATCCCTCGGAGAAGGTAATGGATTGTACCTTCACGTCATTCTCAAAGCAATGCGCCTGCGTACCCACCACCATATAGTCCTCATTAAATTTGCGTACGGTAGCCGGAACGACGATATGATCCGGCGCTTCACTGGATTTGCGGATCACATATGCGACACGCAAAGTGCTGGTCTTTTTGCAGATATAATACAATCCTCCTTGCGAGTGCGGCAAAGTTTCCGCGTTCTCACTGAGTTCAGAGATCAATTTCAAATAGTCGGAAAGAGATTCGTCATCCCCCGGTTTCTGTCCTCCGCGGGGAGCATCGTGCGTCTCTTTACCGGAATCCGTCATACCAACCGGTTTCGGAGGTTCAGGCTTCGGCGTTTCCGCGGGTTTCGGAGTTTCAGCAGGCTTCGGAGTTTCAGCAGGCATCGGAGTTTCGGCATGCTTCGCAGGTTCCGTTACTCCCAGCCATTTCTTCATATCCTTGATGAACTGGTTGACCGCGGCTGGTTTGTTGGCATCAATCTGTTGACGGGTACCGAACATCATCTCGAAATAATCAGCTAACTCCGAATTGTCCAGATTGATAAAGACGATACGTTTCCGCTTCTTCTCCGCAAAATTGATCTCACGCACCGTCCAATCCCGGTCAAAATCCTCTATCTCCGAATGGCGGCGGGAATACATGAACAGGAAGACCGACGCTTCGTTAATCGCCCGGATGATGACCGATATAAACTGCTTGTCGCTCTCGATACCTTCGGTATCTATCCAGCATTCCTCGCCTGTCTCGCGTTCAATGCGGTCTTTTAAAAGAAAGACTTTTTCCTGGTCGCCTCGCTTATATGAAATAAAAATCTTTTTCACTGCTTGTCCCGATACCTGTTGAACAAATCCAAATCGGCTACAAAGGTACTGCTTTTTTTCCAAATACGCAAATTTCATTGCATTTTTAAGGTATATTTTGGGTATTTGGCAGATTTATTTGCATATGTCATTTTTTTTTTGTACTTTTGCACCGCAAAAGTTTGTAAAAATCAATTCAAGGATGAAGAACTGGAATATTCTTATTATGGCAATGATGACCTTAGTCGGGGTATCGTGCAGTGAGCAGAAAAGCGAAGAAGCAAGTAAAGCACCTGTTACCAAACCCCAAATCACGATTGAAGGCGGACGCCTGACACCGGAGGCGTTGTGGGCGATGGGACGCATCGGTAGCGTAAAGAGTGACATCGAAACCGGATGGGTCGCTTATACCGTCAGTTATTACAGCGTGGAGGAGAACCGCTCTACCTCATGGATCCGTATCTGCGACCCGTTCAGCAAAGAAGGTGAGTTGGACGTGTTCGACGAGTTCGTAGGTAGCGAGCCCGCATGGTTTGGTTCGAGCGGTTGGCTGGCGTACATGCGCGGCGGTAAGCTCTATCTGCGTCGTGACAAAGAGGAAGTGGAGGTACAGGGAGCGGAAGACATAGAGGGTTTCCTACTCTCCCCGATGCGCGACCGGATCATTCTTGTCAAGCAGGTAAAAACCGTTCCTACGACCGCGGACAAGTATCCTGACCTGCCGTTAGCTACGGGACACATGCACGAGGATTTGATGTACAAGCATTGGGACGAGTGGATAGAGACGGCTCCCCAGCCTTTCGTGTGCCCGCTCGAAATCACCTATTACGGGGAAGGCGAACGCATCAAGACCGCAAAAGTCGGTGAAGGAGTCAATATCCTTGAAGGCACCGCATTCGAATGTCCGATGAAGCCCTTCGGAGGAATGGAGCAGTTGGCGTGGAACCCGAACAACGGGGAGATAGCCTATACCTGCCGCAAGAAGACAGGATTGGAGTACGCCGTTTCCACCAACAGCGATATATATTTATATGATGTTCGCACGCGCACGCATAAGAACATCACGGCGGACAACAAGGGCTACGACACCAACCCTGCTTATTCACCTGACGGCCAGTGGATTACATGGCAATCGATGGAGCGGGACGGCTACGAGAGCGACGAGAACCGCCTCATGGCGCTGCACCTCGAGACAGGCGAGAGAAGATGGTTGAGCAAGACCCTGGACAGCAACGTGGATGAATACGCATGGCTGAATGACAGTTCCTTGATCTTCAATGCCGTCTGGCATGGAACGGTTGACCTGTACCGCGTGAACATGGACGGCAGAATCATACGCCTCACAAACGGGCAGCATGACCTCGGGTTAGGCGATATATGCGACCATCATGTCTATGTCTTAGGTCACTCCATGCGTCAAGCCAATGAAATCTATCGCATCGACCTCAACGAGGAATCCAAGGACACCAACGGCTTCCTCAGTTTGGCTCAACTGACCCGCGAGAACGATAATATCTACAACCAAATCGAGCGTTCGACCGTAGTACCGCGCTGGCAGAAAACGACGGACGGCAAGGATATGCTGACATGGATCATCTATCCGCCGCATTTCGACCCCACTAAGAAATACCCGACCATCCTCTACTGCGAAGGCGGTCCGCAAAGTCCGGTGAGCCAGTTCTGGTCCTTCCGATGGAACTTCATGATGATGAGCGCCGGCGATTATATCATCGTTGCACCTAACCGTCGCGGTTTACCGGGATTCAGCAAGGCTTGGAACGAAGAGATAAGCGGTGACTACGGAGGTCAGTGTATGCGCGACTATTTCACCGCCATCGACGAGTTCTGCACAGAGCCGTACGTGGACAAAGACCACCTCGGGTGCGTCGGCGCATCGTTCGGCGGATTCAGCGTCTATTGGATAGCAGGACATCATAACAAACGCTTCAAAGCGTTCATTGCCCATGACGGTATCTTCAATCTCGAGATGCAGTACCTGGAGACGGAAGAAAAATGGTTCGCCAACTGGGATATGGGCGGTGCGTATTGGGAAAAGGACAACAAGATTGCCCAGCGCACCTTTGCCAACAGCCCGCATAAGTTCGTTGACAAATGGGACACGCCTATCCTGTGTATCCACGGCGAGAAAGACTACCGTATCCTGGCAAACCAGGCGATGGCAGCCTTTGATGCCGCCAAGATGCAAGGCGTACCGGCGGAACTGCTCATCTTTCCCGATGAGAACCACTGGGTACTCAAACCCCAGAATGGTATTCTGTGGCAACGCGAGTTCAGAGGATGGCTCGACAGATGGCTCAAGTGAGTTGATAGTTGATAGTGGAAAGTTGAAAGAAGTCGTTTAGTTGAAAGTTGATAGTAATGAAATATTCCTACGAATATGATATCAAGTACCAGGAGGTGGACGGACGCAAAAAACTCCGCCTGTTCAACCTGGAGAACTATCTCCTGGAGGTTGCCGGGCGTGTAGCCGACGAGTTGGGATTCGGCATCGCACAGCTCCACCCCATAGGTCTGACGTGGATACTAACACGCCTGTCGCTGGAGATGTATGAGATGCCGACGCATTGTGACCATGTGCGTTTTGAGACATGGATTGAGTCCAATGCACATATGCTCAGCACACGTGATTTCAGAATATATTCAGGCTCCAAAGATGAACCGGAATGGAGACTCATAGGTCAGTGCAAGAGTGTGTGGGCGGTATTGGATCTCAACAAACGGGAGATCGCAAATGTATTTGACATGCCTATGTTTGAGAATTGCATTGACGGCGAGATCATCGATATGTCCCGCGTACGCATGACCACTATTCCCGAACCGACAGGCTGCGTGCCGCATAAAGTGGTCTATTCGGATATCGATTATAACGGGCACTGCAACAGTTGCCGGTACTTGCAGGCAATGACCGATGCCTACCTGCCCGACTACTACGGGAAGGCAGTACGGCTGGACATCAATTACAGCAAAGAAGCGATGCTCGGCGAAACGCTCATGACCAATTATCTGGTAACGGAGGAAGGAGTGCAGTACCAGCTCAAGAACTCGAACGGCGAGACTTCCTGCTCCGCAAAAATTACCATTAACGCTTTAATGCAATAACCCTTTAACGCATATGGATACTCAAGAAACACCAACGCTGGTAAAGCGTCCTACAGAACTGGAATGCGACGTGGTCCGGTTCCAGAATCAAAAAGACAAATGGATTGCGTTTGTCGGACTCAAAGACGGTCGTCCCTACGAGATTTTCACCGGTCTGGCGGATGACGAAATGGGCATCGCTTTGCCTAAATCCGTCACCAAAGGAAAGATCATCAAGGTAGCTCAACCGGACGGACAGAAACGCTATGACTTCCAGTTTGTCAACACCCGCGGATTCAAAACAACCGTAGAAGGACTAAGCTACAAGTTCGACCGGGAGTTCTGGAACTACGCCCGTCTCATCTCGGGAGTGCTCCGATACGGAATGCCGTTGGATCAGGTAGTGAAGATGATCAGCAGCCTTCAGATGGACAACGACTCGATCAACAATTGGACAACAGGCGTCGCGCGCGTACTCAAGCGGTACATAGGAGGAGAGATAGAAGAGGATTCGGATGAGTTATAATATGAGTTCTGATTCCTGACAAAACAAAAGAGAGGCTCGTTTGAGTCTCTCTTTTACGTTACTTTTCTGCATTCTGGTCAGCCGGTTTCTCTGCCGGCTTCTTTTTGCGGGAAATCTTTTTCTTCGGCGTTTTCGGAGTTTGTTCCGTAGTCGTAGCCGGCTTTTGCTCCACAGGAGTCGGTTTCTGCTCCGTCTGGGCAGGCTTTTGCTCCGGTGCTTTGCCCGCTTTCTTCTTTGCCTTCGGAGCTTTCTTCGGTTTCGGCTGCTCTTTGGCTTGCTCTACCTTCGGTTGCTCGACCTTGGGTTGTTCCTTCGGTTGTGCAGGTTGTGCGGGTTTCGGAGCCGGCTTGGGCTGCTCTTTCGGTTGCTCCTTTTTCGGTTGCTCTTTGGGCTGCGCAGGTTGTGCAGGTTTCGGAGCCGGCTTCGGTTGCTCCTTGGGCTGCTCCTTCTTCGGTTGCTCCTTCAGGGTTTCCTGAACATGGGTCACCACCTTGCCTTCCGCGTCATAAAAACGCATCTCGAGCATACCTAACGATTGGTTCTCCACCGTTCTGACTCCGTACTTGCGGCGCCATTGGGCTTTCAGGGAGCACAACCAGCCTCGGCTGGCATAGGCGTACACGAACGGATGTAAGTGCAACCGCAATCCCCGACCGTAAAGCAGCGACATATGCTCGCATTCCTCCTCCACTTGGTCTGTAAAGAGGATGGAAGGTTGGATCTTGCCTTTTCCTCCGCAGGTCGGACAGGTCTCTTCCACCTGCATCTCTACCGCCGGTCTGACACGCTGACGAGTAATTTGCATCAATCCGAACTTACTGAGCGGCAGCACATTGTGCTTTGCCCGATCCCGTTCCATCAGCTTGCGCACGTAGTCGTACAACTGTTGCTGGTGATCCTTGGAATCCATATCGATGAAATCGACAATGATGATTCCGCCTATATCACGGAGCCGTAACTGGTGTACCAACTCATCTGCCGCCAGCATGTTGAACTGGAACGCATTCTCCTCCTGGTCCTCATAGATTTTCTTACTGCCGGAATTGACATCAATAGAGAACAGTGCTTCGGTCTTGTCAATGATGAGGTATCCTCCATGCTTGAAACCGACCGTTCTACCGAGCCCCGTCTTCATCTGCCGGGTGATGTCAAAATGGTCAAAAATAGGTTGTGTACCCTGATAGAGTTTGACAATCTTTGCGCTTTCGGGTGCGATGAGTTCGAGATAGTGACGAACCTCATCATAGATGGCCTGGTCGTTGATCTGAATGGACGTGAAGTCCGGACTCAGCAAATCCCGGATGATACCGAGAGTCCTTCCCATCTCTTCGCTGACGAGACTAACGGGTTCACGCTGCTGAAGACTTTTGACCGTCTGTTCCCATCGTTCGAGCAATAAGCGCAATTCATTGTCCAGCTCCGCTACACGTTTGTCTTCGGCGACCGTCCTCACGATGATTCCGAAGCCCTGCGGCTTGATGGAGAGCATCAGTTGTTTGAGGCGTTGCCGCTCTGCTTCACGTTTAATCTTCTGCGACACCATTACACTGTCGGCAAAGGGGATAAGGACGATATTACGTCCCGCGATAGAAATCTCTGCGGTCAAACGCGGACCCTTGGTATTGATCGGCTCCTTGGAAACCTGTACCAGAATAGGGTCACCCACTTTGAGCACATCCGCTATTTGTCCCTCCTTGCCTACCTCGGGCTGACGCTGTGTCTTGGTGATCACGGGAATGCGTCTTCTGTCCGAGACAGCCTTGGTGACGTACGTTTGCAGTGTACGAAACTGAGAACCTAAATCCAAATAATGCAGAAAAGCTTCTTTCTCATGACCTACATCCACGAATGCAGCATTGAGCGCCGGCATGACCTTTTTGACCCGGCCGTAATAGATATTTCCGACCGCAAAATTATCCCGGTCGCGTTTCTCGCGTGCGACCTCCTGCAACCGGTCATCCTCTGTCAGCGCAATAGCTATCTCTTGCGGTTGTACGTCCACAATCAATTCGCTTTTCATACTTGATAGGGGTTAAAACAATAAATAAAAAAGCCTTGTGGCAACTTTCCCACACTTGGAAAAGTCTCGCGCCACAAAGCCGGTTGGTTCATCGTCAATTACTTATGCTTATGACGATTCTTGCGCAGGCGTTTTTTACGCTTGTGCGTAGACATCTTGTGTCTCTTATGCTTCTTTCCGTTTGGCATAATGATTGATTATTAAACTGTTATTAAATAAAACTATAATTTCGTATTAGCGAATCTGTTCTGCAAATTCGTCGGCAGCCTTGAATGCGGCAATTTTGTGCTCCGGCACACGTACTGTCGTGTTCTTGCTGATGTTACGAGCTACTTTCGCTTTACGCGTTTTGATGATGAAACTACCGAAACCGCGCAGATATACATTCTCGCCGTTTACCATCGTCGTCTTGACGGTTTTCATCATTTCTTCTACAACTACGCCGATCGTCTTCTTGTCAAAACCGGTCGAAATTGCAATTTCATTAATGAGTTCTGCTTTAGTCATAATTCTATATATTTTTATAATATTTTGCGTTCAAAAACGAAAAACTTTGCAAAGTTACTATAAATTATTGAAATACAAAAGTTTTTTTGAAAAAAAATTGCAAATTTGTTATTTTTTTTGTACTTTTGCACCGGATTTGGGGTTTTTAGGCTCAAAAAATGCAAAAATTATGCTCAATTCGCTATTTTATAACCGTTTATACGAGTGGTACGAAATCCACCACCGTGTACTGCCCTGGAGAGAGACGCAGGACGCCTATTGCATCTGGCTGAGTGAAATCATTCTGCAGCAGACACGTGTCGCGCAGGGCATGGATTATTACCTGCGGTTTGTTAACCGGTGGAGTACGGTGGAGAGTCTGGCGTCCGCGGATGAAGCGGAAGTGCTGCGCGAATGGCAGGGCTTGGGGTATTACAGCCGTGCGCGAAACCTCCATAAAGCCGCCCAAACGGTGGTTGAAAAGGGCTGGACGCCGTTCCCGACACGTTTTGAGGATATCCGTTCCCTGCCCGGAATAGGCGATTATACGGCGGGAGCAATCGCTTCTTTTGCCTACAACCAGCCCTATCCCGCCATGGACGGCAATGTGTACCGCGTTGTGGCGAGGTTGTTGGACATAGACGAAGCGTTTGACACGACCGCAGGAAAGAAGCTTTTTCACCAACAGATTGATTCTCTATTAGATAAGGAACACGCGCGCCTGTTTAACTCCGCCATCATGGAGTTCGGGGCACTATACTGCACGCCTGCGTTGGGAGACAACTGTGCCACATGCCCGCTGCAGGAGTTCTGTCTGGGCTACGCACACCATACTGCGGAACTGCTGCCCGTACGCAAGCCGCGTCCCAAAGTGCGGGACAGATGGCTCGACTACCACGTATATATATGTACAAAGGACAATGGACAAGGTACAACGGACGAAATGACGACCCTGATCAGGCGGCGGGAAAACCCGAAGGATATTTGGTATCATCTCTATGAGTTTCCCTGCGAGGAACATCAATCAGCAATCACAAATGACCCATCACCAATCAGCTTTACGCACACTCTCTCCCACCAGAAACTCCATGCGCGCTTTTTCGTCCACCAAGTGTCGGAGTTGCCGGAGACGGAAGGCACTATAGTTATCCGTTGGGAAGAGCTTGATGATTATGCGCTTTCCCGATTAACGCTGCGAGCGCTTGATACACTTCGCGGACCTCAGCGGCATTGAACAATCCGTCCGGCATCGTTTCCAACACCTTCACATGATGCTCCATGACCGCCGCGTCCCCGCGTTGCGCGGGACCTGTCTGTGCGTCCTTGGGTGCCATCCCGTGTACTTTAGCGGCGGTCTGGTCGATCAGCGGCAACAATGCCTCAAACGGAATAGACGTGCTGCGAAGCACCTCCGCGGCGATACGGTACATCAAATTGGAGTAGTTATTGGCGAACACACCGGCTATGTGCAAGCGCTCGCGGTCGGATTGCGAACACTCATAGATATGACTTGTCAGGGTCTGCGCCAACGAATAGATAGCCGCCACGTCGTCTATATTACGTCCTTCGATGAAACAGGGGATATTGCTCCAGTCGTCTATCAGCATCGTCCGGCTGAAACTCTGGAAGAAATACAGCACGCCGGCATGAGGTTTGTCGGCGCCGAAAGTTTCCAAAGGCATCGTTCCCGAAGTGTGCAGGTGCAACGCTTTGGGTGCATTCACCTTGCTCACCACTTCCTCTAACGCACAATCCGCAACGGTGTAGATATAGATGTCTGCCTGCGGCAGATGGACCGTAAGGGATTGGTCATTGGTTATTGGTGATTGGTCATTGGTCATTGGTGACGGGTCATTGGCGGTCAACGGACGCGCATGAACCAGTTCCGTTTTGATTCCTTTGAGTTCAAAGGCATGATGCAGGTTCGTTCCGACACTTCCTGCCCCTATAATCGCGATTTTCATATGTTCATCAAATTGGCATGCAAAGGTACTGCTTTTTTTTGACATATACAAATAAAAAAATGATGAAAAGAAGTATATTATATATGAATATATAATATAGTATTTGTTGTTGCAATTTTGGTCGTTTTCGGGCTTGTTCTTATGCTTTTCTTGGCTTGATGGTAGCCTAATAACCCGGTAATCTCCCCGTAACGACCCCGTAATCACCCCGTAATCACCCCCTTTTTTGTCGTTTAATGGTCGGGGAAACCTTGGGAAAAACTTGGCATATTTTGGGTTTGAGACGATAATAAATGTGCCCAAAAACGATTCTAAAAAAAGAGAAATCGCACAGAGGAGACCTTTGTCGGATGAGATCCGACCTAATAGACGATGTACATGCCGGATAGGATCCGGCGGAAGGGACGATGTACATGCAGGATAGGATCCGGCGAAAGGGACGATGTAAGAAACCAGAATACAATTTCGGGAAATGAACGAAGGCAGATACTTGGCGGGACATCGCCAAGCACCGGACCGGAGGGGGAGAGGAATGAGGGGAGAAAAGCGCAGAGACCTCGACTAATGAACGAGACTATGTTTGGATTCTATTCAGCGACATGATAGTACTGTCGGAAATAATCGCTGCGAATCATTAGGTCAGACAGACGATATGCTTCATGCTCTGATACAGGACGATTTTGACGTGCGTTGTCATCTAAAAGATTCACACCGAAACCTTTCCAATAATAATTCTCACAGCCAATCAGATGAAGAATCGTCGGAAAAATATCCATCTGGTAACAAACTTCATCAATTTGTTTATTCTCCTTAATCATTGGGGAATAAATAATCAACGGACAATAATTTTCTCCATTGGCAATGGACAGGTCATTTTCTTTTGCATAATCGGCAAATTCAGTAAGCATTGCCGGTTGAAAAATGATATGGTCGCCGGTAATAACAACCGTTGATTGAGCTAACAAAGAATCACTCAATACTGTACCCATAAAACTACTAATACAGGAATCGGTATAGTTATAACATTTCATGTATCGATTAAGAATATTAGGTGCATTCGTTTCAATCTTTGCATTTTTCACTTGATTAAATGGAGTATGCGTGGAAATCGTAATTGCCAGCATGCATGAAGGAATCGTTGCTTCTTTAATGAAGTTCATAGACTCATTTAATATTTGGGCATCTTCCCATTGTCCATGTTCCGGCTCAATCTTTTTGGAGTAGGAATAGCGTACAGACATGGTATCTTGATTCCAGACTTGAGGAAATGGATTGATTACACAAGAATTAGAATAAAAGTGCGCAAAGTTTGGATATATATTATCTCCATAATGCATGCACGCGACACCATTTTGAATCGGTAACAGACCAGAGTTGATTATCATTTGTCCGTCACCAGACTCTCCTTCTAATGCCTGGCTGGTTATTTTGCTGCAATATAACACATGCTCATTATTCTTGAATGTTTGCAAAAATGGTGCAACTACCTGGTTCTCAATACTATGATGTAATGGCCAATCTTCAAAACTTTCTACAAGAATTACGATAAGATGGCTTTGGGGAGAGGGACAAGATGTATCATTACTGAGGAATGGCTTTATACTTTGAATATCGTTGTTAGATAGAGAAATTATTTTTCCCGGCTTCTTTACATTGAAAATATGATAAATATTGATAGCTATGAAATCAGAAAGAATAGATTGGCTACGTGTATATTGCACATAATCAACTTTGCATGACACTACACCGGTAGCTTCGAAAAATATTTCATAAAATGGAAAGTTGTTGTTCAGTATTACTCCCTCGCGTCTGTCGTATCTTCCGTGATTTTCTGCAAAATAGACCCATTCGTAATTTTCTGCTTCTAATTGAGCCTCCTTTTGCAGGTCTTCGTTTGAACAGAATTTAGGCTTATTAAAGAAATTGTTATTAAGATAGGTATTAAGATAAGCCAAGATGAAAATTATTATCAACGAGCCAGCGAAGACAAACCATTTTCTTTGAACTGTATATTTGCGAAATTGGAAATACAATGCCGCCCAAATGACACTCATCAGAAGCATAATTACCATATATATATCAAAATAGACGATTATTGAAGACCATGCTCCGTCCATATTTCTGATTAATAATATGTCGGGTACAGTTAAAAAAGCATTGTACGTTTTGTAATAAATAAGGTTAGATGTACACCATAAATCAACCAGTATAGATATAATGATCGTCCACCAGCGATGCTTAGATATAAACAGAAAACCAGCAAGGAATAATGGCATTAGCAATTTTGCCATATAAAACGTATAGAAATATAACGGACTATGCCAGAGAGAACTTAAAGGAATTGAATGGAATACTGCCCAATGGAAGAGCATGCTTTTAATAAACAACAGTAAAGTAAATGCCGCAAATAATAACCATGTTGCATGATTATTTTGTTGCAACCAATTGCGAAAACGAAATAAAAGCTCACTCATATGTTCTATTTAATAGTTAGTGCGCAAATATGTACACATAATGCAAAAAACCATCTTAACATTGTTCGGCGCATACCGAATCGTTGTTAAGATGGGAACAATATGTTTATTTGTGCATCAAAAACGCGGATTCCTTTCTTGCTTATTTGTCAATTGCGGTCCTGAGAAAACCTTAAGTCTCAAATAAGCAATGCAGAAACCCACGCTGTGTATATACGAACTACACGCGCATTTGAATACGCGCGAGGGTATAGTACACCCAATGGGCATCTACGCTACTTGTTTTTGAAGACTTATCATTGAAGTTTCTCAGGTTCCAATTGATCAAAAACAAGCGTTAGTAAACGCCTTAAAATATGTCTGCTCCCTCACCCTGTGACATCTATGCAGACACCCCCAGCGTGAGTTTGCGGGTGCAAAGGTACGAAGAAATATTGATATATGCAAATAAAACATACAAAAAGTGAAGATTTTGAGAAAAAAAGGAACAGCGGAGCGCGGAAAGGACAGCTTGTCGGATGACATCCGGCGGAAGGGACGATGCAAGAAACCCGAATACAATTTCGGGAAATGAACGAAGGAAGATACTTGGCGGGACATCGCCAAGCACTAGACCGGAGGGGGAGAGAGGAATGAGGGGATAGGAGTGGAAGAAGGAATACGAAGACAAGCAAAGGGGTCAGAGTTGTCCGGATTCGACGAGGTTGATGACACGCTCGATGATGCGGTCCTTGTCGGTGGGTTCGTACTCCTCTTTGAGGTCGTTTTTGAAGAGTTTGGCGATGAACTGCCACCAGTTGGCAGCAGCTTTGCCTTTGTACTGCTTGATGAGTTCGTACGAAGTACGGTCGGTTTCGCGGTCGAGGAGAAGCATGAGCATTCGTCCCTGGCTGGCATACATGCCCCGGAGATCCTTTTCGTATTTCTTAAAGAGCTGTCTTTCAAAAGAGCGCCACCATTTTCTGCGATCCTTTGGATCGGGTATCTGCGCCAACTGAGCGTCGGCATACTCCATGTCGGCAGTAATCATCTTGGCGTAAGGAAGACATTTCTTGACATCGCGGACAGTCCGCCAGTAGAACTTCTCCTGTTTCTTGGACTTGAAACGCATAGGCGGATAGACCCAGATATCGTGCAGAACCATATGATAGACGGTATCGCCGTTCTCGATCTGCAACATATACGACGGCATTTTCTGCGCATGCAAAGAAGCGCAGAGAGCGAGCATCATCATTGCCGCCCACATCCGTATGAAGCCTGTCCGTTTCATTCGAAAAACAGTACAACAAAAAATGTGCCAATTCATAGTCCACACTTATTAAAACACGCGTACGCGTACATATATTGTAAAAAAAGTCAAAAAAATTTGCATATGTGCCAAAAAAGTTGTAACTTTGTGCGCTCAATTTAAAGTAAAAACAATAAAGACTAAAATACAATGATTTACAGATTTAATTTTTCATGTGAGG
Source organism: Paludibacteraceae bacterium (assembly GCA_905233375.1). Classification (GTDB taxonomy): domain Bacteria; phylum Bacteroidota; class Bacteroidia; order Bacteroidales; family Paludibacteraceae; genus Colicola. The sequence goes on along the minus strand of CAJOEJ010000003.1, from coordinate 77,518 downwards.
AAGGCGATCCAAACTTCCGTCGCGTGTTTGAAGCGGATTCAGACGCGACCTTCTATGAGTTGCACGAAGCGATTCTAAAGAGTGTCAATTATCCGGACGACCAGATGACGTCTTTCTTCCTTTGCAACGAGGATTGGGAGAAGGGTCAGGAGGTGACATTAGTGGAGATGGATTCGAACTTCGACTACGACAACATGGTGATGAAGGACACGCACCTGAGCGATATCATCGAGGAGCAGGGTCAGCGTCTGATTTATATCTTTGACCCAATGTTCGAGCGTTATTTCTTCGGGAGTCTGAAGGAGATCAAAGCCGGGACGATGCAAGGCGTAGAGTGCGTGGAGAGCCGCGGAAAGGCTCCCAAGCAGATCAAAGGTGATTTCGGAAGCGATTTTGCGACGATAGGCAACGGCGACCTGGATATTGACGACGAGTTCCGCGAGGAGATGGACATGGGCGACATCGACATGGAAGGGTTCCAGGATCTGAGTTGGGACGACGGAACGATGTTTTGACGGGGTCAAAACAATTGGTGATTGGTAATTGGTGATTGGTAATTGGTGATTGGTGATTGGTAATTGGTGATTGGTATGAATAGAGACGAGTTTACAGATAAGTGCATAACTTTCGCGGTAAAGATAAACAAACTTAGAAAATACCTGCGAGAAGTACAGCACGAATACAATAATTCAGACCAAATACAAAGAAGCGGAACAAGTATCGGAGCCAACTATAGCGAAGCATGCGACGCAGAAAGCAAAGCTGACTTTGTACACAAACTAAGTATCGCTCAAAAAGAAGCCAATGAAACCGTTTACTGGCTCAAAGTACTACACGGCTCAGAATTAATATCATCTGATACTTATAAGGAGTTAATGACCGATGTTAATGAGTTATACAAGATTATTACAGCGAGCATAAAGACCACCAAACAATCTACGCCGGAGAATAATGACCAATAACCAATTACAAATAAGCAATAAAGTTTTACTTTTAATACTTGGTCCGACGGGGGTCGGGAAGACGGAACTGTCGTTGCGGGTGGCGGAACGATACGGATGTCCGATCATCAACTGCGACAGCCGGCAGGTATATCGGGACATACCGATAGGCACTGCGGCTCCGACGGCGGAGGAACAAGCACGGGTGAAGCACTATCTGGTCGGAACGAAAGATCTGGAGGAGAACTACAGCGCTGGACAGTTCGAACGGGACGCGTTAGCGTTATTGGAAAGACTGTTTGAGACACACGAGGTGGTCGTGATGACCGGCGGTTCGATGCTGTACGCGGACGCTGTCTGCAACGGTCTGGACGACCTTCCGAACGTCCCGCCGGAGATCCGAAAGGCTGTCAACGAAGCCTATCATACACAAGGTCTGGCATGGCTGCAATCGGAAGTGGAACGTCTGGATCCGGATTATTGGGAGAAAGTGGACCGTTGCAATCCGGCACGGCTGATTCATTGCGTGGAGTTATGCCGGACGACAGGAGTACCCTACTCTTCCCTGCTCAGCCGCAAGTCCGGGAATGCCGGCGAGCCCTCCGCCACAAGCCGACAGACGCGACCGTTCAGGATCGTCAAAGTGGCATTGAACAGGGAACGCGAGGAGCTGTACGAGCGCATCAACCGGCGCGTGGAACAGATGATACGCGACGGATTGGTGGACGAAGCGCGAGCGGTCTATCCGAAGCGTCACCTCAACAGCCTGCAAACAGTCGGGTTCAAAGAACTGTTCGGATATTTTGACGGCGAGTACGATCTGGATCGTGCCATCGAATTGATACAACAAAACACACGCCATTACGCCAAGCGACAGCTGACCTGGTTCAGGCGTGACAAAGACATATATTGGCTGGATGCCAACAATGACAATGAAAAAAATATTACTCTTATTGACGCTATTCTGCGTGGTGACCGGTTGCAAACAAGTGACTGTTGATTTCAGTTACAACCCGAGCGAACCCCGCGCAGGTCAATCTGTCTCATTCTCGAATTTATCGTCCTCGGGCGAGAACTGGGAGTGGTCTTTCGGTGACGGCAGTACATCTACCATCAAGTCGCCCAGCCACATCTACCGCAAGCCCGGTACGTACCGTGTGCAGTTGAAAGTGGATAACAAGAAATCGCTTGTGACGAGCAAAGACGTCACTATCTACGACACGATCCCGTCGTTCAGTTGTGCGGACAGCGTGTTCTATATATTCCAGGACTATACATTCACGGCGCTGGTTTATAATCCGTACAACTACCCGGTTGAATACCAGTGGGCACTGGAGACGTTTAACGCGTTCACGCAGCTGACGAACCCGGAAGCGGGCTGGAACGGTTCTTCTCTGTCCATCCGTTTTCTGAGTCCGGAGGAGGCGTTAGGCATCACGTTGACGGTGACGATGAACGGCGTGACGACGACAGCCCGCCAGATAATAACTGTTCTGGACCGCCCGGCGCACTCTATTCTGATCCGTACAGCGGACAAGGACTACCGCCAGCGCATTTTCGGAACTTACGCCGAAGAAGCGTTTGCGGACATAACGGCATCCGGGTTTCTGGATATGGAGCAGGACACGTTCCAGATATACAACGACTCTGCGTTTTATCTGAGCGACATGAAAACGCTGTTCCCCGAATTGGAAGGTTTTCATATTGCGAACCGCAAGTTCTATTACCGCACGGACGACGGTCTGTGGATCGCCAATATCGACGGTTCGAACCAAGTGCAGATAGACGCCCGTCCGTGCTCGGCGATGACCCTGGATACGGAAGACAACCGCATCTACTGGGCAAACGCGGAAGGCGTTTGGTACATGCCGTTTATCGGTTCGGACAACAACAAGTTCGTGACCACGCCGACCCGGCTGAACGATATGCCGGATGCGGAGAAACTGGCGGCGGACTACGAATTGAGATGATAGTAACCCCTACCGACCTCCCCTCAAGGGAGGAGAAATAGTAATTGGTATTTGAATATGAAAAATAATACAACATACGAACCTGATTATATTTTTGAGACCTCGTGGGAGGTTTGTAACCGCGTAGGCGGTATCTACGCCGTACTGAGTACCCGCGCAGCCTCGATGCAGGCAGAGCACCCGGACAAAGTGTTCTTCTTCGGTCCCGATTTCGGTGCGCATAGTGATATCTACTTTAAGGAGGATAAATCGCTCCTTAAAGATTGGTCATTGGTGATTGGTAATGGGTCATTGGCGATCCCTGTCCGTATCGGACGGTGGATGATACCGGGCGAGCCAATTGCTATCTTGCTGAAGTTCGATGCGTTATGGGCACAGAAAGATGCAATCTACGCCTGGGCGTGGAACAAGTTCAAGGTTCAGAGCCATGCCGCCTACGGCGACTATGACGAGTCGTGCCTGTTCGGCTATGCGGCAGGAATGGTCATGGAGAGCCTGTATAAGCACTTAGTTGAAAGTAGAAAGTTGAAAGGCAAAAGACCGCAGTTCTGCATGCATGCGAACGAATGGCAGACTGCGTTCACTATATTCTATTTGCAGGACCATTGTCCGGAGATAGCGACTCTGTTCACGACGCACGCAACAGGTATCGGTCGTTCGATAGCCGGAAACGGCAAGCCGCTGTACGACTATTTCGAAGGCTACAACGGCGACCAGATGGCGCAGGAGTTGAACATGGTGAGCAAGCACTCGGTGGAGAAGCAGGCGGCGCATTGGGCGGACTGTTTCACGACGGTGAGTGACATCACGGCACGCGAATGCAAGCAACTGTTAGACAAGCCGGTCGATGTCGTGACGCCGAACGGCTTCGAGCCGACCTATGTGCCCAAAGGCAATAGTTTTGACGTGCGCCGCAAAGAAGCACGGGAAGCGTTGCGGAAGGTGGCAGGTCAGCAGTTGGGCGGCGTCGTGCCGGAGAATGCGCTGTTTGTCTGCATCTCCGGGCGTCAGGAATGGAAGAACAAAGGCATCGACGTGTTTGCCCTCGCTTTGGACAAGTTGGCGCAGAAGATTTACCACAGCGGTCAGTTGGAGCGCGAGGTGGTGGCGTTTGTGATGATCCCGTATCTGGACCGCGCTCCGTCGCGCAAAGGCAGAGTGAGTGCGGTGTTCGTGCCGTATTATCTGGACGGTCACGATCCGTTATTCGGCAAGACCTATTACGACCTGCTCATCGGAATGGACGTGAGCGTTTTCCCGAGTTACTACGAGCCGTGGGGCTACACGCCGCTGGAGTCATGTGCATTCCATGTGCCGACCATCACGACCTCGTTAGCCGGTTTCGGTGTATGGGCAGCCCAGCAGAAAGACCAATACGGCGTTATCGTCGTGGAGCGCAACGATTCGAACTTCGACGAGGTGGCAGAACATATCGCCGATGACCTGCTGCGGTTTGACCGTTTGTCGAAAGAGGACAAAGCGCGTGCGCGCCAGGAAGCAGCCAACATAGCGAAGAAAGCCGACTGGAAGCATTTCTTCAAATATTACCGCAAAGCGTATGCTATCGCTTTGAAAAACAGAGACAACAGACTTACAGAACTTCAAAACCCCAGATTATTATGAGAAAAAATGTGCTCATAGCGTTGCTGACCCTTGTCAGCGTTCCCTTCACCACCCTCTTCGCCTGCACGAACTTCCTTGTGGGCAAAGACGCGTCCACGGACGGCAGTACAATGATTTCATATGCCGCCGACTCGTACGGCATGTACGGATTCCTGCATTTTGTTCCTGCAGCGGACCATGAGCCGGGTGCAATGCGTGAGGTCAAAGACTGGGACACGGGTCGTCCGCAGGGATTCATTCCGGAGATCAGCCACACGTACACGGTGGTGGGTAACATGAACGAGAACCAGGTGACCATCGGCGAGACCACATGGGGCGGTCGTGAGGCGTTATGGGACACAGTCGGTATCGACTATGGCAGTCTCATCTATATCGCTTTGGAGCGCTCGAAGACGGCACGCGAAGCAATCGAATGGATGATCAAGCTGGTGAACGAATACGGCTACGCAAGCGAAGGCGAGACGTTCTCCATCGGCGATCCGAACGAAGTATGGATGATGGATCTGATCGGCAAAGGTCCCGGTCGCAAAGGTGCCAACTGGGTAGCGGTACGCATTCCGGACAACGCCATCGCCGGTCACGCCAACCAGTCACGTATCACGAACCTGCCGCGAGGAAAAGCCAAACTGACCAAAGAGCAGAAACGTCTGGAGAAAGAGTTGAACTGCGTATGTAACGGTGACTGGATGTGGGACAAGGACGTGATTGCCTTTGCTCGCGAGAAAGGATTCTTCAGCGGCAAGGACGAAGAGTTCTCATTCCAGGCGGCATACAACCCGTTCGATTTCAGCGGATTATATGTATGCGAGGCACGCGTATGGTCATTCTTCCGCCATTTCAGCAATGACATGGACCGCTATTTTGACTACGCAACGGGCAAGACGTTCCGCGAGACAAAGGGACAGAACGAAGGCGAGCATATGCCGTTATGGATCATTCCGAACCGCAAAGTGAGTGCGCAGGACATGAAAGAGTGCATGCGCGACGAGTACAAAGGTACGGCATTGGATATCACGCAAGGCACTGACGCGGGTCCGTGGAACAGCAAACTGCGTTACGGCGGCTTGGGTTTCAAGTGCGCCGTGAACGGAACCGACACCCTGCAGTACTGGTACGAGCGTCCGACAGCTACCCAACAGACGGCATGGTCGTTCGTGGGACAGATGAGAAAAGAGAAAAAGGGCATCTTCTGGTTCGGCGTGGATGATGCATCCTGCAGTTGCTATGCACCTATGTACTGCTGCATCAACCATATTCCGGAGTGCTTTGCGGAAGGCAACGGAGACAGCTACACCTATTCGCCGACAAGCGCCTGGTGGACATTCAATATCGTAGCCAACTGGGCTTACACCAAATACAGCCGTATGTATCCGCACATCCGCGAGATGCAACAGGCATGGGATGACAAGTTCAATACCCAGACGGCAGGTATCGACGAGCAAGTGGCGCAGATGAGCGAAGAAGAGGCTCGCGCGTTCCTTACTAATTATTCGTGCGCGCAGGCGGAGAATCTGGTAGCCGAGTGGCAGAAACTCGGTATCTACCTGATGACCAAGTTCTTAGACGGTCAGGAGCGCAAAGAGGAGAACGGTCAGTTCAAACGTAATCGTTACGGTAACTCGACCGGTCCGAACCGACTGCCGTTGCCGGAGCACTTCCTGAAGATGGTAGCGCCGGAGATAACGCATGAGTGATTGGAGATTGGAGATTGGAGATTGGAGATTGGTGATTGGTCATTGGTCATTGGTGATTGGTGATTGGTCATTGGAAATTGATAATTAATTAAAAACTCAAGATATATGATTTTAGACAAATTAGAGAATGCCGACAGGTACTTTGAATGCGTACCGGGCTTCGAGCAATTCATGAAATTCTACCAGGAAAACGACTTGGAGGAGTTACCGGCATGTAAGATTTACCTGGACGGTCGCGACCTGTTCGTTAACATCAACGATTTCAAAGGCAAAGAGGAGTCCAAATGCCGTATGGAGGCGCACAAAGACTATCTGGATATCCAGATTCCTCTGGGCGATGACGAGATCATGGGCTGGAAAGCACAAGTCGATTGCCAGGATGTAACGCAGGAGTACGACGAAGGAAAAGATGTCGAGTTCTACGGCGACAAAGCCGTTGCCAAGTTTGTGGTTCCGGCAGGTCATTTCGCTGTTTTCTTCCCCGAGGACGCCCATCAACCGGGTATTGCGCCGGGAAAAGAGTATCGTAAGCTGATTGTAAAATCACGAGTAAATCAATAACTGAACGCAAAAAAATCTTAATACTATGGCATGTAAAAAAACAAAAACGGCAGAGCCGAAACACCTGAAGATAGTAGAGCGTGACCCGTATTTGCAACCGTACGAAGGGGCATTGCAGGGACGTTATGACTATGCAGTCAACAAAGAGAAAGAACTGACCGGCGGCAAACCGCTCGCCGAGTGGGCAACGGGATACCTGTATTTCGGGCTTCACAAGACCGCCGAAGGATGGGTCATGCGCGAATGGGCACCGAACGCAACGGCTATTTATATCAAAGGTGATATGAATAACTGGGAGAAGGACGAGAACTACCGTCTGCAACCCATCGGAAACGGCGTATGGGAAGCCAAGCTGCCGGAAGACGCCATCAAGCACGAGCAGTTATACAAGCTGCTGGTGGAATGGAACGGCGGATACGGCGAACGTATTCCGAGTTATGTACGCCGCGTCGTGCAAGACGAGCAGACGAAGATCTTCTCTGCCCAAGTATGGGACGAGCCGGCATACGAGTGGAAACACCGTAACTCGGCGAAGGCGAAGAAAGTCGGCAAAGACGGATTGTATATTTACGAATGCCATATCGGAATGAGTTCATCCGAGGAGAAAGTGAGCAGTTACGAGGAGTTCCGCCGTGACGTACTGCCACGCATCGCGGAATTGGGCTACAACTGCGTGCAGATCATGGCGATTCAGGAACACCCGTATTACGGCAGTTTCGGATACCATGTAAGTAACTTCTTCGCCGCCAGCAGCCGTTTCGGCACGCCGAACGAACTCAAAGCGCTGATTGACGATGCGCACGGTCGCGGTATGAAAGTGATCATGGACCTCGTTCACAGCCACGCCGTGAAGAACGAGCTGGAAGGATTAGGTAACTTCGACGGAACAGGATACCAGTATTTCCATGACGGTCCGCGTCGCGAGCATCCGGCTTGGGACAGCCTGTGCTTCAACTACGGCAAAAACGAAGTGCTGCATTTCCTGCTGAGCAACTGCAAGTTCTGGTTAGACGAATACGACTTCGACGGATTCCGTTTTGACGGTGTAACCAGTATGATCTACCGCAGTCACGGTTTAGGCGAGGATTTCAACGGCTATCCCAGTTATTTCAGCGGCAATGAGGACGGCGACGCGCTGATGTATCTGACTCTGGCAAACAAAGTTATTCATGAGGTGAAAGCGGACGCTATCACCATAGCGGAAGAAATGTCGGGAATGCCCGGACTTGCATGTGCAATCAACGAAGGTGGCGTGGGCTTTGATTACCGTCTTGCGATGGGCATTCCTGATTTTTGGATCAAGTACATCAAGGAAGTGAAAGACGAGGACTGGAAAGCCGGTCACATCCTCTTTGAAATGACCAACCGCCGTGAGGACGAGAAGACCATCAGTTATGCGGAGAGTCATGACCAGGCACTCGTAGGCGACAAGACCATCATCTTCCGTCTCGTGGATGCAGACATGTACTGGCATTTCGAGCATGGACACTCGACCTATATGGCGGATCGCGGCATCGCGCTGCACAAGATGATCCGCCTGATCACCGCCTCCACTATCAACGGCGGCTACCTGAACTTCATGGGTAACGAGTTCGGTCATCCCGAGTGGATCGATTTCCCGCGTGAGGGCAACGGCTGGAGCCATAAGTACGCCCGCCGCCAATGGGATCTGGTGGATAACCCGAACTATTTCTTCGCAGACCTGAACCGCTTCGACGAAGCGATGATCCAGTTGCTCAAGAAGCACCTGCTGACAGAGAGTCCGACCGCAGAAGAGAAGAAATACAATGTTGGCAAGCACCTGCCGTGGGTCATGAAGTGGTGGGATAACGAAGGCGACCAGGTAGTGGCTTATTCGCGTGGCGACCTGCTGTTCATCTTCAACTGGAACGGTCAGAAATCGTTCACCGACTACGGCATGCTCGTTCCCGAAGGCAAGTACCAAGTCGTGCTCAATACGGATGCCAAAGAGTTTGCCGGATTCGGTCTCAGCGATGACTCCGTAGCGCATTTCACGGAGCACGACGAACTCTACGCAAAGGACGGCAAAGGCTGGCTCAAGATGTACCTGCCCGCACGAAGCGCAGTCGTACTGAAGAAAAGTTGAGAAATAACAAATGAAAGGAAACAAACATGAAAAAGTACTTATTAATACTTGTTGCAGCGCTGACGATAGTCGGCTGCGCAAAGAAACCTGCCCAACAAGAGGAGCAGGCAAATCAGGAACAGGCAGCCGGACAAGAGGCATCTGCAGTTACGGAAGAGGCTATGTACCTGGATTTCACCGCCCTTACGCCCAATGGAGACGAGATGTCGCTTAGTGACTTTGTCGGCAAAACGGACTATGTGCTCGTGGATTTCTGGGCATCTTGGTGCGGTCCTTGCCGCCGGTTCATTCCGCTGCTCAAAGACCTGTACTCCTGCAATAAAGGCGAAAACAAATTACAGATAGTCAGCTGCTCGGTCGATCAGGACATCACGGCATGGAAAACCGCATTGAGTGAAGAGAACATGCCCTGGCCGCAGTTGCACGAAGATGCAGCACACCCGTGTTCCGACAAGTATAACGTCCAATATATCCCTCATACCGTACTGATTGACAAAAACGGCAAAATCGTCGGTGTGAATATGGAGGAGGTGGAGTTATACTGGCTTGTCTTCAATATCGATATCGTCACCGATTAAAATATAGAGAATTTATAAATCATACATAATTTTATGCGAGTAATTATTGAACCTTCTTATGATTTGCTGAGCCAATGGGCGGCAAATTATGTAGCAAAACGAATCAATGAGTTTGACCCCAAAGAGAGCAAACCGTTTGTATTAGGTCTTCCGACCGGCAGTTCGCCGCTCGGTATGTACAAAGCCCTGATTGCGTTGAATAAAGCCGGCAAAGTGAGCTTCCGGAATGTCGTTACCTTCAATATGGACGAGTACGTGAACCTGCCGGAAGAGCACCCGGAGAGTTACCACAGCTTCATGTGGAATAACTTCTTCAGTCATATTGACATCCGCAAGGAGAACGTCAATATCCTGAACGGCAACGCTCCTGATCTGGCAGCAGAGTGCGCCCGCTACGAAGAGAAAATCCGTAATATCGGCGGTATTCATCTGTTCCTCGGCGGTATAGGTCCTGACGGACATATCGCGTTCAACGAACCGGGTTCGTCTCTGACGAGCCGTACGCGCAAGAAAGAGCTGACGACCGACACCATCATCGCCAACAGCCGTTTCTTCAACAACGATGTGAACCTGGTACCCAAGACGGCGCTCACCGTGGGTGTAGGAACCGTCATGGACGCCAAAGAAGTGCTCATCATGGTCAACGGTCATAACAAAGCCCGTGCCCTCCAGCACGCTATCGAGGAGCCGGTCAGCCACATGTGGACCGTTTCAGCTCTCCAGATGCACCAGCATGGTATCATCGTGTGCGACGAAGCCGCTTGCGACGAACTCAAGGTGGCTACGTTCAATTACTTCAAGGACATTGAGCGCAACAATCTTGACCCGCAGACGCTGCTGTAACAGCCATCGGGTATCAGACAAAAACATCCCCCACTCGATTATGAGCGGGGGACATTTTTTGTCCGTTCAGGATGGATAATTTGGCATCTGTGCCGGACGGATGTATTGTATCCGTGCCGTTTAACGGGCATCTTCCTGTATGTCTTCTCCTCCGATTTGGAAAGCTCCATCACTGCCTACACAAATGGCAGAGGAATGGAAAAAGGACACGGTCTCAATAAGGGGTTGAGTATATAATTTCTTAGTTGTCATAAGGCATTTACCATTTAATCATTTACCATTAAATCATTTATTGGACCATTTAGATTATTTAATAATCTGTCCTTGCGCGTTATAGAGTGCGCCGTTTTTCTCGATAACGAGCACGCCATCCTTTATCCATTTACCATTTTGGCAGTTATCATTCACCATTTGGTTCTCGATGGCAGTCGGTGCTTTGGGGATGATGACGAAACGTGCGGGTGCATGTTGCGCCGGTGCAGCACTTCCGTTCACAATGAAGTATGCACGGAAGCCCTTCATGGACGAAGCGTCAGTAGAAGCGGACCATTTGAGCACATCCTGTGCGCCAAGGAAGAGATAATTCTCGCTCTTGGGCAGAGTGGTACGCCCGATAGTACCGACAAACTTCACTCCGTTGGCTGCTACTTCTGTACCTTCACTTGCAGCGATGGTCACATTGCTGAAGTTGAGAGCCGCGATGTCCGGTCCCGCGGTAGTCCAACGGATGAGGTACGGCTTTCCTGCCACGATGGATGTCTCTTCCACGATGCCCAATTTGAGGGTTGTGCCGGTGTATTCCGCGGAGCCGAATGAATAGAGTTCGCATTCTGCCAGTTCGCTGGCGGCGATCTGCTCCTCGGTCAGGTCAAACGGCAGACAGAGCGTATTGAAATAACCGTCCTTATAGAGCGTACGGTTGATGATTATCTGCGGGAACGGAATACCAATCAATTCGGTCAATGATGCTTTGTTGTCGTTTGCTGCATCGCTCAAATCCAGCGGGAAAGCAACATCGTTCGTAATTTTGCCGGCTTCCACTTCCTGTCCATAAATAGTCACCGGACCGCAGTTATTTTTTCCGCCGTTTCCGATGGCATTATAATTATATTGGGATGTGTTGGTGGCCACCAGACTTTCCACCCCTTCCGTAATCGTTATGCTTGCGCAAGTAGCTCCCGCATTAGCACCACCACCGATAGCAGCAGAAGAACCGCTACTGGAAGCCGTTACGTTGCCACCATTGATAAAAATAGCACCACAGCCACAATTGTTACCGGCTCCTATTCCTGCACCGCCACCTGTACTGATTGCTATAACCGTACCACCGCTGATGGTGATGTTTCCTACCGATCCGGAACCTTGGTCTGCACCGATACCGGCGCCGTTGGAGGAAGAGGCATTTACCGTACCACCTGTAATGGTAATATTGCCGCAGTCAGCGAGCGTGCTTGTACCGCCGATTGCAGTACCATTTGTAGCAGTCGCTGTGATATTACCACCGGTAATGAGAATATTGCCACAATCACTATCCCAGCCTCCTACACCAATAGCAGCAGAGTTGTTACTGCTTGCTATGATTGTACCGCCGTTGATGGTAATATTGCCGCACTCGCCATAACTATCTCCGCCGCCTATACCTGCACCGGAATTGGTGCCGGCACCGATTGCCGTAATCGTACCGCCGTTAATGGTAATATTCCCGCAGTAATTTTTATCTCCGCTGCTCCACTTTTCTCCAGCGCCAATACCGGCTCCACCGTTATTACCTGTGGCAGTAATAATGCCGCTGTTAATGATGATGTTTCCGCATGATCGGTCAGCAGGTTTGTTATACTGGTAGTTACCACCTCCACCGATAGCCGCTGCATTGGAAATGCTGCTTGCTGTCAGCGAACCCGTACCCGAACCATCGTCCTCGATGGTCAGCGTGTAGTCCGGTTTAAACCAAATGGCGGAATGCATGGAGCGGTAAGCCCGTACCACATTGTCGCCACGGAGTTTAATCGTTGCATCGCCGTCACAACTGAGGCATGGGAAATTGTAGGAATTGGTTTCTGCTCCAGCACTGTTGATGTCCACGTTGAAGAGCGTGATGGTAGCATCCGCCGCAATGTTAATTGGCCATGTTTGAAGAAGCGGGCCGCTGACTACGTCGCCGTCCTGAAGGGTAAGGGCTTTAGAGACCGTGTCCAGAACCACTGTCGGGACTGGATCCTGCGCATTCATTGCCAAGGGCAAAATGAGCGCAATGGAGAGTAAGAGTTTTTTCATATAAGTTGATGGTTAGTTATTTGTATCAAACAGTTGTGCTATTAAAGTTGGCAAACACACCAATTCGGTTGCAAAGGTACAAAAAATTTTTGATATGTGCAAATTTATATAGAAAAAAATCCAATAAATTTTTGAAATGTAGTACACTTGAGATAAAAATAGAAAAAACTGTCTAGTAAATTTAGGAAAAGACATTTGCCAGTACGAGGGTTCGGTGCTATCAGGTAACAGTCTCGTTTATTGTCTATGATGGTCTCGAGATGCTATTATTTTAGGGGGATTATGTTTTAATCGCATAAAAGGGGAAAGTATAATTGTCAAAAAAATCGCTTTTTTCTTGCGTGAATGAAATATTTTTTGTATCTTTGCAGCCGCAAAGGTCCGACGACCTACAAACAGTAAATGGTAAATGAACAAATAACTAATTGATTTCATGTTGGAAATTTATAATTCTCTTACACGCTACAAAGAGACGTTCAAGCCCCTGCACGATGGACACGTGGGCATGTATGTCTGCGGTCCGACCGTATATGGCGACGCACATCTGGGACACGCACGTCCGGCTATCACGTTTGACTTGCTGTACCGGTACCTCCAATATCTGGGCTACAAAGTACGCTACGTGCGGAACATCACCGACGTGGGACACCTCGAGCACGATGCGGACGAAGGGGAGGACAAGATAGCCAAGAAAGCCCGGTTGGAGCAGTTGGAGCCTATGGAGGTGGTACAGTACTACACCAACCGCTACCATCGTGATATGGCGGCGCTCAACGTACTGCCGCCGTCCATCGAGCCCCATGCATCCGGACACATCATCGAGCAGATTGCGTTTGTGCAGAAGATTCTCGACAGAGGTTACGCCTATGTATCGAACGGGAGCGTCTATATGGACGTGGAGAAATATGCGAAGGATTTTCCTTATGGCAAGTTAAGCGGACGCAACCTGAACGACATCGTGACGGAGACGCGTGAACTGGACGGACAGGAGGAGAAGAAGCACAGTTACGACTTCGCGTTGTGGAAGAAAGCCTCGCCGGAGCACATCATGCACTGGCCTTCGCCGTGGTCCGAAGGATTCCCGGGATGGCACATGGAGTGCTCGACGATGGGTACCAAGTACTTGGGAGAGACCTTCGACATTCACGGCGGCGGACTGGATCTGATCTTCCCTCACCATGAGGCGGAGATCACGCAGAGCTGCGCAGCACTCGGGCATGAATCCGTGCGCTACTGGATGCACAATAACATGATCACCATCGCCGGCAAGAAGATGGGTAAGAGTTACAACAACTTTATCACCCTCGAACAGTTCTTCAGCGGAAACCATCCGCTTTTGAGCAAGCCGTTTGGTCCGATGGTCATCCGTTTCTTCATCCTCCAGGCACACTACCGCTCAACTGTCGATTTCTCATCCGAAGCGCTTGAAGCGGCTGAGAAGGGTCTGCAACGCATGCAGGAAGCCTATGCACGACTGCAGAAAGTACAAAGTGACAATGTACAAGGGACAAAGGGAATCGACATAGCAAACCTGCGTCAACGCTGCGTGGACGCTATGGACGACGACCTCAACTCGCCGTTTGTCATTGCGGCACTCTTCGACAGCGCGCGCGCGATTAATACGGTGTGGGACGGCAAAGGTACCATCAGCGAAGCGGATCTGAACGAGTTGCGCGACGTATGGAAGACGTTTGCCATCGACATCCTGGGACTGCGTCTCGAGGAGGGTGGCTCTTCCCTTCAGGGAGGAGACGGAGGTAGGCTACAGGCTTTCCACGGCGCGATCGACCTGCTGCTCGGAATCCGTCTGGAAGCCAAGCAGAACAAGGACTGGGCCACATCCGACCGTATCCGCAACGAACTGACGGCACTCGGGTTCCAGATCAAAGATACCAAAGACGGCTTTGAATGGTCTATTTAACAACAAAATGATTTTCATATGATAAACAAACTGATGAAAGGCGCGCTGATGTTCACAGCGGGCGTAGCGGTAGGAGTCGCAGGAGCCATGTGGCTCATGTCTGATTCCGGTAAAGAAATGCGGGAAGAATTGCGTGACCTCGCATCGCAGGCAAAGGACAAGATCCAGGAATGCTGCGAACACGCGAAACAAGACATCAAAGCAGCCGGACAGGCTGCGGACGAACAACCTGCCGGCGAAGCATAACACCCTAACAACGATGGAAAACGAAATGAATGAATGGAAAGAAAAGAAGGATGAAATCCTGTCCGAAGTAGAGACGTTTGCCAAAGCGGAATACGAAGTAGCCCGCCTGAAAGCGGTGGACAATGCCAGTAGCGTGGTAGGTGCGTTGTTGTTGACCATCTGCCTCATTCTTGTGGCATTTGCCGTACTCGCCTTCTGCGCGGTTGCTGCGGTACTGGCATTGGCGCAATGCGTGCCGGCGTGGGCGGCATGCCTGATTGTCGGAGCGTTCTACCTATTGCTTATCCCGGTACTGATCGCGTGCAGCAAGCAGCTGTTTATCGACCCCATTATCCGCAAACTGAGCGGTTTGAAGAACGCAGAGGAACTGAAATACGAGTCGCTGCGTGCCGAAGGGCGTGCTGCTGTCCAGCGCGAACGGCTGAACGGACATGTGCGCTTTGCGCAGGCGATGTACAACCACTACTCCCAACTGGCGCAGACGGCATGGAACGTCATCCGTAGCCTGTTCAACAAATAACCGGCATGCTGTCCCGTTTATACGGCGTCCTGTTGCCGTTCTTCGTCAGTTTCCTGCTGGCGTATCTGCTGGATCCGCTGGTGGAGTTTGTGCAGCATAGATGCAAGGTCAAGTTCCGCGGTTTGTCCGTAACGATTGTGTTGTTGCTGTTTGTTGGTGTGCTCACGCTGTCCGTTTATCTGCTGATCCCCGCTATCGGCAGGGAAGTCAAGTCGGCGGCGGTGGGCGTGGAGCAGTATTTCGCCGATTTCGATGCGGACAAGTACTTCACTCCCGAGCAGCAGGAGAAGATTCACTCCACGCTCGACGGATTGAACCTGGAGTCCGTCCTCTCCTACCCCGAGGTGCGTGACGGTATCAAGAGTCTCTTGCCCAAGGTAGGCGGATGGATTACAGGCGGACTGAGTTGGTTAGCCGAATTGGTGGTCATCTTCATCGCCCTGATGTACCTCATCTTCCTGATGATCGATTTTCCGAAGATACGCGCGCATTGGATTGACTACGTGCCGGTTAAATACCGTTCCAAAGCCCGGAAGATCATGCAGGATATAGACCGGAACATGAACGCTTATTTCCGCGGACAGGGGCTGGTGGCATTGATCGTAGGCGTTCTGTTTGCCATCGGCTTCACTATCATCGGCATGCCGATGGGTATCGCCATGGGACTCATCATCGGTATCCTCAATCTGGTACCATACATGCAGGCTCTGGGCATCCCGCCGTGCATACTGCTCTGTCTCGTTCAGTCGGCGCAAACGGGCAGACCCGTATGGGTCACGCTGCTCTGTCTGGCTGTCGTGTTTATCGTCATTCAGACCTTGCAGGACCTGGTACTGGTACCGAAAATCATGGGTAAAGTGACAGGACTCGGACCGGCAGCCATCTTGCTCTCGCTCAGTATATGGGGAGCTGTATTCGGCGTTATCGGAATGATCATCGCGTTGCCGATGACCACACTCGGAATCGCATATTACAAGCATTTTATTGCCGGTCAAAAGTGACCCAAAACCGCATTTTGCAATAGTTAACCGCTTAAAAACAATTTGACATTATGACAGCCCAAGAACTTGACAAAAGGGTGGATCCGTTCGCCCTTCACGACAAAATACGATATGCTTTAGCTGTCTCCCTTCAAGACGAGACGCTGACGGCTCCGGACAACTATTGCCCGTATTGGATTGAATCGGAACTCCGGCGTAAAGCCAAAGCAGACGAACGTTTTGCCCATCAGTTTGATCCTGTTCCCCGCAACAAGTCTCTCAACCAGTTGCTCAAAGACTACACCACCAAAGGCAGGATCGTCAAAGCACGAGCCGAACTGAAGAAGCGCGTGCCGTTTGCATCCTTTGCGGAACAAAAGAAGATCCTCTGCGCTTTCTTTGAGAATATCGCCATCGACCGGCAATTTGCATTGCGGTTCCTGGATACCAACTGGGATGATTTCTACACCCCGTATGTAGAAGATGTCTGGCAGTATTTCCACGAATGGCAGGCGGCTAAAGTGATCGTCCACCATTTCCCGTTGGAGTTCATTGTTGCCCATCAGGAAGCGTTAGCCCATGACTATAACTACCTGCAGATGAGGTTGCGTCTGCCGTCTGACGCCCCGATAGACAGATCGCGTCTGGCGGATAGCGCGTACCTGTATCTGTGCGCAAGACAGTCCACTCCTGTGTCCGAGAAAGAAGCGGAACGCATACTCTACCAGAATACGCTGGACATCGTGGGCGGTGCCAATATCAGCACCACGGTGCTTGATTACAGAACCGTCAGTTCAATGGTCTGGTCGCTCGGAATGCTCGGCAAAACAGGAGTCCTTCTCCGTTTTACCGGTTTCCTCCAAGCCCTGGATGCGCTGGTGATCGAAAAAGAATGGGAGGAGATACGCGAGTTGTTCCATCATATTCCCTTCAAGCTGGATTTCACCGTCTATGACCAGGCTGTTGACGCTTACGTGCAATCATCGCGTAGTTTCATGTCCGATACCCCGTTCTAAACAACACCGCCATGATGAATCCCTTTACTGCATTATCCCGCATGACCATCACGCCGCATCCGGACGATTCGTTCTATGTACCCAAGGATGAGGTACCGCTCGTCATTCTGTTCTGCGACAAGAATGACGAACGTACCACCCTCGTATCCCGCTTGTCCGGCTATCTGCCATCCCAAGGCTATACCATTCGTCCCGATACCAAATATCATCCGGATAACCGGCACGTATGGCAGCAGTATGCTCTCTTGGAAGTGCAGGACCTGGAATCCAGACCCGTATGCCGGATCATGGAGTTTCCGGGAATGTACCTGTTTGACTCCAGGCTATACTCCTACAAGACGTTTTACAGCTTGATGGATACGCCTGTCCGCATTTTTTTGAACCATATTTATCAACTGTCTTGCAAGCGTATATGGCTTTTGATGCCCGATATGCACGAACTTCGGGCAAACGACCATTACGCCTACGAGTTCTATATCCATTGGCTCATTGATTATATCTATCCCGATCCGATAATGTGCGCGTGCCGCGAAGCGGATATACCTGTCGCGCAGGAGATAGACCGATACACATTCCACATCCCGATTCATGCCATAGACGCAGCGGACATTCGCCCCGTGTGGGAATCCATCCTGCATGCCCTGTCCGTTTCGAGCGCGGATGAAATATAAGATGCAAAGATGTCGAAGACCCTTTATATCATACTGAGTATCATTCTGGCGATTGTAGTAGCAACGATAGAGATACTCTCGCACCCTGCTTTCGGACTATGGCGCCATCGTTCGACGGAGCGCATACAGTCATCGCCCAACTGGCGGAACGGCATGTTCCGGAACCAGATACCGACACCCCAGTTCACAGGAGCGCATAGTGACCGGGACAAAAACAGCGCGTGGGGCACCTTATGGCGGTTCCTTACAGACAAAGATACGCTGCGAATACCGCAGGAACCAATACCTGCCGTCAAAAACGACCTCAAGAACCAACCGACCGATAGCGACTGGCTGGTGTGGTTCGGACATTCGTCCTATCTGTTCTGCCTGAACGGCAAACGTTTCCTCGTCGATCCCCTACTCCAACCCGAATGGCCGGCATCCATGATGCTCAAAGCTTTTCCCGGTACAGACATCTACCGGCCGGACGATCTGCCGGATATCGATGTGCTCATCATCACACACGAGCATTGGGATCATATGGATTATGCCACGCTCCGAGACATCCGCGAACGAGTGAAACAGGTAGTTTGTCCGCTCGGTATTGCCGACTACCTGCGTTATTGGGATTATACGGACGAGCAGATCATAGAGATGGATTGGTACGACCAATCACCAATAACCAATCACCAATTACAAATAACCTGTCTCCCGTCCCGCCATTTCTCCAATCGCTTGATAGGCAAACGCAATCAGACGCTCTGGGCTTCGTTCATGGTCGAAGACGGAGGACGCAAGGTGTATATCGGCGGTGACGGAGGCTACGACAAGCGATTTGCTGAAATATATAATCGTTTCGGTTCCATTGATCTCGCGTTCCTCGAAAACGGACAGTACAACGCCAGATGGAAATATATACATACTACGCCGGAAGATCTGGAGAAAGCCATTCTTGACCTCCAAGCCCGACAGGTCTTCACCGTCCACCACGACAAATACGCCTTGTCCGTTCATCCGTGGTCCGAGCCGGACAGCGTAGCACACGCTATCGCCACCAAACACGCCATCCGCCTGTTGGATGCGCCGATAGGAACCATCGTGAAATTATAAAGAACCGACTATGATTAGTTTAAAGAAAGAGTTACAGAAATTTACGTTTTCGGGAAATGATGAAAGTTTGCTGACCTTGAAATTTGAGGAACTGGCACCTTATTTCCTGTCCGGTGGTTTCCTGCAAATACGTAACGAGTATCGTATCTACCCGACAACTATAGAATTCTATTTTCACAGCGAGAATGATGGTATTCAAGACCTTATCGTGTATCACAGGAACAAAAGAATGGTTGATGAAGGCATAGATTTGCCATATTTCCCGTTGATGTCACTTCATGCCCATGATTCGGGATATGACATTACATTTGAGAACGAGGAGAAGCAATATCGCGCATCTGTACTCATTCGGGCATATCAAGTCTGGGACATCCAAAAGCAACAATGGATCAAGTGGGACACGAAACTTCAAAAATTCCGCTACTATAATCCGTCTGTAGATTCTAACCCGATTAACCCCCAAGTTCTGTATCTGAAAACTTTCCTGAATGGTTTCAACATGGAGAATAATGAAATCGCATGGGTAGATAGTTCTTCACTATTAAAAATTAATGATGGCATTAAACCGGGTACGCAACGCAAAGGTGTGGACAAATACGATGAGCAAGGAATACGTTTGAAAGGTGTTCCAGACGGACGTCCATGGAGCTTTTCCAGAGAAAAATACACCCAAATGAATTAAAATGACAAAGAAGATCCTAACGCCCTCGGCAAACGGCTGAGAAGCAAAGCGAAAAAGTGACGTCACGGGACGTCCTTTTAGGACAAAAGGCGAGAAAAAGTACAAAGGGACAAAGAACAATGTACAATGGAACAATGTTCTAATGAGCAAAAGCGTCAGAATAGCCTTTCGAGATGTTATCAACAGAGAACCTCCTATTTGCGGGAGGTTATCTGTTAAATGCGAGGTAAAAATGCCGCTTTGCAGCAGTTTGAATACTGCAAAATGAAAAAAAATGGAGATAAAAAGCATTTTTTTGAGGAAAAACTTGCATATATCAGTCGTTTTTTGTAATTTTGCACCCTGCAACGGACAAAATTGCGCAGTTTTTGACCTTTATAACGGACAAATACAGGTATAATTTGACCTTTGCAACGGACAAAATGTGCAAATAACGTAAAAATGTAACAATTAGAAATATGGATACATTGATTAAGAAACATGACAGGTTATGGGAAAGAACACCTCTGGAGATTGTACGGCAATGGGCGCAGAGTATCAACTGGGATGCTCGGCTGATGGCCATACGCGGTCCAAAAGGTGTAGGAAAAACCACCATGATGCGGCAGTACATCAAGCAGCATTATGCATATATGGACAGACAAGTGTTGTACGTTTCGTGCGATGACGCATACTTCTCAACGCATAGTATTCTGGATTTGGCGGAGCAATTCTATCTTATCGGAGGCAAACACCTGTTCATAGATGAGATACACAAGTATGAGAACTGGAGCCGGGAGATCAAAGAGATATACGACAGTTATCCCTCCATTAAGATGGTGATTAGTGGAAGTAGCTTGTTGAGTATGACAGAAGGGGATGCTGATCTGAGCAGGAGATGTATCAATCATGACATCCAGGGATTGAGTTTTAGGGAGTTCCTGCATTTCTACAAAGGTATAGAGATGCCGGTATATCCGCTGGAGGAAGTGTTGACTAATCCGGCTCCGTTGATTCAAGAAATGAATAGCAAGGGCAGACCTGTGGCGCTCTTTCAAGAGTATCTGCATTACGGATACTACCCGTATTATTTGGACAACGAGACGGATTACTACATAGCCATTCAGCAAGTAGTGAACCACACGATTGATGATGAACTGACAAAGATATGCAAGGTAGATGTGGGCAACACACGGAAGATAAAGGCACTGATGACAATGCTATGTACAAGTGAGCCGTATCAGTTGGATATATCGAAACTATCGGTTCAGAGCGGGTTGAAGCGGGAAACGGTTGTGGCTTATCTGAATTATATGGACAAAGCCAAGTTGTTGCGCCTGTTATACGGCGACCTCGTGAATGCCAAACGGATGCAAAAGCCGGATAAGATATATATTGACAACCCCAACATGCTCTATGCGTGGGCAACCACACCGGTACGGATCGGGACAGCAAGAGAGACGTTTGTCGCAAACCAGTTGTCAGCCAAACATAAGTTGGAATTTGGCAAGAAACACGGCGATTTCAAGATAGACGGGAAATACACAATAGAGGTTGGAGGCGAAGACAAGGACTTCAGCCAGATAGCCAATCTGCCAAACTCATACGTGCTGGCTGACAATATGGAGACCGCTATCGGGCATAAGTTACCGATTTGGATTGTGGGATTCTTGTATTAAAAGCCAAGTATCTTTATTCTTTAAGGAATGACATGAAGACAGAACGAGAGAAGATGTTGGCAGGCGAGGTGTATGATGCCTGCGATGCAGAGTTGCTCAAAGACCTGAATGCCGTCAAGGTGCTTTGCCAACAATACAACAACCTGCTGCCGACCGATTTTGCGGCACGAAACCAAATGCTCCGTGAGATGCTTGGTCTGGCAGATGAAGATACCTTCATCAATCAGCCTTTCTACTGCGACTACGGCAAGCATATCCGTGTCGGCAAGCGGTTCTTTGCCAATTTCGGGCTGACGGTATTGGACGAGGCGTACGTGACCATCGGCGACGATTGTTTCATGGGTCCGCACGTGCAGATCTATACCGCCTGTCACAGCACGAACCCGTCGGAACGCAACACGCGTCGGGAATGGGCAAAGCCGGTGACGATTGGCAACAGCGTGTGGATCGGCGGCAATGTGACCATCCTTCCGGGTGTGACCATCGGCGACAACTGCACGATAGGAGCCGGTTCCGTCGTGACCCATGACATACCCGCCAACACCGTAGCTGCCGGCAACCCGTGCAGAGTGCTTTCATCCGGATTAAAAATGGCTGCAAAATAAAAAAAATCCCATATACATTTGCATATATGGGAATTTTTATGTATCTTTGCAAGCGGAAACGTACAAATTACTATGATAGACCGGATTATTGATTACAACCGCTCCTTCGTAGCGCAGCAAGGCTACGAGCAGTATATAACCGACAAGTACCCTGACAAGAAACTGGCGGTACTCACCTGCATGGACACGCGCCTGACGGAATTGCTTCCTGCCGCGCTCGGACTCAAGAATGGTGACGCCAAGATCATCAAGAACGCCGGCGGACTGATCATCACGCCCTTTGACTCGGCTATGCGCAGCCTGATCGTGGCGATTTATGAATTAGGAGTGGAAGAGATTATGGTGGTTGCCCATTCGCAATGCGGCGCTTGTCACATGAGCTACGCCCATTTCCACCACGTGATGAAAGCGCGCGGCATCAAAGACGAGACGCTCGATACCATTCGCGAATGCGGCATCGACCTCAACCACTGGCTCGAAGGATTCCGGGATACCGAGACCTCCGTCCGCAAGACCGTCAAGACCATCCAGACCCATCCGCTCATACCGGAAGATGTGACCGTACGCGGCTTCATCATCGACTCCGTGACGGGAGCGCTGGAAGAGATACATTAAATCCATTCATATGATAACGATCAAAGAAACAGCCGGCTACGTGCTGGGCGGAGTGATGTTCGTCATGTTACTGCCGACGATCATGTGGCTGGCATCCGGCATGCCGGCATTGGAGCATATCGGCGCCTTGCGCGCTTCCCTGACAGGTCTGTTGCTGCTCGGCGGACTGGCGCTCAGCATATGGACCATCGTCTATATGAAACGGCACGGCAAAGGCAATCCCATGGACGCGTTCGACCACGAGATAGGTCCGCGCACGCAGCATCTGATGACGGATGGTCCGTATCGCCTCAACCGCAATCCCATGCTCACCGGGACGTTTGTCTATCTGGCTGGCTATATCGTGTGGCTGTGGACATGGCAAGCCTTGCTGGTTTGGATCATCTTCGTGGCAATCATGTTCGTGCAAGTGCTGAGCGAAGAGAAACGTCTACGGCGTGATTTCGGAGACGAATACGAAGCGTATTGCAAACGTACCGGACGGTTCCTGCCTGGGTGCAAGAAATGAAACAGAAACAATGGCAAAGAATAGATTTCAACAGGATTTGCAGACCAAAACGCGTTTTGGCAAACCCAAACGGTATCATGTGATCATGCACAATGATGACGTGACCACGATGGAGTTTGTGGTACATGTGTTGCGTGTGGTGTTCTTCAAATCTCCCGAAGACGCGACGCAGATCATGCTGGACGTGCATCAGAACGGCTCCGCTAACGTAGGACTCTACCCTTACGACATCGCCGTGAGCAAAGTGACCAAAACCATGCAGATGGCAAAGGACGAAGGATTCCCCTTGCGGCTCACGATCGCGCCGTACGAGCCCGAGGATCTGCCTTTTTAACAACCGGACAAGATGGAGAATAGCAAACGATTAACAGAAGCCCTTCAGTTCGCGGAGTCCTTCGCGGTCAGCAGCCGTGCCGAGTTCCTCACGCCGGAACTGCTGCTGGTCGGTATATGCTGCCGTAACAACGAGTTCATGGCGCTCTGTGAGAGTTACCACGTGGACTACCAGAAGGATCTCAAAGAACCCATCTACGGCGACATGCTGACCAATTTCGTGCCGGACAGCGTGGGTGAATACGAGATAGTGCCATCCGTGCAGTTCGTACAGATGATGACGATGGCGGAGGAGAACGCCGCGAATGCAGGAAAA
Source organism: Paludibacteraceae bacterium (assembly GCA_905233375.1). Lineage (GTDB taxonomy): Bacteria > Bacteroidota > Bacteroidia > Bacteroidales > Paludibacteraceae > Colicola. Next base: position 53,764 of record CAJOEJ010000003.1, on the reverse strand, counting down.
GAGGAGGTCGATTCCACGCACGTGCTGCATGCGATGTTGCAACTGGAGGAATCGCAGGCGAACTACATCCTGCGCAGCCAGTTTACCGAAGACGAGACCGAACTGCTCCGTTCCATCATCGACGCCTACGAAGGACGTCCGCTACCTGACCGCCATCCGGAGATAGAAGAGCACGAAGAGGAGATGCTGGAAGGGATCTTCGGATACGAGAAACCGCGTGCGTGGACGGAACTCGTCGTATGCATCAACGACCTGTTAGCGAGCCACAACCCGCTCATCGGGCGTGAAGCCGAGCTGGATAGAACCATCCAGGTACTGTGCCGGCGAGACAAGAACAACCCGCTTCATGTGGGTGAACCCGGTGTAGGCAAGACCGCACTCATCTACGGCTTGGCAAAGCGGATCGAAGAAGGCAACGTGCCCGAACGGCTCAAAGGAGCCAGGATATACCAGATGGATATGGGTACGATGATTGCCGGAACGCAGTATCGGGGCGAGTTCGAAGACCGTATCAAGCGCGTCATGAAAGGTGTCGCCAAGCAGAAAAACGCCATCGTCTATATCGACGAGATCCACACGCTCATCGGTTCCGGTGCATCCGGCGGAGAGAGCCTTGACGGGTCCAACATCCTCAAACCCTATCTCGAAGCGGGGGACATCCGTTTCATCGGAGCAACCACCTACAAGGAGTACAACAAGTACATGCAGAAATCGCAAGGCATCGTGCGGCGGTTCCAAAAGATAGACGTGCCCGAACCATCGCAAGAGGAAGCCGTTCAGATTCTCGAGGGACTCAAACCCATGTACGAGCAGTACCATCACGTGCGATACGAGGACGGAATGATGCCGTACGCCGTCGAACTGAGCGCCAAATACATTACCGACCGCTTCCTGCCCGACAAAGCCATCGACATCATCGACGAAGCCGGAGCCTATCGCGAGATGCACCCGCTAAAGAAGAAAACGCAAATCGTCAACCGCCAACTCATCGAAGCGACCGTCAAGAAGATATGCAAACTATCCGACGACATGTTTGCCGCTTCCTATGGAGAGAACAAGCAACTGGCTACGCTGGAGGAGCATATCCTGGCGCAACTGTTCGGACAGGACGAAGCCGTACGGCAAGTCGTCGAAGCCGTGCAGATGGCGAAAGCAGGACTCAACGAACCCGACAAACCGCTTGCCAGCCTGCTCTTCGTCGGACCGACCGGGGTCGGCAAAACGGAACTGTGCAAAGTGCTGTCACAGGAATTAGGTGTCGAACTCATTCGTTTCGACATGTCCGAATATACGGAGAAACATGCGGTTGCCAAACTCATCGGTTCGCCTGCCGGATATGTGGGTTACGACGACGGCGGTCTGCTCACAGACGCCATCCGCAAGTCGCCCAACTGCGTGCTCTTGCTCGACGAGATCGAGAAAGCGCACCAGGATATCTATAACATCCTTCTCCAGGTAATGGACTATGCGCGTCTGACCGACAACAAAGGCAACAAGGCGGATTTCAAGAACGTCATTCTGATCATGACCAGCAACGCCGGAGCGCAGTTCGCGTCCATGGGAACGGTCGGATTAAGCAGCACAAAGACACGAGGCGACGCCATGCTCGATACCGTCAAGAAGACGTTCAAACCCGAGTTCATCAACCGTCTGTCCGGCATGGTCGTCTTCAACGACATGTCGCGTGAGATGGCGGCGCAGGTGTTCGACAAGAAACTGGCGATCCTGCAAGAGCGGCTCCAAGCCAAGAACGTTACCGTCAGACTGACTGACCGGGCACGCGACTTCCTCATCCGCGAAGGATACTCCGAGAAATACGGAGCACGGGAGATGGACCGTGCGATGCGCAAGTACCTCAGTTCGATGCTGATGAAAGAGATCCTGTTCGGCAGGCTCCAAAACGGCGGTAAAGTGCGCGTGGACATAAAGGGCAACAGACTCATTATCAAATAAATGGTTTACAGACTGAGCAACGATATCGTCGGCTTTCCAGACCCGCATCTGGCAAACGAAAGCGGGTTGTTCGCCATCGGGGGTGATCTAACGCCCGAATGGCTTCTTTTGGCGTATAGTCACGGTATCTTTCCTTGGTTCGAATACCATCAGGACGATATCTTCTGGTATTGTCCGCAAGACCGGTTCGTCATCTTTCCCAAGGATATCCACATCAGCCACTCCATGCGGACGCTCATGAATCAGGATAAATACCATGTCACCTTCAACCAGGCTTTTGACCGGGTCATCGAGCATTGCAGCACAGCGCAAGGACGCGATCAGGAAGAAGGAGCATGGCTCGGAGGACGGGTCATTCCCGCGTACAAGAAACTGCGGGAGATGGATTTCGCCCTTAGTGTCGAGGTGTGGCTGGATACAGAACTCGTCGGAGGGCTCTATGGCGTCGCTATTGGTCGGAACTTCTTCGGCGAGAGTATGTTCTCTCTGGCTCCAAGCGCCTCCAAACTGGCACTTATCTATTTGGCACATCTGGTCGGCAGAGTCGGCGGTATCATCGATTGCCAGTTCGAGACGCCACACCTCAAATCGATGGGCGGAACACATATCCCCTACGACGAATACATGCAATACATCAACCCGAAGAAATAGAATGGCAACAATAAAAGACAAGACCAACAAGTCCGGCGGCGTACGGCAGTTCTTGGCAGCCCGGTGGCAGGCGTTCAGAGCGTGGCAAGAACATCCGGTAACATTCCGCATGGACGAGAGTGAGCATGTGTGCAATAACTGCGGGCATACGTTTACCGGCAATTACTGTCCTGTTTGCTCCCAGTCCGCACGTCACGGACGCATCACATGGCTTGCCATATGGCAGGGGATTGGGCAGCTGTGGGGCATTGACAACCGTTCCGCACTCTTCACACTTTGGCAACTGCTCCTCCGTCCCGGCTATCTCGTGCGCGACTTCATTAGCGGCAAACGGCAGGTCAGTTATCCACCTGTCAAACTGCTGTTTATTCTGGCGGCTGTGGTCGCATTGGTGCAGTATTTCTTTCCTGTACCCGTAGAAGAACCCTCGCACGTCGGATATAAGTATATCGATTATGCGTTCGATTGGATGAACAGCCATCAGAACATCGGCGAACTGCTGACCGGCTGTATCTTCATCCTGCCGACATGGCTCCTGTTCCGCAAGGCGCCGGGCTATCCCAACCATACCATTCCGGAGGGATTTTTCCTGCAGGTCTATATCGCCATCCTCTCGTATATCATCCAGGCTCCTTTTCCGCCCGCAAACCCGTTTGTCATCATCATCACATTGCTGTACAGTTATGTCACCTACAAGCAACTGTTCGGTTACAGCTATTGGCAGACCTTGTGGAGGTGGACGATCTGCTCCGTGCTCAGTTTCGCAACCTTGCTGATGATCATTATAATGGCAATCATAGCGGATGCATTATACCGATAAACAATAAGAAATGAACTTCCGGATTTTTGGCAACGATAAAGCCCCCAGTCTTTTGCTCATTCCCGGTTTGGGAGTGTCGTACGAGATCTTCCTTCCGCTCATCCGGCTGACGGAAGACAGGTTCCATATCATCGCAGCCGAAGTGGATGGCTTCACGTTGGGCAAACATACCCGCTTTACCTCTGTCGATGACCAGGCGGCGCAAATAATCGCCCACATCCAAGCCAACTGCAACGGTCATCTCGATTGTGCGTACGGATTGTCGCTCGGCGGCAAGATCCTCTCACGTATCCTGGAGAGGAACGAGATAGTGATAGACCATGCCATCCTGGATGCCGCACCTCTGTTACCGCTACCCGACTGGCTCATCGATCCGCTACGCTATTACCAGGCAGCCAATGTGTGGACGTGCTGCCATTGGACGGAGTTCTGGAAGTTCGTCTTCCGTTCCCACTATTTTGATGTGCTCTTGGACGAGTGCTGCAAGACGTGGCGGTGGGGCGGCAAACAAGCGGTCTTGGACGGCTATAAGTCTGTCTATACCAGCAAGTTGGAGAGCATCTCCGGCGAAGATATTCATTTCTGGTACGGAACGAAAGAAGCCTTTGCCGCCAAGCCGCAAGTCAAACATCTGTTGGCTGTTTACCCGAACGCCCATGTGCAGATCTTCTCCGGCATGAACCACGGGCAACTGCTCATCGACCATCCGGAAGAGGTCGCAAAACGGATAGCCGAGGCAATTTACCCACAATTTTATGTGAAAATGTGAAGAGTGAATTTATCGAAGCAAGGATGATTAGTTTTCTCATATCCGTTTGCTTATTCGTTAATCAATGTTCGCAACCGAGGTAGGGATATGCCAGACGGATAAGCCGGCTTGCTTGGCGCCTTCGATGTTCTTGGGAGAATCATCAATGAACAAACATTCGTCTGCCCGCAGGTGATAGCGATCGAGCAAGGTCTGATAGATACGTATATCGGGTTTAAGCAGGTGCTCCTCGCCGGATACCACAATACCGTCCATGAGTTGGAAGAAATCGTACTGCGCCATCACACCGGGCAGCGTCTCCGCCGACCAGTTGGTAAGACCATAGATGTGATAACCTTGCGATTTGAGTTCACGGAGGCAAGCCACATTCTCGCCAATCGCACCGGCAATCATCTCGCTCCAGCGCGTATGGTAGATGGCAATAGCTTCGGCATATTCAGGATGCTCGGCTTGCAGCAATGCCACTCCTTCGGCAAATGGGCGACCGGCATCCTGTTGCGCATTCCACTCGTCGGTACAGATATGCGCAAGGAAATACTCCATCTCCTCTTCCGTACGGAAATAGGTGCGATAGAGGTAACGCGGATTCCAGTCGATTAGTACGCCGCCGAAATCAAAAACGATGTTTTTGATATGCGGGTCAATCGTGGTTGGTCTATTGTCATCCATGGTAATTCATAATTTCTGCACCAACTCCACAATCTTCTGCTTCGTGGCCTCGGCTGCGTTCTTGTACTCTTCCGCCATCCAAGCGGTGTTTCCTTTCGCTCTCGGCGAGCCTTGTAAAATGAGGATTTGCATAACAATTTATTTATACGTTACGGTTTCGCTGAGGGGTTTGCGGGAGAAGTGATAGTCACTCGGTTTGGCGTTCTCGGACGCATAGCCGCAAGGCATCAGGAAAGCCGGTTTGTGGTTAGCCGGTAACTCAAAGGCTGCTGCCACTTCGGCTGGATCGAACCATTTGACCCAGCAAGTACCGAGTCCGAGTTCCGTAGCCTCAAGCATCATGTGTGTACCTACGATGGAGCAATCCATATCGCCTGTGTCGTGACCGTCTTTCGACCACACGAGATCTGTGTCGTAGCACACAAGGAACACCACCGGCGCACCATACGCACAGCGGGTGAGTTCGTTGATCTTGGCAATCGCATCAGGACTTTGCAGCACATAGATATGTTGCGGTTGCACATTCTTGGCGGTTGGAGCAAGACGACCTGCTTCGAGGATGGAGTCCAGTTTAGCCTGCTCTACCGGTGTCTGCGCATACTCACGTACCGCAAAACGTTGCCGTGCTAAATCAAGGAAATTTTCCTTTGTACTTTGTACTTGGTCACTTTGTACTTTTGCTTGATTACTGCACGCCGCGAACATCGTCGCAGCGATTGCAAGGATGATTAGTTTTCTCATATTCGTTTATCCTAGAATTTTCTCTGCCATTCGTTTACCGGCTTCACATGCCTTCTATCCCTTTAAGGCGGAGGCCACTCTTCCCGTTTCTTAGCCACAACGATTATTTCATCGGGAAGACGTTCCGGGCGCAAAGGTACGAAAAAAATCCCACATATGCAAGATTTTTCGCAAAAAAATAATCGTTGCCCTTGCGGCTAAGAAGTAAAATAAAAATTTTACTTTATTGATTTACCAACCAATTGGTCGCCCCAGAGTTCCATCTTATTTCCCAGGTGCAGATCTTCCCCTGCATGAACCACGGACAACTGCTCATCGACCATCCGGAAGAGGTCGCAAAACGGATAACCGGGCAAATGTGACCGAGAGATTCACGAGACATTCTGCTGTTTGGACTAATACACAAGAAAAAAGCGAAAAAAACACACATAAATTTGCATATATGCAATTTTTTTTGTACCTTTGCGGCAAATTTGAATCTAACACAATCAACAGATATGAAAAACAGACATTTTCTAATTGTAGCGGCGCTGGTATGCAGCCAATGGCTGTTCGCCGCACCCAAGATTCAGCAAGTGGAACCCTTATGCTGGTGGACGGATATGCAAACGCCGTTGACCGTGCTTTTCCATGGTCAGGATCTGTGCGACGCACAGGTTAGTGTACAACAAGTGGTGAACGGCAAAGTGATGCGTGGCGCCTGCCTCGGTCTGGTTCCCCGCAGCCAGCACAACGCAGAGAGCCCCAACTACCTGTTCGTGGATTTCGGCGTGTTCCAGCCGGGTACCTACCGTATCACCCTCAAGAAAGGCAGCAAGAAAGCGACTTATGACTATGTCATCGGTACACGTCGTCAGGGCAGCCGCGATCGCAAGAGTTTTGATGCGTCGGATGTCGTTTACCTGATCATGTCCGACCGTTTTGTTGACGGCGACGAGAGCAATAACAGCACAGCCAACACGGCAGAGAAAGCCGACAAGAGCAACGTGAACGGACGCTGGGGAGGTGATATTCAGGGAATCATCAACTCGTTCGACCATATCTCCGATCTGGGTTGTACCGCCATCTGGCCGACTCCTATGTTAGGCGACAACGAAGCGGCATGGAGCTACCACGGCTACGCTTGCTCGGACTACTACCACATCGACCCGCGCTACGGCACGAACGCACTATATGCCGAGATGGTCAAGAAAGCGCACGAGAAAGGGTTGAAGATACTGATGGACATGGTTCCGAACCATTGCGGCGCAGCCCACTGGTGGATGCAGGATCTGCCGTACCAGAACTGGATTAACCAGTTCCCCGAGTTCACCAACACGAACAACGTGTTTACCGCCAACTATGACATAAACGCGTCGGAGTACGACCGTCTGTTGAGCAACAGAGGCTGGTTCGACCACCCGATGCCGGACATGAATCTGGAGAACCCCGACCTGCTCAAGTACTTCCAGCAATGGGCGATATGGTGGATTGAGTATGCCAATCTGGACGGTCTGCGTGTGGACACCTATCCGTACATCGAGAAGATACCGGGCAGCCAATGGCTGGCAGCTATCCGCAACGAATATCCGGATATCAATATTGTCGGCGAGTGCTGGACCCGTCCCGCTCCGGCTGTGGCTTATTGGCAGAGCGGCACGAAGAACTTCGACGGCTTTGACAGCCACCTGCCATGCGTCATGGACTTCCCGGTAGAGGAAGCGATCCGTCAGGCATTAGAGAACGACGGCAACGGCTGGGGCAACGGTCTGACACGCGTCTATGACGCCATGACGATGGATTATATGTACGCGGACGTGAACAACCTGCTGACCTTCCTCGGCAACCACGATATGGCACGTATCACAGACGTGGTGAAGGACAAAGACCCGCGCCGTGTCAAACTGGCATACGTGCTGCTGGCTACCATGCGCGGTATTCCGCAAGTGCTCTACGGAGACGAGTACGCCATGACCTCTGCCAACAAAGAGGACGTGAACAACCATAGTTACCTCCGTGCTCCGCTGCCGCAGGGCGAAGCCGTGACGGAACCGATGAAGGAGATGTTTGATTTCCAGAGCAGGCTGTTCCAATGGCGCAAGAACGAACCCGTGCTGCACTATGGCAAAACGATGCATTTCCTGAGCCGCAACAACACCTACGCCTTCTTCCGTTACAACGACGAGGAAGCCGTCTTCGTGTTCGCTAACGCCTCCGAGGAACCGCGTGTCATCCCGACAGAGACCTATCAGGAGATACTCAGCAAATACAACCCGACAGGCATCAATCCGATGACGGGCGAGAAAGTGGATCTGAACGACAAGGAGATCAAAGTGCCCGGACTGAGCACGGTAATTGTCAAACTGACGCATTAAGATCCATGCCTGCACCCGAAGCCATCCAAAAGACGTGTCCGCGATGCGGCGCGTCTTTTGTGTGTACGCATGATGCGCTGTGCCAATGCGTAGGAATAGAGCTGAATGAAAACGCGCGCGCTTATCTGCGCACGCATTATACGGATTGTTTGTGCAGGAAATGCCTGACGGAGGTACAAGCCTTGAACGGTTAAGCCGTTCATTAGTATAGATGCTCTGCGAAATGGAGCGTTGAATCGGGGGCGTTATTCAGAATATGGATAACGTCCTCGAGCATTTCTTCGGGGTGTACCACTCCGCGCTCCCAGAAATTATTCGCTCCGCCTGCTTTGGTCTGCTTGCGCCAGTTATAGACGCGACCGTTTTGGTAGGCTTTGAACCACGTGTGCTTCTCGTCCATCGATGCCAGTTCGGCAAGGCTGCTTCCTCCCGCTCCGACCCATACATCCGCATCGTGGAAATAATGAATGGTCTCTTCGATGGTGAGCGGAATGGACGTCTCACGCATATCGTCGTAGAACGGATACTCCGCTCCTGCGTCCTTGAACAGGTACGACAAGTAGTTCTTGCCGGAAGGGACGTACCATGTACCACGGAAATTATTCCCGCTCATAATTTTTGATTGACGATTATACGATTGATTGACCGATTGAGATAGATTTATATATTTCGTTTCCACTTCGTGGAAGACCGAATCGGCTTCGTGCAGTTTGCCGGTAAGGGCACCCAGGACACGGATCCACTCGGCACGTGCGAGCGGCGAACCTTCCTGCCACTCGTTGATGTAGATGACGGGCACGCCGAGTTTCTCCAGACGCGCCGCTTCCAAATTGTCATACTGACCGTAGTTGACGGCTAACAATATGTCAAGCCCGCTCTGCAGCACGCGTTCGGCACTCGGTTTCATGGAGTCCCCAAGGTCGGTCTCGTCCCCTTTGACGGGTGTGTAGATGAGTTCGGGATTGCAAACCGCCACAAGGCAGTCGATAGCATCAATCGCATAGAGGAATCCCACCTGCACGGTACTCATCGTTCCGAAACGGCGCATCGGTTCGCGAACGCACAGCTTTTGATACGGCTGAAAGACCTCCACCACCGTGCCGCTATCCGTCTCTGCGATCTGAAAACCCGTCGCGTACTTGTTCGATGCAGGCACACTACCCTGCTCTGCCGGCTGTCTGGCACAACCGGCAAAGCAAAGCAGCATAATAATATAGAGATTAAAGTTCCGCACCGAGTACATTGAATACTTTGTCGCCACGGAAGATAATAACCTGACCGTCACGAATTACCTTAAAGGCTTTAACTTCTGCATTGGTATTAACTATTGCCTCTGCCGGAGCCTCTGCGCCAAGGTTATCGATACAGAAATACGACGGGGTATTCAGACCATAGTCACCGGAACGGCTACCACTCATTGTAAAAGACAGCGCATCTATCTCACCCAGGTCGCTGAGATCGACATAGGTCCACTCATCCATAATGTCGGTACCTTCTGCCAGCATAACAAATACTCTTGCGTTTACTGCTTGACCATTCAGATAGCCGTAAATAGTCAGCATGAAATAATCGGTCTCGCCGAACGGCTCACCTGCGATGGCATCACCTTCGGTCATCGAGCTGTAGGCATACACGTTGTTGCAAACATACATACCCGGAACAACAGCAGCCTCGTTCAGAGTAATTTTGTCCGGATCTCCCCATGCGTTTACATAAAATACGGCGTAGTTCTGTCCTTCGTAGGCACCACCGGCAATCGATTTGTTAGCATCTTGATAACCTGAGAAGTCTGTGTCGGTGTGGCTGGAGATAACAGCTCCGGCAACAGATCCACCGCTGTAAGTAACGGTCTCTTGAAGTTTGAAACTACCGCTCTCGAAAAAACCGATTGTGTCATTGGTGAACTTTAACTCCTGCTCTGCGGCGAGGTTGATGTTCTCAAAATCTGCTACTTGCAGATCAGCATACATGGCGGCGCTCATCAAAGCAGCCGCTACAAAAAAGAAAATCTTTTTCATTTGTTTTGTTGTTTTTAATTGTTAATAAATGTTGTTAATATAAGTGTTGTTAGCACTATTGTACATGCAAATCAATTGCTCCTGCTATCTCGGTACTCAGTTCGCCCGTGAGGGGCAGCACCTCATCTACGGCGTTATACACGCGGAAGAAATGCACAGAATCGAGCACGACCGGCTGTCCGTTTCCGTCCACCGCCCACGAGAGATCGAACGAGGTGCCATCCACATCCTTGTTGGGTTTGTTGTCCACGTAGCCGTAGTCGAGAATACGCTGTACGTTCTGCCCGTTGACCGTTACGGACTGCGGCGGAAGGAGTGCTCCCGTCAGGGTGTATTCCGTCTCCGTCAGCCACTCCGGATAATAGGGATGCTGGTGGAATTCGTTGTGGAGCGTGTCGCCCGCACGGGTGTAAGTGCGCGTGAAAGCATGGTTCGTCTGCGGGTCGCCATACAACGCGCCTTTCAGTTCGTACCACGTATCATCGGGTATGCCGTTTTGGTTCTCATCCACGCTGACGAGCACGATACCGGGTTCGGAACTGCCGTACTCCGTGCTTCCGGTCATATAAAACGCATTTCCGAGAATCTGTATATCCCGTCCCTCTTCGTTACGCACGGCGTGATCGAAACCGAAAGTGACATAACCGCCCCATCCTCCCAAAGTGATCATACCTGCGGCATTATTGGCAATAACGGCTTCGCACTTGCGGCACATGGATGCGGAATCATCCCCTTCTTCGTATTTGGGCAACTCGTTGACATACTGCCCCATGCCCGGCAGGTACTCATACACTTTGTGTATGTAAGGTGATCGGTCATTGGTCGTTGGAATGGTATCGCCATGCAGCGAATAGGCGTCCGTCACACGGCAGAGGTGTCCGGGTATATCGCCCGTTTTGGCACTCCATCGCAAGCGTCCGTCATAGTCGTAACAATAGAGCACGCCGGACGAAACGTAGTTCTTCGCGTCCGTCACATACAGCGCATCCTCCGTCGCCAACAGACCATAGGGATGCTCGAAAGACGAGATATCAACCGGTTGCTCCAATTCCGTATAATCGACCGTGGAGAATGCCCGCAGTTGGTTCGTCTCCCGATCCAGCACATAGGCGGTCGAACCGAGGATAGAGATAGCATTCGCTCTCGTGTCTATCCGGTAAATGTCTCGGGCAAGGTCAAGGATGATCAGGTCATGCTCCGCACATATCCATAGCTTGCCGCTATTATCCGCCCGCAGGCGTTGCGGGTTCTCTCCGACCGTTATTTTCTCTATTTCCGTGAAGGTGTTCAGATCCACGACGGAGAGCGTGGAGTCGTGTTTATTGACCAGATAGCCTCCGGAATTGACCACATAGAGCCGGTCACCTATGATGCACACCTCGTCCGGCTGGTGTCCGACCTTGACCTCCCGCGTAATGGCGAGCGTGGCGGTATCGATCTCATATACAGAGCCCAACAAGTCCGGATCTGCGACCGAACCGACATAGGCACTCACGTACAGTTTGTCCCCCTTGAACGCCATATAGCGGCAGTTGGGGATTTCGATTTGTCCGATGTGCCGCGCCTTGCGATCCATAACCTCCACCTTGTGCGAGCAGTTGATGACGGCATACAAGCGGTTTCCGTACTGCTGGATATCGTTGCCCACATCGCCCAACTCTTTGATCTGCGTCGGGTTCTGCGAACCGTACCAGTTGGCGTAATACTCGCCCGTCTCGAGGTTCATATAGTCCAGACGCGCTTTATTCGAACCCATATTCCCTTCGCAGAGCACATACAAACCACCCTTCCGCACCTCGTCCGTAACGTGCGTTCCGATGGTCGGATAGATGATCTCGTCGCCCCGGCAGCCCCAAAAACCAACGACCAATGACCAATAACCAATGACCAATAATTTTAATATCTTACCGCGAGCGTGCATCGTACGTTTTGTTTGGGCATCGGGTAGTTTTGGATGACCTCATAGTCCTGCCCGAGCATATTATTCAACTCTATGTTTGCTTTGATCCACCAGCGCTTGATTCCCCATTCCCCGTACACGGATAGGTCGTGCGTGTACCACGGCTGGACGTAGTTGTAGATGATGTTCTCCTGCTGGCTGTACCGCTCGCCGACATAGATGAACGAGTAGTTGAAGCCGTAATGGTCTCCGCGCAGGCTCCGCCAGTCGAGTCCGACAACAGCCGAGCCGCTATGCCATGGAATATAGGGTATCTGATGCCCGTAATAGGTATCGTTGGGATTGGTCACATCGATCGCCGTCTGGTAGGTGTAGTTAATCCGCGTACGGAGGGTGAAGCGCAAAGGCAGATGAAGCGACACGTCCGCTTTCGCATCCAAGCCGTTGATCTTGACCGTACCGAGGTTCAGCATCGTCCAGCGGAACTGCTGCCCCTTGGGATAGGCAATAATTTTGTCCGTGACGCGGTTGTAGTAATAGGAGATCGATGCGGCTATTTCGTAACCAAATTGATTGGTGATTGGTGATTGGTGATTGGTAATTTTGTATGCGAGTTCTACACTATGCTGGCGTGCCAATTCAGGACGGAGGTTCGCGTTACCGAGATCCGTGTAATAAAGGTCATTAAACGTCGGATAACGGTAACTGTGTTTATAGAACGCGTTGATACTCAGGTCGATTTTTGGATACGGACGGAAGGAAACGAAAATTCCCGGAGTAATTTTCGGATTGGTCATTGGTGATTGGTAATTGGTAACGTGGGTCATTAAAACCGATGCTTGCGCGCGTACGTATTCCTTTATATTGAACGCGGTAGCAGCACTCAACCAATGGGAATGACGCGTGAACCACTCATCCGTCGAGCCACTCACCCATTCATCTTTTTTGAGCGTATTGAACTGATAGTCATATGCAAAAGACACATCCCACCATTTGAACAACTGGACTTTGTTGGCAAGCGAGAGATAGACCTCCTGCTGGGTATATTCGTTGTCGGACGGAAGGAGTCTCACGTCATAATTGCGATAATGGGTATAGTCATTCGCATACTTGACCAGCAAGCGTGTGCTCCAGCGGTTGAACCACTCGTCCTGCCATGTTGCCTGCACGAAACTGTTCCGATCCCACAGGCGTTCGCCGTTTCTCCACACATTATTGACGATCGCTCCGGGCACGCCCCGTTCGCTCCAGTAGTTATAGGCATGGAGGCGCCAGAAACCCGTCGTGCGGTAGTAATGATGCAAACCAATTTCTGCACGTACCGCGTTGACGTCACCATTCTGCCGGATCGCCGTGGTGTCATATGCCGTTTCGCCCGTAGGCAGCACGCGACGGTAACGGAACGGGTACTTGCCGTCCGAATAGACATACTCGGCATCCAAGGTCATGGACAGATTCTCCGCCAGCTTCACGTCCACGCCTACATTGGGATTCGCCAAAGCAAACGAACCGCAACGCATCTTGGCGCGCACGTGTACGCGCTCGCCCGCATTAAAATAAGGTTTACGCGAGGTGAGATAGACGTTTCCCGCCGAACCGAACTCGCGGGCGGACTGGAAGATGTCGGATTTCTGACCGTTGAAAAGCTGTATTTCCTCCATGTTATCGAGCGAGAAGCGCCCTAAATCGACCTGCCCGTTCTGTGCGTTTCCCAACTGCACCCCGTTGTAATAGACAGCAGTATGCTGGCTTCCCATGGAGCGGACGTTAATCGTTTTGATGCCTCCCACTCCGCCGTAGTCCTTCAACTGCACACCGGAGAAATAACGCAGGGCATCTGCTACGGAAAGGGCATTGAGCCGCTGCAGTTCCGCCCCTTTGAGCGTCTGGGGAACGATAATATCCTTGCTCAGCGCACGCGCCGTCACCTCGACCTCCTCTATCCGGAAGTCGCGTGCCATCGAATCCAGCTCCGCTTCGTCGATCGCGAAAACGGAGCGCGCACATAGCGCCGTAACAAGTATGAAAAATATGCGTTTTGTCATTGTTCGTCCTATTACAGGAGGACTATCAATTATGCAAAGCGTAAGCGATCTGACTTAGGCAAAATGCCATCACAGTAGCCTGTCTGTCCGGGATTCGCACCCGAGTTCTCTTACAGGTCTTTGCACCCTACTTTTTAGCGGGGTCGGTTGTTAAATCTATTCCTAATTTCTTAAATGTTCTCCAATCCACTTCCTTCAGCATAACGGTCGAGTGTGCCTGGCATCCCTTGAGCATCGGCAAGGTCTCCAATGCCTTGCGGCAGTTCTCGTCCTGCAGCGAGAGCACGGAAAGCGCTACGAGCACTTCGTCGGTGTGCAAACGGGGATTACGTCCGTGCAGATAGCTTATCTTGGTCTGCTGGATCGGTTCGATGATCTTCTCCGGTATCAGCCGGACGGCATGGTCGATCCCCGCTAACTCTTTCATTGCATTGAGCAGCAACGCCGCCGACGAGCCTAATAACTCACCTGCTTCGGCGGTAATGATTCTTCCATCGGGCAGCTCTATCGCGGCTGCGTGTGCAAACGCTCCGTCATGCAAGGCTCCGGTCAAGGCTCTGCGCTCCCGTGCCGCAACGGTCGTACGGCGGTATGCCGTATTGATTCCCACCTGTTGCTGCAACAAGGCGAGTTTCTTGATTTCCGCATCATTGCACTTGCCGTTCGCCAAATGGCACAAGGCTTGGAAATAGCGGCGGATGATCTCCTGCTTGCTCGCCTCCCGTACCGCTTCGTCATCGCTGATGCAGAAACCGACCATGTTAACACCCATGTCAGTCGGGGACTTATACGGACTCTCGCCGTAGATAGAGGTGAACAAGGCATCCAATACAGGATAAATCTCAATATCGCGGTTGTAGTTGACAGCCGTCTTGCCGTACGCCTCCAGATGGAACGGGTCGATCATATTGACATCATTCAGGTCTGCCGTCGCCGCTTCGTACGCCACGTTCAAGGGGTGCTTGAGCGGCAGGTTCCAAACTGGGAAAGTCTCAAACTTGGCATATCCCGCTTCGCGTCCGTGTGCATGCTCGTTGTACAGCTGACTCAGGCACACCGCCATCTTGCCGCTACCCGGTCCGGGAGCCGTGACCACCACCAGAGGCTTGGTCGTCTCGATATACTCGTTGCGCCCGAAACCCTCTTCGCTCGCGATCAGCTCCACATTATGCGGATAGCCGTCAATGATATAATGATAATAGACACGTATACCTTTGCGCTCGAGACGCTGGCGGTAGGCGTCCGCCGAACGCTGACCCGCATAATGGGTGATAACGACCGAGGATACCAGGAACCCGCGGGTCATGAACTCCTCGCGCAAACGCAGCACGTCCTCGTCGTAGGTGATACCCAGATCCTGACGCACTTTGTTGCGCTCGATATCCGCTGCCGAGATAACGATCACGATCTCCAGCGAGTCCCGCAACTGAGTTAACATAAGCAGTTTGCTATCCGGCAGGAAACCGGGCAACACGCGACTGGCATGCAAATCATCAAACAATTTGCCGCCTAACTCCAAATACAGTTTGTTGCCAAACTGCTCTATCCGCTCCCGGATATGCTCCGATTGGATGCGGATATATTTATCATTATCAAAAGCGAATGCCATAACGGGTTGCAAAATTACTACTTTTTTTGCAAATATGCAAGAGAAATTTGCATATTTCGAAAAATTGTTGTATTTTTGTGGTCGATTTATGCAAAAAACGCCTTTTATAGAGCTCGCAGTACGCGAAACGACAGAACGGGTACACGAATATATGTGTCAACACCCGGAGAGCGAACTGCATCAGCAGGGCAAGATGTTCGGCGTATTAGTCGTCCAAAACCCTCATCTCGAAGATGGCAGTTGGGACTACCTTGCTGCATTCTCGGCTATGATGGACGGCTCGTATGTGCATGAAGGGTTTGTGCCAGCTGTTTATACGATGCGCCAGGCTCCCGTCGGAACGAGCAGAGAGGAGTCCAAACGACTGCAACGACTGCTATTCGCGAACTATAATTTTCTGAACGGTCGGGGCGAGACCAGGAATCTGCTGGAGATCTTTGCCGAAGAGAAACCCATTGTCCCTCCCGAAGAGTGGTTTAAGGGACAAAGGGACGAAGGACAATGTACAAAGGACAATGTACCATGTACAAAGGAGCGGACGTGTCTGCCACCTTCAGGTGCAGGCGAGTGCTGCGCACCCAAGTTACTGCAGTATGCCTTGTCGCACGGACTGCAACCGGTAGCCTTGGCGGAGTTCTGGATAGGTGCTCCATCCCGCACGGAGATTCGTCATGAGGGAGTGTTCTATCCGCCCTGCAGCGGCAAGTGCGTTCCTATCCTGCGGCATATGTTACAAGGGCTGGATGTAGAGATCCTGCGTTCGGATCGTCCAGCCCCGCAAGCTGTGCCTGATGCAATCGAAGTGGTCTATGAAGACGAGTGGTTGATGGTGGTGAACAAACCGGCAGGCATTCTGTCCGTGCGAGGCAAGAGCGACGAACCGTCATTAGCAGACTACCTGACGGCGCAACGTCCGGGCACAATACTCCAACCCGTTCACCGGCTGGATCAGGACACCAGCGGACTGCTCGTGCTCGCCAAGACGGCGGAGGTCTATAAGACACTACAGGCATATTTCCAGCGACGCGACATCCTCAAACGATATGAAGCGGTCGTTGAACCCATGTACAATGAACCATGTACCATGTGCCATTCCGAAGGAATAATCTCCCTCCCTCTCCTGCCTAATCCCTATGACCGCCCTCGCCAGACAGTTAACCGCGAGCACGGCAAACAAGCCGTCACACGCTACCATATACGCGAACGCAGAGCGGACGGCACGCTGTTCGTCGATTTCTTCCCTCTCACAGGCCGCACCCACCAACTGCGCGTACATGCCGCTCATCCGGACGGATTGAACGCCCCGATCGTAGGAGACAGGTTATATGGAACCAAAACTGCCGCGACGAGTGTTCAGCCTTCCGCAGAGCGGTTGATGCTTCATGCCGCCGAGATACGGTTCGTTCACCCCATAACGAACGAAGAGATGCATTTCTGCATCCCCTCGAACTTTTAAGCGTTATTCGTACCGTTGTCGGTATTTTCTGTATTCTCGAAGTTGGTTTCGTTCGTCTGGTTCTCTGTATTCTCCTCGTCATCCTCATCGTGATGGTAGTAGTAATACGAGCGGTAGGCCTTGTCATCCTTCGCGAACTTACCGTACAGGCGTCCATATATGCGGCCATAACGTCCTTTCTTGCTACGACTTCCGTATCCGTAACCGCCGCCATAACCGTATCCATATCCGTAACCGCCATAACCACCGTAACCGAGGTGACCGTAACCGTAACCGGCATAACCGCCGTAACCGTATCCGTAACCCGAACCGTACGAGTGACGACCCTCTGTCGGAATATCGGACAATACCAACTGGATCTTCTCCGGCTTATCCACCACCTCGGTCATCTGCTCGAGCGTCTGCTTGCAGAACGACTTGTTGGTTTGCATACAACGGATCACGAACAGACACATATCCGAGTTCTCGATCACCGCATAGGCATCGGGAACCAGTCCGATAGGCGAGGTATCGATGACGACATACTCATACTGCTCACGCATCGATTGGAGCAGGCTCGCCAACTTCTCCGAGTGTACCAGCTCACCGGGGTTGGGAGGAATCGTACCGGCACGCATGAAATCAAAACCGAACGGCGTGTCCCTTACCATGATATCCTCCAACTCGCAGTCACCAATCAGGTAGTTGGACATACCTAAACCATTCTCCAGACCCAACTTGGTGTGAATATTCGGTTTACGAAGGTCCAAGTCTATCAGCAAAGTCTTACGACCGGTCATTCCGTACAACGATGCGAGGTTGGTACAAAGGAAGGTCTTACCGTCACCGGACTCGGTCGAAGTGACGCAGATGACCATCTGGTTCTTACGTTTCAGCACGAACTCCATTCGCGTACGGATGGCACGCAGCATCTCCGAATAACTGGATCGGGGCGAAGCACGGACGAGCGTCGGGTTCTGGCTTCTGGCATGACGAAGCGTACCGATGAGACGGAAGAACCTCAACTTGACCACATCCTTCGGCGAGCGGATCTTATTATTGAGCAACTCACTCAATATAATGAGTACCAGCGGGATAAGGAATCCGACGATCAGGTACGTACTCGTCGTTTTGGATTTGGCTTTCGCGTTCATGATGGACGTGGTACGCGCCTTATCCATGATGCTGTTATCCGGCAAGTTGGACGCTTTCTGAATCTCAGCCTCGGCACGTTTCTGCAGGAAGAAGGTGTAGTAGTTGTCATCTATACGGTAGTTACGCTCGATGGCGACCATCTGCAGCTCTTTCTCCGGCAAAGTCTTGATGGCATCCAGCGCCTCTTTGTAACGCAGGTTCAAGTCCTCACGCTCAATCTCCATCGATGCACGCATGGACTTGACCAGTTCCTCAATCGCCTCCTTGACGTTCTCCATGTCTTTGGTGTACTTGGCGTAATACACGTTCTTGGTCGTCAACTCGCCACGCATCAGACGCAACTCATTGAGTTCCTGAACCAGCGCACTCAGACCGGCATCGGTCACACCCATCGTGGAAGGTGCGATGATGGCATCGTTCTCTATTCCCTGGTTGATATAATTGATCAGGTAGTCAAAATAGGTCTCCCGCAAACGGAGCTCCATCTTCTTCTGGTCGTAAGACGTGAGGTATCCCATCAACTGCCCGGCATAAGAGTTGACATCCACGAACTTGTTCTCCTGCCGGAAGTTGGTCATGGCGCCTTCACTGACCTGCAGAGAAGACTGCAGGTTGTCCAACTGGGAATTGATGAAGCGGATAGAGTTCTCCGCCACCTCATTCTTCTGCTCGAGGTTCTGGAGCAGGTATATTTTCGCCAGCTCGTCAATGAACTCGCAGTCACGCTGCGGAACCTCGCTGACGAGCGACAAAGCAAGCACGGTTGATCCTTCGGAGACGAACGACAACTGCAAACGGCTCATGAACTCATCCACCAGCGATTCGCGGGAACGAAAACGGAAGTAAATCTTTCCTGAGTTGATCATCAGCTCCGTCGGCCAGATCGTGATGTCAAACAGCGGGCAGCTAACCGGTTCGCCGTAATGGGCATCCAGCTCCAGAGGAATCTCATCGTCCGCCGCAGAGATATGCATCGATCCGTCACTGCGGAAAGCCAACTGGAACTGGCTGGCATAGGCACGCGGGTCCAGACGCGTATATTCGATGAGCACAGGCGTTTGACGGTATAACTGACGCGTCTTGAAACGTCCCTGGGTGATATACTCCACATTGAGGAACGGCAAAGAATCCACCACGCGACCCATCAGGTCATACGAACCCAACATGATCATCTGGTTTTTCACGCTCTTGTAACCGGGATCGACACCAAAGCCCTGCATCAGGGACAAGGTGTTACCTCCGTAACCGTAACTGTCCTTGATGACAATAGTGCCCTGCGAATAGTAGGACGGGATCCAACGACGGTTCTTGAGCATCGCCAGACCCAATGCAATCGCTACCGCGATCACAAACAGGTACCAGTAATGGAGAAACGTAAAGAGCCACTCCAGCGGGTTGAAGTTGATAGACCCCTCTTCATCCCCTCCCTGCGTCGGGTCCTGCTGATAATACTGCTGGTTTCCACCCGGCTGGTAATAATATTGGCTATTACCGCCAGGAGAATAATACTGATTGTTTCCACCGGGGGTATAATATGCATTGTTCCCGCCCGGAGTGTAATATGCATTGTTACTCATAAATCTAAAATCTATTTATAGATATACGCTACGTAGTTCAAAACAGTGGTTAGTAATGCGACACTACTGGTGATGAGTCCTATAAAGCCCGCATAGTTTCCAACCGTATAGAAACTGTTCTTCGTGCGTGCCACATAAATGACATCATTGGGATAGATGTAGTAATACTTGGAATCGATAATGGAGTTGGTTCGCATATCGAACTCCAGTATCTCCGGCTCCTGACCGTTGTCCCTTGGACGGATAATACGGATATGACGCCGGTCACCGCTGTTCATCACATCGCCGGTCATCGCAAGTGCCTGGAAGATGTTCATCTTCTCCTTATATATATAATACTGACTCGCATGTGCATCACCGATGACGGAGAAATACTTGTTGTACAGCGCCACCTTGACATCCGCATCGGGTATGATCTCGCGGAACGCCGCACGCAGGGTATCCTGCGCCTCCACCTCCGTCAGTCCCTGTACCTTGATGGGTTCAAGGAACGGCAGGTCTATCGTTCCGTCCGAATAAACACGGTACGAATTGGCATACTGACCATTTGAACTGCTCTGGTTCGCTCCCAAGGCTTTCGAAATCGTTTCGTCCATCGACACCAGACGATAGATGATCTCATCGTTCACGCGGATACGGTACGGCTGGTAAGGAACCGAATCGTACTGCGGCAGTTTGTTCTGCTTGGTCGGTTCCTGCAAATAACCAATCACACGGTGACTGTAACAACTGGACAGCATCACGGCAACGAAGCCGATTAAAATAACACGAATCGTTTTCATTGCGCACCTCCGTTTCCATTGTTTCCGTTACCACCCGCACCCGAACCGTAATGTTTCTGCACATGGTTGATACCCGTTTGTACGATCGAGTAGATGAACACGCCGAACGAGATTGTCGCTGCGGTCACACTTAATACCGTCGTCACATGGTTTATACCGAAACTGTAACCGGGTATCTGGCGGATATAGATGATGTCATTCGGCTCGATGTAGTAATACTCCGAGTTCACGATATCCTTCGAACGCACATCAAACGTCTTGATGGTCGTCACTCCGTTTTTCTCCCGCACGAGTTTGATCTCCTTGCGGCTGTTGAACTCACCCAGGTCACCAGCCTGCGCAAGGGCTTCGAATATGGTCATCTTCTCCTTGGTGATCATATATCGTCCGCTCTGCGCACCAATGATGGAGAACGAACGGTTAACGATATTCACCTCTACCGACACCGTGCTGTACCCGCCCGGCAGTTCATTGAGCAGTTTGCTCAACTCCTCCTCTAACTTGTGCTTCACCTCGCGGGTCGTCAGTCCCTGCACATAAATCTTGCCGATGGTCGGGAAATCCATGTTTCCCTCTTCATCCACCAGGTACGTATATAATTCATACGAACCGTACTGACCACCGTTGTTCGCCTGGTAACGCATCTGGGATCCATTCGCTCCGCCTCCGGAATTGTACATCCTCATGATACTCTCATTGAGGGAATAGACATACACGTACAAGCGGTCGCCGATACGCAACTGATATTCCTCATAACTCAAGGTATCCGCATAGGAGGGGATATACTTGTCCGGTTCCTGCATATAGTTCACCTTACGTGAGGTCACACAGGACGCTAACGCAAAACCCGCTATCGCAAGAATTAATATTTGTTTTAATTGTTTCATCATCCAATCATTTTTCTCATCTTCTCTCATCCCATCCGAACGGGTGTTTTGCGAGGGGCAGTTTGGCTAAGGGATGGTAGTCGCCCACAAGACCGATCGGTTCGCTGTGCCGGATCTGCGCAACGGTCTCGATGCACGGGCGCGCCTCGCTGATACGGAAACCGTTCCCCGCGAGAATCTGTTTGTAACTGTCCGTGTGCAACTCCGTGAAACCGGCGGAGAACTCAAACTCCTCGCCGTCGATGTTCAGCGTACGGTACGTCCGTTTCTCGCCCTGAACTGCATTCTCCGGAAGGCACTCTGCATTGATACTCAGGAAGTAACGCACACGTGCTTTTTCCAGTTCCAGGTATCCGGCTACCCGGTCAAAACTCATCACATGCACGATGTTCTGTTTCATAGGACCAAAGATCCACTGAAGCATGTCGTAGAAATGGACTCCGATGTTGGTTGCGATACCGCCGCTCTTGTGTACATCGCCTTTCCAACTGCTGTAGTACCATTTGCCGCGAGAGGTGATATAGGTCAGATCCACATCGTAGATCTTGTCCTGCGGACCATTCGCCACTTTTTCCTTCAGCGCACGGATCTTGTCATGCAAGCGTAACTGCAGAATCGTGTATGCCTGATGACCTGTCTCCTTCTCCAACTCGACGAGGTTGTCGATGTTATACGGATTGAGCACGAGAGGCTTCTCGCAAATCACATTGCACCCGATACGCAGACCATAACGGATGAACGCGTCGTGCGTGTAGTTCGGCGTACAGATAGAGAGCCAGTGCAGCGGGTTTTCCGTGCGCATTTGTTTGGAACAGAAACGGTCGAACTGCTCATTCTCCGTGAAGAACGAACAATCGGGGAACCAACTGTCCAGGCGCCCGACACTGTCGAACTTGTCATATGCCACCAACAGGTTATTGCCCGTATCGGCAATCGCTTTGATGTGCCGCGGGGCAATATATCCTGCCGCCCCGATCAAGCCAAAATTCAATTTTTTATCCATGTCAGATTATAAACCTTTTTATGATGTTCTTTATGTTTTGTTTCACCAGTTCCAGGTACCACGCTTTGGGGTTGTTGGTCCATCGTTGCGGATGGGTTGTGATCATCACATGAGCGGGCAAACTCCCCTTCTCTACCGCACGCAGCAGTTCGTACGTGGTATGCCATACGAGCCCTGCTTGCGTCCACTCGTCCTGGTATTGCGGTATCTTGTCGCGCACCGACACCTTGTAGCCGTCCCAGCAACGACCCGTATCCGTCAGGTAGAACACATCGCCAAAATCCGTGTCCATGTACGGCTCGCCGATGATACCCAATGCCTTGTAGTCATAGTGTTTCCACAGATCCTTTCCGTCCCATTTGCTGGTGGGCGCACCGTGCATGCATATCGTCTCGACGGCGTAGTACTGACGGAAATAGTCGAGCCATGTGGTAAAATGGTCATAGGCTTTACGGATGTCCCCGTCGCACAGGCTCATATCTTCGTAGTGGTAGCCGATCTCGTGCCCAAGTTTCACAATCGCCTTAATCACCTCCGGCACGTTGCTCTCTTTGCCCACGCGGAAATAATACGTCGCTTTCGCTCCCAAGGCGTGCTCTATCTGCGCCGTTCGCAGACTGTTCCACGGCTTGGCATCCACGTCGTGACGCAAGATAACGAACTTGTTGCTCCTCTCTTCTTTCAAATATTGCGCATAAGAGATTAGTTTATATCCATTATCTTGAAGAGTCTCTAAAAGTTTTCTATATATGTCAAGACTAAAATCTCTCATTTTTTACTCGCTTAGCGAAATGTACTCAATCAAAAACGTTCTTTTGCGGATGGGGCCCGCAAAAGCACGAGCGGGGGGCACCGCGTTTTTTGATGAGTAGCATTCGCTATATTATTTATCGTTCCGCCCGCATCGGGTTGTTCAAAAAGTCATCGTAGGCGAGACGGATTCCATCCTCCAGCTCCGTCTTGTAGGTCCAGCCGAGTGCGGTCGCTTTGCTTACGTCCAGCAACTTGCGCGGCGTACCGTCCGGACGGGTACTATCCCACTCTATCTGCCCTTCGTAGCCGACCACTTTCGCCACCAGTTCCGTCAACTCTTTGATCGACAGTTCCTTGCCTGTGCCGGCATTCACCGTCTCGTTGCCCGAGTAGTTGTTCATCAGGAACACGCACAGGTTCGCCAGATCGTCCACGTAGAGGAACTCGCGCAGCGGACTGCCCGTTCCCCAGCAGGTCACCGACTTCGCGCCGCTCATCTTTGCTTCGTGGAAACGACGGATGAGTGCGGGCAGCACGTGGCTGTGTTCGGGATGGTAGTTGTCGTTCGGACCGTACAGGTTCGTCGGCATGACGGAGATATAATCCGTTCCGTACTGGCGGTTCAGGAACTCGCAGTACTTCAACCCGCTGATCTTCGCTAACGCGTACGCCTCGTTCGTCTTCTCCAGTTCACCCGTCAACAGGCAGCTCTCCGTCATCGGCTGGGGCGCCATGCGCGGGTAGATGCAACTGGAACCAAGGAACTCCAATTTCTTGCAACCGTTCTTCCACGCGGCATGAATGACGTTCATCTCCAGAATCATGTTGTCGTACATGAAATCCGCCAGATGCCGCTCGTTGGCGATGATACCGCCCACCTTGGCTGCCGCCAGGAACACAAATTCCGGCTTCTCCTCCGCAAAGAACGCTTCTACTGCCTCTTGCCGGCACAGATCCAGCTCCTTGTGCGTACGGGTGATAATGTTGGTATAGCCCTGCCGTTGCAGTTCACGCATAATAGCACTTCCCACCATTCCGCGGTGCCCGGCTACATATATTTTCGAGTCTTTTTCCATTATCTCAATCTTCAATCTTCAATTTTCAATCTTCAATCACCCATGACCAATGACCATTTGCCAATCACTTGACGATCCCTTTTTCAAGGAACTCGGCAAGGTTCACATGTTCGCGCGTCACTTTCTGCATATCGTGCTTTACCATGAGCTCCACGAGTTGCTCGAACGAGGTGCTCTGCGGATTCCAGCCCAGTTCGCGTTTCGCCTTGGTCGGATCGCCTAACAGGTTCACCACATCGGTCGGACGGTAGAAATCCGGGCTCACAGCCACCACCACATCGCCCTTGGTACATTGTACCTTGTCACCTTGTACCTTCTCCACGATTCCTTTCTCGTTAATTCCTTCCCCTTCCCAGCGCAGTTCGATGCCTGCGTGGTGGAAAGCGAGCGTGGCAAACTCCCGCACCGTGTGCTGCACGCCCGTCGCGATGACAAAGTCCTCCGGCGTCTCATGCTGAAGGATAAGCCACATGCACTCCACATAGTCCTTGGCGTAACCCCAGTCACGCAACGAATCAAGGTTTCCCAAATACAGGCAGTCCTGCAAACCTTGCGCGATACGGGCAGCCGCGAGCGTGATCTTGCGCGTCACGAAAGTCTCGCCGCGACGTTCGCTCTCGTGGTTGAAAAGGATGCCCGAGCAGCAGAACATATCGTACGCCTCGCGGTACTCCTTGATGATCCAGTAGCCGTACAATTTGGCTACCGCGTACGGGCTATAGGGATGGAACGGCGTCGTCTCGCTTTGCGGAACTTCCTCCACCTTGCCGTACAACTCACTCGTCGAAGCCTGATAGATCTTGCAGGTCTTCTCCAGATGGTTGGTTCGCACCGCCTCTAAAATACGAAGCACGCCTACCGCATCCACATCGGCGGTGAACTCCGGCGCATCAAACGACACCTGCACATGACTCTGCGCGGCGAGGTTGTAGATCTCGTCCGGCTGAACCTTGCCCACTAACTTGACCAGCGACATCGAGTCACCCATGTCTGCATAGTGCAAATGGAAATGCGGCGTGCCCTCCAGATGCGCGATACGTTCGCGGTAGTCCACAGAAGAGCGGCGGATGATGCCGTGTACCTCGTATCCCTTACCCAACAAAAACTCCGACAGGTAACTGCCGTCCTGACCCGTTACACCGGTTATTAACGCTACTTTTGCCATCTGTATTTATACGTTATTATAATACGTAAATTGCTATTTTTTATTCATAAATTCAAAAAAGCGCGCAAAGTTACAAAAAATTCCGCATATATGCAAGAAAAATTTGCCTATATCAATTTTTTTTAGTAATTTTGCAGCGAAAATGATTTATTTGACTGTAAAATAGTACCGATGAAGCAACCGAAAGACTCTATTCTCCCCATGTGGGAACTCAATCCGCTCTGGGCAACATTGACGGAAAACGAGCGTGAGTTTGTAGCGCAAAACGTAGAAGTCGTGCATTACGGCAAAAATGAAATCATCCACCACGACGGCGACGAGTCGGAGTACGTCTGGATGATGTTACAGGGCACCGTCCGCATCTACAAAGAGGGAATCGGGCAGCGTCAGCAAATCATTCGTCTTCTCAAACCATATGACATCTTCGGCTACCGTGCCTGCATCGCCAACGAGCCGTATAACTCCAGCGCGAGCGTCGTTGATTCGACGACCGTCTATCGTCTCCAACGGGCGCATTTTGTGGATTTGATGCGCAATAACGGCGCGTTCTGTTACGAAGTAACGATGATGATGGCAAAGGATCTGGCTATCTCCGAGATACAAACCGTCAACTTGACGCAGAAACATATCCGCGGACGTCTGGCGGAGAGTTTGTTGCTCCTGCTCAAAAACTATGGCTACGAGGAAGACGGCATGACCTTGGCGATGTTGTTGCCGCGAGAGGACTTGGCGAATATGAGCAACATGACAACCAGCAACGCTATTCGTACACTCAGCCAGTTCGCGCAGGAAGGCATCATCGCCCTTTCCGGCAAACGTATCCAGATTCACGATGAGAAAGAATTGGAGCACATCTCCAGATTAGGATAAAACATTAAATCATTAAAACATTCTAACATAAAAAAAATCGCCGAGGGGGCGATTTTTTTAATCCATCATATTTCCCATGTTTCCGGCTAACTGGACCATCTTGTCGTAGTCTTCCGGACTGAGATCATAGAAATAGTAGTTGCGCGGATCGATGGGTTTGCCCTGATAATGAACCTCGTAATGGAGGTGCGGACCCGTACTCTTACCCGTATTTCCGACGAGCGCGATCACATCGCCGCGTTTCACTTTCCTGCCCGTACGGACTAACAGCTTGTGACAATGCGCGTAGCGCGTGGCATAACCGAAACCGTGATCTATCTCCACCGTCTGACCGTACCCCTGTTTCCAGCCGGCAAAAGTCACCGTTCCGTTTCCCGTCGCAAAAATATCTGTTCCGACCGGCGCGGAGAAGTCCATGCCCTCATGGAAACGACGGATGTGATAAACCGGATCGACACGCCATCCGTAGCCCGACGCCATCCGCTTCAGGTCCTTGTTCAACACCGGTTGGATGGCAGGAATATTCTCCATGCGTACCTCCTGATTCTTAGCCAGTTCCAGTATCTCGTCGTACGATCGTGCCTGCACGTATAACTCCTTCTCTAATACATCCACCTTACGCTGTATATCCGCCGCCAACTGCAGGTTCGTCATGCGCGCGATCGAGTCGTAATAGGCAATCTGCTGCGTCTCTCCCATACGCGCACTCAACGGAATAGGCTCGGCGCCCAACATAGCTCGGTACAAGTTGTCGTCGCGCTGGGACAAGTCCGCCAACACAATCTGCATCTGATCCACCTGACGGTTCATCACGTCCAACTGCGCCGAGAGGTTGCGGTTGTACTGCATCAACGACGCCTCGCGAGGGGACGGGAAGAAATAGAGGAACACATAGAAAAAGATGATACCCAGACAGATACCTCCGATTATATATCCTCCCGACCGGCGCAACCAGTATCGGAAACCGTGCTCGATGCGCTCCAACTGCAAGGTCTCAGGATTGATGCGGTAATGGCGTTTGTTCATTGCTTTAAACCTTTGCGGCTGCAAAGGTACAAAAAAAAACGCACATGTGCAAATTTTTATGCGTTTTTTCGTTCTTTTGAGTATGTTCGGTAACTACAAATCGGATTCTATTCCGTTTTTTCAAAAAATTAACTTCGGATTTTTTGTGTCGATTGTACTTTGTTCGTTTCTCCGCGTGACAGCGCGGAGTTCATCTCCTCTCTCCTCCCTCCCCTCCTCCGGTCCAGTGCTTGGCGATGTCCCGCCAAGTATCTCCCTTCGTCCATTTCCCGCAATTTAATTCGGGATTATAAAAACATCGTTGCATTTATGCTGCATTTTTGCCGCCATCTGCCGCTTTGTTTTTTGTCCATTGCCCCGCCTGAAAGGCGGGTTTTATCCATTGATGTCGGATCATATCCGGCATGTACATCGTCTATTAGGTCGGATGTTATCCGACAAAGGTATCCTCTGTGCGATATCTCTTTTTTTTTAATCATTTTGGGACATTTTGGACGAATAATACTTGATAAATAATGATGTAATAATGATAATATGGATCAATTCTGACTTTTTTCTCATCCAAAATTTGCATATTCAAAAAAATTGTAGTACCTTTGCAACCGATTTACCGAATAGTAGTATGATATTAGTATGTTCACAGTAGGTAGTTACTAGGTGATTAGTAGGTGATTAGTAGGTTATAATTATAATCTTGTACTAAAATTTGCAATTTTTTTGCATCCTTCTAACCCTCCTCACGACTCGAAAAATATCGTTTAATCTCTTAAAATACAGCAAATATGGCAAAAATTCATTATTCTTCGGGCATTGACTTTACCCAAGGTGCCCTTGACAGCGCGCATGAACTCATCACGCGCCAAAAACACCTCCATGACTATACCGGCACGCTCACCAAGGAGTGTGCTCCTGAAGTCTATCTGCAAAGACACAAACGTAACTACCGGCAAACTCCTCCGAAAGGCGCAGAACTCGCTCATTTGCAGCATTTTGGTGAGGCGGCAAAACGCACTACAGCCCTTGTTCGTGCCTATAAATTCCCCGAGACGGCTACCGATGAGCAGCGTGCCCTTATAACCCAATACCGCTTGCGTTTTGAAGCACAACTGAACGGCATGCCGGATCCTCAAGCACCTCTGGATAAAGCCGGCAAGCCGAAATATTATTTCCGTTTCGACAACTTCATCCGCGCCATGATTTACCAGGAACTCAAATCCAATCCCGAATAACAAATCCCCAATTACCAATCACCAATCCCCAATTACCAATTACCAATAACCAATAACCAATAACCAATAACCAATCATCTTGCATCCCACCATCCCCTACATACAATCCTGCTTTGACGAGTTCAACACCCGCTTTTTCAGCGGCGCACTCCCACCTGTTCCGATCAAACTCAGCAATGCCCGCACGTTTCTTGGCAAACTCACCTTCGTCAAGCATCGCAAATGGCCGTTTGGTGCTTGGACATATGACCATTTTGTCCTCCGCATCAACACCCGTTTTGATCTGCCCGAAGAACTCATTCAGGATACAATTCTCCATGAGATGATCCATTATTATATTGCTGTGAATCAGTTGCATGACACCTCTACCCACGGCAAACTCTTCCGCCGTGAGATGGCACGAATCAATGCCGAAGGCAACCGTCACATTACGGTCTCATACCGCCTTGAGCCGGGCAAGAACTTTACTTAATGTAATGGGCGGTGTTGGAATTGTTTCCAACGCTTGTGCTGAATGAGCATCTCGTTGCGGGTCTGGGGCGTGCAGAAGGTGTCGGTGAAGCGTTCCCAGACATACTGAACCGCCAGCGAAGAAGGATGAACCAAATCATCCGCATAAAAACGATAATCCCGCAATTCATCCAGGACGA
This sequence comes from Paludibacteraceae bacterium, assembly GCA_905233375.1. Classification (GTDB taxonomy): domain Bacteria; phylum Bacteroidota; class Bacteroidia; order Bacteroidales; family Paludibacteraceae; genus Colicola. The sequence goes on along the minus strand of CAJOEJ010000003.1, from coordinate 24,627 downwards.
TTTCATAGCTGGGGAAATAAAGCGGCTTCGCATGACAGATATCCGACCGATCAGTAGGACAGACAGCACCGTTCACCAATTGCTCGACCGCCATCAGGAGCATGGCTTTGGACAGTTGGTTCTCATGCAAGCCATCTTTGATATGCCGGATCGGCGAGACGGTAAACATCCAATGCTTGTCGGGATAGCGGTTCAGGATGGGTCGCCATGCCGCAACGATCTCTTCCACCGTCAGGCGCCGGCGCGTAAAGCGATCCGCCGGAAGCTTGTGACAGTTGCCCACCACAACAGAGGGCAGATCTGGTCCAAGCGGCATCTCATAAACCCACGCCGTGCCGAAAGTGACGATGACCACGGTCGCTTCCTCCAACGCCCGCTGCATGTGTTCAACGGACGCTTTGACCGCCTCCTCCGCCTCCTCGCGTGTCGGACGGGAGAACGAACCGTGGTGGAACATAGAGTGCCAGAGACCGTCGTGGTAAACCAATTGAAAATTGGTTATTGGTAATTGGTCATTGGTTATTTGTGATTGGTGATTTATCGCTTGCGCGATGGAGAGCGGATTATAGAGCGTACCGAAGGGATTGCAGGTGACCTGCAAGTAGCGCTGCGCCATCTGTGCGCCTATCTCGTCCGAGAAACACGAACCTAACATGAGGATCCTGTCCTCATAGCCTATCTTCCACGCACAGGGCGGTATGCCCACTATTGTCTGTAACTTGATCATATTCAACCGTTTGACCTTATTCGAAATGCATGACCTTTGCAGGACTGACACGCGTGATGATCATGGATGGCAACAGAAGGATGAGCAGCGACAGCCCTATCGTCAGCACATTGATAGCGATGATCCACGACCAGGGGAAGGCAACCGGGACGTAACTGATATAATACGTCGCCGCTTCGAGCGGTATCAGATGTGCCCAATACTGCAACGCAGCCAGTCCCAAGCCGATGATATTGCCCCATAGCACGCCTTTGCCGATGAGCAGCGCCGCCTGGGCGAGGAAGATACGCCGCACGAACCTGTTGTCGGCGCCCAACGCTTTGAGCGTTCCGATGAGCTGGATGCCTTCGAGAATAAGTATTATCAGCCCGGAGACGATATTGAATCCCGCCACCAGCAACATCAGCACGATGATGACCACCACGTTCATATCCAGCAGATCCAGCCATGCAAAGATAGCCGGATTCTGCTCGATGAGCGTCTGGACGTAATAGACTTGATAGCCTTCCTCGTCCATGAGGTTTACCGTTGCGAAATAGATATCATCCGCGGTGCTCTCCAGATAACGCATATCGTCCACGATGATATCGACCCCGGAGAAAGTATGGGGTGTGAGGGGACGCTCCTCCGTATCGCGTAACAGCCGCTGGGCGGTCGGAAGGAGAGAGAGCACAAAGAGGTCGTCAAACTGACCAAAACCGGTGTCGTACAGTCCTGAAACAATGAACTTTCTGGCACGCACCTCGTCATCCACAAAATAGGCGACTACGGCATCGCCTACGCGGAGGTGCATCTGAAGGGCGACGGCTTGGGACACCAGCACCTCTTGGGGCGCCTGGGGCAACGAACCCTGTACGAGGTTGGACTCGAAGAAAGACCAGTTGTCCGTTCCTTTGAGCACCATGCCGTGAAAAGCCGAATCGGTTTTCAGCATTCCGGGCTTGGTGACAAACGGCGAAGCGGAGACAACATGCTCATAGGAAGCCAGCACGTCCAAGAGGCTGTCTGGCACCTCGATCGACTGCAGGTCGTAGGTGTTGTTGTTGTCAAACGCAACCACCTGAATATGTGCGCCGAAACCCGCCACTTTCTGCGTGATCGTCTGCTTGAATCCCACAACGATACAAATGGTGAGCACCATCACCATCACGCCGACGATCATGCCCGCCAGGGCGACCTGTACGGCGGGACGCTTCTTCCCTTGATGGGAGAAATACAGGCGGGATGCTATTTTTAATTCGTTTGGCACAATTTTTGTTGTATGTTTTTTGTTACCCAAAAGGATTATTCTATGAATAAACGTGTATTGCTCTTATTGTTACTTATCGCCTTTTTCGGAGGCGTTATGCCGGCTCAGGACGCTGTTCCGGCTCGTTTGCAACGTACTCCGGAGGAGGAGGCAGTCAAGCAGACTGAGCGTCTGGTGCGCGAGTTGGGCATTCAGGACTCGGTGCGCATCGATACGTTGTACAAGATGCATCTTAAGTTCGCCCGTTTGCGCAGGACGGGTCTGAGCCGTGCACAGGAGTTCGCGCGTATGAACTCCATCGTGGAGGAGCTCAAAAAACTCCTGACGCCGGAGGAGTTCGACCGGTTTATGAACCACCCTGCAGAGCAGCCCCGCCGTCCCCGCGGCGCAAACGGTCTATCCCCAAACGGACCAGCGCCGCATAGACCACAGCCGCAAACAGAGAGCCGATAAGCAGCCCGCACAAGATATCAGAGGGGTAATGCACCCCTAAATACATGCGGCTGTATGCATTCAAAGCCACCCAGGTCATGAGACCGACGGTGGCTGTTTTGTTACGGTACAGCAGGCTGAACAAGCCACCGACAGCCATCGTGTTCGCAGCATGGGAGCTGCAAAAACCGTACTTGCCGCCTATATAGCCCTTGACCAGATGCAAGGGGTCGATAGACGGTTCATGGGTAGGACGCAAGCGGCATACCAGCGGTTTGAGCACTCCGCTGCATATCCAGTCACTCAAACCGACCGCCACGCCGAAACCGACAAGGATCAGCAGAACCGTCTTCCAGTTACGATAACGGTACGCGACCAATCCCGCCAACAGCACATAGAGCGGTATCCATGTACGGGCACGGCTGACCGTCCAGAAGAAGGTGTCCGCCCATTCGGCGTGATGGCCGTTGATCCATAATAATATGGAGGTGTCGAGAGACATTGGTTATTGGTTATTGGTGATTGGACATTAGGGATTGGTGATTTACTCATTTATGAGCACGGCAGTATGGCAGGCGACGACACCGGCTGTCTCTGTGCGGAGACGGCTGTTTCCCAAACTGACGGGAATGAACCCCATAGCCAGCGCGTCACTCACTTCTTTCTCGCTAAAATCGCCTTCGGGACCAATAAGCACCAAGACGTCCCTGCCCCGCTCTATCTCGTCTTTAAGCACCCGTTTGTCCTCCTTATAACAATGGGCGATGAAGTTCTGCGCGTTCGTACTCCGCGCTTTGTCACTTTGCGCCCGGATGAACTCATCATAGGGGGTCAGTTCGTGCAAGACAGGCAGATAAGGCGTGAGGCTCTGCTTGGCGGCAGAGAGGATGATCTTCTCCAGACGGTCGGAACGAAGCGCCTTGCGTTCGGAGAAACGGCACAAGAGCGGCGTGATCTCATCCACGCCAATCTCCGTACATTTCTCCACCATCCACTCCAGGCGCTCAATGTTCTTGGTCGGCGCGATGCCGATATGCAGATGAAAAGCATGATGCGGTTCCTGCTTTTCGGAAGAGAGGATCTCGAAATCACAATGCTTGGGATGTGGATTGGTGATACGCGCGGTATAGGTGGTTCCACGACCGTCCGTAATAAGGATCTCATCCCCAAGGGTGTAACGCAGCACACGCACACAATGCGCACTCTCTTCCTCCGATAGCGTCTGACAGGTCTCTATGTCCGGACAATAAAATAAATACATGGGTGATTGGTGATTGGTTATTGGTGATTGGTCATTTATTATCGCCCTTCTCGGCGGAGGCCACTCCTCCCGTTTGACGGGAGGACGTTCCGGGTGATTGGCGTTGTTATTTGTTTCAGGGTGCAAAGGTACAACTTTTTTTTCAAATATGCAAAAAAAAGCGTCAATTATGAATTATATTTCAAAAAGTTTGCGTAATTAAAAAAAATATCGTACCTTTGCAGTCAGTTTAACACATTTTTTCATGCATATGAAGAATCGAATCCTTTTGTTACTCGTACTGATGACCGTACTGGTTCCATTGCAGGCAGCCAAACGCAAAGTACACACGATCGGCGACAGCACGATGTCCCATTACCACCCTGCGGCTACGCCGAAACGCGGCTGGGGAATGTACCTTCAGGCGTTTTTTAACCCGGACAGCGTGGAGGTGAACAACCGCGGCAAGAGCGGTGCGAGTACACGTACGTTCTACGAGACGGAGAGCCTCTGGCGGAGTGTGAAATCCCAGATGCAAGCCGGCGACTACCTCATCATCCAGTTCGCCCACAACGACGAGAAATGCAAGGGGGAGGATGTCTATGTCCATAACAGCGACCTCCGTGCGCAAGGCGTAAGAGACACCATTACCGACATGCGCGGAACAGAGCCGAACACGACCTATAAGGAATACCTGCGCAAGTACGTGCGCGAGGCACGCGAGGCGGATGTGACACCGATATTGATGAGTCCTATATGCCGCGCGTACTTCAAAGACGGCAAGATCAATGATGAAGGCAGACACAAACTGGCAGGACAATGGGACGATGCAGAAGGTACAAAGGACAAGGACTATGTCCGCTGTATGCGCGAAGTGGCAGAAGAGATGGACGTGCCGTTTCTGGATATGACAGCATCCAGTCTGAAAGAGTTCGAGCGCTTGGGCAAAGACTTCTGTATGGAGCATTATTTCAACTGCGGGGACAAGACCCACACTTCTGCAGAAGGTGGTCTGGCTGTTGCTCTATTGGCAAGCAAATTAATTGACGGGTCCAACGAGCTGAACGAACTCAGATCCTGGTTAAGCCGCCCGGGCGATGCAGCCATGCACGCCTACGCGCAACGCATTGAGGAAGAAGGCAAGAAGGCGGCTTTTGACGCAAAAGGCACACCTGTCAAGCAGGACCTGCACGTGCTCACACTCAAGAATATGAGAAAGCATTATAACGGCTATGAACCGACCAGCGGCAACTGGCCCGCAGGAGAGATAGACGAGGTAGCAAACCGCTATATCGAATATGCCATCAGCGCGGAGAAGAAAAAAGGAATGGTCATTGAAACCATGATTGTGCCGGTGTTTGTGAAAGGCGGAAACGGCATGAATATCCATATCAACTACGGTTTTGGCGAGTCGTTCAGCGGCGTGACAACGATCTATGAGAACACGGCGCTGCAGAAAGACAAACCCATGCTTATCCGTTTGAACCAGCCGATTCTGATACCCGCAGGTCAGACGCTCTACATCCGCATCCTGCCTTGGTACGACTCCAAAGGCAAACCGCAAAAGAACAAATACCTTCAGCTCGGCGACATCAAGATCACCGGAAAACGGTTGAGGTGATTGGTTATTGGTCATTGGTGATTGATTGGAACAATTAAAGCCACCCGGAAGGATGGCTTTAATTGTGCATGTCAATTGAATTGAATTAATTGACTTAATAACTGGTGCGCTGGGTAGCAGCGTAACTGATCTTGAGTGCATAAGCGCGACGGAGCTCCTGCTTGATGTCAGCGATGACACCCATCTTGGTCTCCTTGTCGGCTTTGATGGAAACGGTCATCAAACCCTGGTCGGACTCTTTCATCGACGAACGCTCATTGACGATATACTCGCCAATCTCTTTCGTCTCAGCAAAAGCGTCGTCCAACTGGATACGCGTTTCCGCACCGTACTGCTTGCGGAACTCTGCGGTAGGAGTACCTACGTAGATATAGCGCACGAGGGATTTCTTCTCCAGCTTGGTAAGCTCGGTAGCCTGCGGGTTTTGGAACTGCACCTTGTAGGTCACCTCCTTCATTGACGTAACCGACATGAAGAAGAAGAGCAGCATGAAGATAATATCAGGGAGAGACGACGTATTGAGCGCCGGCATCTCACGTTTCTCATTTCTACGAATCTTAGCCATATTAGTTACCGTAATTTTTAGGTTCAGCTTCCGAAATCTTCTGAGGATAAATCTTTTGGATTTGCTTTTGCTGGTCCTCGTCGAGTTCGTTGTAAGCCTTATGGAAATACTTCTGCGCGCATTCTTCACGCAATTCGTTATACGCGGCTACGAGCTCATTCTGCACATCGAGGTACGCCTGATAGCGTGTATCGACGTCGTTCTGAACGGAGATGACGTGATCCTTGGTGTATTTGATCACACCGAAGGGAGCACCGAAATCCTCTTCGAACAACTTGGGATAATAATCCGCGTTATTCTCGTTCTTAATGAACTCTTTCGCCCTCTCGCGAAGTTGCTTCACATCCATCAACTGGCCTTGTACCATCAGTTGGTTCGCGGAGTTGATCTTCACTACCAACAGGTTGCGTTTGTTAATATCCTTATCTTCCACTTTCTGGTCGGGTGGAATAGGCGCAGGCAGACGGCGAGCCAGTCCTTGGTTCACATCCATAGAGGTGGTCACCAAGAAGAAAATCAGCAACAGGAACGAGATGTCCGCCATAGAGCTGGCGTTGATCTGTGGGACTTTCTTTGCCATGATAAATGTGATTTACTTCAGTCTTTTAGTATGGATATATCCCCAGATCATCGTACCGATGGTAGCGCAAACGAGGAAGTAGCAAGCATAGATAACGGCGTCAGCGAGTTGTGCCCATGCGCCTTCGTTATCCGTACCCTCATATCCAATGATGTTAATTTTCTCCGGGCTACCGAGGAACCAGCAGATGAGTGCCAGAGCGACAAAACCGCAGACGATACCGAGCGTCATGTACGCTTTGCGACGGTTCGTCTTCAGGTTGTTGACGAACTCCACTACCACAACAGCCAGAGTAATGAGAACTACGAGTCCGAAGAGGATATAGTTCCAGATGAGGAAAGCATCGGAGAAACGGGGGATATCCAGATAGTCTCCGGCTACCTCGAGACTACCGTTAGAGCCACCGAAGAAGAACATCGCGATGAAAACGATGCCCAACGCCAGCAGCGTCCAAAGGGTAATCTTAGGTATCAATTTATAGTTTTTCATATTGCTCAGAATTTTTAAATTGTTTGTTTGATATTGTTTGATGACGTTTGATATCGTTTGGTCGTTAACTCTCAAACCTTCAAACTGTCTCAAGTCATTTCAAACGACTATTATTTCTTCTTCTGGGCAGCGTCGTACTCTACTACGATATCGAGCAGGCTAATCGAGCTGTCCTCCATCTCATTTACCAGACCCTCAACGAGGCTCAGGATATAGTTGTAGAACAACTGCAGAACAACAGCAATAATCAAACCGAGGAGGGTGGTCAACAGAGCGACCTTGATACCACCGGCAACAACGGTTGCAGAGATATCACCTACCTGTTGGATCTTATCGAACGCCTCGATCATACCGATGATGGTACCCAAGAATCCGAGAGACGGAGCGATCGCGATGAAGAGGGTGATCCAGGAGAGGTTCTTCTCCAACAGACCGAGCTGTACACCACCGTAGGAAGCAACAGTCTTCTCCACTACGTCGATACCTTCGTCATAACGGCTCAGACCCTGATAGAAAATCGAAGCGACCGGTCCACGTGTATTACGGCAAACCTCCAATGCTTTCTCGATACCGCCTTCCTTCAAAGCAGCCTCGACATTAGCGAGCAACTCTTTGGTGTTGGTTTTGCTCAAGGACAAATAGATAATACGCTCGATACAGAGAGCAAGACCGAAAACAAGAGTAACGAGGGTCAATGCCATAAATCCGGCACCACCTTCAATAAATTTCGTCTTCAACGTTTTGTGAAGAGCTACCAGACCACCTGCTTCCTCAGCCGGAGCCTCAGCTACTTCTTCTACCGCTGCGGGAGCAGCCTCGTCAACGTTCTCTACTGCAGCTTCCTCAGCAGGAGCCGCATCCTGTGCCATTACTGCTGCGCTGCCAAAAGTGAGCATAGCGAGCACTGTAAGGGTTGCAAATACTTTTTTCATGAGAATAAAAAATTAATTTGATTTATTTGTGTTTTTGTATTAATTGGCATTTTAGCGGAGATTCTCTCCTACGGGGATTTAACTCAAGCAAGCTTGGACTCGCGTCTTTTGTGAAATCCTTTGCGGAGAGACGGGGATTCGAACCCCGGAAACCCTTTTGGAGTTTACACGCTTTCCAGGCGTGCCTCTTCAACCACTCGAGCATCTCTCCTTTTGTAAAAATTAGAACGCTTTTTTCATAATCGGCTACAAAGGTACTACTTTTTTTGCACATACGCAAATAATTGTGCATTTTTTTTTCAATTTGTTGTTATTTTATGCAAAAAAGTTGCTTTGCATTGGTATTTGTCACTCCAATCAGGTCATTTTTGGTACAATTGAGCGCTTGTGCGAGACGATCGGCGACGTAGTCGATAAACCGGCTTTCGTTGCGTTCCCCGCGATGAGGAACAGGCGCCATATAGGGGGCGTCGGTTTCTAATAATAGGTGATTAATAACCCCTCCCGACCTCCCCTCAAGGGAGGAGGATTGGTTATTGGTCATTGGTGATTGTTGATTGGCGATTAGGGATTGGTTCAATTGTATCAGTGTGTCAGCCAGTTTGCAGTTTTTGAAGGTCAGGACACCGCCTATGCCGAGATAGAAGCCCAAATCGAGTATCTGCTTCGCCGTCTCCACACTACCGTTGAAACAATGGAAGACACCACGGAGAGGGGATTGCAGATTGGTCATTGGTGATTGGTCATTGGCGATTGGTGACTGGTCATTAGTGATTGGTGACTGGTCATTGGCGATTTCGCTGACTATAGTCAGGATGTCTTCTGTGGCTTCGCGATTGTGGAGGATGACAGGCAGGTTCAGTTCACGCGCCAGACGGAGTTGACGACGCAGCACTTCTTTCTGCTGCTCCTTATAGGTCTTGTCCCAATAATAATCCAATCCAATCTCTCCGATAGCGACCAGCTCGTCGCGGTTCGAACGGATAGCGGCTTCGATGACAGCAAGGTCCGACTCCCAGTTCTCTTTGACGTCTTCGGGATGCAATCCGAGCGCGGGGTAACAAAAACCGGGATGCTGACGACAGACGTCCAACACCGATTGGATAGAAGCAACATTGACTCCGGGCACGATCATTGCTTGTACCCCACTCTCTTTCTGGCGGGCAATAACCTCCTCGCGATCCGGTGCAAACGCTTCTTCGTCTATGTGGCAGTGGGTGTCGATCATAATGATTGGTGATTGGTTATTGGTGATTAAAGGTTATTTACGGCGGGATAATATGGAACTGTCTCCGTAGGAGAGGAAACGGAAGTCATGCGACAGGGCGTAGTCGTAGATCGTTTTCCAATCGCCTCCGACGAACGCGCTGACGAGCAGCAGGAGGGTGGATTGAGGCTGGTGGAAATTGGTGATGAGCTGATCCACCACCCGGAACTGATAGCCGGGTTTGATCATGATCTGCGTCTCGGCATGAAGCGTATTCTGATGCGTGCGTTCGAGCCAATCGACGATAGCCTGCAGGGCTTCGCAAGTGGTCATAGCGTACGTTCTTTCGTAGGGTTCAAACTGGGATACGTGCAGTTCATCCGTCGAATCCATTGATGTGTCTGCCAGTTGCACTCCAATAAAATAGAGGCTCTCGAGCGTACGCATACTGGTGGTACCTACGGCAACGATGTGTCCGAGATGCGCAATAAGATGCTCTATCGCCTTCCGGGGCACGGCGATGATCTCCGAATGCATGGTGTGCTCGTTGGCATCGGCGGTCTTGACAGGCAGGAACGTACCGGCTCCGACATGCAGCGTGACCTCATCCGTTTCGATACCGCGGTGATGCAAGTCCGCCAGGACGTTTTCCGTGAAATGGAGTCCGGCAGTCGGAGCTGCAACCGAGCCTTTGATACGCGAATAGACGGTCTGATAGGTCATTTTATCGCTCTCTTCGGTCGGACGGTTCAAGTACGGCGGGATAGGCAGTTCACCGATCGCATCCAGAATCTCGGCAAAGGAGAAGTCCGTGTTGTCCCAGGAGAAAGAGACCGAATAGGCATTTCCCATCGTTGCCCCTTTGGATGCATACAGGGTGATGCCCAACTTGTCCACAGGCAAGGCAAGACGGTCCTGTTCGTGCCATTTTTTGGCATTCCCGATCATACATTTCCACTCACAGCCCGTCGTGGAGCCGAGGGAGAGCTGGTAGTCATGAGGCGCGAGCGGCTCGAGACAGAAGACCTCGATGCGGGCTCCGGTGGGTTTGTGAAACGCCAGCCGTGCCTGTATCACGCGCGTATTATTATATATAAGGAGTGAACCGGGCGCGATATAGTCGCCTACGTTGTAAAAACGGTCTTCACTCACCTGTCCGTCCCGATAGACCAGCAGTTTGCTTCGGTCACGTTCGGGCAACGGGTACTTGGCTATCCGCTCGTCCGGCAAGGGATAGTTATAATCGGCGATATAGATGGGGGGTGTCATTGGTGATTGGTGATTGTTCATTGGTGATTGCGTTTGCCGGCAAAGAGGTCGTAGCGGTTGAACTGGCAGTCCAACTCGCCATTGAGGAGACGGTACTTGCGGGAGGGTTTGAGTCCGATACATTTCATGGCGGCATCGTTGGAGGAGATGATCCAAGCGGTAGAACCGGTGAAATGATGCTTGAGGGCGGTGCCGATGGCTCTGTACAATAGTTCCATATCTTTATTGGACGCAAGGCGCTCGCCGTAAGGAGGATTGAGCATCACCAGAGGAGAGTTGGGAACCTCTCCCGACCTCCCCTCAAGGGAGGAGAATGGGAGCGCAGTTATCTCTTCCATGCGGATCTGGCGGAGGGAGATATACTTGTCCATGCCGGCGGATTTGACATTTTTGGCTGCTTGCTGAATGGCATAGAAAGAGGCATCAGAACCGTAGATATGATGCTCGAACGGCCGTTCCTGAGAGTCGTCGTTGTAGATGTCAGACCACAAGTCCGCATCGAAATTGTTCCATTTTTCAAAGGCGAACTGCTTGCGGAAGATGCCGGGAGGTATATTGAGCGCGATGAGCGCCGCTTCAACAGGCAGCGTACCGGATCCGCACATAGGGTCGTAGAAGTCCGACTGCCCTTTCCATCCGGCAAGGAGCAACATTCCTGCTGCAAGTGCTTCATTGATAGGTGCTTCCGTGGTAGCCACACGATAGCCGCGCTTATGCAGGCTCTCGCCGCTGCTATCCAGGCTGAGCGTCAGTTGTTCTGCGGCTATATGGACGTTGATACGCAGATCGGGATTAGTCACGTCCACATTGGGGCGTTTATTCATTTTTTCCTGCCAATAATCGACAATGGCATCTTTTACGCGATAGGTGACGAAACGGCTGTTACGGAACGTCTCGCTATAGACGGTCGCGTCGATGGCGAAAGTCGAATCCACGCTCATGAACTCCGCCCAGTTGACGGCTTTGACAAATTGGTAGAGCCAATCCTCCGGTGCATCGTTCTTTTTGCCTTTGGTCTTGCGTGTCTGGACGCTGATCGGGACGAGGATACGGATAGCAGTCCGCAGCCAGAGATTGGCACGGTAGAGGAGTGCGAGGTCGCCTTTGAAGGAGACGGCGCGGCGCTCCAGCTGCACATCGTTAGCACCTAACTCTATCAGTTCCTTCGCCAGCACTTCCTCCAAGCCTTTGAAGGTCTTCGCCAGCATTGAATATGTCTTTTCTTCGCTCATGATACAAATAAGACAGGTCTTGTGACCTTTGGGCTTGCAAAGGTACTGCTTTTTTTTGACATATGCAAATAAAAAAATGATGAAAAGAAGTATATTATATATTAATATATAATATAGTATTTGTTGCTCCAATTTGAGGCGATTTTGGGCTTTTTCTTGTGCTTTTTCTGGCTTGATAGTAGTTCAATCACTCGGTAATAACCCAGTAACGACCCCGTTATCACCCCGAAATCACCCCGTTATCACCCCCTTTTGTGTCGTTTAAGGGTCGGTAAAAGCTTGGGAAAAACTTGGCTTATTTTTTTTTTGGGGGGGGGGGAGAGCTTTGTCGGATGACATCCGACCTAATAGACGATGTACATGCCGGATTAAATCCGGCGGAAATGGACGAAGATATTAAGAGCGGCGTTTTCTATCCGCCAAGATTGGACGGATACAAGAGAAAAACGCCGAACGAGAGGATGGGAACGAAAAAACGCCCGAGGGGTTGGCTCGGGCGTCTTCATTTCATCAATTTTATTAATTTATTGCTTCTACAGAGTGTCTAACGTCTTCTGATAATCTTTTATATCTTTTTAAGAGTAAAGAATACTCTTTGAAGTTTTGATCATCCGGAGATGCATCTGGAGCTGCATACTGGCTCTCTATCAGCAGATCAAATTTTAACAAGCCGTCACTATCCGAAGGCGCTTGCTTAAGTTCCACGCGAGTGCGAATTTGCATTGAGGCTACCTTAAATTTATCAATATTCCATTTTGTACGTATCCATCCTGCAGTATAATTATTTACATCCAAGTCTCTAAATTCTTTGGTGATATAATACATCATGGAGCGAAGAGCCTCGTCTCTATCCATATCTTTTCTGACTTTGATAGGAATTGTCTGATTTGCAATATCACTCGATTTTCGGTCTGTAGCGAACCATGCCTCATCTTCCGGCATATCTCCAAGTTCATAAGTAACATCACTATCATAAAAGTCCACATTTCCGGAAATATCCATGTAACCGTCGCAAGATACTCTTACCATGACAGGTTTTCCTTTGTTTACAGTAATCTTGACAGGTGTGCCTTTTGCGACAACGCCAACCGGCTTTCCATCGGCAAATACCTGTGCGCCAACTTGATTCACATTAATAAACACGTCTTTCCTATTAGGAACTAAAGTGCATTCTTTATTGATTACAATACCCGGATTGTCATTAAAACCTATCGTACCCGAAAATGTATCGTAGCCATCAGCCTCGATTTTGATCTTTTTGTTAAGTTCAACTTTCATGATATTAAACTCAGCTTTCCCTTTGCCTTTTTCCGTTCCGTCGATAAAAATGGTAGCATCAGGCACATTACAAGTTACAACTGCTTTCTTTCTATTGGGTTTAAGAGTCACAGTATAGGCATCCTGCTTATGTTTATAACTGATGAATAATTCCTCTTGGTCAAAAGCATCTGCTTTAATCGTTAAGTACTTTTCTTGCAAAAGGCCTAATTCCGTATGGAATACTCCGTTTTCACCTGAAATAGGGCTTCCTTTTTCAAACACTTGTGCTGTTGTCGCCGCAAATTCCGGTTTAACAGAAATTTGAACCTGTTTGGCATAAGCCAATGTCATCATGACTAAACTAGTCATTACAAATAGTAGCTTTTTCATACATTTGTTGATTAAAAATTATACATATTATTATTTAAGTTGATTCATACAACGGATAGACATAAAGAAATATGAGCGTTTCCTTATCATCCTTGAGGCCGTAGGAAATGCCCATTCACCGATAAGTCACGCCCATATACACTATGGACGCTTGCTGACTTATTATTGGTGAATCTTAAAACTTCCTACATTCCAAGGATTCCAATAAATCGCAAACGCGAAATTCAATATGTCATGTCAGTCCATTCGGAAAGACGGTGCAAAATTACGAATAATTTTTGATATATGCAAGATATTATGAAAAAAAGTTACGAGAAAAAGCATTTTTTTCGTAAATCAGCACAGAGGAGCCTTTGTCGGATGACATCCGACCTAATAGACGATGTACATGCCGGATTAAATCCGGCGGAAATGGACGAAGAGTTTTTTATCCCGAATAAAATTTCGGGAAACGGACGAAGGCATTTTGAGCGGCGGATAGTATCCGCCTGAAAGAAACGAAGTAAATATAAATCCGAGGCGCGGGGCGTCTCGGATGGATGAGCGGGCAATAACATTGCCCTATAATGGACATAGAATATTGCCCTATAATGAACATAGAGGGAGATTTCGAGAGAGCGAGAAAGCGAGAGTGCGCACAAGGGATGCGCGCAAAGGCTTTACATAATGCGAGGCGCAAAGGCTTTATAGAATCCGGTGACGGCGATGATGCCTTTTTCCCAGACTTCGAGGTCCATGGACTCGTTGGGGGAATGGATGGCGTTCTGCTCGAGACCGAAGCCCATGAGGATAGTCTTGCAGCCAAGGATGGATTCGAAGGCGGCGATGATAGGAATCGACCCGCCTCGACGTGCCGCGAGCGGACGTTTGCCGAAGGCTGTCTCGAAGCCTTTTTCCGCAGCTTTGTATGCAGGAATGTCTATCGGGCACACGTATCCCTGTCCGCCGTGCATAGGCGTTACGCGGACACGTACACCCTGCGGGGCGAGTGTCCGGATATAATCGACGAACGCCTGCGAGATCTTCTCATGGTCCTGGTTGGCTACGAGCCGGCAGGACACCTTTGCGAACGCTTTGGAGGGCAGGACGGTTTTGGATCCTTCGCCGGTATAACCGCCCCAGATACCGCATATATCGAAGGACGGACGGCATGAGTTGCGTTCGAGGGTCGAGTACCCCTTCTCGCCGAAGACGTCATCGACACCGATCGCCTTGTTATACGCCTCCTGGGAGAAGGGTATCTGGGCTATCATCTCCCGCTCGGCGGCAGGTATAGGCAGCACATCGTCGTAGAAATGCGGAATAGTGATTCGTCCATCCTGATCCACCACCTGCGCCAACATCTCGCATAGGGCGTTAACCGGGTTCTTGACGGCTCCTCCGAAATGTCCGGAGTGCAGGTCGCGATTAGGTCCGTCCACCTCTATCTGCCAATAGGCGAGTCCGCGCAGACCCGTGGTGATAGACGGCGTGTCTTTGCCTATCATGGAGGTGTCGGAGACGAGGATAATATCCGCTTTGAGCAGTTCCTTGTGTTCATCGAGGAAAGCTTCGAGGGACGGCGAACCGATCTCCTCTTCGCCCTCGAAGATGAACTTGACGTTGCAGTTCATCTGACCTGTTTTGACCATGTACTCGAAGGCTTTCGCCTGAATCATTGCCTGCCCTTTGTCGTCATCCGCTCCGCGGGCATAGAGACGTCCGTCACGGACAGAAGGCTCCCACGGGTCGGAGTGCCACAAGTCCAAAGGCTCGACGGGCATCACGTCGTAATGAGCGTAAACCAAGACCGTGGGGATTGGTGATTGGTGATTGGTGATTGGTGATTGGTGATTTTTGTTATTTGTTATCGGACATTGGTATTCCGCATAGACGAAGGGGTTTCCTGCTGAAGGGAGGATCTCCGCCTTCTGGCAGCCAGCCTCCAACAGCAGTTCTTTCCAACGCTCCGCACAACGCAGCATATCCGCTTTGTGCTCCGTCTGACAACTGACACTCGGAATACGAATGAGACTCGCCCACTCTTCCATAAACCGCGCTCTATGCGCCGATATATAATCCTGAATTGACATACACCTGTGATTTTGGCGACAAAATTACAAAAAATAAATGGAATATACAAGCCTTTGCGACATAAAAAGTCAAATAAATGTGTTTTTTCCGCCTCAAGGCTTGTGTATTCCAAATTTTTGTTGTAACTTTGCAGGCAAATTGAACTATTCGAAACAGATATGAAGATTTATCGTGCCAATATTCTCTACACTCCGACACCGGACAAGTTGGAGATCATCGAACACGGCTATATTGTCGTCCGTTCGAACGGCCTGGTGGAAGGCATCTACCGCGAGTTGCCGGAGAACATGGACTGGCGCCGCCAGGTAATGGATTTCGGCGACAAGCTGCTTATCCCTGCGTTCAACGACCTTCACGTGCATGCTCCGCAGTACCGCAACATGGGTCTGGCACTGGACCTGGAGTTGTTACCATGGCTGAACACCTATACGTTCCCGGAAGAGGCAAAGTACGCGAACCCGGACTACGCCCGTCGTATGTACCGCCGTTTCGTGCATGAGTTATGGATGCAAGGAACGATGCGCAGCGCCGTTTTTGCCACTATTCATCCCGAAGCGACCCGTATTTTGGCGGACCTGTTCATTCAGGCGCGAATGGGTTCGATGGTCGGACTGGTGGGCATGAACCGCAACAGTCCCGACACACTGCAGAACACGACGGCTGAGGTGATCGACGGCATGTACATGCTCAAAGCGCACCTGGACGAGCACGGCGAGGGTCTTGTTCAGCCTATCATCACGCCGCGTTTCGTGCCGTCCTGTTCGGACAAGATGCTCCGTGCGATGGGTGAATTTGCCGCCGAGACGGGTCTGCCGGTTCAGTCGCACCTGTCGGAGAACCGCTCGGAGATAGACTGGGTGAAGGAGTTAGAGCCCGAATCGACCTGTTACGGCGATGCGTATAACCGCTACGGTTTGTTCGGTCAGACGCCGACACTGATGGCTCATTGCTGCTACACGGACGGCGAGGAGATGGAACTAATGCGCAAGAACGGCGTGTATGTCGTTCACTGCCCTATGTCGAACAGCAACCTGTCCTCGGGCATGGCGCCTATCCGCAAGTTCCTCAACGCAGGTATCCACGTGGCGCTGGGCACGGACGTGTCTGCCGGACACCATATGTCCATGCTGCGCGTGATGCAGTATGCTATCCAGGTGAGCAAGCTCAACTATGCCCAGACACGCGGCGAGATGCCATTCCTGAGCCTGAGCGAAGTATTCTATCTGGCGACCAAAGGCGGCGGTTCGTTCTTCGGCAAGGTGGGTTCGTTCGAACCGGGATACGAGTTCGATGCCTTGCTGATAGACGACAAGTATCTCAACTACGACGACTACACGCTCGAGCAGCGTCTGGAACGATATATTTACTTGGGTGACGACCGTGATATCAAACGGCGTTTCTGCCGGGGCGTGGAACTGACGGAGCCGGTGATGTGAGGGGGGAGTTGAAAGTTATTCGTCCCATAGAAGGGCTGGCGCTGAGCGAGTATCTGGCGCTGGAAGCGGAGTTGGTGAAGACTGTGAACGAACCGACCCTGTTCACGTGGATCGTGGCTCCGACGGTCATCTACGGGCGACACCAGCACGCGGAGACGGAGGTGAACGAAGCCTACTGCGCGGAGCATGGTATCCAGGTGGTTCAACGCAAGAGCGGAGGAGGATGCGTCTATGCAGACCGGGGCAATTTGATGGTGAGTTACTTAGAACCCAAAGAATGTACAAAGGACAATGTACAATGTACAAAGGATGATGTACAATGTACAAAGGATGATGTACAATGTACAAAGGATGTTTCTGCCTATGAGCGGTTTATGGGGATGTTAGCCGGTGCTATCCGCCGTTTGGGCTACGAAGCGGTCACGACAGCGCATAACGATGTGCTCGTAGGCGACCGCAAGGTATCCGGCACAGCGTGTTACACCACTCCGACGGGCACCGTCGTACACGCGTGTGTATTATATAAGGTGAATATAGAAGCCCTCGAGCAAGCCATCACGCCGACGCAAGCCAAGCTTGCCAAACACGGCGTAGCGTCCGTTCGCCAGCGTGTCCGCAACTTGGGAGAGATCCGCGACTTGGGAGACATACAGGCTTTCCGCGAAGCAATGGAAGAACAATTATCAATTGAGAATTAGTACTGTTGCAATCAATTTAGAAAAAAACAAACAAAACCCTTTTGAATGATTTAAAAACTACGTTTTTTGTGTCAATTGCGGCTAAAAAGTGCTCAAAAATTGATTTTTGGACCCTTTTTACCATCAATTACCACAACTCTACGAGTTAAATCATTCCAAAGACATAAACACAAAAAACATTTTCGTTTCAAAATGGAAATAAGTTTACGGGCACAGTCGATGCCGGAATCCCCTATCCGCAAGTTGGCAAAGTACGCCGACGCCGCCAAGCTGGCAGGTGTACATGTGTATCATCTGAATATCGGTCAGCCGGACATCAAAACCCCTCCACAGGCGTTAGAGGCGGTTCAACATTTCAACGGGGACATATTAGCGTATTCCCCTTCGCAGGGACTCAAGTCGTTGCGAACGAAAATGGTGAGTTACTATGCCGACTACGGCATTGACCTGTCTCCGGACGAGATCATCATTACGGCGGGCGGTTCGGAAGCCATCATGTTCGCCTATATGTCGTGTCTTAATCCGGGCGACGAGATCATCGTGACCGACCCGAGTTACGCCAATTATATGGCGTTTGCCATTTCGGCAGGAGCGGTGGTCAAGTCCGTAAAGACGCATATCGAGGACGGCTTCAAACTGCCTCCCGTGGAGGAGTTTGAGAAGCAGATCACGCCCCGCACACGCGCCATCCTTATCTGTAACCCCAACAACCCGACGGGCTATCTGTACACGAAGCAGGAGATGCGCCAGATACGCGACATCGTGCAGAAATACAACCTCTATCTTATCTCCGACGAGGTCTATCGCGAGTTCATCTACACCAAATCGCCGTATATATCGGCATGCCACCTGGAGGGCATCGAGGAGAATGTCATCCTGGTGGACAGTGTATCCAAACGCTACTCGGAATGCGGAATCCGTATCGGTGCGCTGATCACGAAGAACAAAGCGGTGCGTGAGGCGGTGATGAAGTTCTGTCAGGCGCGTCTGAGTCCTCCTTTGTTCGGTCAGGTCGTAGCCGAGGCCTCGCTCTCCACACCCGAAGAGTACATGCAAGAGGTGTATGACGAGTACCTGGGACGACGCAATTTCCTGATAGACCAGCTGAATCAGATTCCGGGTGTCTTCGCCCCTGCTCCGACAGGTGCGTTCTACGTGATGGTTCAGTTGCCGGTGGACGATGTGGAGAAGTTCTGCAAATGGTGTCTGACGGATTTCCAATACGAGGGTTCGACCGTTATGATGGCACCCGGAACGGGTTTCTACACGAACCCCGAAGACGGTCGTCACCAGGTCCGCATGGCGTATGTGCTCAACAAGGAAGATTTAGGGAGAGCCATGCTCGTGCTCCGCAAAGCCTTAGAGGCGTACCAATCCTGACAGGCGGATGAGATTCAAGGCGATTTTTATAGATATTGACGACACATTGTTAGACTACGTGCCTTGTTGCCGTGAGGCGTTCTTCGAAGCCCTGCCCCCCCTCCCAGCCTCCCCCACAAGGGGAGGAGAAGGGAAAACGGATGATGAGTTGTTTGAGTTGTTTTTTGAGATCAGCGGACGGCTCTTCTCCGAAGCCAAACACGGTTTGCATACTATAGCTGAGGTGATGGAACTCTATCCGGCGGAGTTCATCGCGCGTTCGGGATTAGTGCCGGATCCGAACGAGCAGGAACGGATGACGGACATCTTCAAGCATGCTTTCCGTGCGGCGTGGGGCGAGACGCATACTTTGGTTCCCGGCGCGAAGGAGACGCTGGACAGACTGCGCGCGAAAGGCTACCGTCTGTTTGCGGCAAGCAACAGTTTCGGTCATCTGCAACGGCGCCGTCTGGACCGAGCCGGCATACTGCCGTTGTTTGAAGACACGTTCATCTCAATGGATATCGGCTACGACAAACCCGATATACGCTTTTTCGAACACGCTCTGGTTCAGGTTAACCGTTCGGGCGAAACGGTGCTTCCCGAGGAGGTACTGATGGTAGGTGACAGCATGACGACAGATATTCTTGGCGCACAGAAAGCCGGACTGAAGACCTGTTTTTTCAACCGCCGTCCCGAAGAAAAAAGAAACGAGCAAACGGCTGACTATGAGATATATACCATCACCGATCTGCTCGCAATCCTTTAAGTTTTTTCCGTTGTATTCTGTCAGTCGCCAGACTGGTTATACCAGTTCTCCAACTGCTGGTTGAACGTTCTCCGGTCCATCGTCTGCGCCCACAGGCGTACCTCGTCCGTATGATCCTCAAAATGCATCGTGACCGTCCGTCTCCATTTCCACTCTTTTGGTTTGAGTTTGGAGAAATGACTCGTTTCCAGTCCGCGCATCCTGCAGAGGATGACACGCACACCCTCGGGCAGGTCTTTGCACACTTCATACGCCATGCGGCGGTTTCCGATGACTTCTTTATCAACCGTCTTGACGTGCCCGGAAGGATAGAAACATATCTGCTTGCCTTCGGCGAGGCTGTCAATAGCTATCCGGCTGAGTTGCGCGGCAGCCCTGGCACTTTCTTCGCGCGTCATGGCACTCTTGGTCAGATCCGGCACTTCTATCGAGTCCGCCAAGCGTAGCACCCGACCGTAGAACGGGTGACGCATGAACAACTCGTCGCTCATCGGACGGATCGGCATCCACCATACTTCGCTGAACAAAAGCAGCGGGTCAATATAGGCACTATGGTTCGGCAGAACCAGATGGACATGCTCATCCCGCAACAGTTCTTCGCCCGTCACCCGGACGTCATAATGTAAGTGAAAAAGGCGCTTACACCACTTTCCTAATGTAAATCTATTCATATCGGCTGCAAAATTACAAAAAAATTTGCATATATCAAAATATTTTTGTCGCACAGTTGTGCGAATAACAAGTCTTTTCTAAAAAAACTTCAAATAAATTTGATTTTTTTCATAAAATCCTTGTCTATTCCAAATATTTGTTGTAAATTTGCACGCTAAATTGATAAATATATGTCAACAAAAGGTAAAGTTATCATTTCTGTATTGTCCACCTGCGTCGTTTTGGCGTTAGCGGGATACATTTTTTTCAAGTTTTGCTTCGTGTATAGCGAGGGTGTGAACGAAGGGGATATCAACTATTTCCAGCGTGAGGGATTTGTCTTCAAGACCTATGAAGGCAAGATGATTCAAACAGGTTTGAAAAACACCAAGGTGCAAGGAACGATCCAGTCGAACGAGTTCAAGTTCTCGGTGGTGGACGAGCGCGTTGCCAAGCAGCTGAATGACGGGACCAACACGGGTGTCAAGTTGCATTGGAAGCGTTATTTAGGTACCCTGCCCTGGCGCGGAAACAGCCAGTTTATCGTGGATTCTGTTTATACGGCAAAATAAAATCGTAAAATCGTTAATCGTTATGATGACGGAAGAGAAATATAATTTTGTTAAGATGTTTGAGCGTTCGTTCAAAGCCCATTGGGAGATGCCGGCAGTTACTGACTACGGCACGGACACGACTTTGACCTACGGACAGCTCGCCATCAACATCGAGAAACTGCATATTCTTTTCAAGGAGTGCGGCGTCAAGAAGAACGACAAGATCGCCGTGATGGGCAAGAATAACAGTAACTGGGTAGCGGTCTATCTGGCAACGATCACCTACGGCGCGATCATCGTACCTATTCTGCAGGATTTCCGCGCCAACGACGCCATTCACATCATCAACCATTCGGGTTCAAAACTGCTTTTCATCAGCGACATCAACTGGGAAGGTATCGATCTGGATCAGATTCCGAATGTGCTGGCGGTGGTCAGTCTCAACGACTGGCATCCTATCTCGCTGGCATTGGATCCGAAGAAGATCAACTACGAGGCGATCGCCCGTATGTTCAAGGAGAAGCACCCGGAGGGATACTGGGCAAAGGATCTACATTTCGACGAGCGCAGCAACGAAGCGATCGGTTCCATCAACTACACCAGCGGAACGACCGGTTTCAGCAAAGGCGTCATCACGCCTCTGAACGCGCTGGCGGGTAATATACGCTACGGACTGGAAGCGAAACTCACGTTTGAGGGCGCACGCCACGTCACCTTCCTTCCTCTGGCGCACGCTTATGGATGTGCATTCGATTTTCTGGCATGTCTGGCGGCAGGCGGACATACGTACCTCATCGGCCGTACCCCTTCGCCGAAGATTCTGCTGAAGGCATTCGACGAGATCAAGCCGACCATCATCCTCTCCGTGCCGCTGATTTTAGAGAAGATTTACAAGAAGATGATTGTTCCGCAGATCCAGAAACCGCCTGTAAGCTGGGTTCTCAAAGTGCCGTTTCTGGACGAAGTGGTGTGCTCCAAGATCCGCGAGCAACTCGTTCAGGCATTCGGCGGCGAGTTCAAGCAGATGATCATCGGCGGTGCGCCGCTGAACCCGGAGGTGGAGGCGTTCCTGACCCGCATCAAATTCCCGATGAGCGTCGGGTACGGCATGACCGAATGCGCCCCGCTGATCACCTTCACGCCGTACGATGAAGGCTCCAAGCTGTACTCCTGCGGCAAGCCTTTGTCGGGCATTATGGAGGTGAAGATCGATGAGCCGAACAGCGAAGGTATCGGCGAAGTGGTGGTCCGCGGAGAGAACACGATGAGCGGTTATTACAAGAACGCCCAGGCAACGAAAGACTGTTTCACCAAGGACGGCTGGCTCCGTACCGGCGACCTCGGTATGCTGGACGAAGACGGATACCTGTTCATCAAGGGTCGTTGCAAGACCATGCTGCTTGGCGCCAGCGGACAGAATATATACCCGGAGGAGATAGAGGCAAAGATCAACAATATGCCGTTCGTGCTGGAGTCGCTGGTATTACAGCAGGAGGACAACCGCCTGGTAGCCCTTATCTGCCCCGATTACAACGAGGTGGACGCGAGCGGTCTGACCAGAGAGCAGTTGGATGAATACATGGAAGACGCACGCAGGCAGGTCAACTCCGAGCTGGCTTCCTACGAGCAGATATCCATCGTCAAACTGTACCCGCACGAGTTCGAGAAGACACCGAAGAAATCCATCAAGCGGTTCCTTTATACGAATATGGTATGAACCTCTGTATTGACCAAGGAAACAGCCGTACCAAAGTGGCATTGATGACGGATGACGGACAGATGATGAACCATTTCATCTACAAGTCCTTCTCCTCCTCGGACGTGGAGCGCCTGTTCGACCTGTATGACATCTCCGACTCGATCATCAGTTCGGTGGTGAATATAGAAGCGGCTGTCGTCAATACATTGAACCGCCGTTCGAAGCATTTTGTGCTGTTTGACCACAACACGCCTGTACCCATCGCCAACCTATACGACACGCCCCATACCTTGGGTCAGGACCGTTTGGCGGCAGCGGTAGGAGCGAAGCATCTCTGCCCGGACGAGAACCTGCTTATCATCGATGCCGGTTCGGCAATCACGTACGACTTCGTGTCGGCGGAGGGCAAGTATCTCGGCGGTAATATCGCTCCGGGACTGAAAATGCGCTTCACCATGCTGCAACGGATGACGAAGAAACTGCCGTTGGTGGAGGTGGACGAGAACGAGCTGATCCCCCTTTTCGGCAAGAACACCCGTGATGCCATCGCCGCCGGAGTGGTACGGGGAGTCGCCTATGAGGTCAAAGGATACATGAGGACGCTGAAAGCCAAAACACCGCATTTCCAGACCTTCCTTACCGGCGGAAACGCACCCTTTGTGCTCAATAACGTGCGCATGGAGATGCATTACGAAAAGCACCTTGTGCTCATCGGTTTGAATGAGATACTGGTTTATAATAAGTTGAAAGTGGAAAGTTAAAAGACATTGAAAAGATTAAAGTATATAGTATTCTTTGCGGCACTGATGATCAGTGTACACGCATTTTCGCAGAACATGACGAGTTCGCCATTCTCGCGTTTCGCGTACGGCGATCTGAACGAGAATGTACCGACCGGCTACCGTGGCATGGGCGGCGTGGGATTCGGCATGCGCAGTAACAAAGCCATCAACCCGACCCAGCCTGCCTCCTATACGGCGTGCGACACGCTGACCTTCATGTTCGACATCGCCGCCAACGTGAACTGGAGCCGCTACCGCGACGCGGGAGGTATGAAAAACAAAGCTAACGGAAACTTAGAGTATGTAACGATGCAGTTCCCGCTGTGGAAGAAGTGGATTGCAATGTCGGTGGGTTTGTTGCCGTACAGTTCGGTGGGATACGATATCACCCTGACCGATTCGACAGCCGGCGGAGGATACCACTACAACACCTATTACGAAGGAACGGGTAACATTAGTCAGGTCTATGGCGGTTTGAGTTTCAATATATGCAACTGGCTCGCATTAGGTATGAACGTCTATTACATGTGGGGCGAACTAAGCCATATGCGCATGTTGGGCTTCGACGAATCGGATGTCAACTCGACCATCCAGTACGAGAACCTGAGCGTCAGCAATGTCCGTTTCCGTGCAGGCGCGCAGTTGTTTCATACCTGGGACGACCACTCTGTCAGCCTTGGAGCCATCTACGAGCATAAGATGAAACTGAACAGCCAATTGCTGGTCTTCGAGACCCAGGGCGACACCTCGTATGTCTTCACGGACGGCTGGGAGCTGCCGATGGTCTGGGGTGTCGGAGCCAGTTATACATGGGCGAACCGTCTGACGGTCGGATTCGATTTTGAGCGTCAGGGGATGTCATCTGCCAGCTACGGCGGCGTACCGGGCAGCATGAGCGGTCTGCAAGACAGAAACCGCTATGCCATCGGAGCCGAGTACCGCCACAATCCGATGGGACGCAAGTATGTAGAACGTATGTTCTGGCGTGCCGGACTCAATGTGCAGGATGAATACGTCGCCCTTGTGGGAGGAAAGAAAGTGAGTGCGAGTATCGGTATCGGTTTTCCGGTCTTTACGGTCGGAACGGTCATCAACACGACGCTCGAATACACGCATCGTGGTAATGCCGCAGGAATGGAAGACAACGCCCTGCGCCTGACCATCGGCGTCTCGGTGGCGGAAAACTGGTTCTTCAAACGCAAATTGTAGTTTGGCACGGAAATTGTAAAGAAAGAATTAACAATTATGAATTAACTGACATGTATCAGATGATCGTTTACACTTTTGTATCAGAACATCGTTTACACTTTTGGGTTGTTAACAATAAAATTTTTATTATACAATTTTGTTCTTTGACATAATTTTTGTACATTTGTTCGCTGTAAAAGATTATTCATTTTATGGCAAACGAAG
>CAJOEJ010000002.1 GCA_905233375.1 Paludibacteraceae bacterium | reverse complement strand
AAGAACATATGCTCGGTACGGGTCAGACCGATACCCTTTGCGCCGAATGCGCGTGCAACGGCTGCGTCGTGCGGGGTGTCTGCGTTCGTACGAACCTGCAGGTGGGTATATTTGTCGCAGAGATCCATCAGCGCCTTGAAGTCACCGCTGAGCTCAGCTGCCTTGGTCGGGATCTCACCGGCATACACTTGTCCGGTCGAACCGTTCAGCGAGATATAGTCACCCTCTTTGTAGGTAACGCCTTCGATCTTAACGGTCTTAGCCTTATAATCTACCTGGATAGCACCTGCTCCGGAAACGCAGCATTTACCCATACCACGAGCCACTACGGCTGCGTGCGAAGTCATACCACCACGAGCGGTAAGAATACCTTCAGCTGCGCTCATACCTGCGAGGTCTTCGGGGCTGGTCTCGATACGAACCATGACTACCTTGTGACCGTTAGCGTGCCATTCCTGTGCGTCATCGGCATGGAAGACGATCTGACCGCAGGCAGCGCCCGGAGAAGCGGGCAGACCCTGGGTGATCACTTTTGCTTTCTTGAGTGCATCCTTGTCGAATACAGGGTGGAGCAGCTCATCGAGTTTCTGAGGCTCACAACGCATGATAGCCTCTTTCTCGCTGATCTTGCCCTCGCGAACCATATCCATGGCGATCTTCACCATCGCCGTACCGGTACGCTTACCGTTACGGGTCTGGAGGAACCAGAGTTTGCCTTCCTGAACGGTGAACTCCATATCCTGCATATCGCGGTAGTGATCCTCGAGTTTCTGCTGAATAGCATTGAGTTCGGCGTACATCTCCGGCATGGCTTCTTCCATAGACGGATATTTCGCCAGACGCTCTTCCTCGCTGATACCTGCGCGCTCTGCCCAGCGCTGCGAACCGATCTTGGTGATCTGTTGCGGCGTACGGATACCTGCTACGACGTCCTCACCCTGTGCATTCACCAGGTACTCGCCGTTGAACAGGTTCTCACCGTTACCGGCGTCACGGCTGAAACAAACACCCGTTGCGGAGGTCTCACCCATGTTACCGAATACCATCGCCATGACGGATACCGCCGTTCCCCACTCGTCAGGAATTCCTTCCATCTTACGGTAGAGGATAGCGCGCTCGTTCATCCAGCTGCGGAATACGGCACAGATAGCGCCCCATAGTTGCTCCATCGGATCATCCGGGAACTCCTTGCCGGTCTGCTCTTTGATAGCCGTTTTGAAACGGGCTACGAGGAGCTTGAGCTCATCTACGTTCAGGTCCTTGTCCAGCTTCACGCCACGGATCTCTTTCACCTCGTCGATGATCGCCTCGAACGGATCGATGTCGGTTTTGTTCACCGGCTTCATACCGAGTACGACGTCACCGTACATCTGTACGAAACGACGATAGGAGTCATACACGAAGTGCGGGTTGTTGGTCTTGGCTACCATACCTTCAGCAACCGTGTCGTTCAGACCAAGGTTGAGGATCGTATCCATCATACCCGGCATCGAAGCGCGCGCACCCGAACGAACGGATACCAGCAGCGGATTCTTCGGATCGCCGAACTTGCAGTTCATCAATCCCTCTACGTGTGCAACCGCAGCGTTGACTTCCTCGGTCAACTCAGCCACGATCTGCTCCTGACCTACCTGATAGTACTCGTTACAAACCTCTGTGGTGATCGTAAATCCGGGAGGAACCGGAACACCCACCAAGTTCATCTCGGCACAGTTTGCGCCCTTGCCACCCAGCAACTCGCGCATTTGTGCGTTACCTTCAGCCTTACCGTTACCGAAGGTGTAAACTCTTTTTTTCTTTTCCATTGAATCAGTTATTTTATAGGATATAAAAATTGTGTCTTTGGTACAAACATTTTGCGCTGCAAAATTACAAAAAAAAAATGACATACGCAAGAGCCTATGCCATTTATTTCGAAATTAGTTCACTTTTTTATGGAATAACCGCCGTTTTTACCCCTTTTTGAACCGCAACATGCGCCATTCTCCGTTCGATTGAGTATCGATATGACGCAATCCGTTTTGCTCTGCCTGCTGTATGAGTGCAGTACAATCCGTCTCGTAGAAACCGCTCAGCCATAACTCGCCTCCGGACACGAGCGAACCGGCATATTGGGGCATGAACGCCATCAGCACGTTCCGATGGATGTTGGCGAGGATGAGGTTATATTGGTAATTGGTTATTGGTGATTGGTCATTGGTGATTGATAATTGGTCATTGGATAAACGGACGTCGATATCAACTTCGTTGAGAGCGGCGTTCTCCTTGGCGTTTGCCACGCTCTTGTCATCAATATCCAGTGCCAACACATAGTCCGCTCCGAGACGTTTGGCAAAGATCGCCAGCACGCCGGTTCCCGTTCCGTGGTCCAACACACGGAAGGGAGTGTCGGGCACAGATGCCATATGATGCAACAGGGCATCCACCATCATGGAGGTCGTTTCGTGATGACCCGCCCCAAAGGCGCAATGGGGTATGATACGCACTCCCAGCGGCAGTTCCTGCACGGGGTGTTCGGCTTCCCAGACGGCATTCCAGTTCTCGTCCGGACACGCGTCGAACGACAGGAGCGTGACCCCTTCGGTATGGGACAACAGATCCTCTATTCCGGACTTGTTTGCCTCCCACATCTCCGTAGGGATATACGCCTTGTTGTCATCAAGGGTGTCAAACCCCATGTCAAACAAGGTCTGCGCAAACACATCCGCCTGCCATGACTCGGCGAAATGGAAATCAAACGTGGCGACGCTATAGCGCATAATTACCAGCGATTATAGTGTATGTTTTCGGGATTGAACTTGTCCTTGACGGCAGGTTGCTCAGCCGGATATCCGACAGGAACTACATTCAGCGGAATGATATATTCCGGCAAATCCAACAGATCCTGGAGTATCTTGGCGCGTTCCATAGAGGGATAGACACCGGTCCATACGGCTCCGAGTCCCATCGAATGCGCTGCCAGAAGCAGGTTCTCCGTAGCCGCTGAAACGTCGTGAATCCAGAAATCGCGTCCTTCTCCTTCGATGGCTTTGCTCAGGTCTCCGCACATGACGAATGCGCATGCAGGACGGTTCGAGCAACGGGAGTAAGGCAGTTGTTCGCCTACTTTCTCCAAGAGGGCGGCATCGGTAATAACGATGAAAGCCCAGGGCTGTCTGTTGATGGCAGACGGAGCCGCCATGGCTGCGTGCAGGAGTGTGTCCACTTGCTGTGCCGTAATCGGTTCACCGGTGAACTGACGCACGGATACACGCGTTGCGATGTTGTTAAATACTTGATTTTCCATAACTTGTGGTTGTTTTGTACAGGCGGCTAACGCGCATGCGCATACTGCCGCAAAAATGAGTTTTTTCATATTTGTTGAATTATTTGAATAGCTTCGCCGACGAGGTAGTTGCTGCCTCCGATGAAGACGGCATCCTCGGGCGAGGCGTGAGTGAGTGCATAGCGGATCGCTTCTTCGGGTTTGTCTATGGCGGTTGCAGAAGGAGCATCCGTGACAGGCGACGGATGAGCGGAGTTCCATAGATCGAGCATTTGTTGTGCGGAACGCGCGCGTTTTGAGTTCGGTGTCGTGAAGATATAGCTGTACCGGTTCTTTGCCGGTAAGAGCCTCATGACCACTTCCGTATCTTTGTCGCTGACCATGCCGAACACGATCCATACGTGCGGATGTGTCAGCTCCTTCAGTTGCCGAGCCACGTATTGGATGCCGTGACTGTTATGTCCGGTGTCGCAAATGATGAGCGGCTCCGTGCGTAGCGTTTCCCACCGTCCGCGCAGACCTGTCCTCGCGGACACATGGGCAAAGCCGTCTGATATTGCTTGACGCGATATGTGGTGACCATTATTGGCGAATGAGTAGTTCCTGAGTACCTGCAAGGCGACAAAAGCTGTTTGCATGTTCTGCTCCTGATAGAGACCTTTCAGGTCACACTCAGGCGCTTCGCGCAGTCGCCGCCGGCGCATATAACCGCATTGGTCGGCAAACCAGATACGGCAGTCCGTTGTCTCGAGCCCCTGCCCGAGGATGCCGCATTCGCGCGCGCGGTCTAAAAAGGTGTTCATCGTCTGCGGGTGTGTCTCGCCGATGACGCAAGGGATGTTGGGCTTGATGATGCCGGCTTTCTCCCGGGCTATACGGGGTAGTGTACTGCCTAAAAACTCCGTATGGTCCATTCCGATATTGGTGATAACGGAGAGGAGCGGCGTGATCACGTTCGTGCTGTCCAGCCGTCCGCCCAAGCCTGTCTCGATGACGGCTATATCAACCTGCTGCGCCGCGAAATAACCGAACGCAAGTGCCGTGACGGTCTCGAAGAAGGAGGGCTGTATCTCGTCCAGGAACGCCTGATGCCGTGTGACGAAATCCGCTACCTCCTGTTCGGGAACAGGTAGCCCGTTGATACGTATGCGCTCCGTGAGGGACACGAGATGCGGGCTGGTGTATAAGCCTACTTTGAGTCCTGCCGCCTGCAAGACAGAGGCTATCAGGTGGCACGTCGAACCCTTTCCGTTCGTTCCCGCCACGTGGACGGCTTGGAGCCGCTCGTGGGGATTTCCCATATGCGCCATGAGCCGGAGCATGTTGTCCAGTCCCGGCTTATACGCCGTACTGCCCACTATGTGAAACGGCGGACGGGAGTTATACAGATATTCTACGGCTTCGTTATAATTCATTCCTGATCAGCAGATTAAAACCATCATCATTTCTCCACAATATTGAACTCGAGCAGCTCTTCCATCCGTTTGAGACATAGCCATTTGTAAAGACGAGGCGTTATGCGGATGGAGTGATTCCGGCTGGTGAGGGATACGGTCTGGCGGTTGAGCGGGTTATAGAGCGTGATATGCAGTCTTCCTTTGCCCGGGTTCTCCAGGAGGTTGTCTATAATCTCGTCTATCAGTTCATGCGTCATATTCTCGAGCGACAGCCGCACGTTGAGTCCTTCGATACGGTTGTCCTGTACCTCGTTGAGCGTGTCCACACGCTGCACGACGAACTCAAAGTCCGCGTTCTCGTCCGGCGCCTCTTTGAACCATTTCTGTCCCGCGTTCCGTTGCTGAATGACACCCGTCACCAGCACATAGGTGTTCTTGAGCATGAGGTGTCCGAACTGACGGTAGGCATTCCCGAAGAGCACCAGTTGGTAACTGCCCGTATAATCCTCTATCGTATAACGTCCGTAGGGATTGTTGCTTTTGGAGGTCAGCTGTTCGGCTTCGGTAATGAGTCCTCCGATGAGGGACGCCTGGTTCTTGTGGGAAGCGATGAACTCCGAAGGGATGAGGATGGTCTCATCGGGTTGCTCCAACAGCTGCGCCCGGATATCTTTCTCCTTGTCGGCGCGTCCTTCCGCTTTCTTCCATTGGTCGAACTGCTTCAACTCGTGTGCGGTCAGGTTGCATAGTTCCTTGACCTCGAATGCGTACTCGTCGAGGGGGTGCGCGGAGAGATAGATACCGATGAGTTCTTTCTCTTTGTTAAGCCGAAGGATAGTGTCCCATCGTGGTACTTGCGGCAGTTCGGGATGCTTGACCTCGATCGCGGTATCCAGATCTCCGAAGAGGGTGTTGGTCGAGTTGAGCCTGTCTGCCTGCCATTTGTTGCCGTACGCCATGAGCAGTTCGAGTCCCGTGTTGCCGTTCTCGTCCAGTCCGAAGAACTGCTCCCGGTAGATATCGTCGAAGCACTCGAAGGCTCCCGCCTGTGCGAGGTTCTCAATGGTCTTCTTGTTGCATGCCTGCAGGTTAACGCGCTCCAGAAAATCGAATATACCCGTGTACTTGCCATGCTTCTCCCGCTCGGAGATGATCGCCTCGGCGGCTCCTTCTCCGACGCCCTTGATTCCGCCCAGACCAAAGCGGATGTCGCCGTTACTGTTGACGGTGAAACTGAGTTCGGACTCATTCACGTCCGGTTCCAGCACGCTGAGATTAAGTGCCTTGCATTCGTCCATCAGTTTGGTGACTTCCTTGATATCATCCTTGTGGATGGTCAGGTTTGCCGCCAGGAACTCGGCGGGGTAATGGGCTTTGAGGTATCCCGTCTGGTAGGCTACCCACGAGTAGCAAGCCGCATGCGATTTGTTGAAGGCATAGGATGCGAACTTCTCCCAGTCCTTCCATATCTTGTCCAGTATATTTGGATCGTGTCCGTTTGTTTTTCCTCCCTCCATGAACTTGTCCTTCAGGGATGCCAGAACCGCCATCTGTTTCTTTCCCATGGCTTTACGCAGCTTGTCGCTCTCGCCGCGAGTGAAGTTGGCGAGCAGTCGGCTGAGGAGCATGACCTGCTCCTGATAGACCGTCACTCCGTAGGTGTCCTTGAGGTATTTCTCCATGACGGGGATATCGTACGTAACGGGTTCTATTCCTTGCTTGCGGCTGATGAACTGCGGGATATAATCCATCGGACCAGGACGGTATAGGGCGTTCATGGCGATAAGGTCGCCGATGACGGTCGGTTTGAGTTCGCGCAGGTACTTCTGCATGCCGGCGGACTCGAACTGGAAGACGGCAACCGTGCGCCCTTCCTGGAAGAGTTTGTACGTCAGTTCGTCGTCGATAGGTATATGGTCAATGTCGATGTCTATGTTATGCGCTTTCTTGATGTTACGCAGACACTCCTTGATGATGGTGAGAGTAATGAGCCCGAGGAAGTCCATCTTGATCAGTCCGACCGATTCAACCACGTGCCCGTCGTACTCGGTAACGAGTACACGTTTCTTGGTGATTTTGTCTTCGACGGACGAAAGCGGGGCGAAGTTGGTCAGGTCATCCGCTCCGATGATGACTCCGCAGGCGTGGACACCCACCTGACGGATGGTACCTTCCAGTTGGGCGGCGTATTCGAGCATGGAGCGTGTGTTGGGGTCTCCCGTCTCCAGCTCGGTTCTCAGTTCGTCTATGTACTTGTAGCAGTTACGCAGGTTCACCTTCGGTTTCTTGGCACCGGCAGGCAGTCCTTTGAGAATGGAATCGGGGAACTCGCGTTCGGGGATGAGTCCTTTCAGTTCGTTCACACGAGGCAGCGGTATCTGCTGCACACGCCCCACATCCGCCAAGGCGGACTTGGTAGCCATCTTGCCATAGGTCACGATATGCGCCACGTGCGTCTCGCCGTACTTGCGGCTGACATAATCGAGCACTTTGCCGCGACCGCAGTCCTCGAAGTCCGTGTCTATATCCGGAAGCGATATACGGTCGGGGTTGAGGAAACGCTCGAACAGCAAGTCGTATTTCATCGGGTCCAGATCCGTTATTTTCAGACAGTAGGCGACTACGGATCCCGCCGCCGAACCACGTCCCGGTCCAACCGATACGTCCAGCTCCTCACGGGCTGCCCGTATGAAATCCATCACGATGAGGAAATAGCCCGGGAAACCCATAGAGATGATGGTATTGAGCTCGAACTCGATACGTTCCTTGAGTTCTTCGTCCGTATCGAGGCGTTCCTGTCCGTATCGCTGAACCGCTCCCTCCATGGTCAGATGACGGAGATAGGCGGACTCGAATGCCAGGCGGTCGGGGTAGTCCTCCTCCTTGCCGAACGAATCAGGTATGTCGAACTTGGGCATGATGGCATCGTGGTCGATATCGTATATCTCCACTTTGCCCACTATCTCCTGCGTGTTCTCCAGCGCTTCGGGTATGTCGCTGAAGATAGCCGCCATCTCTTCGGGGGTCTTGAGCCATTCCTGCTTGGTATAGTGCATTCGGTTGACATCGCTGACATAGTGGTTGGTACTCAGGCAGATAAGCCGGTCATGCGCCTCCGCGTCGGACTCATTCACGAAATGGCTGTCGTTGGTACAGATGATCTTGACGCCATGCTTGCGTGCCAGCTCGATCAGTACGGGGTTCACCACTTTCTGTCTCTCATAGACTTCCTGGTCGCTGTTGGGTTTCTGGGTCTCATGACGCTGGATCTCGATGTAGTAGTCTTCTCCGAACAGGTTCTTGAACCAGGTGATGGTCTCTTCCGCCTCTTGGAAGTATCCCTGCTCAATGAGTTCCTTTGTACAGGGTATATTGTCCCCTTGTACCTTGCTCAGTCCCGCCATCACTTTCTGCGGCAGCTCTCCGCCTAGACAGGCAGACGAGCAGATGATTCCTTCGTGCCATTTTTCCAGCAGTTCGCGGTCGATACGAGGCGTATGGTAGTAGGCGTCGGACATGTATCCAGCCGACACGATCCGGCACAGATTGTGATATCCGGTCATGTTCTTCGCCAGGAGGATAAGATGCCATCCCGAGCGGTCGATGACCTGCGTCTTGCCTTCGGGGTTGACTGTTTTGTCATCGGTACGGCTGTGTCGTCCCCGCCGGGCACAATAAGTCTCGCATCCGACAATGGCTTTGAACGGCACAAACGGTTCGCCGGACTCCTCCGCGGCTTTCTGACGGGAGGCATTCACCCCTTTGGTATAATCCAAAAGGTCCTTGATGCCGTACATGTTGCCGTGGTCGGTCAGGGCGACAGACATCATGCCGGTCGCGATACATTTATCAACTATATCCTCCACTTTGGACATGCCGTCCAGCAGGGAGTAGTGGGAGTGTACGTGTAAGTGTGTAAAATTCATGTTATGGTTTATTTTTTCTGGATTCGTTCAATCAATTTTAGTATATGACGTTTGGTCGCGCTGATGAGACTCCAGGTCTTGGATGCCTGTGTCTGGTCTGCCGACATGATATCCGGGATAGCGCTACCGGTCTCCTGCTCGGGGAAGACGAGCATGTACGAGTGGGTGGCAAAGAACCGGTCGAGCATGTCGGGTATATGTTCGAAGAGCGGGTTGTAACTGGGTGTAGAAGGACGGGCGTTGATGAGCACGATGAGGTCGTCGGGTCTCATCTGCTTGGCGATCATGAGTACGTCCTCCCAGTCCTCCATCTCCCGATAGGAAGCACGCAGATACTTGCCTTTCCGTTTGCAGAACGCCTGCAGGGCGCGCTGGGTGTCGGCATTGGTGTAGAAGACGACCTTGGCTCCCAACTGGCTGCTTAACCGGCGTATGAGACCGAAACAAGTAATGAAATCATGCTCTTTCTCCGCATAGCGCGGTACAGCTACCAAGAGGCGGGAAACCGTGTTGATTGGTTGAGCAGGGTGGTAAACGAGAGACGCCTTGCTCTGACTGTTGATGAGCGTCATCGCTTCCTGCCAGTCGCTTTCACATGCTGTCTCCGTCTCGTGCAACTCACTGAGTTCGCTCAGTTCGGTCAATTCGTAATGCCTGTTCTCCGCAACGGAGAGCAACAGCCACTTGTTGTCCGTTTTCTCGCTTTCCAGCCGCTCTTTCTCCTGTAATGCCAGACGCTTTGCGGCATACTCCGTAACGAAGGATGCCATGGTACAAAGCACGAGAATCATCAGAACCGCCGCATTGAGGATCGTGTCGTCAAAGATACCCGTCTCGTAGCCGATGGTAACGATAGCAAGCGTACCGGCGGCGGTAGCGGTCGTCAAACCGAACATGAGCCTGCGTTCCTCGGCTTGCAGTCCCACCTGCTTCTGGAGCAGCCAAGCCGCCAGCCATTTGCCGGACAGTTTGGTCGCGATCATTACGAGGGCGATGATGAGCGTTATCCACCCGCTCCACAGCACCGTGATGTCTATCATCATGCCGACCCCCAAGAGGAAGAGCGGGACGAAGATGGTGTTTCCCACAAAATTGATGCGCTGCATGACCGGACTGAGGTTCGGGACCAGATGGTTCATTGCCACGCCGCATGTGAACGCTCCCAATATCCCTTCCAGTCCCGCCCACTCGGCAAGCCATGCGGATACGATCATCAGGGTCATCACCACAAGGAAACCGCTTGTGGCGTCCGACCGGTGCTTGAAGTAACGCTGTGCCATCCACGGGAAGACCAGCATGATGAGGATTCCTGTCAGCACGATGCGCCCGATCAGTCCCCATGCACTCAGACTGCCCGTATAGACAAAATTGCTCTTGAGAACCGCTAACACGAGGAGCGCCAGCGTGATGGAAAGCATCGTACCTCCCACGGTGATATTGGCGGCGGCGTTCTTCTGCACGCCGTACCGGCTGACGATCGGATAGGTCATGAGGGTGTGACTGCCGTACATAGCGCCTAACAAGGCACTCGTTACCCAGTTGAAACCCAATAACTTGCTTGTTGTCAGTCCCAGGAGGAAGGGGAACGCGAACGAATAAAATCCGAACCAGACAGAATGCCTTCGTTGCTGGGAGAAATCGTTCATATCGACCTCTATACCCGCTTGCAGCATGATATAGAGCATACCGATCTTGCCGAGTGTCTGGATCGCCGCACTATACGGGATGATACCGAAACCGTAGTTACCGATTCCGATGCCCACCAGAATGAATCCCACAATACTTGGAATACGCAGTTTGCGGCATATGATCGGTACAAACAGAATGGTCACCGATACGAGGGCGATGATGGCGAGGGCGTTACTATACATATCAAATGAATTGTCCGGTTATACTGTCAGGGTTGTTTTTTATCTGTTCCACCGTTCCTTCGGCGACGAGCGTACCTCCGTTCCGTCCTCCTTCGGGTCCGAGGTCGATCAGCCAGTCGCAGGCGTGAATGACGTCCGTGTTATGCTCGATGATGACGACCGTATTGCCTTTGTCCACCAGACGTCTGAGCACGCCGAGCAGCACGCGGATGTCTTCGAAATGGAGACCGGTCGTCGGTTCGTCCAGTATATACAAGGTCTTGCCCGTGGACGGACGGGACAGCTCGGTCGCTAACTTGATACGCTGGCTCTCTCCACCGGAAAGGCTGGTAGAGGACTGCCCGAGTTTGATGTAGCCTAATCCCACCTCCTGAATTGTTTTTATCTTACGCAGGATAGTAGGCTGTGGTTCAAAGAACTCCACCGCCTGATTAACGGTCATGTCTAATACGTCCGAGATCGTTTTGCCTTTCCATCTCACTTCGAGCGTCTCGCGGTTGTAGCGTTGTCCTCCGCAGGCTTCGCAGGGGACATATACATCCGGCATAAAATGCATCTGAATCGTCTTGTATCCGTTTCCGGCGCACTCGTCGCACCGTCCGCCTTTCGCGTTGAAGGAGAAGCGTCCGGCTTTCCATCCGCGTATCTTCGATTCGGGCAGTTGGGCGAACAGTTCACGGATGTCGTTGAACACGTTCGTGTAGGTAGCCGGGTTCGAACGGGGCGTACGGCCGATAGGCGACTGATCCACGTTGATCACTTTGTCGATATACTCTATGCCCTCTATACTGCGGTAGGGCAACGGGTTCTTCTTGCTGCGGTAGAACCGCTGGCTGAGGATGGGGTAGAGTGTATGGTTGATGAGCGAACTCTTTCCACTGCCGCTCACACCCGTCACGCACACCATCTGTCCCAACGGAATCCGTACGGTCACGTTTTTCAAATTATGTCCCGTACATCCGCTGAGGGTGAGGAAAGCCTCTCCCGACCTCCCCTGAAGGGAAGGCGCTTTTTCTCCCCTCCTTTCAGGGAGGGGCTGGGGGAAGGCTTTCAACTCCCCCTTGAGGTACCGGGCAGTCAGCGTGTCGGTTTTGAGCAGGTCTTCCGGCGTACCGCTGAATACCACTTTGCCGCCAAGTCGTCCGGCACGCTCGCCAATATCAACAATCCATTCCGCCTGACGCATCATCTGTTCGTCATGCTCGACGACGATGACCGAGTTGCCTAAATCGCGCAACTCCTTGAGACTGTTGATTAGCCGTTGGTTATCCCGTTGATGCAGTCCGATGGACGGTTCGTCCAGGATATACAGCACGTTCACCAGTCGGCTTCCTATCTGTGTCGCCAGACGGATACGCTGGCTCTCTCCGCCCGACAGGCTCTCGCTGCTCCGGCTGAGGCTGAGATAACTCAGTCCCACCGATTGCATGAACCGCAAACGGGCGCAGATCTCTTTGAGTATCGGCTCGGCAATGGAGCGCTGTTTGCTGCTCAGCCCTTCATCGTCTTCCGATGACGCATGACCATTCACCATTGCTTCCAGGGTGCGCAGCAGTTCGTCTATATCCATTTCCGACAAGCGGTCGATCGTGTATCCTCCCAGACGGTAACTGAGTGCTTCCTTGTTGAGCCGTTTGCCGTGGCAGTCCGGGCACTCACACCATTCCTCTTTCTCCTCCGCCTCTTCGTCGGTCTCCGCCGTCATGGCGAGAAGCTGCTCGTACCAGTTGTCCTGACGGATGACTTCATCCAGTTCCTCGTCATTTTCCACTTTGAGCATCAAACTGTCCGCTTTCACTTTTCCCAGACCTTTGCATCGCGGACACCAGCCGGACGGACTGTTGAAGGAGAACGTGTGCGGCGCGGGTTCGGCATAACTCAGTCCCGTCTCCGGGCACATGAGGTTTCTTGACAGAAAGCGTACGGAGGAAGGCGTATCGTTCATCTCCGCAATCATCATAATGCCGTTTCCCTGTGTCATCGCCCGGTCCACACTCTGCCGCAAGCGTCTGAGATCCTCGCCGGACTCGTCTTCCTGCGGTTTGAGACGGTCCACCACCACTTCGATGGAGTGGTTCTTGTACCGGTCCACTTTCATGCCCGGCACGATATCCATTACCTCGCCGTCCACGCGTACGAGCAGGTAGCCTTTCTTGCGCAGCGTCTCGAACAATTCCTTGTAATGTCCTTTTCGGTTGGAGATGAGCGGAGCCAATAGCAGGATTTTCTTGCCGGCATACTGACGGCAGATCAGGTCTATAATCTGCTGGTCGGTATATTGGATCATTTTCTGTCCCGACAGGTAAGAGTACGCGTCCGCCGCCCGCGCGTAAAGCAAACGCAGAAAATCATACACTTCCGTTACCGTGCCTACGGTTGAACGCGGGTTCTTGCTGGTCGTTTTCTGGTCGATGGAGATGACGGGACTCAAGCCCGTAATCTTGTCCACATCCGGTCGTTGCATCTGACCGATTACGCCCCGGGCGTACGAAGAGAACGTCTCCATATACCTCCGCTGTCCTTCCGCAAAAATGGTATCGAACGCCAGCGAACTCTTTCCACTGCCGCTCAAACCGGTTATAACCGTCAACTTCTTGCGGGGAATGGTCACGGAGATGTTTTTCAAGTTATGCACCCGCGCCCCGATTACTTCTATTTTGCCGTCATCTTTCATCAATATTCAATTCTCAATTAAAATGGTACGTTATGCCTATGGCGTGCATGAAGGATTTTTCTTCTGTCAGCTCGATCAGTTCTTTCTTTTTCGTGATGTTGATATCGCGGTTGTAGCCGTACTGGAAACGGTAGTAAAACTCCAGACTGCTCCGTTGTGTCAAGCGCCATTTGAGTCCGGCTTGCGTACGTACGTGACTGATATACTGTTGTCCGTTTTTCCGTTGGTACTCCGGTGCGTTGAGAGTGTTCTCCAGTTCCGTCCACAGATAGGGTTTGAGCGGTTTGCCGGGAACGACGAACTCGGCTCCCAAGCGGCTACGGAGAAAGCAGTTGTACCGGTTTTTCTCCAGCAGATTCACACTGTCGGTACGCATGTCGCATACCACCCGTTCACGCAGATAGAGTTTGATATGGTCGTTCCGGTACGAAGCGGTCACGCCTCCGAACACCCGGTGACGGAGAAACTTATTCGGGTCGCTCCATCCTTTGTCCCCCAACAGCCGCAAGGTGTAGCCCGCATCTATTTTCAGGAAGTTGAAAGACGGATGGGCATAAGACAGGGTCAGGGTAGTGTAGGACTTGTTGAACGAAGCGCCGTACGTCGTGTCGAGGGAAACCATATCTGTCGTCATGCCGCTCTCCGCGTCGTACAGATTAAAACGCAGGTCCTCCGCAATGCTCAACTGGAGTCCGCTCTTCCATTTCTTGGAAAAGTCCGCGCCGGCACGCAACTGAACGCTCTGTTCCGTTGTCTGCCCCGTTGCATTGTAGTCCCACGCTTTCACTGCCGGCACTATGACCAATGCCGCTATGACCGCCAATAGTTTTCTCATTTGAATTTCGTTATCTGGTCAATACTGTTTACCACTTTGCCTTTCTCCAGAGGATAGGTCACTTTGATATACGCCACGTCGCGCAGGAAATCAATATGCCCGATCTCTACATCCAATACCTTTAGTCCCGTCCGTTCCTCTAAATCCGCTATCAGCGCCGCACGGTTTTCGGGTTTGATGTTCTCTATTTTCTCATACAGAATGATCTTGGTCGAGGTACGTTTGCGCGCCTGCCATGCTTCGAACCCCCACGCTAACGCAATAATAAGCGCGTTCGCAAACACCAGGTGATACCAGGGCAGATCGTCCGCTTTGAGGCTGAGCGAGTTGATGACGGAGACGGCGATGACGATAAACATGTAGTTCATCTCGCGGATAGGCACTGTTTCGGTACGGTAACGGATCATGCCGAAGATGGCGAAAAGACCCAATACGAATCCTGTTTGTATATCCAGAATCTGCATCAGCCACAACAGGAGGAACATACCGCTGGAGAAGAGCATGAACGTGACGTAGTAGTCGCGGCGACGCCCGAAACGGTAATAGACACAATATACAATGAGCCATGTTACCAGCAAATTGAACAGGAACATGAGCGGCATGGTGATCAGATTGCTTCCTACATGCAGAAAGTCAGCAATCGAATTCATGAGATAGGAGATACTATCCGCTTGTCCGAATTTGGCGGCGATGTCCGGATCGTTCTCTAAAAACTCCAACGTGGGGTTTGACAAATCTACTTGTATCATATCATTTTAGCATTTAAGCATTTAGCATTTTTTCAATTCTTCGGATCTTGTCTTTGAAGCGGTTCTTCTTGAGTCCGGGAGAGGTCAGCGCCGTCCCGATGCAGTATTTGCTGATTTTGAGCGGATGTACACGCTGGCTTAGCAGGATGCCGGTCATGGGTGATGGCACGTTGCCGTCCCGTTTGAGTTCGATGATGACCAGTTCCGGGAACGTCTTCGTCTCCCCCGTCACCACATTGTGCCAAACGAGATCGAGGTCAATGGTCAGGCGTTCGGTCTTGGCTTTGTTGACGAGCGTTATGCGGTGGAACTGCGTACTGAGATGCGGACTCAACTCGCTCCATATGTACCGGCTCTTGGCGGCAATAAAATCCTCCACGCTCCATATTTCGCGTTTGCTCTCGCCGAACGTTCCTGCCGTCAGTTCAAAGCCCGGAACGGAGATACGTTTCTTCTTGGTACGCCCTTTGTTGTTCTTTTTCTTGATCTCCAGGAACGTCAAACGGCTCTCCACATATTGGCGGACGCGTATTTTCTGGCGTACCAGCTGGCGGTCATGATGACGGATGTACATATCGAGCGTGTCCGTGTCGTAGTACATGGTGTCATAGGTCGCAATACGCAGCCCGTCTATCTGCTGGGCATAATAATCCGCCTGTGCCGCCTGAAGGATAGCCGGCAGAACCGACAAAGGCACCGCATACTTGGTGTCGATGCGGTTCATGAGCTTGACGCTCTCCATCTCCGCCAGACTGATCGGCGCAAACGAGGATAATATGTCAGTTATCGTATCCAATGACCAAAGCTCCTCCCTTGAGGGGAGGCTGGGAGGGGTTATTTATCCGAAAAAATATACTCGAACACTTTCACGCTGAAGAGCTTGCCGTTGGGCAGGTAGTTGTACTGCTTGGCTTTGGTTCCGTCGGCGTTCCACTCATACTTGCGGATACGCACCGGGCGGTTTCGGTCGTTGTACTCCACTTCTTCGAGCACCTTGCCGGTCGTGTCGTCATAGGTGCTGGTCACGCGCTTCCGTTGTCCGTAACTGGCGTATTCGATCTCCTCGATGCAACGCCCTTGGGCGTCATACACTTTGACGTGGTCCAACCAGCGGGTCTTGGTCTTCGAATCGGTGTTCCACTCTTTGACGGTGAGGTTCTTGCGTTTCTCCCGTTTGGCTAATTGTTCCGGTGTCAGCAGACTCTGTGCTGCGGATGTCCCTGCTATCAGCAGACATACCAGAATATAGATGTACTTTTTCATATGACGTTTTATGTTTGTGCGTTTTTACCATCTGCTGTTACTGTAGTTACTCAGGCTCACGCTGGTTCCTCCTGTCACGCCCGCAGTGGGGTTCATCATGCCGTTGAGGATCTCCGTTCCGCCGCTTACCGTCACGCCGGACTGAAGTGCCGGTTCGGAGGATGTATAGACTACCATTTTGAGACTGCTTCCACCTCCGCCGGGACCTCCGCCTCCAGGTCCTCCTCCGCCGGGTCCGCCGCCGGGAGGAGCCCAGTAGCTTGAGGAAGTAGTGGACGGTGTCTGGAACGCGGTGACGAGCTCAGTGCCGTTATACAGGGCGTACCACGTGTTGGCGTTCCATGAACTGGCACTTTTGCACGTTCCGCCGCTTATGCTGGCGCCGCTCTCCAGGTTGCCGATTGCTATGATCGTGCCGCCCTGGATATAAAGCTTCTTGCCGCCTTCCGTATTGGCGTCCAGTGCCACCTCGGGACTACTTGAACCGATCGCATAGACGACTCCGCCTTGTATATAGAGGTTTCCGTTGGCATCTATACCGTCGTTGCCGGTCGAGTAGGCGCACACGTATCCGCCGCTGATGGTCAGGTCACCCGCCGCATTGATGGCGTCGTCCGAAGACTGCGCATAGACGTATCCGCCGCTGATGGTGAGCGTGCCCTTTGCTTCGATCGCCTCGGGACTGCTGGTGTCCGAGTTGCCCCATCCGCCGGACGAAGTGCCCGTGCAGATACACTGGATGTCACCGCCGCTAATGTCTATCTTGCCGGCACTGATGATGGTCTTGTCCTCTTTCTTGCCGGCTTTGAGGCATTTGTATTCGCTCGTGATGCGGATGGTCCCGTCCGTGATGATGATGTCTCCGAACGCCGTGATACCCTTGTCTCCGGCTTTGGTGACGGTGACCGAACCGCCGTTGATTGTGACGGAAGC
Organism: Paludibacteraceae bacterium; assembly: GCA_905233375.1. Lineage (GTDB taxonomy): Bacteria > Bacteroidota > Bacteroidia > Bacteroidales > Paludibacteraceae > Colicola. The sequence continues at coordinate 155,763 of CAJOEJ010000002.1, read as the reverse complement.
CGTGTCGGACTGAATGCCGTCTCCCCCTGCGCTGATCGTGACAGAACCGCCGTTGATGACGATGAGGCTGTCACACTGGATACCGTCACTTTCCGCTTTGATGGTGAACGTACCGCCGTCGATATAGATACCGTCATTGGCATGCAAGCCGTCATTGGCGGCAGACAAGGTCAGCGTGCCCGTACTCTGCGCAAACTGGATGTAGTCATCGCTGGCGACGGCATGCTTGTACGATCCTTTCACGTCTAAAGTTCCGTTGCCCGAGAAAATCATCTGCCCTTCGCTGAAGAATGCGGCTTTGCGGTCTTCGTCCGTCGTGGCGTAGTCGTAGCCATCGGACAGGCTGTTCGTGCCTTGCAGCACGACAAAACAGCTTTTCTTACACTGGTTGTTGATTGCCGGACCATCTGAGCACGCAAGCGTCAAATTGTCCAGAACGAGCTGGTGGCGGTTGGTTCCGTAGATGGAGAGCTGTCCCTGACCGTTTCCGCGCAGGATATACGTGATATCTTTAACGGTCGAGTTGACGGTCACGTATCCGTTTGTGCCGTTGACACTCACTCCGCTGTGTTCGCCCTCTATCGTGGTCGCTGTTCCGTTCCACGTGATAGTGATAGTGTCCGTAGAGACGATCACCGTGTCTCCCGGAGTGACTGCCGTAGTGTCCGAACCGCTTGTGTCGTCCGTCGGATCACCGGGCGTGTTTCTTTCTGTGCAGGCTGTTATCCCAACAGCCAAAAGCACGATCATCCAAATCTTTTTCATCTTGTCATTTATGATTTAACATTCCTCGAGTACTCACATCCGCAATAGGTCTGGTTGTAGAAGGCGTACTCTTTCAATAATTCGTTTCTTCGTTCCTGCAATCCGTCTTTGCGCCAGTTCTGCGCCCAGAACCGGATTGTCTCCGGACGCGCATTATTCACCACTTCAGCTGCCCTCTCACCTGCCGCATTGATCTGCTCCAGATTCTTCCATCGTGAAGAGGCGAGGGTAGTGGCAAAGAAGGGAATGCCCAACTCCTGCGCTTTCCGGGCGGTTGCTAACAAGCGGTGGTAGAAACACACCTCGCAGCGCTTGCCCCGTTCCGGCTCGTTTTCCAGCCCACAAATATCATGCCACCATGCCTCGTGGTTATAATTTTCGTCAATCCATTGGATACCCAGACTCTCCGCATGGCGTTTGCTTTCGTTCTTGCGGATCTCATACTCCTCGAGCGGGTAGATGTTGGGGTTGTAGTAATAGATGACCGGTTCTATGTCATGCGCCAACAACCATTCCACGATCGCGCTGGAACAAGGCGCACAGCACGCATGTAGCAGCACGCGCGTACACCCCTCGGGTACTATAATAGATGGTTGTTTCATTACGGGTGGTATGTTCAAATTTTTTTCAGCCTGCAAAGGTACGAAAAAAAACGCACATGTGCAAATTTTTGTGCGTTTTTTTTGATAGATGGCTAAAAATGGTGTTAAATGTTTTCGGGAGTTTGGGATTTGCGTTCCTGGTAGATCATAGCCCGTGTGAAAGCGTACAGCTGGACGTAGCGTTTCTGTGCGCCGGTAGCATTGTCAATGGGTGCCATCGGGTCGGGAAGGGTGCCTTTGGTAGATGGCAGTTGGGCGTAGAAGCGCTCTTCCCATTGTGAACGTAACTCAGGATCGGCGAGTTCGGTCTTGGCTTGGCGGCAGACGTCCCGCCAGAGATTGTGGTGCTCCAATTCCTTGCCCTGCATGGGATCGCGTTTGAAATCGCGCGGATGAGCGATGAAATAGCCTTCCTGTTTGCCGTAGGCAATGATGCGACCGCGTGCATCGCGGTATGTTTTCTGGCGCGTGATAATTCCCTGTTTTGACAACGCGCCAGCCGTACCGTCAATACCGGGTGTAAAAGAAACTTTAGCCATAGTAGTATATTGTTATAGTGTTGTTACGTAATGATTAGGACTTAGTGTCGATTATATTCTATGAATATCACAAGAATGTCATAGCAATAACCTATGAATAGCATATCAATATCATATAAATCGCATATGAATAACATAAGAAATGCATATGAATAGTATATGGATATTTTATGAATATTATACGGATTATTTAAGTTTATCTTTTAAAAATCGGTGCAAAGGTACGGAAAAATTTTGATATATGCAAATTTTTGAGGGTGAAAAAGTCAGAAATAATGAATTAATGTACAAAGGGACAATATAAGGGACAAAGGGACAAAGTACAATGTACAAAGGAAGAGTCGGGATAGCGGGAAGGGACAAGAGATCGGGATAACGAAGGGGATGAGACGGAAGGCGGCGTTTTCTATCCGCCAAGATTGGACGGATACAAGAGAAAACGCCGAACGGAGGAGGGAGGGAAAGACCCGAATACAATTTCGGGAAACGGACGAAGGGGGAGATAATGTACAAAGAGACAATGTGCAATGTACAAAAGGTTTAATAATGCCGGATGGTATCCGGCGGAATGGAGGATGTTTTTGTTGTCGCAATCATGCGCCAAAAATGCACAATGAGGCGGGAAGAGCATATATCTGACAAAAAAATGCATAAAAATTTGCATATGTCAAAAATTTGTTGTACCTTTGCGGCGGATTACTCTATACATGGGAAAACATAACTTATTCATGACTAAAAATCTCTGCATATGAACCCCAAACGTGTATTATTGTTGGTGTTTGGCTTGTGCGCGTTCCTTTTTATGCGCGCGGAGGCATATACACTGGAGACGATGCCTTCTCCCAAGGAGAAAGGTCAGGATTTTTATGTGTCTAATCCGGACGCGGTCATTACCCCGGAAACGGAGAAGCAGTTGAACGAACTATGCACCCGGCTGGAAAAGAACACGGAGGTCGAACTCGCTGTTGTGGTGGTAAAGGATTTCGACACGCCTTATACGACCTATAGTTTTGCGCGGGATCTGTTCAACCACTGGGGGATCGGCAAGGCGGACAAGAACAACGGCGTGCTGCTCTTCCTGTCGAGCGAACGGCGTGATATACAGATTATTACGGGTAAGGGTGTCGAAGGTATCCTGACGGACTCCAAGAGCGGCGAGATACTGGATGACAATTTCGAATGGCTGAGCAACAACGATTTTGACAACGGCTTGCTGCATATCTGCCTCGATATAGAGGAGCTCATGATGAACGACTCGAGCCGTGCGGAACTGCTGTTGGGATGGAAGCCCGAATCCCCCCGCAAATGGCTGTGGATCGTTCTCTATCTATGGCTCGGTTTCATAGTCGCTATTCTGATGGCGCGGTACTGCTTCCAGCGTATTCAGGGCAAACCCGGTCAGAGCCAGAAGGAGATACAAGATCAGTCGTCGAATGCGAAGAGTGCGACAGGATGCCTTTCGTTCATCTTCCCGATTCCGATGCTGTTTCTATATATATATTATATAATCGCGCGCAAGAGGGTGCAAGCGATTCCGTTCACCTGCTCCAAATGCGGTCGTGTGATGGAGCCGGTGGACAAGAATGACCCGCGCCGCGTGCTGACAGCCGAGCAGAAGAAAGAGGAGGAGCTCCAGTCGCGCGAATACGAGATATGGGTGTGCCCGGATTGCGGCACGACGCAGAGCAAGCAGCACAAGGGCAAGAAATACTACTACTACACCCAATGCCCGCAATGCAAGGCGGAGGCAATGAAGACGGAGAGCAGTACCACCGTTACGAAGGCAACGAGCTATTCGAACGGTTTGCGCAAGGATACGAATGTATGTCTGTGCTGCGGGTACAAGATGATCAAAGATGTGGTTCTTCCGGCATTGACGACCAGCAGTTCGTATAGCGGCAGTTCGGGTTCGTGGGGCGGAGGAAGCAGTTCCGGCTCGTGGGGCGGAGGAAGCAGTTCCGGCTCGTGGGGCGGCGGTCGCAGTTCCGGCGGCGGCGCAGGAAGGCATTTTTAACAGTAATTCACATTATTAACTATAAAAAACAATTGTATTATGAAAAAAGGAATTTTGGTTTCTATCGTTGTCGTAGTGGTTCTCGTTCTGATCGGTTTCTGGATCGCCGGTCGGTATAACATGATGGTGACGATGCAGGAGAATGTAGAAAACGCATGGGCACAAGTGGAGGCTCAGTATCAACGCCGTATGGATCTGGTGCCGAACCTCGTGGCTACGGTCAAGGGCTATGCTTCCCATGAGCAGGAAACGCTTGTCGGCGTTATGGATGCACGTGCAAAAGCGACCCAGATCACAGTTGATCCGGCGAACGCTACTCCGGAGCAGTTGGCTGCTTATCAGTCCGCACAGGGTGAGTTGAGTCAGGCATTAGGACGCCTCATGGCTGTTTCGGAGCGGTATCCGGATCTGAAAGCCAACGAGAACTTCAAGCAGTTGGCAGACCAGCTGGAGAACACGGAGAATATGATCGCCTCCGCGCGTAACATGTTCAACGATTCGGCGAAAGAGTACAATGCCTTCATCCGCCGTTTCCCGGCTAACATCGTAGCGTCTATGTTCGGCTTTGACCGCAAGGCATACTTCGAGGCAGAACCCGGCGCAGAGAAAGCTCCGAAGGTAGAGTTCTGATAAAAGGAAGCGATTTTCGGTATTCTTACTCCAAAAATGGAATAATTTCATAAAAAAACGCACAAAAATTTGCATATGTGCGTTTTTTTTCGTACCTTTGCCCCGTTTTTGTCATGTAAAGTTTGCAAAAGCAAAAATAAATACCTTAAATAACACAATTATGGCTAAAGTTTATCAAGCAAATGAGATCAAGAACGTCGCTATGTTAGGCGGTTCGGGATCGGGTAAAACGACTTTGATGGAGTCGATGTTGTTCGAGTGCGGGGTGATCAAGCGCCGCGGTTCGATTGAAGCACAATCCACCGTGTGCGACTATTTCCCGGTAGAGAAGGAGTACGGTTATTCCGTATTCAGTACGGTTTGTAACATCGAGTTCGAGGGCAAGAAACTGAACATTATCGACTGCGCAGGTAGTGATGACTTTTGCGGCGGTACGGTAGCGGCTTTGCAGATGTGCGGTTCGGCAATGATTCTGCTGAGCGCTAACGGCGGTGTCGAGGTGGGAACCCAGAATAACTTCCGTCTCGTAGAGCATGCCAAGAAACCGCTGGCGTTCGTTATCAACAAGTGCGATCATCCCGATGCAGACTTCGAGCGTACGTTCAACCAGCTGAAGGATGTATTCGGTAACAAGTGTACGCTGATTCAGTTCCCGGTCAACGCCGGCGCGGGCTTCAATGCCGTTATCGACGTGCTGAAAGGCAAGATGCTGGTATGGAAAGCAGAAGGCGGTGCTCCCGAGTTGAAGGACATCCCTGCCGAGTATGCAGACAGAGTGGAAGAGATGCGTTCGCAGTTGTCCGAAGCGGCTGCCGAGGCGGATGAGACACTTCTCGACAAGTTCTTGGGCGAAGGTCTGACCGACGAGGAGATCATGCAAGGTCTCAAATGCGTTTATGCCGACGGTTCGATGTACCCGGTACTCTGCTGCTCGGGTGCCAAAGATATGGGTGTACGCCGCTTGATGGACTTCCTGAACGGCATGGCTCCGAGTCCTGCACAGTTCACGTATCCGACCGTTGACGGCAAGAAAATCAGTCCGGACGCAAGTGCTCCGACCAGCGTATATGTATTCAAGACTTCCGTCGAACCGCACATCGGCGAGGTGAACTACTTCCGCGTAATGCAGGGTACGATTCACAACGGCGACGACCTGGTGAACATGGAGCGCGGCTCGAAAGAGCGTATCTCGCAGTTGTACAGCGTAGCCGGTTCGATCCGCGTGCCGGTAGATGAGTTGGCAGCCGGTGACATCGGTGCAACCGTCAAGTTGAAAGATACCCGTACGGGTAACACGCTGAATGCCAAGGAGTGCGAGAACCAATACGCTCCGATTCAGTATCCGCAGCCCCGTTACCGCCGTGCTATCAAGCCGGTAACAGAGAGTGACGCGGAGAAGCTGGCAGCCCTGCTGACCCGTTATCACGAGGAAGACCCGACATGGATCGTTGAGCAGAGCAAAGAGCTCCGCCAGATGATCATCAGCGGTCAGGGTGAGTTCCACCTCCGTACGCTCAAATGGCGTCTGGAGAACAACGACAAGATGCCGATTGAGTTCAGCGAGCCGAAGATCCCGTATCGCGAGACCATCACCAAGGCCGCCCGTGCCGACTACCGTCACAAGAAACAGTCCGGTGGAGCCGGTCAGTTCGGTGAGGTTCACCTCATCGTTGAGCCGTACGAGGAAGGCATGCCGGTTAAGGAGACCTATAAGTTCGGAAACCAGGAGTACAAGATTTCCGTCAAGGACCAGCAGGAGATCAACCTCGAGTGGGGCGGCAAGCTCATCATTATCAACTCGATCGTCGGCGGTGCCATCGATGCACGCTTTATCCCGGCGATTGTAAAGGGTATCATGGATCGAATGGAGCAGGGTCCGTTGACCGGTTCGTACGCCCGTGACGTACGCGTGATCATCTACGACGGTAAGATGCACCCGGTTGATTCGAACGAAATCTCGTTCCGTCTGGCAGGACGTAACGCGTTCGCCCAGGCGTTCAAAGAGGCGAATCCGAAGGTTCTCGAGCCGGTTTATGACCTCGAGGTATTCGTTCCGTCGGAGATCATGGGTGATGTCATGAGTGACATCAACGGTCGCCGCGGTATGGTAATGGGTATGGAGACCGAGAAGTCCTTCACGCGCCTCAAAGCCCAAGTGCCTTTGAAAGAGCTGGCTTCGTACTCGACGACGCTCAGTTCGCTCACCGGCGGTCGTGCTACGTTCACGATGCAGTTCAACAGCTACCAGCTCGTTCCGGCTGATGTGCAGGAGAAACTGCTCGCTGCTTACGCTGCTTCGCAGACCGAAGAGGAGTAAATCCGCTATCCCTAAAATTGGGGATTTTGGCAGAAAAACGGCATATGCATTTGCGTATGTCGTTTTTTTGTTGTAATTTTGCAGCCGAAATGAGAAAATTATTATTCCTTATATTGTGTATAGGTGCGTGCGTGGGAGTGCGCGCGCAGGTGACGGGTGTCGTGCTGGACGGATCGGGTGAACCGCTGGTCGGCGCGAACGTCTATTGGGCAGGTACGACGGTTGGTGTAGCAACCGATTTTGAAGGACAATTCACCATCATGCCGTTGAAGCCGTCCGTATCCGCGACTCAGCCTACCGGCATGCATAACAAACTCGTGTTCTCGTTTGTCGGCTGTCATAGCGATACGGTAGATGTAGTGGACCGCAAGCCTCTTACGGTCGTATTAATCGACGAGTCGGTCTTGGACGAGATCGTTATCATGGAGCGCAAACGCGGTGTCGTGGCTGACCGTTTGTCGGCTTTTGACAGCCAGATGATCGGCGTGGAGGAGTTATGCCGCGCGGCATGCTGCAACCTGTCCGAAGCTTTTGAGACGAATGCTTCCGTCGATGTCGCCTATTCGGACGCCGCTACCGGTGCGAAGCAGATCCGTTTGTTGGGACTGAGCGGCACATATGTCCAGTTGCTGCAAGAGAACACGCCTGCCGTCCGGGGTCTGGCGCAGAATTTCGGTCTGGAGTATATCCCCGGATCGTGGATGGGCGGTATTCAGGTGAGCAAAGGTACGTCCTCTGTCATCAACGGCTACGAAGCGACATCGGGACAGATCAACGTGGATCTGCTCAAACCGCAGACGCAGAATCCGTTGAGCATCAATCTTATGCTCAACAGCGAGTTGATGGCGGAGGCGAATATCACGGGCGGATGGGAGATTCCGTTGAAGCATTCGGAGGAGCATGAGCATTCCGGAGAAGAGCATCATCATGAACATGGGGAACATTGCCATCATGAGAGACTTTATACCGGCGTTTTGGCGCATTACGGACAGAGTTTCATGACCATGGACGGAAACCACGACTCGTTTGTGGACATGCCCAAGTTGCAAAATGCCAACCTTGCCAACCGTTGGGTCTATAAACACGGCGATTATACGTTCCAGGCGTTCGTCCGCGGATTGTACGACCGTCGTTTGGGCGGACAGACCGGTCACCATTCGGATACGCTGAGCAATCCGTACAAGATCGATTTGAACACATGGCGCGTGGAGGGATTCATGAAAAACGGCTACGTCTATGATGACGAGAGCGGTTCGTCCGTAGCGGTCATCGCGGCGGTCAGTTATCATGACCTGAACAACACCTATGGTCTGCGAAATTGGAAAGCAAACCAGCTGAACGCTTATCTCAATGCCATCTGGCAGGGTAACTGGGAAGGAGCGGGACTGATTGATAACGACCATCGTCTGAGTGCCGGTCTGTCGGTCAATTACGACCGCTACAGAGAGGGACTGAGTTCGCTCTATGCCGGAGTTGGTCCTGTTCCGGCACTATGGTACTATGGCCCGGTGAACTTTGACCGGGACGAGGTGACGCCCGGCATTTTCGCCGAATACAGCTATACGTACTCGGACATGCTGTCTCTGGTGGCGGGTGTGCGCGGAGACTGGTCCAATCAGTACGGGTTCTTTGTTACGCCCCGTGCGAACGTGCGTTATTCGCCGTTCCAATGGTGGACGCTGCGTGCGAGTGCCGGAATGGGCTACCGCAGCCCGAATGTGATTGCGGATAATGCGTCCATGATGCCTTCCAGCCGCGCGCTGCATATAACGTCCCCGGTAGCGCAGGAACGTGCGGTGAATACAGGAATCTCCACGACCTTCTACATCCCGATGGGAAAACGCGAACTGCAGTTGTCGATGGAGTATTATTACACCCATTTCCTCAATTCGCTTATCGTGGATATGGATCAGGACCAGCATGCCGTGTATATTTATAATCAGCAAGATATCCCGGGCGCCCGTTCGTTTGCGCACTGCGCGCAGATAGAGGCGTCGATAGAGGTGCTACGCGGTTGGACGTGGACCGCAGCGTTCCGTTATACGGACGTGGAGCAGACTACGTTCAATGCAACGACCAGTCAATACGAACTGCGTCCCAAAGCGCTGACGAACCGGTTCAAAGGAGTAATAACCACCAGTTACCAGACGCCGCTCAAGAAATGGCAGTTTGACGTCACGGCGCAGTTCAACGGTATCAGTCGGATGCCGGACGGTTTTACGGCGTACGGAGATATGTTGGGCGGCTACGGAACACCCAAGCCCATTACGTGGTATCCGCAGTTGATGGCGCAGGTGACGAAGTATTTCCGCACATGCAGCTTGTACCTCGGCGCGGAGAATATGACCAATTTCCGTCAGGCGGATCCGATAGTGGACAGTTTCAATCCGTGGGGATCGGATTTTGACGCTTCGATGGTCTGCGCTCCGACGAATGGATGGAAAGTGTATCTCGGTTTCCGGTATGATTTGGAGAAGAAGGAGTGAGGATTGGTAATTGGTGATTGGTTATTGGTAATTGGTGATTGGTTATTGGTAATTGGTGATTGTTGATTGGTGATACAATTGTCAATTTATTGAAAAAATCAAAAAAAACGCACAAAAATTTGCACATGTGCGTTTTTTTTCGTACCTTTGCACGCTATTTTGATGAGAAAATAGTAAATGTATTATTGTAAACAATAATTTAATGATATTATGGCAAAGAAAAAACAAGAATTTGAGAGACAGGATGAGCAGCTTCAGGAAGTGAACGAAGCGCTTACCGGCGCAGGTAAATGGATTGAGGAAAACGCAAATCTGATTACATGGATTGTAGCGGGCATCGCTGTCGTAGTAATGGCTGTTATCGCTATCAACCAGTATGTTATCAAACCCAAAGCATTGGAGGCAAGCAACGAGAATGCCAAGGCTGTGGTATATTTCATGGCGGGTGACTTCGACAAAGCGCTCATGGGCGATGAGGCAGAGTGCATTGGATTTGAAGCGATTGCAGACGAGTACGGTTTCTATCAGCAGGGCAAGCTGGCTGCATTGTATGCCGGTATCTGCTATTATGAGAAAGGGGAGTACGAAGAGGCTGCCAAGTATTTGAAGAAATTCTTCGCTGACGACCTCAATATCGATCCCGCTGCCCGTCAGTTGCTCGGTGATGCCTATGTGGAGTTGCAGGAGTACGGCAAAGCCGCCAAGGCGTTTGAGTCCGCCGCTGAGTCCGGTAACGAGATGATCGCTCCAATGAGTCTGAAAAAAGCAGGTATCGTTTATCTGCACGAAGGTGAGAAAGCCAAAGCTCTCAAGGCATTCAAAGCGATCAAGGAGAATTATCCTTCTTCTTCCGAAGCACAAGACATTGACAAATACATTGCCGTAGCTCAATAATGACAACTGATTTGTCTAAATACGATGCTACCCAATTGCCTGGCGCTGACGTCCTTGCACGTCAGCGCTATGCAGTTATAGTGGCGGACTGGAACAGCGAAATCACGTACGCCATGGCGCAAGGAGCCGTCGATACATTCCTTCAGCACGGCGTGCCGGAGGAGAATATTGACATTGTGCATGTTCCTGGAACGGTCGAACTGACCTATGGAGCCGCCCGGCTGATGAAAGAGGAGCGTATCGATGCAGTTGTGGTCATTGGGTGTGTTATACAGGGCGAGACACCGCATTTCGACTATGTGTGCCAATCCGTGACACAAGGTGTAGCGGCGCTGAATGCCCTGGGCAAGGTTCCCGTCATCTTTTCGGTATTGACGGTGCTGAACCAGCAGCAGGCATTAGACCGTTGCGGCGGTAAGTTGGGCAACAAAGGAGTCGAAGGCGCTTATACCGCTATCCGGATGGCGAATTTATAATTGGTCATTGGTGATTGGTAATTGGTTATTGGTGATTTATGCGGGTTTATAAGTTTGGCGGAGCCTCGGTGAAGGACGCGGAAGGCGTTCGGAACGTAGCGAAGATCGTTCGTATGGAAACGGACGAACTCATGGTCGTTGTTTCGGCGATGGGGAAGACCACCAATGCTTTGGAGCGTGTGGTGGAGCTGTTGGCTTCCGGCAAAGAGGAACAAGCCCTTACCCAATGGGTTGAAATCATTGATTTCCACGTAGCCGTCATGAAAGAGTTGGGGTTGCAACCGGGTGTCGATATCCGGCTACAAGGTGAGATTCCGTACGACCCCTCTTTGTGCTACGACGAGAACTATGACCAGATTGTGTCGATGGGCGAACTGCTCTCGACACAGATCGTCGCCGTTTATCTGCTCAAGCAAGGCATGTCCGTCGAGTGGTGGAACATGCCGAAACTGCTGCGTACGGATCATACATGGCGTGAAGCAAAGATAGATGACGAGACGAGCCGATCCGTGATCCGTGCCGGCTGGGATCGTCCTGCCAGACCCCGGATTGTGGTGACCCAAGGGTTCATCGGCGGAACGGAGGACGGCAAGCGTACGACGCTCGGTCGTGAGGGCTCGGATTATACCGCTGCGGTGTTGGGAAATTATCTGGATGCCGAGAGCGTTACCATCTGGAAAGACGTGCCGGGTATCCTGAATGCCGACCCGCGTATTGAATCCAATACGGTATTGATCCCGTCGTTGCGTTACCGGGATGCCGTCGAACTGAGTTATTCGGGTGCGCAGATTATTCACCCGAAGACCATCCGCCCTCTGGAGAACAAGCGTATTCCGCTCTATGTGAAGCCGTTTGGCGACCCTGCTGCTTCCGGCTCGCGGATAGCGGAAGACGGTATTGGACCGATAGACATACCGGTGTATATATGGCGTAAGAACCAGCTGCTCATCACGATGCGGGCGAAAGATTTCGCTTTTGTATTGGAGGAGAGCCTGAGTGAGATATTTGATATTATCCATCGTCATCGTCTGAAGGTGTCGCTTATCCAGTCTTCCGCCGTTACCATATCTGTTTGTGTGGATAATACGCGGTTTGTACCGGAGGCGTTGGAGGCACTCAAAGAACATTTCGATGTCAGTTATAACGACCATTTGTCGCTTCTGACCATTCGTGGTACCACGCCGGAGATATTGGAGCGGGCAAAGGCAGGAAGAACCATTATGCTTAGTCAGACCACCCGCCGCACGGCGCGTCTGGTGGTGAAAGAGAGTTGAAAGATATGGAACATTTGAAAGAATATATTACGTTAGCGTATTGGCGTGGATTGGCACAGACCTTCTGGGACGCCGTCAAGACCGTCAAGTTCTGGCGTGAGTTGCTGATGATGACCGTCGGAATGAGTGTCGGGGCAATAGCGGTCTATTATTTTCTGATGCCGAGCCATCTGATCGTAGGTTCTATATCGGGTCTCTCCATCGTGATCAATACGATAATAGGCGGCGATGCGGATTCGTTCTCAATGATTGTGATGGGCATTAACGCGTTTCTGCTGTTACTGGCGTTTATCCTGATAGGTAACGAATTTGGCGCCAAGACGGTCTATACAGCGATGATTCTTGGTCCGTTGACGCAGATGTGGGATCGCATTTATCCCTATACCAACCTGACGCACAAGGTGATCGATGCGCCGGATATACTGGCTCAACTGCAAGCCGGACAGACCGTTCTGGACGCGCATGGAAATCCGTATCTGTTGAGCCGTTCGGGCGAAGTGTTGGAACGTGTACGGGACAGCGTCATGAGCGGCGGACTCGGCATGGGCGATGTGTGGTTCGACCTCATCTGCTTCGTGTTGTTGCTCAGCGTTTGTCAGGCATTCCTGTTCCGAATCAACGCTTCGACAGGAGGATTGGATATATTGGGTAAGATTTTCAATAAGTATCTGCATTTCGACATCGGTACATCGGTGGCTATCGGAGGGGCGATGATATGCTGTACGGCATTCTTCATCAACGATTTCCGAATGGTCGTGATCGGTATTATCGGTACGTGGATTAACGGATTGGCGATTGATTATTTCATGGCTTCGTTCAACAAACGCAAACGTGTCTGCATTGTTTCCAACGAGTCCGAACGGGTGCGTGCCTATATTGTTGAAACGCTCGTGCGCGGGTGTTCCATCTATAAGATAGAAGGCGGATACAGTAGGGAAGAGCATCAGGAGATACAGACGCTGCTTACCCAGGACGAGTTCTCTTCGCTGATGGCGTTTATCCGTAATAATCATATCCAGGCGTTTATCACCGCCGGTAACTGCTCCGAGGTGTACGGACTTTGGTTCCGGCACAAAAAGAAAGACGGAAGAACGATCATTGTGAATGAATAAAGGAATGTACAAGGTACAAAGGACAATGTACAATGTACAATGTACAAAGGAATTAGTAGTAAAAACAGAAAATATAATGCAACCTACATTATTTATATTGGCAGCAGGAATGGGTAGCCGTTATGGCGGTCTCAAACAACTGGACGGTCTTGGACCGTGCGGCGAGACTATCATGGACTACAGCGTGTATGATGCCCTGCGTGCCGGATTCGGTAAGATAGTATTTGTTATCCGCAAAGATTTTGAAGCGGATTTCCGTGAGAAAGTGCTCTCTAAATATGCGGACAAAGTTCCGTGCGAAGTGTGTTTTCAGGCAATAGAGAATGTTCCTTCGGGATGTACGTACAACCCGGAACGTACCAAGCCGTGGGGAACGAACCACGCGGTACTGATGGGAAAGGACGTTATTCATGAGCCTTTTGCGGTCATTAACGCGGATGATTTCTACGGACGTGAGTCCTTCCAAGTGCTGGCGGATTATTTGCGTACGGTAGCCGGTACGGAGGGGCATTATTGCATGGTCGGGTATCGCGTATGCAACACCTTGAGTGAGAACGGAACGGTAAGCCGCGGGGTTTGCCAGACGGACGGGAACGGATGTCTGACAGACGTAACGGAACGTACGAAGATAGAGGAGAAAAACGGGCAGATTGTGTTTACGGAGGACGGGGTAGATACTCCGTTAGCGCCGAACACACCTGTCTCGATGAACATGTGGGGCTTTACGCCGGAATATTTCCGCTATTCCGAAGAAGCATTCCGTATCTTCCTCGCCGAAAGAGGTCAGGATCTGAAGTCCGAATATTATATCCCGTCCGTTGTGAACCAGTTGATTCAGGACGGCAAGGCGAGTTGCAAGGTGCTGGACACGCCGAGCAAGTGGTTCGGGGTGACCTACGCGGACGACAGGCCGCAAGTAGTGATGAAAATCAATCATCTTATCAAAGAGGGCGTCTATCCGGAGAAATTGTTCTGACGGACGACCGGACGAAAATTGGTAAATCGTAAATACGAATCGAATATGGCAAGAATTCTTGTTACCGGAGGAACCGGTTATATAGGGTCTCATACGACGGTTGAGTTAATGCAGCAGGGCTATGACGTGACGATCGTGGACAACTTGAGTAATTCGTCCGTTGATGTGCTGGACGGTATTGCGGGTATTGTCGGTCGCAAACCCGATTTTGCGAATATTGACTGCGGTAATTTTACGGATCTGGACAATGTGTTCAAGAGTTATCCTGATATTGTCGGCGTCATTCATTTCGCAGCCAGCAAGGCGGTAGGTGAATCGGTGGAGAAACCGTTACTGTACTACCGCAATAATATCGGCAGTCTGATTACGTTGCTGGAAGTAATGCGTTTACACCAAGTGCCCAATATCGTGTTCTCCTCTTCGTGTACCGTCTATGGTCAGCCCGATGCCGATCATCTGCCGGTAGATGAGACCGCGCCTATCCAGACGGCTCTCTCGCCTTATGGTAATACGAAGCAGATCAACGAGGAGATTATTCAGGACCAGGCACATGCCGATAAAAACCTGCATGCTACCATCTTGCGTTATTTCAATCCGATCGGAGCCCATCCGTCGGCGAAGATAGGCGAACTGCCTAACGGCGTTCCGCAGAACCTGTTGCCGTTCGTTACCCAGACAGCTGCAGGACTGCGTCCGGAACTGAAAGTGTTCGGAAATGATTACAACACGCCGGACGGTTCGTGCATACGCGATTATATCTATGTGGTGGATCTGGCGAAAGCCCATGTGAAGGCGATAGACCGGATGTTGCATGCGACGGATCGCGAGCAAGTGGAGATTTTCAACTTAGGAACGGGAACCGGACTGAGTGTGCTCACGCTGATTCATGAGTTCGAAGAGGCTACGGGTGTCAAGATTCCGTATTCCATCGTTGGACGCCGTGAGGGCGACATCGAGCAGGTATGGGCAGCGCCCAAGAAAGCCAATGAGGTACTGGGCTGGAAAGCCTGTACACCTATCCGCGACGTGCTCGCAAGTGCGTGGAAATGGGAGAAACAAATCAGAAAATTATAACAATATGCTGTATCCATTTAAGTTCAAGGCGCAGTTATTCCATAAGTTATGGGGCGGACACACGATTGAGAAGTGGTACGACCATGTGCCGGCAGACTACGAGAACGTAGGCGAGGCATGGGTCATCTCCGATGTGGAGAAGTACCAGACGGAGGTGAGTAACGGCTCGCACGCAGGAGATACCTTGCAGGATCTGCTGGAAGTCTATATGGACGAACTGGTAGGCGGAAAGGTGTATGAGGCGTTCGGAAATCACTTCCCGCTGTTGATGAAGTTCATCGATGCGGTGGATGATCTGTCGATTCAGGTTCATCCGGATGATGATTTTGCCATGGAGAACGAGGAGTCGTTGGGGAAGACGGAGATGTGGTACGTAATGCCTTCCAAGGGAAAAGCGTCTATCTATTTAGGCTGGACGCAACAGATGAATGTATCTTTGATACATGCTGCGATCGCGGACGGTACTTTAGCCAACTATCTGAAACGCTATGACGTACATGAGGGCGATGTGGCTTTTATTCCGACGGGAACGGTGCATGCAATGCGCAAGGACACGATCGTCGCGGAGATTCAGGAGAACTCGGATATCACCTATCGTCTGTATGACTACAACCGTGTAGGAAATGACGGCAAGAAACGTCCTCTCAAACTGGACAAGGCGCTGAAAGTAATGGATTTTGCGCCGAAGAAGGAGGAACTGGTCACCCGTACGGCTCCGCGTATCAACGGGGCATTGAATCTCAAGAAGACACCGTTCTTCACCACTAATCTGCTTAGTCCTGCGCAAACGATCCAGCGTGATTATGCGCTGCTGGACTCATTCGTGGCATATATGTGCGTGGAAGGAGCATGCAACGTGACGGCATTGGATTGCGAGAACGAAGAGAACCGTACTGTATCGATGCATTTGGGCGAGGCGGTACTTATTCCGGCATCGCTGAATGACATTGTCATCGAACCGAAAGGCTTGTGCAAGTTGCTGGAGATATACGTGGAACTTAATCCATAATAAAAAGAGGCGTTGCGCCTCTTTTTTTATTGGAAAAAACTGAAATGGACACTTCCGTATGTACGGGTTTCGATGTGTCTGGGATGCGAAGTGAAATCCGTATCTTTCCCATGCTCGACGACGAGCCATCCGTCCGGTTTAAGGATGTCTTTCGCAAGGATGATGTCGGGTAGAGCAGGTAACTGCTCCAGAGCATATGGCGGGTCGGCGAAGATGAGGTCATACTGAATGCGGCAGGCTGCAAGGAACTTGAACACATCGCCGCGGATGACACTCAGATTACGTATTCCCAATTGCTTGCAGCAGGCTATAATCCAGTTCTGCTGGACGTGTGCAATCTCAACTGCCGTTACTTCGCGAGCTCCGCGACTGATACATTCGATACCGATTCCTCCTGTTCCGGCGAACAGGTCCAGCATGTCTATCCCCTCAAAGTCCAGACGGTTATTGAGCAGATTGAACAAACTCTCCTTGGCGAAGTCGGTAGTCGGCCTCGCGGTTATATTTTTAGGGGGCGACAACCGCCGCCCCCCGTATTTTCCGGAAATGATCCGCATGGCTAATCGGGTGTCGATTCGATCGACTTATTCCCAGTTACCGGCATTGTTGTTCGGCGCGTAGATATCACCCACCTTCAAACCGGTATAGTGCTCCAGTTTCTTCTCGCGGTCGTTGAGGTTAACCAGTTCCTGCTTGTTCAGGTCGCCCAGATAGCTGTCAAACGGAGCGCGTGCCTCAAACAGCGGAACACGGATACCCTGGCTGGTCTTATAGTCATTGTTGACCTCCATCTCAAAACGCTGTCCGTTGCTGAACGGGATGACGATGATACGGTCAATGGTGGTCGCGTCATACTCGCCTTTGTAGAGCGCCTGAATCATATTCGATTCAATGGTGTCACGACGGAAACCCTGCAAACCGTTCTTTATTACCTCGGCATCATTCGCCCAGATATAGGCATAGAGTGCGTCATTGTCATCAAAAGCATTCTTCTTCAAGGCTTTTTTCTTTGCCTCATTGAGAATCTTGATAGCTTTGGTCTCATTCAAACCGGCTTCCAGCTGCTTGTCGGTAAGACTTCCCTCCTTGAGCACCTCTTTCTTGGGCGAGGTCTTGAGGAAGAGGAGCAGCGAATCCAGGTTCGCAGTAAAGACACCCTTCTGGTGATGGAACTCCACCTCTGCGGTACGCAGGTCAACGAGGTGCTTGATCACTTCTACATCGCGAGCCTCTTTGGTTTTCTCAAACTTGATAGGGGTTGTAACACTCTTCACACAGAATACACCCATCAGGATGACTGCTAGACCGAGAGCGCAAATAACGATAATTCTTGATGCTTTCATATGGTAAAAATTGTTAGTTTTCACAAAATCGCTGCAAAGGTACAAAAAAATTTGCATATGTGCAAGAAAAATCGTAACTTTGTGCCGTTTTTTGAAAAAGAAGTATGGAAGACAGCAATAAAGTCCTATTTTCTATCCTCAACGAGCGTCTGGAACTGCTTCGTCAGCTGGACGCGGAAGGAGACTCCGATCGTCGTCGTCACATCGCGCGTGAGACCCAGAATCTGCACGCTCCGATGGCGCATCGTCTTGGTCTGTACCAGATAAAGACGGAAATGGAGGATCTGGCGTTGAAGTTCCTGGACTACGATACCTATAAATACATAGCGCACGCACTCAACGCGAAGAAAAAGGAGCGTGAGGCGTATATCGCTTCGTTCATTGCGCCGCTGGAGGCGAAGTTGAAAGCAGAGGGATTTGTTTTCTCTATCAAGGGGCGTCCCAAGTCGATTCATTCCATCTATCACAAGATGCAGGCGCAGCATTGTGATGTGGATAAGATTTACGATCTGTTTGCTATCCGTATTATTCTCGATTCGCCTCTGGAGCGCGAGAAATCCGATTGCTGGCAGGTCTATTCGCTGATAACGGATATCTTTACGCCGAATCCGAAACGTCTTCGTGACTGGCTGTCCGTTCCGAAGGAGAACGGATACGAGAGTCTGCACACGACCGTGTTGGGTCCCGAGAAACGCTGGGTGGAGGTACAGATACGTACCAGGCGCATGGATGAAGTGGCGGAGCAGGGCGTGGCGGCGCACTGGTCGTACAAAGGCGTCAAGGGTTCGATTGTGCAGCGGAAGGGCGATGTGTATGTGTTCACGCCTACCGGCGATCTACGCCGTTTGCCGGAGGGCGCAACGGTTCTGGACTTCGCCTATTCGATTCACAGCGATGTGGGGGCGCATTGTGTGGGTGGTACTATCCGCAATCAGAATGTGTCCATCCGCCAGCGTCTGGAGAACGGCGACCAGGTGGCGGTACTGACCTCTCCGAACCAGCATCCGAATGCCGACTGGCTCACGTTCGTCGCTTCGACCAAGGCGAAGAACAAGATCCGTCAGGCACTCAAAGAGATCGAGTACAAGCAAGCGGCGGAAGGCAAGGAGATGATTGAACGGCGGTTCAAGAACTGGAAACTTGAGTACACCGAGGCGGATATCACCCGCATGGCGCTTCGTCTGGGCTACAAAGAGGTGTCCGATATGTACCAGTCGGTGGCTACGGGCAAGGAGGATCTGCAGCGTCTGAAAGAAGTGCTCCTGGAGCCGGAAGAGCCGCAGACCGTCCGGGAACATACCGAATATGTGCCCAAAGCGGATGTCCGGGGCTTGGAGATAGAGGTGGATATGAATGTGAAGAACGTGGATTTCAACATGTCCAAGTGCTGCAATCCACAGCCGGGAGACCCCATTTTTGCGTTTGTGTCCGTGACCAAGGGAATCCGTATCCACCGGTGTGACTGTCCGAATGCCGATAATATCCGCGACAGGTATGCGTATCGTATTTTCCCCGCAAGGTGGAGCAAGAAAAGTTGAAAGATGTCGGACTATCCCAGTATCATATTGGAGCAGGCAGTAAACCAGATGGCATCTCTGCCGGGCATCGGGCGCAGAACGGCGTTGCGGCTGGTATTGCATCTGTTGCGCCAGTCGGACGAAGAGGTGGAAGCGTTTTCAGCTGCGTTCACCCGGTTGAAACATGACGTCATATACTGCTGCGAATGCCATAATATATCCGACACGGAGCGCTGTTCGATATGCTCTTCCACGCGACGGGATCATACAACCATCTGTGTGGTGGAGAACGTGCAGGACGTTATGTCGATTGAAAACACAGGTCAGTATAACGGTGTATATCATGTATTGGGAGGTATTATATCGCCTATGGAAGGAGTAGGACCGAAGGATATAGAGATTGACAGCCTCATCGAGCGGATTGCGAAAGGGGAGGTACAGGAAGTCATTTTAGCGTTACCGACCACCATGGAGGGGGACACGACGAATTTTTATATCTACCGGAGAATACAAAATGCGGGTGTTGAGGTGAAGATATCGCAGATAGCCCGCGGCGTGGCGGTAGGAAACCAACTGGAATATACAGACGAGATAACGCTCGGCAGATCTATTATTAACAGAACTGAATTTAAAGGATAATATGGAAGAAAAAATCATTAGACAGTTGAATGGGTGGTATTATGGCTTTATGGGGCTTTCGTTAGTAGCGCTGACAGCCATGTATTACGCCTTTTCGCACGGGATGTACGAACCTCTGGACAAATTGTCGCAAACGGGTGTCATCGTGCAGTATGTAATTATTTTTGATGCCCTCATCACGATTCCGCTGGGTTTGTATTTGGTTAAATTGCTCAAACCGCAGACCCTGGAGCGTTATCGTACGGTTGCTACGTGGCGGATCGTGTTAGTGGCGAATACGATGCCGTTGGGTATCGTGGCATTCTATTGGATGGGAGGCTATCGTTCGATGATATGGGTAGCTGCCATTGCGGCTATCGCGTGGTATTTCACCAAGCCGACACTCGGCAAGATGGAACAGGAAATGACACCTGACGACCCGGATCTGCCCACTTACTAACTGTTTAACCAATAACGACAAACATTTTTATTATGATAATAGCTTGTGATTTTGACGGGACTATAGTGACCCATGAGTACCCAAAGATCGGCAAACCCATTCCGTTCGCTATCCAGACGTTGAAGAAACTGCAGGAAGAGGACCATCACCAGGTCATTCTGTGGACGGTACGTGAAGGCGATTTGCTGCAGGAGGCGATAGACTACTGCAAGTCGAAAGGCTTGGAGTTCTATGCCGTGAACAGTAACTATCCGGAGGAAGAACCGGAACATGGAACGGCACGAAAGCTGGTGGCGGATCTGTGGATTGATGACCGTAACTTGGGCGGTCTGCCGGAGTGGGGAGTCATCTATAATATGATTCATACAGGTCATCCGTTCGAACCGGCTCCGCAGGGAAACATGGAGGATCTGAGTAAAAAGAAACCGCAAGGGTTCTTTGCCCGTCTGTTTAATGATTAAACTGCGCAAGATAGAACCGTCCGACCTGCCGTTCCTGTACCAGTGGGAGAACGATGCGTCGTCGTGGGCGGACGGGAGTACCCATAATCCGCTCTCCCAGCGGGATTTGCGGGATTATATCGCTTCTTCGACAGGCGATATCTATCGGGACGGACAAGTACGGTTGATGATAGAGAAACTGTCAGACGTCCGTTCTCAGCCGTCAGAGACATTGGGCTGTGTGGATCTGTTTGATCTGGATCCGCGGAACGGTCGTGCGGCGATAGGCATGTATATCGCTCCCGAGGCGCGAGGCAAAGGAGTAGGGCAGGAGGCGGTTCGGGAACTGGAGAAGTATGCGTTCGGTTTTCTTCATCTGCGTGTCCTCTATGCAGTGATCGCCACGACGAATGCGGCGTGTTCGGCTATTTACGAGAAAGCAGGCTATACGCCTTTCGGACCTTTGCCGCATTGGACGCTGGAGTCCGATGCACGGATATGGGTCAAAACAAAAGAGACTTACCAAGCGGGGTAAGTCTCTTTTGTAATGTATTAATGTATTAATGTTTTAATGTTTTAATCATTTAATCATTTCATCATTATTTCTTGATTCCGTCGCGTTCGAGCAGGGCGTCGATGGTCGGTTCGCCTCCGCGGAAACGTTTGTACAGATCCATTGCTTTCTCTGTTCCGCCTTTCTCCAGGATGTTCTGACGGAAACGCTTGGCAGCCTGTTTGTCAAAGATGGATCCGTTCTTTTTCTGAGCGGCTTTGAAGACCGCAAACGCGTCGGCATCCAGCAGTTCCGACCACTTGTAGCTGTAATAACCTGCAGCGTATCCGCCGGAGAAAATATGCGTGAACGCGGTACACATCTGCGTTCCGGCAACGGTCGGCAGTACCTGAACCTGTTCCATTGCGCTGTCGCTAAAGCGGAGCACGGACTCGATCGTACCGATGGTCTCGTTCACCTCAAACGGTTGCTCCATGCTGTGCCAAGCCATATCGAGGTAGCCGAAACTCAACTGGCGTGCGCAGGAATAGGCTGCATGGTAGGTCTGCGAAGCATGCATCTTGTCCAGCAGTTCCTGCGGCAGGCTCTCACCTGTTTTGTAGTGCTTGGCGAAGGTATCGAGGAACTCTTTCTCAT
This sequence comes from Paludibacteraceae bacterium, assembly GCA_905233375.1. Classification (GTDB taxonomy): domain Bacteria; phylum Bacteroidota; class Bacteroidia; order Bacteroidales; family Paludibacteraceae; genus Colicola. The sequence goes on along the minus strand of CAJOEJ010000002.1, from coordinate 134,067 downwards.
CGATGAAGTTCTCGTTGAACTGGCTCGGCAGCTCCACAAAGTCACGCGGCACGTTGGTTCCGCTTTGTGCGCTGTACTGGCAGCGGGTCAGCATGCCGTGCAAGCCGTGACCGAACTCATGCAGGAACGTGCGCACCTCGTCGTACGTGAAGAGGGCAGGTTTCTCTGCGGTAGGACGGGTGAAGTTCATTACGTTCACGATGTGGGGACGGTGGTCTTTCTTGCCCACCATGTATTGCGGCTGGAAGTCATTCATCCATGCGCCTCCACGCTTGCCGTCCCGCGGATGGAAGTCTGCGTAATAGACCGCGAGGAACTTGTCTTTCTCGTCAAAGACTTCGTACGCCGTTACTTCCGGATGATAGACCTGGATGTTCTTGTTCTCCTTGAACGTAATGCCGTAGAGACGTTTTGCGAGACCGAATACGCCTTGCTTGACCGCCTCCAGTTCGAAGTAGGGACGCAGGTCATCGTCGGAGATCGCATATTTCTCCTGTTTGAGTTTCTTGCTGTAGTAGCCGAAGTCCCACGGCTGGATGTGTGCGGCATAGAAACCGTGTGCGTGCGCGTAGTCCTCTACTTCCTGCACCTCTGCGCGCGCGGCAGGCATATAGGCATCACGGAGCTGGTTGAGGAGATTATATACATTCTCCGGCGTTTCCGCCATGGTCTTGTAGAGCGATTTGTCCGCATAGGTCTTCTTGCCGAAGAGTTTGGCGAGCGCCAGACGGGTGTTCACAATCTCCACGATGATAGCCGTGTTGTCGAACTCCCCTCCGATACACTTGCTCGTGTTCGCCATATACAGTTCGCGGCGGATGTCACGGTTATCCAAGTCCTGCATGACCGGAATGGTCGTGGTCGGCTTGAGGTTGAGCAGCCATCCTTCGAGCCCTTTGTTCTCCGCGTTCGCACGCAGCATGCCCTTGGTGTCGTCGTTCAGACCCGCCAGAAGTGCCTCGTCCGTGATGAGCATTGTCCATGCATTGGTCGCTTTGAGCACGTTCTGACCGTACTGGAGCGTGAGCTGGCTCAGTTTGGCGGTCAACTCGCGATAGGTCTGTTTGTCCTCCGGGCTGAGGTTGGCGCCGTTGTTGGCGAAACTCTCATAGATGTCCTCGAGCAGTTTCATCTGCGCCTTGTTCAGTTTCAGTTTGTCGCGTTGATCGTACACCGCCTTGATACGCTGGAACAGCTTCTCGTTCAAGCGGATGGTGGAACTGTATTCCGACAGTTTGGGACTCAGTTCCATCTCGATCTGCTGGAGCGTGTCGTTGGTCTCCGCGCTGGTGAGGTTGTAGAAACAGCCGGCAACAACGGTTAACAGTTCTCCGGATTTCTCGTACGCCTCGATCGTGTTCTCGAACGTAGGTGCAGCAGGGTTGTTGACGATATCGTCGATGTCCTGCAGACCTTGTTTGAACGCCTCGTCAAAAGCGGGCATATAGTGCTCCGCATGGATCTCGTTGAACGGGTAAGTTCCGTGCGGCGTCTTCCAGTTCTTGTAGTCAAAGAACGGGTTTGTAGCAGCTGTCGCTGCCAGAGTAGTGGCTATTGCCATAGTTAAACACAATTTTCTCATTTGTACAAAATTTATATATTTATCTTAACAGGTTGATGTCTCCTGACAGTTGGTACACTCCGATAACGGCTTCGTCGGCGCTGGCTTTTTTCTTGTTATAGACCGCTTTCATTCCTATGTACGACGCGTTCTTGGGAGCGTCCGTTCCGAGAGCGCGGATGACGTAGAAATACGCTCCTTCCGCCGCAGGTCTTCCGCCGATGTTGCCGTTCCATCCTTCGGACGGGTCCGTCCATTCATAGACCAGTTTTCCCCAACGGTTGTACACCCAGCAATGGAACTCGCGCAACGAGCGGTACGCCACGCGGAACTCGTCGTTTTGTCCGTCTCCGTTGGGCGTGAACACATTGGGAACCGCCAGATAGGACTCGGATATCGCCACCACCATTTCCATGGAATCGGTCGTGCAGAACTGGTTGTTGACCGAGCACACGACGCGGTATGAACCGGGTTCGCTGAACGTGTAGCGGATGTCCTGGTCGGAACGGGTGACAATGGGCTCCGAGGCTTTGTAGATGGTCCATTTGTAGTATTTGACTCCGGGAGTGGGGTTCGAGTAGAACGCCACTTCGAGCGGACCGCTCCAGTCCCCTGACGACGAGGAGGTAATAATGGATTGCGTGTTGGGTCTGTTGCGCTCGTTGTTGCCCTGCGGATCGTCCTCTCGCGCCGTCGCCAGCGAGGTGAGCTGGAACTTGACCGCCTTGATGTCGTCGGGTTGCACGTTCATCTCGAAGCAAGCGGAATCGAGACCGAACCGCGTGCGAAGAGCCCCGTCATAGCACACCTGAATAGCCGTCGCACCGTACAAGGGAGGCAGATTATAATTGCCGTCATGCAGCGTGGCGTCTATCGTAGCGGCGGAGTCCACCCATTGCTCCGTATTCCACGCGAGCGCGTTATAATGTATGGTACACGCGCGTGCGTACGTGGCGGTCGTGCCGTCCATGCGGGTGTAGGCAAACGGCTTCGTGTCCCCCGTGAGGGTGAGGGTCGTGGCGTCGCAATCCGGAACACAGCTCAGCGTACAATCATCGGCATCGGAGTAGAGGAACGCATAGACGGGGGAGGAGAGGACGCCGGACAGTTCCGTGTAGTACCCGCCGTCATCCGGATAGATCTCATCCGTGTTGGTGGCAACGGGCGTGCCGTCCGTCTTGAACCAGTTCACATCTCCGCGCTTCGAACGCAGATGAATCTCGTCCTTGAAGATGAGCAGGGTGTCGTTTCCGTTTTCCACCTGCGTCACAACGCCTGCGCCTTCGATGAGGGAGGCGTAGGACGAGAGCGTGACAAGGGTCAGCAGTATGGTGAGTGCTTTTCTCATTATTTGTTCACCTGGAAACGGGTGTTTCCGTTTTGGATGAAGTCCACGATCTGCTTTGCGGCGGCTATACCGGCGTTGATGTTCGCCTCGGCTGTCTGCGCACCCATTTTCTTCGGCGTAGCGAAATAGCGTCCCTCGAACAGCGTGCGGAACTTGGCGTCGGCTGCCGGCATGATATCCGTCATGTATTTGAGGTCGGCACGTTCCTGCATGAGCGAGATCAGCCCTTCTTCATCAATCACCTCCTTGCGGGCGGTGTTGACGAGAATCCCCCCTTTCGGCATGAGGCTGACCAGATCATGGTTGATCGAGTTCTTGGTCTCGGGTGTCGCAGGAATATGCAGGCTGACGATGTCGCAGGTCTTGTACAGTTCCTCTGCGGAATGCAGGGGATGCACGTTCGCGGCGGTCATTGCCTCGTCGGGACAGTAGGCGTCATAGGCATACACCTCCATGCCGAAGCCCTGCGCTATGCGTGCCACGTTACGACCGACATTTCCGAAGGCATGAATACCGAGTTTCTTGCCCTTGAGCTCCGTTCCGCTGGTTCCGTTGTAGAGATTGCGTACGGCATAGACCATCAATCCGAGCGCCAGTTCGGCGACGGCGTTGCTGTTCTGTCCGGGCGTGTTCATCGCTACGACTTTGTGAGCGGTAGCCGCTTCGAGGTCGATGTTATCGTATCCGGCGCCGGCACGAACAACGATCTTGAGCTGTTTGGCTGCGTCCAGAACCGCTGCATCAACGATGTCGGAGCGTATGATGAGCGCGTCCGCATCGATGACCGCGTCCAGCAACTGCTGCTTGTCCGTATATTTCTCGAGGAGCGCGAGCTCGTATCCTGCGCCCTCCACCACTTCGCGAATGCCGTCAACTGCCACTTTCGCGAACGGTTTTTCTGTTGCAACAAGTACTTTCATAAAATATACTGTTTTTAAGATTTAATGCATTGCCTCGTACTCTTTGATACAATCCACGAGTGCCTGTACGCCTTCGATATCCATGGCGTTGTAGCAGGACGCGCGGAATCCGCCGACGAGCCGGTGACCCTTGATGCCGACCATGCCTTTCGCCGTCGCGAACTTGAAGAAGTCGTCCTGCAGCTCGGCGTATTCGGGTTTGAAGACGAAGCAGATATTCATGCGGCTACGGTCCTCTTTGTTGGCGATCGTCGGCATGAAGAGTTTGGATTCGTCGAGACAGTTGTAGAGTAGATCCGCCTTGGCTTTGTTGCGCGCCTCAATCCATTTCACACCGCCGTTTGCCTTGAGCCAGCGGAGGGTGAGCAACGCCGTGTAAACGGGCAGAACGGGAGGTGTGTTGAACATCGAACCGCCGTCGATATGGGTCTGGTAGTTGAGCATGGTCGGTATGTAACGGCTGACCTTGCCCAGACACGACTCTTTGATGATGACGAAGGTGACACCCGCCGGCGCGAGGTTCTTCTGTGCGCCGCCATAGATGATATCATACTGGCTGACATCAATCGGACGGCTGAGGATGTCGGACGACATGTCGGCTACCAGAGGCACATTGCCTTTCTTGCGGTATATCTCAGCCAGTTTGTCGTCGTTGATCTCCGTTCCGAAAATGGTGTTATTGGTCGTAATATGGAAATAATCAGCGTCTTGCGGGATCTCGTAGTCCGTGGGAATACTGTCCGTGCTGGCGGCTACCTCGACCGCTTCGCCGAATCCTTTCGCTTCCTTGAGCGCTTTCTTGGACCACACGCCGGTGTTGAGGTAAGCGGCTTTGTGCTCGAGCAGGTTGAACGGAACCATGCAGAACTGCAGGCTGGCACCTCCTCCGAGGAAGAGCACGCGATACCCCTCGGGGATGTTGAGCAACTCCTTCATCAGCGCTTCCGCTTCGTCCATCACGGGCTGGAAATATTTGGCACGGTGCGAAATCTCCAGCACGGAAAGTCCTTCACCCTGGAAATCGAGTACAGCCTCGGCTGTCTGTTTGATCACTTCTTGCGGCAGGATGCTCGGTCCTGCATTGAAATTATATTTTTTCATAGTATAAATAATAAAACTTTCAACTTATAACTTTATACTTCTTTCAACTTTCAACTATCAACTATCAACTATTTGAGCACGTAGTGCTTGTGGTTCCAAGCGGTCGGATGAATCTCCGGGAGGGTAATGATTCCCTCTTTATGCTGCTTGCCCTGCGCGAGGTGAAGCGCCATAGCCACAGCTGCGAGGTCGTCAGCGGAAGCTCCCTTCCCTTCAGGGGAGGGCTGGGGAGAGGCTATATACTTCCGCAAATTCTCCGGTACTTCTTTTCCGGCTTTGAGCATTCGTTCGGCAAGGTCTTTGTTGAACTGCTCTTTGGCTTGTCCGGACTTGAACTCGCGGTACTGCTTGTCGTGCATAGCGAACTCGAAGAGCTCTTCGTCGTCCTGTCCGCGGTCCCATCCGAGTTCTTCCATCTCCTTGATGTACTTGGGCAGTACGTCGGGGTAGAGTGCCTGCGGGTCGCCGGTGTAGAACTCCATGTTCTTCTCTTTCGCCAGTTCGATGATCTCGGGCGCAAGTGTACCGGGCAGTTTGCCGGACTTGCCGAGGATCATGCCCCACATGGCGGGATCCATGCGGCTGAACGGTTTCTCGCCCATGGAGCGGCTGAAAATATTCATCAGCGCGGCGTTCTTGACATACTGGCTGAACGGGGTGACCAGACAGGGTGTACCGAGCATAGGCCATACACGCTGCACCTCCTGGAACAGCTCGACAAGCAGTTCGTCTTCGCTCAGCGTCTTCTCGCCGCGTTTGGCGAGGTTGGCGTTGATAGCGGCATGGAGACCCTTGAGATCCGCCATGAGCGAACCCATCATGCCGCCCGGCAGACCGCATCCGACGAGCAGAGAGGTCATCTTGCTGTTACGCGGGTCGATCCAGTAGCCGAGGAAATCGTCAATGAACTCCTGCGTGAGCTTGCGTGCCTCCATGTAGGCTTTCATATTGATGTCTTTGACCAGGAATCCGGCTTCGCGGAGCATTGCCTGGATAGTGATGACATCGGGATGCACCATGCCCCACGAGAGCGGTTCGATGGCTACGTCCAGCACGTCGCCGCCGGCCTTGGCTACCTCGAGCATCGACGCTACCGAGAAGCCCGGACCTGTATGACCGTGGTACTGGATGATGATGTCGGGGTGCTTGGCTTTGATAGCCGCTACGATCTGACCTAACATCGTCGGACGACCGATACCCGCCATGTCTTTGAGACAGATCTCCTGTGCGCCGCCTTCAATCAGCTGCTCGGCGAGGTTGACGTAGTACTCGACCGTGTGAACCGGCGAATAGGTCATACACATCGTCGCCTGGGCGGTCATGCCCGCTTCCTTCGCCCATTTGATAGACGGAATGATATTACGCGGGTCGTTCAGACCGCAGAAGATACGGGTGATGTCCGTTCCCTGGGCGTGCTTAACCTTGTACATTAACTTGCGCACGTCCGCGGGCACGGGGTTCATACGCAGCGCGTTCAGACCGCGGTCCAGCATATGCGTCAGGATACCCGCCTCGTGGAAAGGCTTGGTGAACGTACGTACCGCCAGGTTCGGGTTCTCTCCGTAAAGCAGGTTCACTTGCTCCGACGCTCCCCCGTTCGTTTCCACACGGTCAAAACAGCCCATGTCGATAATAACCGGCGCCACACGCGCCAACTGATCCTTGCGGGGAACGTACTTGCCGCTACTCTGCCACATGTCACGATAGACAAGAGAGAATTGAATTTCTTTTTTCATGTTATTTGGTGTGTTTGTGATTTATCAATCAATTTTGCGTGCAAAATTACGAAAATTTTTTCACATATGCAAGTTTTTCATGAAAAATCTGCTAATTGTGGATAATTATTTGCGTATGTCAAAATTTTGTAGTACCTTTGTAGCCGGATTATGGAAGAGAAACAGCATATCGGTCAGTTGTTCGACCGCATCGCGCCTACGTACGATGCGCTTAATCATGGTCTGTCCTTGTCTGTTGACAAGTGCTGGCGGCGCAGGGTGGTGAAGTTGATGCCGCCCGCGAGCCGTGTGCTGGATGTGGCGGTCGGAACGGCGGATCTGAGCATCGAGATGCTCCGGCAGACGAAGGCGCAGCAGGTCGTCGGACTCGATCTGTCCCGGGAGATGATGGCTATAGGGGAGAAGAAAGTGACGAAATCAGGCTACGGGGAGCAGGTGGAGTTTGTGTTGGGAAACGCGCAGGAGATGCCTTTCGCCGACGCCTCGTTCGACGGCGTGACCTGTGCGTACGGATGTCGTAATTTCAGCGATCTGGATGCAGGGCTGCGGGAGATGTACCGCGTGCTCAAGCCCGGAGGACAAGTGACGATCCTCGAGTTCTCCTATCCCTCCAACCGCATCGTCCGCGCGGTGTATGACCTGTATTTCTCCCATGTGTTGCCGTGGATCGGACGGATGGTGAGCAGGGACAAGACGGCGTACACCTACCTCAACAAAAGCGTCAAGTCGTTCGTCTGGGGCGAAGCGTTTGCCAAACGGCTCCGACAGGCGGGATTCGTGCAGGAGACGTTTGTACCGCTTACCTTTGGGATTACAACCGTCTATAGCGCAAAAAAATCGTAAATATACCTTTGTACATTGTACATTGTAAAATTGTAAATAGTTTATATGGTAAAGCACATTATTCTTTGGAAACTGCGTGACGAATTGGGCGCAGAGGAGAAACGCACGGTGTCGGAGGCAATCAAGAAAGGTCTGGAGGGCTTGCAGGGACAAGTGCCCGGATTAGTCTCCATCCACGTGCAGATCGACGGACGGCTGGATAGCAGCAATGCCGATATCATGCTGGATTCGACGCTGGAATCGCCTGCCGCTTTAGCCGGATATGCCGTTCATCCTGCGCATGTGGCGGTTGCTAACGGCGTGGTTCGTCCGAACACGCAGGTGCGCATGTGTCTTGACTACGAGTTCTGACCCAATGAGACGTATTCTCTTTTTGCTGGCAAGCGTGCTGATGGCGTCTTGCCTGTTGGCGCGACCTCAGAGGCGTGAGGTGGTGATTGATACCATATGCAACGCACCCCTCCGTCAGTTGCTTGAGGTCACCAACCGTTTCTGCTACCAGTTCCAGGCATGCCCTGACTCCTTGTTCTCTTGGGCTTATCTGGGCATGGAACCGGCGGATTCGGACGCGCCCAAGACGAAGGAGAGTAGGGATGTTGTGCAGTTACGCTATAAGGATCGCGTGTACGACGCGCATCACAAGACAGGCGACGTGGCAATCGATATCTATGTGCTGGGCGTGAGGTGGTGGAAAGACCAGCATCTGGGAACTCAGTACCATTTGACAAAACCCGTCCATGCGCCTTATCCGCTCAATGCGCATATGGTAGCCACGTATAGCGGTTCCATTCTGGAAGGAGGCGATTTCATCATGCGCATGGAGCCTATATCCGCCACGCAGACACGCGTGCATTATGAGTTTGTGCTCACTTTCGGGCGCGTCTTGTCGTCTTTCATCTCCGACAAGACGTGGAAGAATGGCATGGAGTGGCGGTTTGAAACGATTCTCGAGAACCTCATTGAATGTGCGGAAACGGGTACCGTCCAGCCCAAGAAACGCGGCCCGCAGATGTGATAAGGTACAACAAAACACCCCTCCTTTTAGGGAGGGGCTTGGGGTAGGCTTTTTAGCCGTTGTCGTGCGCCTCGTCATAAGCCGCCAACTCGAGCGACCAGATGTAGGAGCGCATGGTCTTCTTGCCGCCCGGCAGGTCTTTCTGCTCGATGAAGGCAGCCTGATCCGCGGAGATCTTGTTCAGGTCGTGCATGCGGGTGTTGACCGCCCGGCTGACCGCAGAGAAACGCAAGCGGCGGTTCGTCTCGTCCTGCGACACCGGCGTACTGCGGGTGTAACGGTCGGCATCGAACGTGTAGATGCGCTGACAGTTGGGGTTCGTGGTCGCCGCAGAGCGGTGCGTCATCACCAGGTAGTTACCATGGTTGTGACCGTTCACTTTCTTGGGTTTCTTCATGGCGCCCTGGATGTACTCGATACCTGCTGCGCCTACTTTTGCTTTTGCCATAGTGATTCGGCGTTGCCGAATGTACAAAGTGACAAGGGACAAAGGGACAAAGGGACAATGTACAATGTACAAAGGCTCATCTCCACGCCGTGGGAGGGAAAAATAGTGAGTAAATAAATGAATTTAATTTAGACAAAAACCTATAAAACCCCTCCGTTGTCTGTTGTCCGTTGGACTATGTATCTTAGTCTGCTTGACCGTCTTCGTAAGCGAGCTTCCGAGCCGCTCAATCATCCTAATCTACACCGCTTCGCGCTAACATACAACTTCGGACATTAACCTAAAAAACATTGTCCCTTTGTACTTTGTACTTGGTACTTGGTCACTTGGTACTTAAAGGGGTTTTATAGGTTGTCCTAAAATTAAACCACTACTTCTTTCTTCTTTTATCGGCAAATCTGATTGCCGCTTCTCACACCCGCATTTACAGGAAAAAACACACATCATTTTTCAGTTCCTAATCTTCATTTATGCTTCCACCTGAATGTAGTACGATATTAGTACGATATTAGTAGGTAATTAGTAGGTAATTAGTAGGTGATTAGTAGGTGATTAGTAGGTGATAATACTGAATGAATACAGAATTTTGCCTGTAATCTTTATATCCTCAATCGCCCAATTGTCAATAAAAAAAGCGCCTTGCGGGCGCTTCTTTTCATAGCTGTAATGCTTTTTTATATCATTTCATGCAGGATTTCGCTGACGGTAGGATGGGGGAAGACTACTTGCTGCAATTCCGCGAGGGTGTAACCGTTGCGGACGGCAAACGAGGCGGCGGCGATGAACTCCGAACACGGATTGCCGATACAATGCACACCAAGAATAGTCTGTTTCTTGGCATCTATAATCATCTTGCACAGCCCCGTTTCGCCTTCGTTCTCCGCCATAAAGCGTCCGCTGAACGTCATCGGCAGTTTGCGTACCTCGTAAAAAGTCTCAACGCCACCGGCTTTTGCCAAGCCTGCTTCGCCTTCCATCTCGGTGTAGAAATCCCGCACTTGCTGTTCGGTCAGACCTACCGTAGCTATCTCAGGATTGGTATAAACTACCGATGGAATGGCGTTATAAGCGATACGTTGGAGCGGAATCTGCTTGAGCAGACGACCGACCATGACCTCCGCCTGACGGGCTGCCACATGGGCTAACATTACTTTGCCCGTCACGTCCCCTGCCGCATAGACATTCGGAAGGTTAGTTTTCATGAATTCATCGACAATAATCGCCCCTCTGTTCAGTTCCAAATCATTCAACGCTTCCAGTCCTTGCAGGTTGGCACGGCGACCAACACTCACAAGAATGCGCTCCGCTTCATACACTGTGCCGTTAGCCGTCACTTGCCCCCCGTTTATTGCCTCTACCTTAGTAGAAGTGAGGATGTTGATGCCGGCTTTGCGGTATTTGTCCAGCAACACCTGCACCACTTCCTGATCGAGGTTCGGAAGGATGGTCGGCATGGCTTCAATAACCGTTACGGGCACGCCCAACTCGTGATAGAGCGTGGCAAACTCCATGCCTATCACGCCGCCTCCTACGATGATGATCGATTGCGGTAACTCGGTCGCAGCCAGGGCGTCTGTACTGTCCCATACTGCCGGGTTGTTCTGAATACCCGGAATGGGCGGTACGAAGTTGGTCGAACCCGTACAAATGAGCAGGTTCTCCGCCTCGTAGGTCTGCTCGCCGCATTGGATGGTCACCGTTTCATCCGTCCTGCTGACGATCTTTGCAAAACCGCTCACAAGCGTAGAATGCCCGTTGTTGAGCCGTTGTTTGATGCCCGCTACCAGCTTGCGTACCACGATCGTCTTGCGTTTTTGCATCGCGGCAAAATCGAATGCCACATGCTCCGCCGTCACACCGTATTTCTGCGCGTGCGTCGCGTTATAATATTGTTTCGCGCCGTAAAGCAGCGACTTGGTCGGAATACAACCTACGTTGAGACACGTGCCGCCTACGGCATTCTGCTCGAATAGAACCACCTCTTTGCCGGCTTTAGAGGCTTTCTCCGCGGCGGTATAACCTGCCGGACCACCGCCGATGATGGCTAAAAAATACTTCATATCTTAGTATCGTTAAATGAATTCTGGTTGTTTCGCAAATAGATCCGTACCGCCTGGGCGATCATCTCCGGGCACGGACGCTTGTCGTAATACTCCTGCGTACGCTCTGCCGGACGCGGATCCAGGTCCAGCTTCACGTGGCATGACCCTTTCGGTGCCAGACCCAGCAACTCGCTGCATATCAGACTCCCGTACGTGTCCTTGAACTCACCCGCCAACTGCTGTACCAGCGCGTAGTTTGCCATCTTGCCCTCGTTGTCATGAGGCGTGGACGAACCATTCTGCAGACCCGCTAACAGGAACATACCCGAAGCCGCGCCGCATACCAGACGCATCCTGCCCATTCCGCCGCCGAAAGACGCGGAGAGACGGAGCGCTAATTGTTCGTCCGTGATGCCGTACAAATCACAGCACGATGCAAAAACCGCCTGAGAGCAGTTAAAACCCTGTTTGAACAGTTCCACCGCCCGCTGTGCGCGGGATTCAATTTGTTCTTCTGTCATAGTTTACCTTGTTAAGCGACCGCAAAGGTACGAAAAAAAATTGAGATATACAAATAATTTGTATTTTTTCGCCTTTTTTCTTGCACATGTGCAATTTTTATTGTACCTTTGCGGCAAATTTGGATAAAATAGAAATGGTTATGAAAATATTGTTTTACTCATTATTCGGATTAATGTGCATGGTGATGGTTTCTTGTCAGCCCGGCAACGACGTGAATCCGGCAACGGACTACACCGGAGTCTATTCGTTCAACGCGACGGGAACGATCTCGCTTGCGTACGGTTCTTATTCGTTTGACTACCCCTTGGATGAAGACGGTACGTTCAAACTCTCGCAGGTGGATAATAAAGGGCGTGTCATGCTCACGGGCTATAATGACACCATCTATGGTACCATCGCTGGGGACAAACTCTTCTTCGAGTCCACTACTTTGACCGAGGAGTATAACGGGTTCACCGTCCAGCTGACCTTCGTCTATGGAACCGGCACGTTCAAAGGGAACCAGCTGAGCTGGGAGACGGACGTGCAGGGACATGCGTCCGGTTCGGTATATGGTGTGCCGCTTACTGCAACCGGCTCCGGGCACGTGGACATGCTTGCCACCAAAACCTCCGATTAACAAACACCCGCTCCATAACAACCAAAAACGTCTTTCTCGTGCAGAAGGGCGTTTATTTGCGTTTTAAGGAGATGGACGGTATCTGTCGAACCTCCATCGAAAAAGCGCACAAAATGCCTAAAAACGGCTAAAAATGCACAAAAATGACATTTTGAGCTCAAAATATTTGCAGGAATGAAATAATTTTTGTAATTTTGCACGCGAATTGTAAGAACAATCGGATAATTAACAAAACAGAATAAGTACAATGGAAGAAAACAATGATTTGATTCAGAATGATCACATCATCCCCGTGAAGATTGAGGAGGAAATGAAAACCTCTTATATCGACTACTCAATGAGTGTGATCGTCTCGCGTGCCCTGCCGGATGTACGCGACGGATTCAAGCCGGTACACCGCCGTGTGTTGTTCGGTATGAACGAACTCGGCAACACGTCGGACAAGCCGACCAAGAAATCAGCCCGTATCGTCGGAGAGGTAATGGGTAAGTACCACCCGCATGGTGACAGCTCCATCTACGGAACGCTCGTGCGTATGGCGCAGCCTTGGGCGATGCGCTATTGTCTTGTGGACGGTCAGGGTAACTTCGGCTCCGTCGATGGAGATGGCGCAGCGGCTATGCGTTATACCGAGGCGCGTCTGTCCAAGCTCGCGGAGGAGATGCTCCGCGATATAGACAAGGATACGGTGGATATGCAGAACAACTTCGACGACTCGCTCAAGGAGCCGGTTGTGCTGCCTTGCCGCTTCCCGAACCTGCTGGTTAACGGTGCAAGCGGTATTGCCGTAGGTATGGCGACCAACATGCCGACCCACAACCTGAGCGAGGTTATTGACGGTTGTTGCGCGTATATCGCGAATATCAAGGCACGCATGCACGACGAGTTCTTCCCCGAAATAACGGTTGAGGAGCTTATGGAGCATATCAAAGCGCCGGATTTCCCGACGGGAGGTACCATCTACGGCTATCAGGGTGTCAAGGACGCCTATGAGACGGGTCGCGGACGTGTGATCATCCGTTCAAACGCCGACATAGAGACCGATGACAACGGACGCGAACGTATCATCATTACCGAGTTGCCCTACGGCGTGGTCAAGAACGAACTGGTCAAGACGATCGCCGAGCTGGCAAATGACAAGAAGATTGAGGGTATCTCCGATATCCAGGACCACTCGAAGCGTGACATCCGTATCGTAATTGACATCAAGCGTGACGCGAACGCACAGGTTGTACTGAACAAGCTGTACAAATTCACGGCGCTCCAGTCCAGCTTTGCGGTAAACAGCATCGCCCTCGTCAAGGGACGCCCTATGCTGCTTAACCTCAAACAGCTCATCGGTAACTTCATCGAGCACCGGATGGAGGTCGTTACACGCCGTACCCGTTTCGAACTCAAGGAAGCCGAGGAGAAAGCGCATATTTTGGAAGGCTTGATCATCGCCGTGGATAACATCGACGAGGTGGTTCATATCATCCGTGCCAGCCGTACTCCGTCCGACGCGCAGAAGAACCTTGAGGAGCGTTTCCGGATAGACGAGCTGCAATCCAAAGCGATCGTGGATATGCGTCTCAGCCAGTTGACAGGTCTGCGTATCGACGAGTTGCGCGCCAAATACGAGGAGATTGAGAAACTCATCGCCCACTTGAATGAGTTGTTGGCATCTGAAGAGATGCGCTACGACGTGATCAACGAGGAACTCGTGGAAATAAAAGACAAATACGGCGACGAGCGTCGTACGCGTATCGTCAAGATGGCGACCGAGTTCAACCCCGAGGATATGTACGCCGACGACGATATGGTCATCACTATCTCGCACCTCGGTTACATCAAGCGCACTCCGCTGGCAGACTTCCGCCAGCAGACGCGCGGCGGTATTGGTTCGAAAGCCGGTAGCGCACGTGACCAGGACTTTATCGAGTACGTCCATCAGGCTTCGATGCACTCGACCATGATGTTCTTTACCGAACTCGGACGCCTCTATTGGCTCAAGGTATATGAACTGCCGGAGGGCAACAAGCAGTCGAAGGGACGTGCCATCCAGAACATGATCAACCTCCAGAAGGGGGACAAAGTACGTACCTGTATCAACGTCAAGGGACTGAACGATCCGGAGTACGTGGAGAACCACTACCTCATCTTCATTACCAAGAATGGTTTGATGAAAAAGACGACCCTCGAGGCATACAGCCGTCCCCGTGCAAACGGTATCATCGCACTTGGCTTGCGTGAGGGAGACGAACTCATTGGCGTGACCCTCACGGATGGTCAGAGCGAAATGCTCGTCGCTTCCTACAACGGTAAAGTGGTTCGTTTCAACGAAGGCGGCGTGCGTCCGATGGGACGTGGAGCAACCGGTGTGAAAGCCATTACGTTGGATGAAGATGGAAAAGATCGCGTGATTGGCACGGTTTGTGTAGAGAAGAATACAGACAAGACTATCCTCGTGATTTCCGAGAACGGATTCGGCAAGCGTACGCCTGTCGATGATGAGGAAGGCAACCCGATCTATCGTGTCACCAACCGTGGCGGTAAGGGTGTCAAGACCATCGAGATAACGGAGAAGACAGGTCAGCTCGTAGGTATCCATGCCGTAACGGATGAGGACGACTTGATGCTCATGACCAAGTCCGGAACGGCGATCCGCATGGATATATCGACCATCCGTCAGACGGGACGTGCCGCACAAGGTGTCAAGCTCATCGAACTCCAGAAACGTAACGACACGCTCGTTAGCGGCTGTATCGTTCCCAAGGACGAGGAAGAGGAAGAAGTGAGTGCTATTAACGAAGAGACAGTTGAAAACAATAACGAAACAAACGAATAATTTATGAAAAAGAGTTTATTTTTGGCAGCCCTCGTGCTGATAAGCGCCGGCTGCTTCGCACAAAAGAACCCGTTGGTTAAGAAGGCTAAAAACTACGCGATGTCGAGCGAGAACCCCGATTTCTCGGCTGCGCGTGCCGCGATCAAGGAAGCGCTCGATGCCGAGCAGACGACCGAGATCTACTATTGGGCAGGTATGATCGGTTATACCGAGGTACAGCGTGCACATGAGGACCAGCTGAACGGTAAGGGACTCGACCGCGCAAAAGCCGGTTATGCAGCGGAAGAGAGTCTGAACTATTGGATCAAAGCCGACGAACTCGCTATGGTTCCGACGCTGAACAAGAAAGGTGTTGAGGTAGTCGATACCAAGACCCGTAACATGATTGCAAAGAAAGCAATCGAGTACTACAAAAACGGCGATTTTATCGAGTATGGTCAGTACCTCTACGAGCAGAAGGATTTTGCCGGAGCGTACAAGGCATACAAGACCCATACCGACATCCCGAATCTGCCGATGATGCAGGATGAAAAGCTCCAGAAGCAAATGCCGCGTGACACTATCTATATGAAGTGTCAGTACAACGCCGCTTTGTTCGCCATCCAGGCAGAGATGCACAACGAGGCGATCGAGTTGCTCGCGCAGTTGAAAGACGGCGACCTGGATCCGGTTGCAATCAACCAGTTCCTGTTCCAGGAGTACGCGGCTGTCAAGGATACGGCCCATTTCGTACAGACCCTTCACGATGCCATCCTGCGCTTCCCGCAAGAGGAGTGGTTCATCCAGAATCTCGTCAGCTATGCTGTCGAGGCTGAGAAAGAAGCGGACGCTATCAACTTCTTTACCGAGCTGATCAACCGTAACCCGAACGAGACCCTCTATTACATCAAGCGCGGTATTCTGTATGAACTGCTTGAGCGCTTTGATGACGCCATGGCGGATTTTGACAAGGTGTTGGAGCTGGATCCCGCTTCCGATGATGCCTATGCAGGTAAAGGACGTGTATATTACAACAAGGCGGTCAAGATGAATGAGGCGGCGGAGAATATCATGGACAACCGCGAGTACAAGAAAGCACTCGACGCCATGAACGAAGTGTTCCGTCAGTCAATGCCTTTCTTCGAGAAAGCACATGAACTCAATCCGACACGTGTCAGCTATATCGACACCCTCAAACGTCTGTACTTCCGTTTCGAGATGACAGACAAGTACAACGAGATGGAAGCCAAATTGGAGGCTTTGGACAAATAATGGGTAGAATACTCGCCATTGACTACGGTCGTAAACGTACAGGATTAGCCGTTACGGATGTACTCCGCATAACGGCTAATCCGTTGCTTACGATTGAAACGAAAGACTTGATGAACTGGTTGGCGGACTATTTCGCCCGGGAGCAGGTGGATATAGTCGTCATTGGTCATCCTACGCAGATGAACGGGCAGGAATCGGAAAGTATGAACTACATCCGTCCCTTCATGACCCGTTTCCAGCAGCAGTTTCCTGACAAACCAATAACTATGTATGATGAGCGCTTTACATCCGTGTTGGCGCATCAAGCCATGCTCGCCGGAGGCATGAAAAAGAAAGCCCGGCAGGACAAAGCCGTAGTGGATAAAATTGCGGCATGCATCATTCTCGAGGGGTACCTCGAGTATATATCATACCAATCGTAAATAACTATAAATCGTAAATAAATCGTCCAATCGTAAATCGTCAAATCGTCAATTAGAAATATGATTTTACCAATATATTTGTATGGTCAGCCCGTACTGAGAAAAGAGGCTGAAGACATAGAGAACACGCCGGAACTGAAACAGTTCATCGCCGATATGTTTGAGACATTGACCCAGGCGGAAGGATGCGGATTAGCCGCTCCGCAGGTAGGCAAACCGTGGCGCTTGTTCGTCATAGATGCCGATGAGTTGGCGGAGGAGTATCCGGAGTGTAAGGGATTCAAGAAAGTGTTCATCAATCCCGAGATGATAGAGGAGAGCGAAGAGACTTGCTCCTATAGCGAGGGGTGCCTCTCTCTGCCCGGTATCAGCGAGAACGTGGTTCGTCCGAGTACAATCAAAATGTATTATCTGGATGAGAACTTTGAGGAGCACGAAGAAGAGTTTACGGGCTTTCAGGCGCGTATTGTGCAGCATGAGTATGACCATCTCGAAGGACATGTGTTCACTGACCGTATCTCGCCCATCCGCAAGACTTTCGTTCGCAACAAGTTGACCTCTATCGCCAAAGGCAAGACGGTCGCTAAATACAAATACAAGCGGAACTGATTAATGGTAATTGGTAATGGATCTATTTACCATTATATTGATAGCTGTCGGCTTGGCGATGGACTGCTTTGCGGTGAGTATCGCGCAGGGCTTGTGTACTGATGTGCAGGATGTCAAGCAAATGCCGCATATCCTGCTCATGGCGTGCCTTTTCGGGGTGTTTCAAGGCGCCATGCCGCTTATCGGATATTCCGCGGGAATGTTGTGCTCGGACTTTTTCAGTCGTTTCGCCCCGTGGATAGCACTCGCTTTGCTGGCGTTCATAGGCGGCAAGATGATTATAGAATCGCTCCGGCACAAAGAAGTGGAACGCACCCACGCCAACTGGGGATGGTTGTTTCTGGTCATGATGGCGGTAGCTACCTCCATTGACGCCTTGGCGACAGGAGTCATTTTTATTCCTGTACCCGAACGCTTGTGGCTCGGCGTGTCGGTTATTGCTTTTGTCAGTTTCTTTTTTTCCATATTGGGCTGCGTGATCGGTTCGGTATTTGGAAAACGGTTCAAACTGAATGTGGAACTGATAGGAGGTATTATATTGGTGGGTATAGGGTTGAAAATCTGCCTGGAAGGCATATTGTAACAGATAATTGCTGATTCATGTTTGTTATCGGAAATAATACATTGGTTAGTCTGGATGTGATCGAGAAGGAGTTCTGCTGTGATCTGGATACCTGCCGCGGTTGTTGTTGTATAGAGGGCGATGCCGGCTGTCCAGTTACGGATGAGGAACTGCAGATCATCCGCGATATGTTACCGTCCTTGCTGCCCCATATGACGCCCGAAGCCCGCAAAGTGGTGGAGGAGCAGGGGCTCAGTTATCTGGATCCTTCCGACGAACAAGTGCTCTCTATCGTCAACGGCAAGGATTGTATCTTTGCCCGTACCGACCATAACGGCTGGTGTTACTGTCTCATCGAGAAATTAAGCCGTCAGCAGGCTGACGGCATCCATCCGGCTTTTACCAAGCCTGTCAGTTGTCATCTCTATCCTGTACGGCTGACACAGGTCGGCGAATATACGGGAGTGGAGTACCACCGGTGGGATATATGCCATTGCGCACGGGTGAAAGGGAAGAAACTGCATCTCCCGCTTTATCAGTTCCTCAAGGAACCGCTGATAAGACGTTTTGGAGAAGAATGGTATAACGAATTGGAACTTACTGCAACAGAATGGAAAAAACAATGCGCGCAGAAATAATCACCATCGGAGATGAACTGCTCATCGGGCAAGTGGTGGATACCAACTCCGCATGGATGGCTCAGCGTCTGAACGAGGCAGGAATCGAATTATACCGGATCACCTCCGTTCATGACCGGCGGGAACAGATACTCTCCGCCTTGGACGAAGCCTTCCGGAGTGTGGACCTGGTGTTTACAACTGGCGGCTTGGGTCCGACCAAGGATGATATCACCAAGCATGTAATGTGCGAGTATTTCCAGACGCACCTTATTGAAGATACACGTGTGCGTGCGCATGTAGAGCATTTGTATGCCGACCGTCCCGAGATCCTTAACCGTTTGACGGCTACTCAGTGGATGGTACCCGAAGCGGCGGAGATACTGACCAACCGCGTTGGCAGCGCCCCGATTATGCTCTTCAATCACGGCGACCAGATGTTGTTCGCTATGCCCGGGGTGCCTTATGAAATGGAAGTCGCCATGACGGAACAGATTATTCCGTACATTACCAACAAACGCTTGCACGCCGAATCGATTCCGCGTTCATGGGGAATCATCCATAAAACGCTGCAGGTGAGTGGTATTTCCGAATCGGAATTGGCGATCAAACTGATTCCCTTTGAAACGATAAACCAGGGTGATCCAAGTCTTGCTTATTTGCCCAAAGACGGTATAATCCGTCTTCGTCTGTCGTCTTACGGAGACCGTACCCCTGCGTCGATGGATCATACGTTCGAATTTCTCAAACGCTACGTGAAGGATTATATCATAGCCGAAACGGACGACCCCCTGGAGGTGATTGTAGGCAGTCTGCTCAAAGAGCGCGGGGCGACGATTTCCACCGCCGAGTCGTGTACAGGAGGCAAGTTAGCCATGCTGCTCAGCCTCCATGAAGGCAGCTCCGAATTCTACAAAGGTTCGATCGTCAGTTATGCCAACAGCGTCAAATCGGGGCTCTTGGGCGTGACCGAAGAAATGATAAACGAGCACTCTGTGGTCAGCGAAGAGGTGGTTTGTCAGATGGCGAAAGCCGTTCGTGAGCAGACCGGTTCCGATTATAGTATCGCGACCAGCGGGATAGCAAGTGCTACAGGAGGCTATACCGAAGAGGAAGTGGGAACGGTTTGGATTGCGTGGTCAGGACCTGAAGGAACAACAGCCAAGTGTTTCCATCTGGGCAAATTGCGCGAGAAAATAACCGATCGTGCCTGCGTCAAAGCGCTTGTGGAAATGATTAAGTTCCTCAGACACGAAGAGTCCAAAAAAGTAAATTCAAAAACGGTATGGAACATTATATAGCCAACCTGTTCATCTTGGTAATGCTCTGTTGTTCGTTTACCCCGTCGGACACGCTTGCCCCGCAGGTCCTGCCCAATACCGTCAATACCGCGATGGGGGATGAGTATGGTCCGACGCTGACGATGGATGACAACACGCTCTATTTCGTGGGGCTGAATCGTCAGGAAACGAACACGACCGAAGATATTTTCGTCTCCTATCGTGACAGGAAGACAGGCGAGTGGGGGGCTGCCAGAATGGTTCCCGGACTAAACAACCCTTACCGCAATGAAGCGCCTACATCTGTGTCCGGTGACGGAAGAACCATGTTGCTCTTTGTGGAAGGGCGCATGTGTTTCAGCGTCAAGACGCCGCATGGATGGACCGAGCCGCGTCCTATGTCCCGCGACTTGCAGTTAGGCAACTGGCAGGCGGACGCCATGATAACGGCGGATGGCTCCGCATTACTCTTTGCTGCCAATTATCGCGCGGAGGGAGAGGAGAAAGCCTCGCTGAATATCTTTGTCTCCGAGCGCGATGAGCAAGGACGATGGGGAAAACCCTATTCGATAGGTCCGGTCATCAATACCACCGGCATGGAGCGTTCGCCTTTCCTCCATCCGGATATGAAAACGCTCTATTTCTCTTCCGACAGGGAAGGGACATTGGGCGAATTGGATGTATGGGTGAGCCGTCGTCTGGCGGATACATGCTGGAACTGTTGGTCTGAACCGGAGAATATGGGACCGCGGATTAATACTCCCGGGCGCGACTGCTGGTATAAGATTTCCGCAGACGGCAAGACCGCCTATTATGCCCGCATGACAGGTAAGAGGCATGATATTTACACGATAGAAGTACCGGAAGACAAGCGTCCAGAACCCATTACCGTATTGCGTCTCAATGAACCGGTAGCGATTAACAACTTGCTTTTTGAAACCTCCAGCGATGTGATTATGCCGGCTTCGCTGCCCGAGTTGCAGCGTATCGCAGTCTTGGTGCAAACCTACGGTTATAACGTGCGCTTGGCGGGGCATACGGATAATATCGGTAAGGCGGAGGACAATAAGAACCTGTCTCAGGCGCGTGCCGAGTCGGTGCGCCGGCAGCTCATAGCGTACGGCTGTGCGCCCGAGGCGATTCGTGCATTCGGATACGGGGACACCCAACCCGTGGCTACGAATGAAACGGAAGAGGGACGACAACTGAACAGACGGGTGGAAATAACGATAATTCCTTAATAGACAAGAAGATATGAAACGATTGGTAACAACTATAATTGCCATTTTTACGGCGGTTCTGGTGTCGGCGCAGCTGGTTCAACCTGTGACGTGGAGCGCGGAGGAAATGGGGGATAGTATTCGTTTGACCGCCACAATTGAAGACGGATGGCATATGAATATCATTGAGTTTGGCGACCGGGAGTTTGAGCAGGAGTTTTCCGGCTCTTTTACCGTCACCCTCGCCAAGGAGGAATTGTGTCCTATCCGGTACAATGCCTGCGATGACAAGATGTGTACTGCACCGGAGATATACGAGTACGCACAAAATGATCGGGAACAAACGACCGTTTCCAATGACCAGACCTCCGTCGCCAATACCCAATTACCTCTTACCAATGAGCGGTCTCTTCTGTGGATTTTTGTATTGGGATTCCTTGGCGGCTTGCTGGCTGTCTTCACCCCGTGCGTGTGGCCGATCATTCCGATGACGGTTTCGTTCTTCCTCAAGCGTACGGACAAGGGGACAAAGAACGCCCTCTTGTACGGATTGAGTATCATCGTGCTTTATGTGGGCTTGGGCTTGCTGGTGACCGTCTTGTTCGGCGCCTCGGCGCTCAATGAATTGAGTACCAATGCGGTAGTGAATATCTTCTTCTTCCTCTTGTTGGTCGTGTTTGCCTTGTCTTTCTTTGGTTTGTTTGAGATAACGCTGCCTGACTCGTGGTCCACGGCTATCGACAGCAAGGCACGTTCAACGGGGGGCTTTTTGAGTATTCTGTTGATGGCGTTTACATTGGTCATCGTCTCTTTCTCCTGCACGGCGCCTATCATCGGAACGTTGTTGGTGGAAGCAGCTGGCAAGTCTTTGCTGGCTCCCACGATGGGTATGTTGGGCTTTGCCGTTGCGTTGGCGTTGCCTTTCTCGCTCTTTGCCCTGTTTCCCCAATGGTTGAAGAGCGCACCCAAGTCCGGCGACTGGATGAAGTCGTTCAAGGTCGTGTTGGCGTTCCTGGAGCTGGCGCTCTCGCTCAAGTTCCTCAGCGTGGCGGATTTGGCATACGGGTGGGGCATCCTGCCCCGTTGGCTTTTCCTGGCGATATGGATCGCCTGCTTTGCCGGAATTGGAATCTACTTGTTATGGGATATACGCCGTGTGAATATGGTGCGCAAATGGATTCGTATCCTCGTCATCGTGCCTTCTATGGCGTTTGCGGCATATCTCGTTCCGGGGCTCTGGGGCGCACCAGTCAAAGCAGTAAGTGCTTTTGCTCCGCCCATGCCGATGGAGGGGAAAGAGGTCTATCACGACTACGAAGAAGGCTTGGCGTACGCCCGTCAGACCGGCAAGCCTGTAATTGTGGACTTTACGGGATACGGGTGTGTCAACTGCCGCAAGATGGAGGCATTCGTTTTGGCGGATGACAAGGTGCAGGAACGCCTGCAGAACTATGTGTTCATTGAACTCTTCGTGGATGACAAACGCGACGGGATAGGGGACAAGAACAGCCGTATTCAGCGTGAGTTGTTCGGATCTAATGCCCAGCCTTTCTATGTGCAGTTGGATTCCAGCGGGCAACAAATAAGCGAGCCGGTAGCTTTCACTACCGACCCGCAGATCTTCCTTGATTGGTTGCTGTACTGATTAGTGCGCAGCCAGCATATTTTCGGGATTGAGCAGTTCATCCAACTGCTCTTTGCTAAGTAAACCGTGCTCCAGCACTAAGTTATAGACGCTCTTGCCTGTTTCCAGTGCCTCTTTGGCGATCTTGGTCGATGCCTTGTAGCCGATAACAGGGTTCAGCGCCGTGACAATTCCGATGGAGTGCTTGACGGTCTCCAGGTTATGTTCGCGGTTGATGGTAATGCCGTCAATACATTTCTCGCGCAGGATTTTCATTACATTACGCAGCCAGGTAATGGACTCGAAGATGCACTCTGTGATGATCGGTTCCATTACGTTGAGCTGTAATTGTCCCGCCTCGGCGGCAAAGCATACTGCCGTATCGTTACCGATGACTTTGAAGCATACCTGGTTCGTCACTTCGGGGATAACAGGATTAACCTTACCCGGCATGATGGAACTGCCGGGAGCCATAGGAGGCAGGTTGATCTCATGGAGTCCGCAACGGGGACCGGATGCCATCAGACGCAGGTCGTTACAGGTCTTGCTCAGCTTGACTGCCAAGCGCTTGAGTGCCGCCGAATAGCTTACATATGCGCCCGTATCAGGTGTCGCTTCCACCAGGTCACTCGCTTTGCTAAACGGCTCGCCTGTCAGCTCGCACATCTTCTGCGTACACAACTCCGCGTATCCTGCAACTGCATTCAGACCCGTCCCGATCGCCGTACCACCCATGTTGATCTCGTAGAGCAGACGTACGTTACGCTCCAGGTTCGCAATCTCTTCTTCGAGGTTGTTGGCAAAGGCATGGAACTCCTGCCCGCTGGTCATAGGCACGGCGTCCTGCAACTGGGTACGACCCATCTTGATGGAATCGTTGAACTCGTCCCCCTTGGCGCGCAGCGAAGCAATGAGAAGCTTGAGCTCCTCCTCCAAACCGCGGTTCATCCGAATGAACGCATAGCGGAAAGCGGAGGGGTAGGCGTCGTTGGTGGATTGAGCACAGTTGACGTGGTCGTTCGGCGAACAATACTGATACTCACCGCGTTGGTGACCCATGATTTCCAAGGCGCGGTTGGCGATCACTTCGTTGGCGTTCATGTTGACCGTCGTGCCGGCGCCGCCCTGTACCATGTCCGTAGGGAACTGGTCGTGCATCTTGCCGTCTATAATCTCGCGGCATGCCTGGGAGATAGCCGCATAGATATCGTCGTTGATAACGCCCAACTCATGGTTTGCTTCCACTGCTGCCAGCTTGATATACGCCAGAGCGATGATATACTCCGGGAAGTCCGACATCTTGAGGTTGGACACCTTGTAGTTGTTAATGCCGCGTTGGGTTTGTACACCGTAATACGCCTCTTTGGGTACTTGCAACTCGCCCAAAAGGTCCGATTCAATACGATATTCCATATGATTTCAGATTTTATAGTTTGATTTTGGATTTTATTCTGCTACGCCGCCGAGGAGGGAACGGACGAACTCGGTGCGGTTGAAGCACTGAAGGTCGGTCATTTGCTCTCCTAAACCTATATACCGTACCGGTATCTTGAACTGGTCGGATATACCGATGACTACGCCGCCTTTGGCGGTTCCGTCCAGTTTGGTAATAGCAAGCGACGACACCTGGGTAGCCGCGGTGAACTGCCGTGCCTGCTCGAAGGCGTTCTGACCTGTCGAGCCGTCCAGCACGAGCATGATATCATGTGGCGCTTCGGGAACAAGTTTCGCCATTACGTTCTTTATCTTGGTCAGCTCGTTCATGAGGTTGACCTTGTTATGCAGTCGTCCGGCGGTGTCGATGAGCACGACATCCGCATCGTTGGCTTTGGCGCTCTGCAGTGTGTCATATGCCACGGATGCCGGGTCGGAACCCTGTTGCTGCTTGATAACAGGCACACCTACGCGTTCGCCCCATATGCATAACTGCTCCACCGCAGCCGCACGGAAAGTGTCCGCGGCGCCAAGATACACTTTCTTGCCCGCCTGCTTGTATTGGTATGCCAGCTTGCCAATGGTCGTCGTTTTGCCCACACCGTTGACGCCTACTACCATTACGACATAGGGTTTGGCGGGAAGCGGAGCGGAGAAATCCAGTACGTCCTCCACGTTGTTCTCCTGCAGCAACGATGCGATCTCGTCTACCAGAATGGTGTGCAGCTCACTCGTTCCGAGATACTTGTCTTTCTTTACACGCTCCTGCACACGCTCGATGATGCGCAGGGTAGTCTCCACACCCACATCGGACGTGATCAGCGCTTCCTCCAACTGGTCCAGGACATCGTCATCAATCGTCGATTTGCCGGCGATGGCACGACCTATCTTACTCAGAACCGATTCCTTGCTTTTCTCCAAGCCGCGGTCCAAAGTTTCCTTCTTTTCTCTACTGAATAAACCGAAAAATGCCATAACTTCACAATTTGGCTGCAAAGATACAAAAAAATTTGCACATGTGCAAAAAAAATTGTACCTTTGCACACAAATTATAAAAAATTTATTCTATGAACAGTAATTTTGGCTTTGTTCGTGTGGCGGCAGCCGTTCCGACGATGCGTGTGGCGGATTGTGCGTATAACGCATCGCAAATCAAAATGCAGATTGATGAAGCGCTCGCTGAAGGGGTGGAAGTGATTTGTTTTCCGGAGTTGAGTCTGACGGGCTACACGTGTGCGGATTTGTTTTTTACGCAGGCGCTCCAGCAGAGTAGTATGCGTGAGTTGGAAGGTATCTGCGACTACACGCGCGGCAAAGCGATCATCGTGCTGGTCGGTGCGCCGCTGACGGTGGATAACGACCTGTTCAACTGTGCTTTTGTCATGACCGACGGTGAGGTCATGGGTGTAGTGCCCAAGGTCAACCTGCCCAATACCGGTGAGTTCTACGAGAAGCGCTGGTTCACCAGCGGCAGAGCCGCACGCGAATATACGCCGGGAGGTGTCGCACCGCGTATCCCAAAGATTGAGATATGGAGCGGCGAAGTGCCGTTTGGTACCGACCTGCTGTTCACCACACGCAATTATGCATTCGGCATCGAGATTTGTGAGGACTTGTGGTCACCGCTTCCTCCTTCGACCCAATTGGCGATACAGGGGGCGGAACTCATTTTCAACCTCTCCAGCTCCAATTGTCTGGTCGGCAAGCACGCTTTCCGCCGCCAGATGATCACCCAGCAGAGTGCCCGCGTGCATTGCGGATATATCTATACCTCTTCGGGCGTAGGCGAATCGACTACCGACGTGGTTTATTCGGGTAGTACGTATATCGCGGAAAATGGCGAGATGCTCTGTGAGGGCGAGCGTTTCCAGCGGGAGAACACGATGATTATTCAGGAACTGGATATCGAGCGTTTGCGCACCGACAGGCAGCGCAATACCAATTTTACCAAGGACAAAGCGGGGCACTACCGTCATATCAACGTAGCGCCCATCGAGCGCGAAGAGGAGTTTACCGAGCCGGTACACCGTGTCTTTTCGCCCGCTCCTTTCCTGCCGGCAAAGGGTGACGAGGATCAGTATTGCATGGATATCTTCTCTATCCAGACGAGTGCTTTGGCGCGCCGTTGGGAGCACACGCATTCCCAGACGCTTGAGGTGGGCGTATCCGGCGGATTGGACAGTACCTTGGCGTTGCTTGTCTGCGTGCAGGCGGCGGATATATTGGGATATGACCGTACCCGCATCGTCGGGGTCACCATGCCCGGATTCGGCACAAGCGGGCGCACCTACCAGAACGCGCTGCGGATGATGGAACTGTTGGGTATCACCCATCGGGAGATACCGATCCGCGACGTGACGACGCAGCATCTGGCGGACATAGAGCACGACATGGACAAGCATGATATTACCTATGAGAACGCGCAGGCACGCGTACGTACGCTTATCCTTATGGATTTGGCGAACGAACTGAACGGGCTGGTGGTCGGCACGGGTGATTTGAGCGAGTTGGCATTGGGCTGGTGTACCTACAATGGGGACCAGATGTCCATGTACAGCGTCAATGCCGGCATTCCCAAGACTCTCGTGCGTTTCCTCGTGCGCTATGCCGCGGAGAATATGTTCGGCGAGGACTTGCGGCAAGTGCTTCTGGATGTGATCGATACGCCTGTTTCGCCCGAGTTGCTGCCGACCGATGCGCAGGGACAGATAGCCCAGAAGACGGAAGAGAATATCGGTTCATATGACCTCAACGATTTCTTCCTCTATTACTACCTGCGCTATGGTTTCACCCGCGAGAAAATCAAATACATGGCGGTACAGGCTTTTGAGGAGCAGTTTGACGAACCAACCATTGACAAATGGCTGAACGTGTTCATGCGCCGGTTCTGTACCCAACAGTTCAAACGTACCTGTATGCCGGATGGCCCCAAAGTGGTAAGTGTCAGCCTCTCGCCTCGTGGAGACTGGAGAATGCCGAGCGATGCATGCTGCATTTGAGAAA
Organism: Paludibacteraceae bacterium; assembly: GCA_905233375.1. Classification (GTDB taxonomy): domain Bacteria; phylum Bacteroidota; class Bacteroidia; order Bacteroidales; family Paludibacteraceae; genus Colicola. The sequence goes on along the minus strand of CAJOEJ010000002.1, from coordinate 107,063 downwards.
CAGAAATCACCAATAACCAATAACCAATCACCAATGACCATTAAACAAAATCTCTCTCTCTTGCCGTATAACACTTTCCGCATGGACGTCAAGGCGAAGATTTTTGCGGAATACGGGAGTGTGAAGGAGTTGAAACAACTCTTGCAGCAGTTTCGCGGGGAGCGTATCCTGCATATCGGCGCAGGAAGCAATCTTCTGTTTACCAAGGATTTCGACGGGGTTATTCTGCATTCCGCCATGCGTTGTGCCCGTTGCCTGAACGAAGATGCCGACCATGTGTGGATTGAGGCGGACAATGGGCTCGTGCTGGATGAACTGATTGAGCAGTTGTGCGACATGGGCATCTCGGGCATGGAGAATCTCAGTTACATCCCCGGTGAATCCGGCGCGTCGGCGGTACAGAATGTCGGCGCATATGGCGTGGAAGCCAGGGATGTGATTGATACGGTGCGCGCGGTGGATTGCTCAGACGGAACTGAACGGGTCTTCACCAATCAGGAGTGCCGGTTCGGATACAGGGACAGCATTTTCAAGAATGAATTGCGCGGCAGATATATAATTACGCACGTTGTTTATAAACTGAACAAGCATTTTGAGCCGAAACTGGACTACGGCAACTTGCGTTCCGAAGTGGGGGAGCATCCTTCTGTGATGGATGTACGCAATGCCGTAATACGCATCCGCAAGCAAAAACTGCCCGAAGTGTCGGAACTGGGATCGGCGGGATCGTTTTTCAAAAATCTGCTACTGAATCGAGACGTTTACGAGAAATTGTCAGGAAATTTCCCTGACATGCCTCACTATGAGCAGGAGGGCGGAATAAAAATTCCGTCGGCATGGCTCATTGAGCAATGCGGATGGAAAGGCAAGACGATGGGAGGCGCGCAGTGCTATCCCAACCAGCCGCTCGTGCTCGTCAACACCGGTAACGCTACACCGCAGGACATTATGAATCTGGCGAAAGCGATATGTCAAAGTATCAAAGAAAAGTTCGGCGTGGAGATTTCACCCGAGGTGAACTATATTTAACGGATAATTAGTATGGCAAGTTTTATTGTAGAAGGAGGGCACAAACTGCACGGGGCGATCACTCCGCAGGGAGCCAAGAACGAAGCGCTCCAAGTGCTGTGTGCGGTATTGCTCACCAAAGAGACGGTGGTCATTGACAACCTGCCGGACATACTGGATGTGAACAACCTCATTGACCTGCTGGCGTCAATGGGCGTGACCGTGGAACGGCTGGCGAAAGGCAAGTGTGCGTTTACTGCCGCCAATCTCGATCTGGCGTATCTGCGCAGTCAGGATTTTCTGAAAAAATGCAATAAGCTGCGCGGGTCGGTCATGCTCATCGGTCCATTGTTGGCGCGCTTGGGAGAGGTCATCTATGCCAAGCCCGGAGGGGACAAGATAGGTCGTCGCAGACTCGACACCCATTTCCAGGGCATGGTGAACCTCGGAGCGACGTTCCGCTACGATAGCGACCTGAAGGCATACCGCTTTGAAGGCAGGCACCTCAAAGGACGTTACATGCTCCTCGACGAAGCATCCGTCACCGGTACAGCGAATATCGTGATGGCATCCGTTATGGCGGAGGGAACGACGACCATCTACAACGCCGCCTGTGAACCCTATGTGCAACAGTTGTGCAGGATGCTCAATAATATGGGCGCGAAAATAAGCGGAGTAGGATCTAACCTGCTGACGATTGAGGGTGTACACGGCTTGCATGGAACGCAGCACACCTTGCTGCCGGATATGATCGAGGTCGGATCTTTCATCGGCATGGCGGCTATCACGGGTTCGGAATTGCGCATATGCAAGGTGGGATACAAGGATCTCGGTATCATTCCCGATGCCTTCCGCCGCCTGGGAATACGCATTGACGTGGACGGCGATGATATCATCATCCCGGCGCAGGATCATTACCAGATCGAGTCGTTCCTCGACGGGTCGATTCTGACCGTTGCAGATGCACCGTGGCCCGGGCTGACGCCTGACCTGCTGTCTGTCATCCTCGTTGTGGCGACTCAGGCGCGTGGATCGGTACTCATTCATCAGAAGATGTTCGAGAGCCGGTTGTTCTTTGTGGACAACCTACTTTCAATGGGGGCGCAGATCATCCTCTGCGACCCGCACAGAGCGGTCGTCATCGGGCATGACCGGACACGACAGCTCAAGCACAATAACATGACCAGCCCGGATATACGTGCCGGCATCGCCATGCTGATTGCTGCCATGAGTGCCGAAGGAACGAGCCGCATTGACCATATTGACCAGATTGACAGGGGATACGAAGACATAGAGCACCGCCTCAATGCCATCGGGGCACATATAACAAGAGAGGAGTAACATATGGAAAACAATTCAATCGAATTATCGTTGTTGGACGCCGAAGAGCGTGAGTTGGTAACGTTTATCTACAATGCCATCCCAACGGAGGATCGCGGCGCATTGAGCGCAGATGATATTCTGTTTGTGCTGGATGTAATGGATGATTTTCTCGAGGAGCAGGGCTTGTTGCGCGAGGATCCCGAGACCGGAGAGATGGAGTATCTCGAAGGCGAAGTGGATGAGACCGAGCAACTCAACTATGCCCTCAAGGCATGCCGCGAAGAGGGTAGAGCCATCTCGTCCGTCCAGATCCAGCTCATTCAGGACGCGGAACTGCAATACGGCATCGCCCACGGCTATTACGAGGAGGAGTAAATCGACAAATCGTCAATTATTTTTAATCGTCAATGAGCGTAGCGACCATAGGTTTTTTTGACGGGGTGCACAGGGGGCACCGGTTCCTTTTCGAGCATTTGCGAGCCTTGGCGGAGGAGCATGGACTCCAACCGCTGATCGTGACGTTTGCTTCTCATCCGCGTCAGGTCTTGCAAAGCGACTACCGTCCCCGTCTGATCACGACGCTCGACGAGCGCCGGCGCTTGTTGCAGGCTTATGGCGAGGTGCTGGTACTGCAGTTTGAGGAGGTGCAACCGCTCACGGCGCAGCAGTTTATGGAACGCTTACATACTCAATACGGGGTACAAATGCTGCTTATGGGCTACGACCACCGTTTCGGTTCTGACCGGCTCGTCCATCCGCAGGACTACCGCCGTTTGGGCAGCCGGTGCGGCGTGGAGGTCGTTACGATGAGCGAGTTCATCGCCGGTGAGTTTCATGTCTCTTCCACCGAGATAAGACAGGCGCTGGAAACAGGCAATATGGTTCTTGCCCAGGAGTTGTTAGGCCGTCCCTATGCGCTCACCGGCACGGTCGTGCGGGGCAGGGGAATAGGGCACACGATCGGTTTCCCGACAGCCAATATACAGCCGGATTCCGGCGACAAGATCATCCCGCGTAACGGGGTGTATGCGGTGGAGGTACAATGGGCAGACGGACAACGCGCACCTGCCTTGTGCAATATCGGAACGAACCCTACCGTTGGCAATTCGGAACGCACAATAGAGGTCTTCATCCCCGGTTTTGAGGGGGATTTGTACGGCGAGACCCTGATATTGGATTTTGTACGGTATATCCGCGAAGAGCGGCGCTTTGATTCTCTCGATGCGCTTCGTGCGCAAATTAAGCGCGACCTGGCTTACATTCCGGGAGGCGGTCCGGGAGGGGGATTCCCCGGCTGAGGACCTTTGCTCGGATCGAAACCCGACTCTAACATCTCCTGCATGTGACCCGCCATGCCTTTCGCTTTCAGATCCCCCATCTTGTTCAGCTTGACGGTACACGTCAGCATGAAATAGGTCGGCAGCGTGTTGTACTTGGCGTAGGTGACGGAGTTGTCGCTGACCACCTGCACAATGTTTTTCTTCTGGTGGAGGATATCATACACGTTGAGCGACAGGGTCGTATTCGTCCATGATTTTTCGATAGACGCATTGAGAATGACTTCATTCACGTCGTTCAGGTTATATCCGTATCGTGCCGTATAACCGCAGTCGGCAGCGATGGTCCATGACTTGGGCAGATGAAACTCCACATCGCCCGTTATTCCCCAATTGAACACATTCGAGGTGCTGTTGGCAGTCGTATTGTTGCTGGTACGGCTGTAGGTCACGTTGCCCCGTATTCCGACGTCCGCGACAGAATGGACGAAACGCAGGCTCGCGTCTTCCGAAACACGCAGGTTGCCGGTCATCGAGCGGTCACCCAAGGCGAACGTGTTGCTTTCTATCATTGCGGCTATCTCGGAGGCTGTCTTGCCGCGCGATACGTACGCCACGCGCTGGTTGTACGAGAGGGCGGTGCGGCTGTTGAACTGGAACATCTTCTTGTAAAACGGCGTGTTATAGACCAGATCTGCGCCGAGACTCCAGGGCAGCACATCGGCGTTGACCGTTTGCTGGTACAGCTTGCCCGTCTCGTCATAGACGGAGTTGTTCACCAAGGCATGCTGCGTCAGCGTCGCATGAAGACCCGTCATGACGGATGAGAAACGCTCCTGGTTGAAACGGCTGTACATGAACCGCAGGTTGTGCGCAAACGACGGGTTCAGACCTAAGTTACCCACCGTCTCGTTCATTGCGTTCGAGTTGTTGCGTACCGGCTCCATCTGGTTGATCGTCGGCTGCGTCGCCTTCCCGTTGTAATTGATTCGGGCAAACTCTTTCTTGCCGAATTTGTATTTGAACTTGACGCTCGGCGCCGCGTTGAACGAATAGACCGTCGTGTCGCGGGCGAGTAGTCCGCCGTAATAGGTGATACTGTGTGTCTGCGTCGCCAGACCGCGCACACCGACCGTCAGATCCGTCTTCTCGCTCACCCAGCGGTAGTTGACTTCCAGCTGCTCGGTGTAGTAATGGTTCTGCAGGGCGTTGGAGTAGGTCGTGTCGTACGTATAATCGCTCAACACGCTGTCCATGGAGTACTGGTTCTTGTGACTGAAACGGTTGCGTCCGCTGAATGTCGCCGCGATCTCTAAAAGGTGGTTCTTCCGATAAACCGGTTCCACGTACGATACCTTGAGCGAGTAGGCGTGGCTGTTATTGCCCGAATGGGTGTACTGGTCCACTCTGTTGGTACCAGTAGCCAGCGTGCGGTTGTACCCCGTCGTGTTGCCGTAGGAGTATTCGCCTTTCATCGTCAGGGCGCGACCGGGACGGGTAAACTTGCGGTTATACGTCACTTTGGCGCCCGCACTCAGTTCCCGCGTCGAATCGATCTTCTGCTGGTCGCCTTCGTTGATCAGAACCGAGTCCTGATAGTACGCATAGTCCTGCGCACTCGCCGAGGAACTGCCCGTGTAGGACAGGGACGGCTGGATGACCACTTTGTTCGCCGAGTCGATCTTGTATTCCAGTTCCAGACGCAGGTTCACATCCCAGGCACGCGACAGTTTCTTCGCGGTGTCGTTGCTCTGATAGACCGACGAACCGGCATATTCTGTTTTCTGCTGCTCCGAGAGGGTGTTGTTGGACGAGTGGTTGAACGCTGCATCGCCGCCGAAAAGCATCTCCGTCTTGCTGTCACGGGCGTGGATCCTGCTTGTCAGATCCATGTTCGTGTTCACGCCGATATTCTCCGACCAGGTGATACCCGAATTGGCGTCTTGTCCGAATCCTTTGCGTCCGCGACCCATACGCACCTCGTTCGTGTTGTTCGCCCCGCCGATGATCGTTGTCTGCGTATCGTCCAAAAGAAGGTTGGTGAACAGGTTGGCGTTGTAGCGGAAGTCGTTCTCGAAGAAATGCCGGGTGCGCAAAGCCGGAGTAGCGCCGTACAACGGGTTGCCGTAGTCGAACCAACCGCCGTTATCCGTCACCATGTCCGCACCGATGGCACCGGTGTATTTGCCGAAAGCGCCTTTCTTGCGGTCTTTCTTGAGCGTCAGGTTGATAATACGCTCACCTTCATCGTCATCGAAACCCGTCAGCTTCGACATCTCGGACTTCTCGTCAATGACCTGCACTTTCTCGATCATGTCCGCAGGGATGTTCTTTGTGGCTGATTGCACGTCGTTGCCGAAGAATTTCTTGCCGTCTATCCGCACCGCGGTGATTGTCTCTCCGTTGACCGATACGTTGCCTTCCTTATCGACCGACACGCCGTTCATTTTTTTGAGCAGGTCCTCGACCATCGCGTTCTCTCCCACTTTGTAAGCCGCTGTGTTGTATTCGATTGTGTCGCCTTTCACGATCATCTCCGCGGCGTGACCCTGAACCTGTAGCTCTTTGAGTGCCAGCACGTCCTCCTTCAGCCGGATCGTGGGGACAGCGAGGTCTTTGTCCTCGACACGGACGGATTTGGTCAGCTCCTTGAAGCCCACGTTAGAAACGATCAGGCGGTAACTGCCGTTTGGTACATTCAGTAAAACGAACGTGCCGTCCAGACCCGTCTGACCGCCTTGCACGAGGGTGCTGTCTGAACCCGAATAGCGGAACAGACGGATTGTGGTCATCTCCAGAACCGAACCGTCTGTATCCGAGACCACCTTGCCCGTGACGTTATATGAGCCCCCCTTATCCGTGACGTTGTTCTGCGCCTGCATAGCGCCCACCACGCTGCACACGGCACATAGACATAGTATAATGCGTTTCATCATAAATAGCCTTTTTGTTCAAATCGTCTGCAAAGGTACGAAAAATAATTGACGTGTGCAAATTTTTGTGCGTTTTTTTGCACTAAAAAGTATATATATACTTTGTATATATATAGTATAAGTGCATTGTTGTTAATCTTTGGGTCTCATCCTTGGGCAATCCTTGGGGGATCGTTGGGCAATCTTTGGGTCGGATTATGGCTCGACCTTGTCTCGGGTTGTGACTTTATCGCGGATGGGAGCGGCGGTATTTCCACCAATAGGCAATACGCTGGAAGAAATGGATGTCTTCATTATAGACACCATCTGGCGCTTCAATCTCGGCGATGATGTTTCGGATGGGATCCGTTATTGTCCACCACCAATACCTCCATAATGGTTGTTGGGAGCAATAACAATATGGCTTCCATCAATCCTGCTTTACCTCTGGTCAGAAGTTCCTCCATCGTAGCCGTGTTACCGCTGCGCAGTTGACGGCGGGCGACCGACTCAACGAAGGGATGAAAGTTTTTTAGACACGCTGCCCCAAATTGTTTCGGATAGGTCATTTTCAGATACGCAATGCGTAAGAATAGCACACAACGGGCATAGCCGTGCTCGCGACATAGTTTTGTCTCGTCTCCGTTTTTGAACTTGCGCGTACAGAATATCTCCACAACATCCTCAAATGTCGGACGCTCTATTGCTCGCAGCGCTTCACTATCCTGCTTGCCGAAATAACTGTAATCCCTACAATCATCGTCCTCCGCAAAGAACCGAATCAGTTCCGGCGTATCATAGGGCAACGACCTGAAATCCAATGTCCCGCCTATCTTTCCCAGCGTTTGCTCGGCGATGCCCAACGGCGCGTATCCCTTGACCGAAAAATGATTGAGTACCTGTATGCCGTACTTGCTTACGAGGTACTGCTGCACTATTTCTGCGCCTTCGTTCGAGAAGTCATTGGTCATCCGGAAGATCGCCCGGTCGAAGAATTCCTCTGAAGACAGGTGCTCCTTTATCGGGTCAATATCGGAAATGCCCAAACAATAAGCGACCACACTTCCTGTCGAATGATCCCATCCGGGGCTCTTGCATAATCCCAGCTCGCAAGCAAAGCGCACATAGTCCCATACAATCAAGAAATGGTCTGTCCATCGATGACCGCGAATCTTCTCCAACTCAACCTCTATACGCTCTTGCACCTCGATGCGCATTCCGTCACCATATCGCTCTTTCGCGCCTGCAAATACCTGTTCCGCCAGATACTTGTCGGCTGATTTAACACCTTCCGGCAACGGATAACGCGGCACGAATGACAGGCAGTACCGCTGATTCAGATACTCAGGCAAGCCTGCCGGCATTTGATTGTAAATGAGCTGATAAAACTCCTGATACGTGTGCCGTATTCCGAGCAACACAATATCGTTCTGAATCCTCGGCGACAGGTAATAATCCGCAAACTCATCCAGCAAATCAGGGTAACGCGTTACCTCTTTGGGGTACTCATACAGCAGGTTGGTGAAGAAGAAAACCGTTTCGCTGCCTATCCGAGCCATGACCTCCGGTTCTATGAACGGATTGTTGGCTTTGAACCATGTCTGCGCGTCCGTATCGTGCAGCACATTGCAAACTCCGATCATATGGCTCACGTTCTGCTTGATGCCTTCGTAATATCCGTCGCTTTTCTCGTTGTAGCGCAACGCCAGCTGGATGAACGAGGCGATATACGGATTTCCCGGGTAGTAACACGCGTGTTTGAAATAGGCGTCCGCAAACGTTGCCTGACGGTTGTTCGTGTGCTCGGTGTACTTGCTCTCAACACATATCATGGCATTGCTTTTCGTACTGAACAGCACTACGTCCATATTCGACGGACGATTGACAGGACGCCCCTTGCTCCCTTTGAGCATAACAGGGAACTTCACCTCAAAATACACGCGGTCGTACGTGATTCCAGCATATGTGAGCGGATGTTCCGGGCTAACCCAATAGAAGAAATTGTACGCTAACATGGAAGACGAGAAAAGCGACTTCGCCTTGTCTTCCAGTTCATGACCATCTCCTGCCATGAACATCTCATAAAACTTACCGCCTTCAGCGATACCCTCACGCGCACCGCGGAACACGTTTAACTCTACTCTGGTCAAATGATTTGTTGACTCCTTTGGGATGTTGTTGATTGAAATCTTTCTCATAACAAAAATAATAACGTTACAATACTATAATACGAATGAGAAACGTTATCGTTTTTGCTAATCGTTTTTGGATTCCCGAGCGAGTTGCTTATAGTAAGAACTTTCCATCACGCGTTTGGCTGACCAATGGAGCATGTAGTAATGCTCCTTGCGGACTTGGGCAATAAGGTGCTTGCGCTTTTCCTCAAAGGCTTTCTCGCGTTCCTCTTCTGCGCGCTCTTCTACATTGACGGGCGCAGGAGTTGCGGGCTCGATGTTCAATCGGATATCAAGGACATCCGCAATGCGCAGGAGTGTTTTGTACGTGGGCGAAGTTTGTCCGTTTTCAATATGCGAGTAATTGGGCGCTGCAATGCCGACAAGCATAGCGACATCTTTGGCAGCCAGCCCCCGTTTAAGGCGCACCTCACGAATGAGCGCACCGATATTCTGGCGCGCTTCCTCATCTTCAAAAAAGAGACGGGGCACGAACCCTTCGCGCTTACAGTGCTTGATGACATACGAGATGGTTTCTATACGATCCGCAGACTTGATATCATCGTAGAAAAGATGCTCTATGCGCGTAGCCATGACAGGATAGGTGAGTTTGGCGGTTTCGCGCGGAAGGATGAATGAACAGAAATGCTCGTCCTCCATCGTAAATACCTGAACGATGTTCCCGTTGACTATTTTAACTTTAACGTCCATGCGTCACAATTTTGCGGTGCAAAGGTACACATTTTTTATGAAATATGCAAATTTCAGTGCAATTTTTTGCAATCTTTCTTCTGTCTTGTATCTGTCATTGGAGGGGACAAATATTTGTGTAACTTCGGTCCTCCCTACTTATTGCATAAGCAGGGTCCCACCGAATTTACGTTCGCACGTTTCTGCGAATAACAAGGCTTTCCCGCTAAAAATCCAAATAAATTTGTTTTTTATCGTAAAATCCTTGTATATTCCAAATTTTTGTAGTAATTTTGCACGCTAAATTGTATGCGGGCGTGAAAATACTTGTGGTAATAGGGCTTGTGATGGGGGCGGTAGTACTGCTGTGCGTAGGGGTTATCCTGCGCACAGACCATTCGTTCCGCTCGCAGCATATCGCGGAGAATGAGCGGATGAAAGAGAACCATATTCATTGCGCCACCTCGCAGGACCGCGAAGCGCGCCGCGGTAAAAAACACAAGATCCATGTCAAAGACATGTGAGTAACCATGAGTAATATTAACAATATTTATAATCCGTCATTTTAATTTAATACAATATACATTATGAACAAGATCAGTATTATCGTAGAATCGATTTTGGCAGCAGCTATTGTTGCATTGTTTATTCTTTTCTTTACCCTTACTCCCGGCTCCAAGAAAACGGCAAGTCAGGATATCCAGGCGTCGGGTGATTTGTTGCCGATTGCTATCGTGAACACCGATTCCATTCTGTTGCATTACAGCCTGGCGGTGGAGGCATCGGACAAGCTGCAATCCCGCTACGAGGAGTCGATGGTCAAGTTAGACACCAAAGCAAAAGCGTTCCAGAGCGAGTACGAGTCGTTCCAGCAGGACGTGCTCAATTTCCAGAAGAAACTGGAAGCGGGTGCCTTCCTGAGCCGTGAGCGTGCCGAGAGCGAGCAGAGCCGTCTCCAAAAAAAGGAGCAGCAACTAATGGCAAAGCAGCAGGATCTGGAGAATCTGCGTCAGAAACTGAGTGCGGACTTCATGAACGAGCAGGCTACGCTGAACCAGCAGTTACAGGATTCGGTGCAGCAATATCTGCGCGAATACAATGCCGACGGTCATCTGCATCTCATTCTCAACGAAGCCGTGCTGCTGAACAAGGTAGCCGGATACGATATCACCGAAGAGGTTATTGAGGGGCTGAACGCAAGGTACAATAAGTAATTGAAAGAACCCCTCCCGACCTCCCCTCAAGGGAGGGGAATGGGGATTAAGATTGATAATTGATAATTGAAGATTGAAGATTGAAGATTGAAAATTGAAAATTGAAAATTGATAGAGATGTTTAGATCGATGCATATTATCTGTAAATGTTTGCTGACAGCCATTATGTCAATTGTCAGTTGTCAATTGTCAATTGTCATGGCGCAGCGTATCCCGCAGGCGTTGGAATATACGGAGGTGTATGATTTTATAGAGGAGCTGACGAACGACGGGGTGATACAATCCAATGAGGCGATCAAACCGTACACGCGGGATGCGATCGCCCGAATGTTGTTGCAGGCGCAGAGCAGGGATTCGCTGTTGAGCAAGCGTCAGAAGGATGACCTGCAGTTTTTTATGCAGGACTATGCGCTCGAAATGGACACGCTGCCGACCTATTACAGTTACGGTCACCGGCACGTGACCCAATGGATAACGCCTGTATCCAACCTGTCTCTGGCGGACCCGAGTCTGCATATCCTGACCAAGGACAAGGTGTTCAAGATGCGTGTGCATCCTATCTTGGGCATGGACCTCGACTATAACAAGAAGGGGCTGTTGATGCACCGTGTCTATGGCGCGGAGATCCAGATGGATATTGCGCACCATGTCTCTATCTGGGGTTCGATACGCGATAACAGCTGGGACGGACGAGGGCTGAAAAGCTCCTATTTCTACAGTACCGAATATTACAACCCGCATAGCACCACGATGGGCGCACGTCTTGCCCAGCCGAGATACCTCATTGCCCTGCCCGGTGTGCAGTACAAGGAAGCCACCTACGGCGGTGATTTCTCGGATTCACGCGGCGGTATATCGTTGTACGCATGGTGGGGTAGTATCGGCGTGCAGCGGGAGCGTATCCAATGGGGTGACGCGCAGCATTGCTCCAATATCCTGTCGGCGCATAATCCGGCAGTACCGATGGTCACGCTCCAGCTGACACCCTGCAAATGGTTCCAGTTTGACTATTTCCATGCATGGCTGCCGTCCAACGTCACCGACTCGACCTATTATTATGTCGAGCGCGAGAAAGAGAGCGTATTCCAGAAAGAGTACCGTCCCGCCAACAAGTTCATGGCGGCGAACATGTTCACGTTCATGCCGGTCAAGTACATCCAGTTTTCGTTCGGTAACTCGATCATCTATGCGGAGCGGAATGTGCAGGCGGCGTATTTCATTCCGATTGCGTTCTACAAGTCGCTGGATCACCTGCTGACCAAGGGTTTGCGTTCGGAGAACCAGAACTCGCAGGCGTTTGCGTCCATATCTATCCGTCCGACCGACCATCTGCGTCTGTATGGTTCATTCTTCCTGGACGAGTTCAAGTTTGCCCGTCTTAAGAAATCCAACAAAGAGAATAATCCCGTATCGTATCTGGTAGGTTTCAACTGGAGCGGCTGGCCGGTACGCGGGTTGAGCCTTCGCGGTGAGTTTATGCGTTCATACATAGCCTGTTACACGCATTCCATCCAGGTGCTCGATTACACGTCCAATAGCTATAATATGGGTCATTACATGGGTGACAACGCGCAATCTGTCTTTGTGCAACTCGCCTACCGCCCTGTGCGCGGATTGCGTTTGATGCTCGACTTCACGCATGACACCAAATATCGTGCGTACGACTACGTCCGCAATAACATTGCCGGTACGCGGACGACGTATCCTATCATCGCGCAGAAACCGTTCAGCGAGAAGATATGGCGTAATGCCAGCCTGCGGTTCCGTGCCGTCTATGAGGTGTTCAATAACTGCTATGCGCATGTGGACTTTGCCTATAACAACGCCCGTGCGTTCGTGCCGTCGTCGGCTCGTATCGAGGGGGAAGACCGCGGTTGGAACAGCGACGGCACATCGATGAACCTGGCGGGAGACGAATTGAAGGAGTACTACCTCAACAAATACACTCCCGTCTATCTGCAAGGGCGGAATATCACCGTCTCCTGCGGATTACATTTCGGCTTCTAAAGGCTACGCCCACTATGCAGTATAACATCATCGGCGATATACACGGTCACGAATCGTGGCAGGATCTGGTGCAGGAAGGCTGCAGGCATATCTTCGTCGGAGACTACGTCGATTCGAAGGACGGACGGACTCCGGAGCAGATTCTCACCAACTGGCTACACATTATCCGATTCAAAAAGCAGCATCCCGAAACGGTGCTGCTTTATGGAAATCATGAATTGCATTACATGCTGGACTTGGACTACCGGAGTCGTTTTGCCGTGCGAAACCAGCGTGAAGCCTACTGCCGCTTTATCAAGGCGAACGCCGCTTTCTTTGACGGTGTCGCGTTTGCCATTGATGACAATACACTCGTTTCCCATGCCGGCGTGACCAAAGGGTGGTACGAGAAATATTTCGGTCCGTATCGGAATGAAGGTGCGTGCAAAGTGGCGGAGCAGATCAATGCCTTGTGGCAGGAAAACAGGATGGCGTTTGCTTTCCGCTCCAATGCGACACTGGCGGTGGATATATGGGGTGAATCGCCGACGCACTCTCCTTTATGGATCCGGTCATGGATACTGCCTTCCTGCAACCTGTTTGCCGGCACACCCGTTGAGCAGATTATAGGTCACACGCCGCAGGACGATATCACCGTCATCGGGGAAGGCATTACCTGCGTGGATTGTTTGCACAAAACGGCAAAGAGCCTGATTGTCTCCCGTTAAACCATTTTATGATAGTCCCTGCGCGCCTGGAAAACCGCTTTGAAGGCGGCGGGACGACCTTGCGCGAGGTAGAGGAACGCGGTGGCATAATCGAGGAAGAACCGCAGGCATAAGACGCCCCATGGGAAACGCATATTCTTGCGGATCATTACCAGGTTGTTGCGGTGGTTGAGATAGGTCTTACGGGGGCTGTCGTAATGGAGCGATCCGCCACCGAGATGATACACCGTGCATTGGGGCAGGCAGACGAGTCGCCAGCCGGCATTACGCATGCGCCAGCATAAATCGATCTCCTCCATATGGGCAAAGAACGACGCATCCAGCCCTCCCAACTCCTTATATACGTTCGTGCGCACGCACATGCACGCGCCACTGGTCCAGTCCACATCCACGGTCGTGTCATATTGACCTTTATCTTCCTCCACTTTCCATAACACACGCCCTCGGCAATACGGATACCCCAAGGCATTCACGTAGCCGCCTGCTGCGCCTGCGTGCTCAAAATAACGGCGGTTGGCGTAACTGCGAATCTTGGGCTGGACGGACGCTACGTCTGTATTCGCGTCCATATATGCCAGCATGGGTTCCAGCCATCCCTCCGTTACTTCCACATCGCTGTTGAGAAGTACGACGTAATCGCTGGCGACTTGTTCTATCGTGCGGTTATAGCCCTCCGCAAAACCGTAGTTCCGGTCGAGGACAATGATACGCACTGTGGGAAACTCCGAGCGGAGCATGGCGACACTGTTGTCCGTGCTACCGTTGTCTGCCACGATGATCTCCACATCGGGCAGGGTAGTATGCGCGATGACGGATGGCAGGTACTGCCGTAACATCTCCGCCCCGTTCCAGTTCAATATGATAACACTACATTTCATTTTCGTTTATGTTTCCATCTGTTGTGCGACCAGAGCCATAGACCGGGTTGCTCAAGGATGTTCTGCTCCAGAATGTGTGCAAACGCAGTGGTGATCTCTCCTTCCTCCGTCTCTTTGGGGCTCGCAGCAATCGTTTTCATCGACACATGATATCTTCCTCGCTCCGGACGTGTGATATAGAGGTAGAACACCGGATAGCCGAATTTTCTGCCCAATACCTCTCCGCCGTCCAGGAATCCGGTCTCCTGATGCAGGAACTCCACCCATGTCCGTGTCACTTCGGGACGCGGTTTCTGGTCACTAATCAGCCCGATGGTCACGGGTTGTTTCTCCGCCCGGTAACGGACCATCTCGCGCAGGATACGTTGTTTCTCCACGCATTCCCCGCCTCGTCTGGCACGTATCGCCAGGAGCCAGCGGTCCATGAGACGGTTTTTCTGCTTGCGATAGACGTTCAGCTCTTTCACGCCCGGGCTGACCCACTGCTGGATGCTCGCTATCCATTCCCAGTTCCCCATGTGCGCCAGCATGAAGATACCTCCTCCCGCAGCATCGATGAGCCGGTTCACCTCGTCCATTCCTTCGAAGACGACCCGTTGGCGCATTTCGTCGTCCGGACAACGGTAGCCGTAGATCATCTCCACGACCGTGTAGCAGAATTGGTGATAGAACGATTTGGCGATTTGTTGCCGTTCCTCTTCGGTCTTGTCGGGGAACGATAATGTCAGGTTCTTGTTCACCATCTTGCGCCGGTACCGCACTCCGTAATACAGCAACGGATAGAGCAGACCATCCGCTATCGCGTGGTGTACCCCCAACGGCAGGCGGCTTAGAGCAGAGGTAACAGGAAATAGCATAGCCACGAGAAAGCGGTTAGTATCGGTGACGCCAGCAATATACTGTCAAAACGGTCGAGAACCCCTCCGTGCCCGGGAAGGAACACCCCGCTGTCTTTGACACCTACGCTGCGTTTGAGCAGGCTCTCCATGAGATCGCCCATCGTGCCGAACGCACTGGTCAGGAAAGCAAAGAGGAAGACCACGATCCATTTGATACGGGGCGTGGTAATGACATCGAACCAACCGTAATGCGCCAGAATAAGTGCGGCAACGAACGTGAACAATACGCCGCCAAACAGACCCTCCCAACTCTTGTTAGGGCTGACATGCGGCGCCATCTTGTGGTTTCCGCCGCGACGTTTGGCGCACAGGCTGCCGACACAATACGCACCCGAGTCATTCACCCAGATGAGCACAAACAGCGCTAACAACAGCCATTTGTCCAGATGCAGCAACAGGCTCATCGTACACAGAGGAATGGCGATCATCATTTGTGAACTAATGAGATTTCCCCAGTTGGCAATAGGACGACCGGAGTGGTTCCATATCTCATCCAGCAGCCATATGACAAGTATCAAGGCATAGGCAATAACGAAGCAGACGCTCCATTCCCATGTATCCGCTCCTACCGGCGGCAACAGAATGAACCACTGCAGGAAACTCCACAATGCCAGCGTCGCTAAGAACGCACCCGTGCGGAGCATGCGGGAGGAACCGACCAGACGATGAAACTCGTCCACTGCTAACAGACATATGATACCGAACATCCCGGCAAAAACGATCGGACTCCACAAAATACTGCCTACCACGCAGGCTACATAGACGGCACCGCTCAGGGTGCGTTTGGTAAATTCGTTCATAGATTTCAAATTTGCGTGCAAATTTACACAAAAAAACGCACATATGCAAATTTTTGTGCGTTTTTTTTAAGAATAAAAAGTATATATATACTATGTATATATATAGTATAAATGCATAATTGTTGATTTTTGAGTCTCATCCTTGGGCAATCCTTGGGGGATCATTGGGCGATCCTTTGGTCGGATTCGGTCTCGACCTTGTCCCGGGTATTTCCCGTCCCACCTCGAATTTACGTTCGTGTCTTGCGGGATATATGCAAAAGCGCTGTTTTTTGCCAAGCCAAAGGCTTTCGTATAGAACGTGTCTATAGCGCATTCTTATGCAAGCATAAATGCCCTATAGCCCCATTCTATACATAAAATTTCATTTTATTCAGCAAAAAACACCCGAATGTTTGCATATATCAAATTTTTGTAGTATATTTGCAGAAAAATTGCAACAAGTATGAAAAATAATGTATTAGCAGGCGCATTGATTGCGTTGGGTGTAGCCCTCGGAGGGTGGTTTATCTGTCTGGGAATCAATCATTTTGCATCCAAAGACCGGGCAGTGAGTGTGAAAGGTCTCAGTACGCGTGAGGTGCAAGCCGACTATGCCGTGTGGCCTTTGAGTTATGCCGCAAGCGGTAATGACCTGCCGTCCCTGTATGCCTATCTGGGCACGGTGACCGACAAGGTGAAAAAGCATCTTATCTCTTTGGGTTTTGAGGAGAGCGACTTGAGGCAGGGTAGTATATCGGTCGAGGACAACTGGTCGAGTTACTACGGCGACCGTCGTCCCGAGTACAAATACACGCTGAACACATCGGTCATTGTGTCCACGGACAAGGTGGAGTTAGTGGTAGCGTCGCAAGGCAAGGAAGCCGAGTTGCTTAAAGAAGGCTTGATCGTTTCGACGCAGCGCTGGAACCTGGACTACCAGTTCAACGGTCTTCCTGAACTCAAGCCGTCAATGATCGAGGAAGCGACTCAGAACGCCCGTGCCGTCGCGCAGAAGTTTGCCGATGACGCGCAGTGCGAGTTGGGGTCGATCCGCCGTGCCAGCCAAGGTCAGTTCAGCGTCGAGAGCGATGAGTACCAGCCTTGGGTGAAACACGTACGCGTCGTGACGACGGTGGACTATTTCTTGAATTAAGAATTTAGAATTCAGAATTCAGAATTTAGAACCAGCCGAGACGGCGGATGAGCCGTAAGAGGCAAGTCGGAATCAGCGTAATGATGAATGTCAGTGTCCGCCAGAAAACGGTGGGCACTGTTGTTTTTGCTCTTCCTCGGAACATCGCGCGCAGACCACGGCGAACGAGGGTCTGAGGGCTGACGATGATCCCGAGACATTTGCCGATTTTGGTATATACGGGTTTGATGTTATACAGCCCTGTATCCACTGCGCCCGGGCTTACATCGGTGACATGGACGCCGTATTGGCGCAACTCAATATGCAGGGCGCGTGTGAAATGGCAGAGGAAGGCTTTGGTGCCTCCATATGTGCCGAGTCGCTGCGCCGCCATCTTGGAGGTCACGGAACAGACATTGAGGATGTACCCCTTCCGGCGTTCTTTCATCTCCTGCCCGAAGAGGTAACAGAGCATCGCGGGTGTGTACATATGCAGGTTCATGATGAGCGACGTGAACGCCTCGCTGTCGTCCAGAATATCCCGGTCGTGATACACGCCCGCGTTATTGACCAGCACCTCCACTTCGATCTTGTTGTCGCGCGCGTATTCATATAGTTCGCGCGCGGATGATTGCTGCCCTAAATCCATGACGAGTCCGATGATCTCGATGGGCGCAAAGGATGATTTGATTTGTTCGGCGACCTCGTGAATGCGCTCCTCATTGCTTACAATGAGCAGGTTATATCCTTTCGCTGCCAGTTGGCGTGCGAACTCCAGTCCCATGCCGGACGATGCTCCGGTGACCAATGCGTACGATGTCTGTTTCATTTAGCGGCTCTCTTTAAGGAATGAATCTTTGAATCCGAGGAAGTACAGAATGCCGTCGAGCCCCACGGTCGAAATGGCTTGTTGGGCGCTCTCTTTCACTTTGGGTTTGGCGTGGAAGGCGATACCCAGACCGGCTTTGCCGAGCATGTTGAGATCGTTGGCACCGTCTCCGACCGCGATCACCTGCGCGAGGTCGATATGCTCCACCTGCGCGATGAGTTCGAGCAGCTCCGCTTTGCGTTTGGCATCGACCACGTCACCCAGATAGCATCCGGTGAACTTGCCATCCTGCTCCTCGAGCTCGTTGGCATAGACATAGTCCACGCCGAAACGTTGCTGCAAGTACTTGCCGACGAAGGTGAATCCGCCGGATAGGATGGCAATCTTGAATCCGCATCGTTTGAGTATGCCAAAGAGTCGGTCTGCGCCCTCGGTGACAGGCAGGTGGTCGATGATATCCTGTTTGGCGCTGACATCAAGCCCTTTGAGCAATGCCACGCGGCGGGTGAAACTCTCTTTGAAATCGATCTCGCCCCTCATGGCAGAGAGCGTGATGGCTTTGACCTGCTCACCGACACCGGCACGCTCTGCGAGTTCGTCGATGACTTCGGTCTGGATGAAGGTCGAGTCCATATCGACGCAGATGAGCCGTCTGTTGCGGCGGAACATATCGTCCCGCTGGAAGGAGATATCGATACCTTCTTCGCGGGATACTTCCATTAGTTCACGTTGCAACGCCTCGCGGTCGGGCAGGTTGCCGCGCAGGGAGAACTCAATGCACGAGTGCCGTTTGTCCACCGGCACGGCTACGTCGGGACGCTCGCTCAGACGCAGGATATTGTCGATGTTGAGTTGTCGTCCGGCTAACAGCGCCGTGACGCGGGCTATATGGCGCGCATTGATCTCGCGTGCGAGCAAGGTGACCACATAGCGGTCCTGCTCCTGACGGCTGACCCATGCAGCGTATTCCTCTTCCGTAAGCGGCGTGAAACGCACGATCATCTCCAGCCGTGAGCAGCAGAAGAGCACTTCCTTGATCATCTCGCCGCTGGTGGACGGGTCGTCAATGCGGATGAGGATACTGAGGTTGAGCTGGTGGTGGAGGTTCGACTGACCGATGTCCTGCACGAACGCACCGTACTTGCCTAACACTTCCGTCACGGCGGAGGTCACACCCGGTTTGTCAAAACCAATGATGTTGATGAGTATAAATTCCCGTTGCATTTTAACAAATGGCATTTTTGATAGATTCTACGATATATTCTATATCCTCGTCGGTGACCATGGGACCTGCGGGCAGGCACATGCCGACTTTGAAGATCGCTTCACTGACACCGTTGACGTAGGCGGGACAATCGGCATAGACGGGTTGTTTATGCATGGGTTTCCAGACGGGTCGTGCTTCAATCTTTTTCTCTAACATATAGACGCGCAGTGCTTCTATATTGTCGTTTGGCTGGCAGTCGGTCGTGGGCGAATCGACCTGGTGAATGACCCCTGCCGCTCCTCCGACCGCCGATTTGACCGTCTCTTTGTAGGCGTTCTCCTGCCCTTTGATGCGCACCTCGGGATCGATGGTGATAGTACACAGCCAGTAGTTGGCATCATAGTCGGCATTGGGGGCGCAGTGCAGATGAATACCCGGAACGTCCTTCAGCAACTCGGCATAGCGTGTCTGCACATGCTTGTGGTGGGCGATATGGTCGTTGACGACGGTCATCTGCCCCCGTCCGATACCGGCACAGATATTGGACATCCTGTAGTTGTATCCGATCTCTTCGTGCTGGTAATAGGGATAGGCTTCGCGCGCCTGGGTCGCGTACCACATGATCTTGTTCTTCTGTTCCTCATCCGGGCATATGAGTGCTCCTCCTCCGGACGTGGTAATCATCTTGTTGCCGTTGAACGACAGCACGCCGTATCTGCCGAATGTGCCGAGCACTTGTCCTTTGAACCGGCTCCCCAGACCTTCCGCGGCATCTTCGATGACGGGAATGCCGTATTTGTCAGCGACCGCCATGATACGTGTGCAATCATAGGGCATGCCGTACAACGCGACGGGAATGATGGCTTTCGGATACTTGCCGGTTTTGGCTTTGCGGTCCAGGATGGCTTGCTCCAGCAGTTCCGGATCCATGTTCCAACTGTCTTTCTCCGAGTCAATGAAGACAGGTGTGGCTCCGAGGTACTTAATGGGGTGAGAGCTGGCGCAGAACGTGAACGACTGCACGCATACTTCGTCTCCGGGACCGACACCGCATGCAATCAGTGCAAGATGCACCGCCGCTGTGCCGGCTGAGAGTGCCACTACCTTTTTGTCTTCGCCGACAAACGATTCGAGATCGTTTTCAAACGCATTGACGTTCGGTCCCAAGGGTACGACCCAATTGGTGTCAAACGCCTCTTTGATGTACTTTTGCTCAAGCCCCTCTTCGGACATGTGAGCGAGACATAAATATATCGTTTTCCGTTCCATAAGGATTAAATAATTTCGTTGTTGTAGGTCATGTGTTTTCCTAAAACGGTACACACAATCATCTGTATATCTCCGACAAATGAATAATGCTCCGCATAATAGCGGTTGATACGCACTTTATCGGGATAGATGACGGTGTCGTTGTATTGTTGCGGGTCTTCCACCGTAGCTAATAGTTCCTCCTCATTGCGGTATTTGAGGGTGGCAGGTCCTGTGATCCCCGGCCGGAGTGTCAGCACGATCCGGTCTTCTCCTTGCAGCTGGTCGGCGTATCCCGGCACGTCCGGTCGTGGTCCGACAAAGGACATGTTTCCGATGAGTACGTCCCATAGTTCCGGCAGTTCATCCAGTTTGTATCTGCGCAGTCTGGCTCCGAGCGGCGTAATGCGGCTTTCACCGGCTACACTCACGCTGCTCCCCCCGTGATCGATGGTCATGGAGCGGAATTTATGGCAGTTGAAGAGCTTGCCGTTCCGTCCGACCCGTTGCTGAACAAAAAATACCGGTCCCGGCATCTTGAGCTTGATCAGGAGCGCCACGACGAGCAACACCGGCGAGAGAAAGAGCAAGCCGGCAAGCGCCATTATTCTATCGAAGAACCATTTGAGTATCATGATTTACGCTGTTTTTGAGACATACCTGATTTTCTTGTAAAAACCGAAAACGGCATTGACAAAGGTGTAGAACAATGCTGCTATCGGAGCGCAATGCATTTCCTGCCGCCACAAGCGGTAATGCCATTTCAGCAAAACGGATATCTTGGCGTCGCTGACGGATCCGGCGTGCTTGTTATACAGGAAGAGCTCTTCATCCAACAGATGACAATCCGCTTTTTGGATCACATGCAGCCACATGGCGTAGTCATTGTTCTTTCTGAGATCCGATATCTGTATCAGCCCTGTTTTCTCCCGGTTATAGATGACGGTCGGGCAAGCGGGCCAACAAAAAGCGTACATTCCCATGCGAGAGATATGCCGTGGACCGGAAATGTGGAGCGGTTTATCCGTTCTTCTAAAGGCGGTATAGGTAAAGTCATACCCGTTGTCTTGCATAAAAGCAATCTGGTGTTCCAGTTTCTCCGGCGTCCAGGCATCATCGGCATCGAGGAAAGCGATATAGCGTCCTTGTGCGGCACGCAGCGCCTTGTTGCGCGTCAACGCCGCGCCCATATTGTGCGCATTGCGCTCATAACGGATACGCGGGTCGTCAAATGAGGCTATAATTTGAGCGGTTTGGTCGGTTGAACAGTCATCCACGATGAGCAATTCCCAGTTACTATACGTCTGGGCAAGCACGCTACGGATAGCGTCTGCGATGTATTTGTCGCAGTTATAAGCGGGCATTATGACGGATACCAGTTCCATTATTCAAAAAACTGCTTGTATATAGCGCGCAGACTCGCTTTGCTCCATTTGGATTTCTGCGCCTGGTTTACCAAACCTGTACTGATATTGCCGACATTGGCAATCCGCAGGGTGGGGTCGTATTGCGTTTTAAGTTGCGCGGCACGTACCAGTTCCGCGAAATAAATCTCTTCCCCGTACATAAAGCCGGGAAAAGACAGCTCCGGATTCTTCGTCACGAAATGGCTGGTAAACAGCATAAATGATCCGTGTCCGGCATACATTTCACACGACGGGAATTCTTTTGTTTTTTTGCTTTTCAACACATACAGCCCATGGTAAAGCCGGTAAATCCAAGTGCTACTGTAGATAGTATTCCAAATGAAAAAATTCCTTTTGGTCGGACGTGACAGCATATAGGGATTCTCGTGCCGGTTGATCTTATCGGTGTAAATATCCGGTGCGAGCCATCCGATACCATTGGTGTCGATCGTCAATAAGTGCTCGAAAAAGTCTTCCGCCAATTCGAGATCCACATTGGAGATGGATACAAAGTCATAGCCTTGCGCTTTGGTGTTATAGACAGGCAACGCTCCGCCTAAATAACCTTTGTTATCCTTGCCGTTATCGGCTATCTCTATGTCTATCTGCATTTCGTTTGCCACCCGTTGGGCAGCACGGTGTACCGACTCCACAAACGAGTGGAGTGCGTCGTCCGAGTGATACGTCACCGCTATGAGCAGATATTTTTTCATTTGGCAATATAGGTTTTAATAAAATATACGAGTATCCACCAAAACGATACCGGCATCATGAGAATAGCTATGATGATACCGGTTGCAGGCAACAAACGGATTTTCTTTGCAATCTCTGTACTGCGGTATTTGAACATGCGTAGCAGCCAGATCCATAATTCTTCGGAGATACGGAAGAGCCATAATAGTTTGCTCAGACCCTTCATTTGCGCTAACTTGTACGCCATAAACAAGAAATTTCCTTCCTGCATGCGGATATACGAACCCGTTTTGCCTACTTTGTTTTGAAAGTAAAAGGCTCCACAATACTCCGGCATGGTTGCCATAGTCGGATGGGCGGCAAAGCACTCTATCAGGAAGTTCCAGTCTTCCCTGTACCTGCATGCCTCGTCAAAAGTGATATGGTTGGATTGAAGGAAAGATGTTTTATACATGAAGGCATGGGGCGGTATGGAACTGCCTAATCCCCAACGGGTGAGTATAGTGCGTGCGTTTAATGCCGCATATCTCACCTTGCTCTTTACGCCGTCTTCATTGATAAAACAAAATGCACTATAGCTCATATCCACCCCTTTTTCTCTCATGAGGGCTACCTGCATTTTAAGCTTGCCGGTGTCCAGCATATCGTCTGCATCGAGGAATAAGACGAACTCGCCTTTCGCCTCTTTCAACCCTAAATTACGAGCCGTCGCACTACCTCCGTTCTCTTTCTGTATCAGCCGGATCCGTTTGTCTTGTCGGGTATATTCCCGTATAATGGACGCGCTGTTATCCGTCGAACCATCGTCCACGATAATACATTCCCATTCTCCGACTGTCTGGTTTTGAAGAGAGGCTATCGAATGGGGCAGGTAGGGTGCCTGGTTATAGCAGGGTATTATGACCGTTACAACAGGAGTCATGATTTATTGTCAGGAGAATAGAATTCGTTGTTTTTAATAAAAATGACCAAATACAGAGTCAGCCAGAATATAGGGAACAAACTCAATGTCCGTGAAAAAAGGCTATATACGAT
Organism: Paludibacteraceae bacterium; assembly: GCA_905233375.1. Lineage (GTDB taxonomy): Bacteria > Bacteroidota > Bacteroidia > Bacteroidales > Paludibacteraceae > Colicola. The sequence continues at coordinate 83,642 of CAJOEJ010000002.1, read as the reverse complement.
ATATTGAATAGAGAGCAATGCAAAGAACATATAGCATTTGTTCCTCTGAACGATTTGAAATGCTGAAATGAAAGCGTATAGAATAAAATAGGTAAAAAGACATCCGCCCACTAAACCCAAGCCTATAAAGGATTCAAAAATACTATTATGGACATACTTCCCGTCAATAAAAAACGAAGTGCCAATTATCGGGCTATCAGAGAAATTCTGCCATGCCTTCTCGTATAGCAAGTCACGTCCGCTGGTTACTCCGGCATCCATGCTGTTTGGGTCATAGATGGAGGCGTATAGACGCTCCAAGGCATGGTTGTCCATCGTGTTGATGAGAAAATCATTCAGTACAGGCAGCAGTGCAACCAGCAATGCCACCAAGACAGGTATTCCGATGAGCACTTTCCGCTTATGCCCGTTCATGTACAAGTATGCAAGGAAGCAGAAGATTAGCGCCACCATTGCGCCACGTGAACCGGCAGCTATCGATATAAACAAGCCGGATACAAGGGATACTATACTCAGTAACTTATGCCATAATCGTATATCCTGCTGATAAAACAGGGACAGACCCAGGAGGAAAAGCGAAGTGCCCAAATGCCCGAAAGCGATTGTGTCCATGGAGGCATTGCCCATGAACCGACCGTCAGGACCAAGGTACTCAAGCGCCTTGCCGGTGAAGATATTATACATACTCACCATCCCCATTATCAGGAGAATCAGCAGAATGGCGGTATTCAGTTTGCGTAAGTCTATCAAATCCCAACGGAAAAACAGGAATCCGTAGAAAGGAATGATCGCTGCATTGGCATATAGGAAGATAGCGGCGAAAGGGTTTGTTACAATCTCCTGATCCACACCGGCAATCATGAAATCATAGAGCAGCCGGGTCAGATACAGCCATATGAAAACCTGTATCGCATAAGATACCGTTCCTATCGGTTGATAGGGAACCCGTCCACGGCTGGTCTGCAAACAGATGACCAAAACAAAAGCAATAAAAATGACGACATAATACAAGCTCTTCAACAGCGCAAAATCCATCTCTTCCGGCAGGTATGTAAACCCGTCGTAAGCAAACATTGCCAGTAGTATGAACCACTGCAATAATTTTATGATGCGCTCTTTGTCAAGCATTGCCGAATAGTTGTTTTGCCCATTTCTGTCGCTGCTCTTCGCTGCGGATGTATGTTCCTTTCGGACGCCCCTGTTGCTGCATTACATATTCATTGGAGGCAACACGTTGCGCGAATTGTTTGTCCGTGGTAGGTCTGTTTTCTGTCAGATGAAGGTAAACAGAATCTTTTAAATAGATATCACGGGCTTCGGGGCACGCATGGTGTATCCGATAATGGATATCATTCTCCTCGCCATACAGGAAGAGGTGTTCGTCAAAGAGTCCCGCTTGTTCGAATATATCCTTTCGTATGCAAAAACAGGATCCGCTGAAATACATGTGCCGCCAGCAGAAACAATTCAGTCGGTTTGCAACAATGCCGCCTGCTAATCGTATCAATCCGTGATAGTGATTCAGTAGTGAGAATGAGGTACCTCGTCTTCCTTGTTGGTTGATAACCTGCTTGAAACCGCAGATGGCTATGTTTTTGTCTTGCTCATAGCGAGTTACAATTTCTTTGAGCGAGAGATGGATTAAGCGTACATCCGGATTCATGATCATGATAACAGGCGCGGACGAATGCCGGATACCGATGTTATTGCCTTGCCCGTAGCCGCCGTTCCGCGTGTTGCGGACGATGGTCACACGCCCGCCGTACAAGCGCGCTAATTCGGACTCCATATGCGCATAGTCACGGCTGTTATTATCGACCACGATCACTTCCAGCGCCTCGCCGATGTCATTGTGCGCAAACAACGCCTCCAGACATCCGTAAATGTCCGGCTCCGAGTTATACGTTACTATGATTACTGACAGCTTTTTCAACTTTTAACTATCCACTTTTAACTTTCAACTTTCAACTCTTTAATCACCACGCTCGGCCATTTCCAATTCTGGTACGCCAGCTGGGCGATGCCCGGTGCCAGTATCAGTCCCCACATGCCCATATGCAACGGACCAAGGAAGAGCCATAACAGGAGTATGGTTGCTGCGCCGCTGACCAGAGAGGGAATGAAAAACGGTATCTTGTTATCCGCCATGATGAACCCTGCCGACTGCGCATGATTATGTTCCAGCAAACCGATCACTAACATGACGGTGAGCATGGCGGTCGGAATAAAATAGGTCTGGCTGCCGATGAGAGACAGCGCCCAGTTGCCGAGGAAGATCCACGCCAACCCGCCGAATAGGAACACCAGCAGCATACTGACGGTGCAGAGGATGTAATAACGCCTTAGTGCCGTCAGGTCTTTCTCTGCGCGGCATTGCGCCAACTTGGGCAGGTAGGATTGGTAGAACACCAATGCGCATCGTGCAAGGATATCCATGACCTGCAGCGTTATGCCATAGGAAGCGACGTCTTCAAGCGTCAGGAACGCCGAGCCGATAAGGATAGCGGATTTATTGACCATGAACCCGCCCAGTTGGGTCATGCCTATCTTGACAGCATTGGGCGTGATGGTACGCAGAATCTCCGCCGGTTCTTGCGGCGTCACATCCGCCAGACGGCTTTTCAGTTCCGGCGTGAAGAACACGCGGTAGGTCAGTATCCGTCGGATGATCGTGGACACTAATTGCGCCGCAACGATGGCTGTCAGTCCCAAGCCCGCATAGATCAAACCGATGGCTATTCCGATATAGAGTCCTTGCCCCAACATGTTGATTTGCTGGGTACGGGTGACATATCCTTTGCCTGTCAGCAAGGCGTCGTAGTAGAAGGTATAGAGGTTGTAACAGTTGATAGCGATGAGCATGAGCCACGCAATCAGTGCGTCCTGCCGGTCGCCGGAATACTTCTGCAGGATATACCAGAAATACGCCGTGCCAGCGGTCGCCAGGAGCCCGAACACCGCCAATGCCATCCGGCGGTAGAAACGCCGCATCGCGAACAACGAACCTTTAAGCAGGCTGTAGTCCACATCGGCATCGCTCGTTGTTTGGGCAACACCGTCCCGTTGAAGCGTTTTGACACCGGAGAAGATGTAACTGATATTACGGGCAAAAGTAGGACGGAAACCGAAATCGAGCAATAACACCAACGCCGTGATGGTTTGGAAGATATTCCATATACCTACGGTCTCCTGGGGCATCTTGTTCAGGATGAACGGCAATAACAGCACACCCGCACCGATCATGAACGCCGTGCCTGCATAGCTCCATGCAATCTCTTTCTTCCCGATATGTTCGACCTTTTCTGCCAATTCTTTCAACTATCAACTAATCGCGACGAAATATGTCGCGGGTATATACCTTCTCCTTCACGTCATCCAGACACGCGTCATAGCGGTTGGCGATGATGGCGTGACTGCGAAGCTTGAATTGCTCCAGGTCGTTAACCACTTCGCTGCCGAAGAACGTGGAACCATTCTCCAGTGTCGGCTCGTAGATGATCACCGTCGCACCTTTGGCTTTGACGCGTTTCATGATGCCTTGGATGGAAGACTGACGGAAATTGTCGCTATTCGATTTCATCGTCAGACGATACACGCCGATGACGCAATGATGCTCCTGGGAGGCATCGTAGTCGCCGCAGTGATAGTAGTCGTAATAGCCCGCCATGGACAGCACCCGGTCGGCTATAAAATCCTTGCGGGTACGGTTGCTCTCCACGATGGCGCCGATCAGGTTCTCCGGCACGTCCGCGTAATTGGCGAGGAGCTGCTTGGTGTCCTTGGGCAGGCAGTATCCGCCGTATCCGAAGGAGGGATTGTTATAGTGCGTACCGATACGCGGGTCGAGGCACACACCGTCGATGATGGCGCGGGTGTCGAGTCCTTTCATCTCGGCGTAGGTGTCCAGCTCGTTGAAGTAACTGACACGCAGCGCCAGATAGGTGTTGGCAAACAGTTTGACTGCCTCCCCTTCGGTCAGACCCATGATACGCACCTCTATCTGCTCCTTGATCGCCCCTTCCTGGAGCAAGGCGGCAAAACATTCGGCGGCTTTGACCAGACGCTCGTCGTCCAAGACGGTACCTACGATGATACGACTCGGGTAGAGGTTGTCGTATAGCGCTTTGCTTTCCCGAAGGAACTCCGGCGAGAAAAGGATGTTGTCGCAATGATACTTCTCCCGTACCGACACTGTGTATCCCACGGGAATAGTCGATTTAATGACCATGAACGCGTCCGGATTAACGCGCAAGACGGTCTCTATCACATTCTCTACGGCACTCGTATCGAAATAATTGCGATGCGGGTCGTAGTTTGTCGGCGCGGCAATGACAACATAGTCTGCGTCTTTGTACGCCGATTCGGCATCCAGGGTCGCTACGAGATGAAGCTCCTTTTCGGCGAAGTATTTTTCGATATACTCATCCTGAATAGTTGACTGGCGGCGGTTGATCATATCGACCTTTTCCGGCACGATATCCACCGCGGTCACATCATGATGCTGGGCGAGCAGGGTAGCGATGCTCAAACCTACATACCCCGTTCCTGCTACTGCAATGCGCATAAACTTTCAACTTTTAAATGTGTTCCTCCACTCCCCGGAAGTGGACGTTGAGTTCGTGCAGATGTTCCAACAGGATTCCGAGAGGCGTCCCTTTGGTCATCTCGGCAAACGCGTTCACATCTTTCGGGAAACATTTGCCGCCGTATCCGAACTTGCCATCTGGTCCCGGAACGTACGTGTGCGTGTCGTTGATGTAACCCGACAGCAGAATGCCCGTGTGTACCTTGCGCCAGTCGGCTCCCATCTTCTCGCAATACTCGCGGCAAGCGTTGAAATACGTTACTTTGTATGCACCGAATACATTGTGCATGTACTTGGTCAACTCTGCCTCTAAGGGACTCATGACGGTGAATTTCTTACCCACAAAAATCCGGGTCAGCAGCTCCTGCGCTCCGGTGAAGACCATCGTCTGCTTGTTAAAATCCTCAATGAACGTGCGCTCGGTCAGGAACTCCGGCATGTAGCAGACCGTGTGTCCTGTCTCGCGTGACAGCAACTCGCTGGTGCCCGGCAGAATGGTCGTACGAACGAATACCGGCACGTCCGGCAGTTTGCTGATCAGTTCCTTCATCAAGGTCAGATCCTGCGTGCCGTCTTCCTCGGTCGGTACATGAATCTGAAGGAAAGCGATGTCAATGTTGCTCAAGTCGTCATTGTAACCCTTGTACGGGTCGCTGATGAAAAGTTTGCACTCTGGGTTGTTGTGCTCCAACCAGTTTTTTAGGGCTCCTCCCACGAAACCGCATCCAATAATTCCTACATTAATCATATGTGTTTTGTGTTTAATATTTCAAATTTGCAAAAAAGCCTGCAAAAGTACGAAAAAAAAATGACATATGCAAGCATATGCCATTAAATTTAACAAAAAAGTGAATTTTTGTCGATTTTCTTGCATATTTCAAAAAAAAGTTGTACCTTTGCACCCAATTAAAATTCAATTATCTGTTATGGCATCAACGCTACTGAATATCCAGCGCCCGATGACGGTTTGCCGGGCGTCTGCGGGAACCGGTAAAACGTACACATTGGCGGCGTATTATGTGGGATTATTGCTGTCGGGAGAGGATTATCGGTCCATTCTCGCAATCACGTTCACCAACAAAGCGACCGCCGAGATGAGCGAGCGTATCCTGGGCTACCTGTATGGTTTGTCCCTCGGCGGTGAACGTGCGTTCCTTTCGCGCGCAAGGCAGTTCATGCTGCGTGACAGCGGTTTGAGCGATGAGGAACTGAGCCGTCGGGCGGGAGACTGTTTCCGCAGAATGTTGCTGGACTATGACAACGTGCAGGTACAGACGATCGACTCGTTCCTGCAAACATTGCTGGGCGGCTTGGCAAGTGTGTTGCAGGAGAATGCGGGGCTGAGTACGGAACTGGACATTGACCATGTCATTCGTCACGCGGTGGATCAGCTGCTCACGACTGATATGCAGGCGTCCGACCGTGCTATCATCGAGGATTATATGCGGCTCAAGCTGGACGAGGAGACCCAGTGGGACGTGCGCGAGAGTTTGTGCGGGCTCGCGAAAGAGTTGTACAACGAATCGGTACAAATGCTGGATGCGGAGGGGAAGATACTGTTTGACGCCCCCTCGATCCAGGCACGTCGTGCCGCGGTGGAAACCCTGTGGGCGCAGAACGCCGATGTGAAGGCGCTACGAACCATGTTGGCGGGATTTAATACCGCTAAATACAATAAGTTCACGCGCAACGCGTACGAACGATTGTGCAGAAGTGTGGAGGAACCGCACAAGATGCCGTCGGCGGATCGTTTCCGTGGAATCAGCGAGCGTTCGTGCAACGCACCGGAGATGCTCAAAGCTACCGCTCAGGCGGAGCGCCTGGCACGCTATTACAACACGCTCCAGCTGACCATCCGTTTCAGCCGCGATATGGAACTAATGGCATCGCTGCAGGCGCTTATCAACCGTAATCTGCGGGAAGCCAATTGTGCTTTACTGGCGCACACGGCAAGCAAACTGAGCCGCGCGCTCAGTGAGGGCGATGCGGATTTCATCCTGGAGAAAACCGGTATCCGTTACCGCCATGTGCTCATGGACGAGTTCCAGGACACAAGCCGCATGCAGTGGAATGTCATCCGCAAGCTGCTGCTGGATGTGCTGGCGGGAGCGGGGCACACCCTGCTCATTGTGGGGGATATCAAGCAGTCCATCTATAGATGGCGGAACGGCGACTGGCATATCATGGAGAATTTGGAGAACGAAGAGATTGCCGCAAACGGGCAACGGATAAACAATCTGTTTACTTCCCTTACACGCAATTTCCGGAGCAGTGAGAGAGTGGTGGAGTTCAACCTGTCGCTGTTCCAACATATTGTCGAGCATTATGCCTGGAAGGAGGATGGGGAAGACGAGTCCGTGGCGCGTATCTACGGCGAGTCCTACGCACCGGAGAAAATCAAACTCTTTGTCCGCGACGACAAACCCGGTGGATACGTGCGTTTTCGTGCGTTCCCCAAAGGCATCAGGCAGGTCATGACGCTGGATATGTTTGAGACGATGGAGTCACTTCTGGCGCAGGGCGCACAGGCATCGGACATGATGGTTCTGGTGCGGGACAAGAAAGATGCAATGCTTATCACCGACATGCACGCCCGTTTGCGGGAGGAGCAGGTGGTGCGCTATCCCCATCTGGTCAACACGCCTGTCGTATCGGCGGATAGTTTCCTGCTGGAGGCATCGGGCGACGTGCGCACGGTGATAGCCGGATTACGGGTGCTGGCGAATGATGACGACGTAGCGCGGGCGTTTATAGAGCAACGGACGGGGATAACGGACGTAGCAGAACGTATTCACCGGCGCCTGACCCAAAAGACACCGCTGTTTGAGGCGGTTTGTGAACTGATCCGGCTGCTTATTGCCGATGAAACCGGGCAATATACCGGTTCCGAAACGGCGTATATCAACAATCTGCTGGATCGTACAAGGGCGTATGTCAGCTCCTACGGCAGTACTATCAACGATTTTCTGGTGTATTGGACGGATACGCTGCATGCCAAGTCTATTCCGGCTCCCTCCTCCGATGCGATACGTATTCTGACCATCCATGCCAGCAAGGGACTGCAGGCTCAGACCTTGTTCGTGCCCTTCTGCAACTGGACCAAAGAGGCAGGAAAACATCCCGGGAAAATATGGTGTACGGTCGATGAATCCGTGGGAGGGGACGATGTGGTGCCGGTTCCCGACGGAGCGGAGATGGCGAATTCCGCATATGAGTACGCCTATAAGGAGGAGCACCGGAACATGCGGGTCGATAACCTCAATATGCTCTATGTCGCGCTGACGAGGGCGGAGGACAACCTGTATATATCCGCGGATTTCTCCGTTAAATCCGACGGAACATTGGGGGCATGCAACCATGTGGGCAAGTACGTGCTCGACTACTGCAAGCTGACCGAAACGGTGCTGCAGGAGAATCTGCCGGTGACCACGGATGACGCGCCCTATGCCGAGTACGAGGCGGGTACGCCGCTTATACTTGCCCCGCGTGCCGTGCAGCGGAAAGACGATGCGCCTTTCTCGTTTGCGGGCATGCCGGCGTCCTATGCGGAGCTGTGGGCGAATAGTGACCAGGTGCGTTTCATCCAGTCCCAGGAAGGAGCGCTCTATACCGATTACGGAGATGAAGCATACCGCCGTGTGGCGCGCATGGAAGAGGGTACCCTCTGCCACGAGATCTTCGCTTCGTTGCATAAAGCGGACGAGTTGGATCATGTGCTGGATGAGTTTGAGAGCAGGGGGGAGATACGCGATGCCGCACAGCGTGAACAGTTAAAAAGCCTGATTTCATCGGCATGGGAAGGCAATGAGCAGATGAGGGACTGGTTCACCTCTCCGTGGCAGTTGAAACTGGAACAAGCCATCTATATCGACTCCAGAGAGGTGCGTCCAGACCGTGTGATGATCAATCCGGAGACGAACGAAGCCATCGTGCTCGATTATAAGTTCGGCAAACGCGAAGCGTCTTATCACAAGCAGGTAGGAGCCTACATGCAGGCGTTGCGCAGGATGGGCTATGCACCCGTACGCGGGTATCTTTGGTACGCACGCGAAGGTAAATTGGAAGAAGTGAAAGAAGTATGAAAGATAGTTTTTTGGAACAGACGGCACGGGAGATCATCCGGGTCATTCCGTGGGAACAATTGAATCAGACAACCTTGGTGTTGCCTTCTCACCGCGCAGGATTGGAACTGCGGGAGGCGTTGTTGCACTTGCAGCAGGAACGGAAAGCGAAAGCCGTTTGGGCGCCGCATGTACAGACCTTGCCGCAGTTGCAGGACGAACTCAGCCCCTTGTATGCGGAGGATGAGTTGTTTACCATCGTGCGCCTGTATCGTCATTACGTGCGGTTGTATGAAGGAGAGTCTCCGATGTCTCTGGATGTGTTCTACGGCTGGGGACGGCAGTTACTGGCGGATTTTACCAACATTGACGCCTCGATGCCTGCAGAGCAGGTGCCGAATTTCTTTGACAACACCATCGCCGCCCACGAGCTCGGGGAGTGGCAATTGGACCAGGAGGTGGAGGAGCGTTTGCGTTCGCTGCTGTCCAACGGCGCCCGGACGCAAGCCAAAGAAGGGAGTGTACGCCACCAGTATGCCCAGTTGTGGCATATGATGGACCGCCTCTATCAGGCGCTCAACAACGAGATGCAGGCGGAGCAGAAAGGATATGCCGGTATGCGCCAACGGGCGCTCATTGAACGATGGGATGAGCAGAGCGTGCAGGACAAGATAGCCGGACGGACTTATGTGTTTGTCGGATTCAACTATCTGCTGCCGGTCGAGAGAGAATTGATGCAACGGCTCAAACAAAGCACAAAGACCTGTTTCTACTGGGACTACGTGCCTGATTTCAAGACCAATACGAAAGCCTTCTCCTTTGCCCGGAAGAATGCGGAACTGTTAGGCGACAACGGTAGTCATCCTGCATCCGTCATCTGTCCCGCCTCGCCCAGACCGGTCACCGTCATCTCGTGTGTCTCCCGCGAAGCGCAGGCGCATTATGTACACGACTGGTTGAAAGAGAATTACACGGCAAAAGGGCAGCGGGTCGGTGTCGTCATATGCGACGAGACGATGCTGGAACCGGTCATCTACACCCTGCCGGCACTGCAGTTACCCGGAAGTGAGCAGGTGGAACCGGTCAATATAACCAAAGGTTTTCCGCTGCGTAACACCTCTGTGTATGCCCGCGTGCTCGCGTGGCTGTCGGACAAGCAGAAAGGTATCGCGGACGAAATCGTTTCACCCGCTTTCATCGATGATTTGGTGGCAGAGGTGCTGGACCAATCACCAATCACCAATGAATCCTCCTCTTCCTGGCAGGAACTGCTCATTCTCGAATCCGAGTACCAGGTACGCAAGATAGCGAACCAGTTGCGCCTGCTCGTCACCAACGGGCTGGGGGAGGTGCCGTTCACCCACAAACTGCTGCGGTTGCTCATGCGTCGCATGATGGAGAGCGTGACCATGCCTTTCCACGGCGAACCCGTGACGGATGTGCAGGTAATGGGTGTGCTGGAGACACGTCTGCTGGATTTTGACAAACTGCTGATACTCAATGTAGAAGAAGGCGTCCTGCCGCAGAAACAGACCGATGCCAGTTTCATTCCGTTCTACCTCAGAAAGGTGTATCATATGCAGACTTCGGACGAGCGGGCAACGGTCTATGCGTATAATTTCTTCCGCCTGCTCAGCCGTGCCGGTCATTCGACCTTGCTCTTTGCGAGTGCCGAGACTTCGGAAGGCGGAAAAGGCATGTCGCGCTTCATCATGCAGATACTCGTTTCGCCCGAGTTCATCGTGGAAAAACGGCGTCTGGCGGAGCATAGTGTCCTGAGCGCTATGGCGGATGACGACATGCCGGTAGTGTCGCTCGTATCCACGCTGCATACCGATGAAAAGGGACGATTGTTGCGCGCAAACGGAAAGCGTTTCCGTCTCTCGCCCAGTGCAATCAATACCTTTGTCTCATGCCGCAGGTCGTTCTATCTGCAATATGTTCTGGGTCTCTGGCGGGTGGAGGACGAGCAGGTGCTGTTTGCGCCCAATACGCTCGGTTCCTTCGTCCATCTCTCGATGGAGTACCTGTACAAGACCTTCCTCCATTGCGACAACAAGAAAGCCGTGCGGGTTACTCCCGATGAAATCGAAGCAATCAGAACGGACGAGAATCGTCTTCAGGAAGCGCTCGATTATGCGTACCGGAAGATGAACGAAGAGGCTGGAGCGGAGGTGTACATACCGCTTTTCCACTCCGCGGAGAATGTGATCATCAAGGGATACGTGCGTAACATACTCGAGCGCGACCGGCGTGATGCAGAAGTGGGATTGCAGATCTATTGGCTGGAGTATGACTCCGTCTTCCCCGTGACCATAGACGGAGTGGGCGAGGTATTGAGCGGCGGAAAGATAGACCGCTTGGATATATATGGTCTCGAAGGGCACGAGCGTCTGCGGGTAGTCGATTATAAATCAGGCAACTACAGCGATACTACGCACGAGAAGAAGATGTCTTCCTCCTGGGAGGATCTAATGGAGGACGAGCAGAAAGGCTATGTGCGCCAGACGCTTGTCTATAGTCACGCCGTGCTCCATAACGACCGGCTCGGACTACCCATTGAACCGAATCTCTTCTTCTGCCGCAAGAAACTGACGGAGATAGAGACCACGATTGATGTGGACAAACAGACGGTAACGGACTATGCGCAGATCAAAGACCGGTTCTACAGCGCGTTGCAGCATAAGATGCATGAAGTGCTCACAACGACCGACTTCCCGCGATGCGCACCCGACCGTTGTTCGGACTCCTGTCCCTTCAGAGAGCTTTGCGGAAGAACCCTTTAACAGCTTAACAGTTTTAACCATTTAACAGCTTAACAATATACCCCCTATGATAACTTCTTTCCTTGTCGCCGGCCATTTGTTCGGTATCGATTGTACAGAGCAGCAACTGGCTCAATTGTCAAATTATGCACCTTTTAAAACCGATAAAACCGACGCAAGTCACGTGTTGATAATTCATGTCGAAGGCAATTCGTTGCAGTCGTCGGATGGCTGGACGCATGTCTATACCGACAGGTCGGACGACGATATGCCGCGTATCGAAATGTATCAGAAGGATGGGGAATGGTTGTTCCGCATCTCTGTCTCCCGGGAAGGGGAGGTGGTGAGCACGATGCGTTGCAGCGCCGACTGGTCCGAGGTGCATCTGACCATGCACGATGCCTATGTCCGCTTTGCCATCGACAATGCGGCGATGCTCGTTTTTGCTTTCCGTACAACGGGGGTGAAGACCTTGCTCTTCCATTCCTCCGTCACCATGCGGCAGGGGAAGGCGTATATGTTCCTCGGACATTCGGGAACGGGCAAGAGCACGCATTCCAGACAATGGTTGCAGGCGTTTGACGATACCGAATTGATGAACGACGATAATCCTGCCGTGCGGTTGCTTGAAGACGGCTCCGTGCGTGTCTATGGAACGCCTTGGTCGGGGAAGACACCCTGCTACAAGAATATATCCGCCCCGCTCGGTGCCCTCGTGCAACTGGAGCAGGCGCCCCATAACAGCATCCATCGGCTGCGTCTGACGCAGGCGTATCCGTATATTCTGGCATCGGTGAGCGGATTGAAGATACTGCCGGACATGATGGACCGGCTCTATGAATCGATTGCGCAGTTGCTGGAGATCATTCCGGTGTATAAACTCGTCAAAGGATAACGGTCTCGAAGGTGTTGATCTTGGTCTTGTCGTAGGGGCAGGAGACTTTGATATAATTCTCGGTGAAACCGTACATAATGCGTTCTACGTCCTCTTTCTGTTTCTGGCTGCCTTCCCACAGGACGACGGCGCGATACCCCTCGTGCTCGCGGTAGAATTGCTCCGTCTTGCGGGCGGAGATGGCGTGCAGCTGCCGGCTGCGACGTTCGCGTTCACGCTGGGGAATCACCTCCAGATCCATCGTCAGCATGCGGGTGTTGGCGCGCTCCGAGTAAGTGAAGACGTGCAGTTGCGATACCGGCAACGCCTCGATGAACTCGACATATTCCGCCCAGCACTCTGCCGTCTCGCCGCGTACGCCCACCATGCAATCGACGCCGATGAAGGCATGCGGCATAACGGATTTGATATGCGCCACGCGTTCGGCAAACAGTTCACGCGTATAACGCCGACCCATGATCTGGAGCACCGTGTTGCTGCCTGATTGTAAGGGGATATGGAAATGCGGTGCGAAATGCCGGCTCTGCGCCACGAAATCAATGATCTCGTCGCTCAGCAGATTGGGCTCGCAGCTGCTTATCCGGATACGGAAATCCGCATGGTCAATGGCATCCAAGGCACGCAGCAGGTCAATGAACCGCTCGTGGGTCGAATGACCGAAATCCCCTATGTTCACACCGCTCAGTATCAGCTCTTTCGCTCCGCCTTGCAGCGCCTGTGTCGCTTCTTGCACGATCGTGTCGATGGACGGATTACGGCTCTTGCCGCGCGCTAACGGAATAGTGCAGTAACTGCAGAAATAGTTGCATCCGTCTTGGATCTTGATGAAGCACCGTGTGCGGTCGTCATGGCTGTAAGCGCCGTAGAAATCATCGCTCTCACGGATAGGGGAGGTGTGTACCACGGAGGTCTGACGGCGGGAAACGGATTGCTCGATCTGCGCGATGAACTCCGGCAGATGGAATTTCTCGTTCTGACCCAATACATAATCGACCCCCTCTATATGTGCGATTTCATCGGGCTTGAGCTGCGCGTAGCAACCCGTGACAATCAGGATAGCGCCCGGGTGCTGGCGGTGAAGACGGTGGATGATCTGACGGTCTTTATGGTCGGCGGTATCGGTCACGGAACAGGTGTTGATGATGCATATATCCGCCTGCTCGTCTTTCTTCGCACGGGTATGTCCGCGTTCCATCAACGCGCGTCCTAATGAACTCGTCTCCGCAAAATTCAATTTGCAACCCAATGTATAGAATGCGATCTTCATTTTTCCTGTTTAATATATCTCCACGATCTCCCGTTGGATCCGCCGTGTCATCTGTGAGCGCTGGAGCGGTTGTACGTCCTGTGTCTTCAGCGAAGTGACGCGCTGGGTCGCTTTGATGACAATGGGGATCTCCGCTTTCTTGCTCCCGATGATGAACGCGTGCGTGAGCATGTTCTTCTCCTGAATATACAGGTGTCCGTCCTGACGCTGGTACAGCGTGTTATAGTCGATGGATCCGCGCATTTTCTTCAATCGGAACTTGCTGATCTGTTGCTCGTTCATGTTGATGATGTTGAGCATTTGCAACTGGTCCGCATTCAGTTTGACGCCGAATGGAATGGTGATCTTGACATCCGCGTGCTCCGAAAAACGTAACACGGTGTACGTGTACGAATCCAGGATATAATGGCGCTGTATAACCACTTGGAAACAGCCTAAGTACTTGCTCGTTTTCTCGGTATGCGTCAGGACCGTCTCGCCTTCGGACTCGTTGCTCACACTCCAGTGCCTTAAATCGCCCATGGCTTTCTCGAAGTCGTACCGGATGTTACCCAGCGCAAACAGCGTCCGGTGTACGATAACGCCGGAGTCAACGGCATTGATCGCCTTGCGCATGAACTTCTGCTTGCTGCCTTTCTCCATCCGCTCGATGGCTTCGGTCGCAAGCATCGAATCGGCTTCGCTGCGTTTGCGCGCGTCGAAGAAACGCTTGCAGTATAATCCTTTCAGCTGGACGGAGTCGCGTCCCTCGTGCCCTTTGTGCGGCTGGACAACGATGTCGGCAATCAGCTGCTCCATGCCCCAGGTGGCGCCGTCGCTCTGCATGCGTACGTCGCTAACGACCTTGTAACGCGCGTTGGCATCGCTGAAATCGCGCTCCAACTGCTCGTGAACGGCTTGTAACAGCGATGCCATCTGCTTGCGTTTGTTGCGCTGCTTGGACGGCTTCGCGGAGATGACCATTTCCTCTAAAGCGATAGGCTGCTCGTGGAGCGTGATCGTCACGAGGCTGTCTCCTTCCGCTTTCAGGGGAGCCGCGTTCATACGTATCTTGGCATAGCCGATAAACGATACAATGACCTTGCTGTCAGGCATCAGGTTCGCCTCGAAGGAGAACGAACCGTCCATGTTCGTGGCGGTGCCCACTTCCGGCATGATCTCCGGATAAACAGTTGCATACACGACCGGATCGCCTTTGTCATCCACGACCCGCCCGCGGTACGTCGCACCGTAAAAAGGCAGTGAACTCACTACCGCCAAAAGACATAATACCAGTCGAATTATCTTCATCGTTTCCAAAAACGGTGCAAAGATACGAAAAATAATTGACGTGTGCAAATTTTTGTGCGTTTTTTTGCAATAAAAAGTATATATATACAAAGTATATATATAGTACAAGTGCATAATTGTAAATTTTTGAGTCTCATCCTTGGGCAATCCTTGGGGGATCATTGGGCGATCCTTTGGTCGGATTCGGGCTCGACCTTGTCCCGATGAGTTAATGTACAAAGGGACAATGTACAATGTACAAAGGAAGCGCGCTCAACCATGAGTACGAAATGCACAATGTTATTGCCGGATACAATCCGGTGGAAATGAACGAAGAGTTTTAAAATTACATTTTTATTCTGAAAAAATACCCGAATATTTGCATATATCAAATTTTTGTAGTACCTTTGCAGCAGAAAGGTATAGAAAGACAAAATGACCGTATTATACGAAGACAACCATATTATAGCCGTCAACAAGACCTGCAACGAGATCGTGCAGGGGGACAAGACGGGTGATACTCCGCTGAGCGAGATTGTGAAAGCCTATATCAAGGAGAAATACAACAAGCCCGGAGAGGTGTTCCTCGGCGTGACGCACCGTCTTGACCGCCCGACGAGCGGGGTAGTGCTCTTTGCCCGTACAAGCAAAGCCCTGACACGGCTGAACGAGATGTTCCGAAGTAAAGTACCAAGTGACCAAGTACCAAGTGACCAAGTACCAAGTGACAAAGTACCAAGTGACAAAGTACCAAGTGACAAGGGACAAGGGACAAAGGCGATAAAAAAGACCTATTGGGCGATTGTGCAGGGATGTCCCAAAGTACCTGAAGCGCGGCTGGAGAATTACCTGACACGCAATGAGACGCTCAACAAGAGTTTTATCGCCCGACCCAACGCCAAAGAGGCGAAGATTGCCATACTAAGTTACAAGACCCTCGTTCGCGGAGACAACTACAGCCTTTTGGAGATTAACCTGGAGACCGGTCGTCACCACCAGATACGCTGCCAGTTGGCGGCGATAGGCTGTCCCGTCAAGGGCGACCTCAAATACGGCGCCAAGCGCTCTAATCCCGACGGAGGCATTTCGCTTCATGCCCGCCAAATAGAATTTATTCACCCTGTAAGCAAAATACCATTATGCATCACAGCTCCCGTACCCAACGATTCCTTGTGGCAGCAATTGGCTGCCTTGGTTTAGTATTCAGTAGTCCGTTATCCGTAGTCCATGCCCAACTGCTTGCGTTTCCCGGCGCGGAGGGATTCGGCAAATACACCTCCGGCGGACGAGGCGGACAAGTGGTCTATGTGACCACGCTTGAGGACGATGCCAACGGAGAGACGGAGGGCTCGTTGCGCTGGGCGATGAAGCAGTATCCGGATGAGCCGCTCACGGTGTGCTTTGCGGTGACGGGCGAGATACGGCTTGTCAAGGATCTGCGTATCAACCGCAAGAATTATACGATAGCCGGTCAGACCGCGCCGGGTCTGGGTATCGTCATCACGCATAACAAGGTCAATTGCGGCGGGTCGGAGAATTTTATCATCCGCAATATCCGCTTTCGAGTAGGCAACGAGGACGCGGCGGGTAATTTCTGTAAAGAGAACGCGTTCGGTGCGGAGAATTGCTCGAATTTCATCCTTGACCACTGCGATTTCGGTTGGTCCGCAGAAGAGAATATCAATACGTTTGACGGTCACTTCTTCACGGTTCAGTATTGTATCGTCCACGAAGGTTTGTATGACTCGGGTCACCCGAAAGGATCGCGGGGATACGGCTGTCAGTGGGGCGGTTCACCCGCATCGTACCACCATAACCTGTTAGCCCATAACAACGGTCGTTCGTGCCGTTTCAATGGTGCGCGCAATAACGACCGCGTGGTCTATCTGGATTATATCAACAATGTGAACTTCAATTACTATGGCGGAAGTAGCGGTTGTCATGGGGGTGAGAACACCTGCGACGATAAGAATTACAACGGAAAGAACTCCGTTCACGAGGTCAATTTCATCAATAACTACTATATCAAGGGTCCGAATACGACAAACACCCCGCTGTTTGTCGTTGCGGATGAGAAACGCAGCGGTGCGACGAGTCACGGCGCGAGCCAATGGTATATAAACGGAAATATCTTTGAAGGCGTACAAACGGCGACAGATGACAACTGGAGTGCTGTAACTATCAAGAAATACACCAAAGAAGAGGCACGTGTGGATACCCTGATCCGAACCAAGACGCCGTATTGGGATTGTAATGCGGACTCGACAGCGTTTTCAGGTCTGTATGATTTTGATGAATTAGCCTACGCAGCAGGTTCGTTCGAGAGCGCAGAAGAGGCTCGTCAGACCGTGCTAGATACCGTTGGCGCCTTCCCGCGTGACACCATCGAGAGACGTCTGATCCGTGAGGTGCGGGACAATACCTATACGCACACGGGTAGCAAATCCAACAAGAAAGGTATCATAGACACGCCTTCCGATGCCGAAGGTTTTGTTCAATACCCGGTTGAGAATCCGTTGCCAGATACCGATCAGGACGGCATGCCGGACGAGTGGGAGTTGGAGCAGGGTCTGGATCCAAACGTGCCGGATAACAACCGGAGGTTCGGCGAAGGATACACCGTCTTGGAACGCTATCTCCATTACCGGATAAGCGGTCAGACGATGCCGGGTGAAATGTGGGCGGAAGGAGTTGACGAAGTGAAATCCGAGAGAGGTACTTTAAAAAAGATACTCCGCGAAGGACAATTGCTTATCCAACGCGGAGAGACCGGTGACCGGGACGTTAAAATCTATACGGTGCAGGGAGTGGAAGTACGTTAATCCCCATCCGGGAAGAGCAGCCATCTGACAGAAAAACGATATATCTTGTCGAAGTCCGTTACCGCTTCCAAGGGAAAACCATAGACCAAGGTCACTGGTGATTGGTTATTGGTGATTGCTGATTGGAAACCGACGGCGGCAGTGCAGCGCATATCTTCGTAGGTTGCCATCTTGAGGGCTCCGTTTGCGGGTTTGAGGGCTTCAGGATGACAGGTGAAGAGTTGTTCCACATTCGGTTCCAATGCCAGTTGGTACACCCTGTGCCGCGGAGTGGTGATCCGTCCCGAATGCGTCGCCTGCGCGGCATAATAGGAGGCATGCAGATATTTGGCGGTCCATGCCGGTTCTAACGCACTGAGGTGATCGGAACTCAACAGCAGTTTGCCTGCCTGCCCCAGATAAACAGCCAGCATATTCTTTGTCTCCCCGCTCAGCGGTTGCTTGTTTCGTCCGCAGATATAGTCTATCAACGCAAAGTCCCATTGGGGCGCATTGTCTTTTCTATACGATGCCAACATTCCCGGCGTACAACTGACATAGGAGACCCGCATCTTGCGCAGGACATGCCCGTGCTGGACGGCATAGTCGTGCGTGTTGCCGATGATCAATTCTCCGGCATGATCCCGGTAACATGCTCCCCATCCGCAGTTGTCGTCATCTTTCCACTCGGACGAGCGGTTGTAGTTCCATTGCGTACCGATGTAGGCGCATGTGAACGCGTCCTCACAGGCGTAGGTGTCCGGAACGATGCCGGCAAACGTGCTGTCAGCGAACCAATCGGGTCCGTACACCTCATTGAACCCGTCCACGATCAGCACTTTCCGGTCGTCGCCATGGAGATATGCACTGACCATCGGACTCGGGAAACTCAACCCTCCTTCGTTTCCTGCCACTACATAGCAGTTAAACTGCACGCCTTGCGGCACAGACAGCCGAATCTGCGTTGCGTTCTCGACCTGCTGCACGTCCCATTCGCCGTCGTTCTCCTGCGTATAAACCATGTAATACGTCGGTTGTGCCGAGGGCTCGATGCTGTCCAATGCCGGTTCCCATTGCAGCAGACCGTCTTCGTGAATCGCCAGTTCCTTCACAGGCAACGGTTGTACGACCGCGGACGAGCCGTTGAGGTAGCGCAAGATCCCTTTGTACACCGCCCGTGACGCCGCAAAACGGAAGTCCGGGTCGAGACCGTATCGCATATCCGCCATGTTCTTATGGCTGAGCAGTTCCAGAATCATACTGGGCACTACGGGTACCCGGCTCTCGCAGTAATTGGCTTCTTTGAGTTGTCGTCTGGTCCATTCGGGCGCGATATGTTTCAGATCTTCGGTCACCTGTGTCTGAATCCAATCCGCCAGATTGCGGTTGGTTCGTTCCCTGTCTCTGCCGTCCCGCAGTACCATCCGCCCGTCATCGTCCTTGGCGGTATAGATCGCCAGAGTGCCAACAATCGTTGTGTCATCTCCGCTGTCCAAGCCGTCGGTGTGCAGTGCGATACAGAGGTCGGGCGGCGTGTCCAGGGCGTTGAGCCACATGGCGCGGCATTTCATATCATCCTTG
Source organism: Paludibacteraceae bacterium (assembly GCA_905233375.1). GTDB lineage: Bacteria > Bacteroidota > Bacteroidia > Bacteroidales > Paludibacteraceae > Colicola. The sequence goes on along the minus strand of CAJOEJ010000002.1, from coordinate 64,418 downwards.
TACTCGTCGCCGTCGTACAAATCCCAAAGGGTGGAGTCCACGCCCTGGTTCATCAGCCAATAGCGTGCCCCTTCGGTCCATTGCGGCATACCGGAAATGCCCAATGTCTGCTCTTCCAATCCGGCGCGCGGCATGATAACCGTACTTCCGGCATTCTCCAGCATTCGTTTGACAAGGCGCACGTATTCCTGGCTGTAGAGGTCTTCGACGGTCGTCCATAATGTCGCCCGCTGCCAGATCCATTCCTCCCGCTTGCGGTTGTAATACAAGCCGTGACTCGGGTATATCACAATCTGGCGATCCGTCAGATCCGCCCGGTTATTGCCCGGTAGCGGGTTCTCAGCTGCTTTGGCGCATTGGGTGACCAAGGTCTCGATATTGGTGTTGGCACTCAAAATCGTTACTTTGCCGTTTTCATGCCCCAACACCCAGCGGCTCACTTTGCGTTTGATATCGGACACATTGTCGGGTGTCCACCGCATATCGCGTAGCGTGGCATTGGTACGCAGCGTGACCGCGTTGCCGTTGACGCGCATGTTTTTTACACGCACGGCAGGAGACCATACACGCGAGAAACCCGTGTAGGCTGTCAGCGAATCCGCCAACTCCTGCATGCCGATTTGGGCAATTGATAATTGACAATTGACAATGGACCATACTGCCAGTAGAATCCATTTACAATATCTGTTGTACGTAATTTTCATAATTATCAACTATCAACTTTCAATGATCAACTATCAAAAGTCCTCGTCGCTGAGATCCGAATTTTTCTTGCGGTTGTTGAGTGCAGCTTCCTGATAGGATTTGAGCAGGTCCTCCGCCATCTTCGCCTGGTATCCCTCTGCGATATCATAGTCTTTGGCGTCATTCTCCTTGAATACGATACGCACTTTGATGATAGCGATACCGGCTTCGAGTTTCTCAATCACTTCGGGCGATACTTCGTAGGAAGAAACGGTCTCGTAATAGGAGATAGTGGCATTGCCGTTTTTCTTGGAGAATTTGTTCTTCTGAACCTCCACCGCCGCTTTGTTGAGACGCACGGCTTTGTCATCGGCAAAACGAATGAGCACGCGGGATGCGTCCGTAAACTCGTTATAGGCATTGACATTGACCGTTTTAACCAGCAAGGTCGTAATATCCGCTCCGTCTTTGCGATCCTGCGCAAAAGCGATTTGCGGCTTGAGGTTCTTGTTGACCGAAGCGTCCACGTGAATAAACTTGCCACGTTCCGCGGCATTGATACCCGTCGTCAGCACACATGTCAGTGCTACGAGGCAAATAAACAAACTCTTTTTCATTGTGTAAACTATTTTTTGATTTTAATTGTTCTGTTATAGGGTCGTACACGGTAGCCGGCAGCCCGTAACTGCTCAATGAGCCCTTTGTCTCCGCCGAGGTATATGGCATTGAGCGTAATGAAACACCCGCCTTCGGTGAGGAAGGGTTTGAGCCGTTTGACCCATTGCTGATTGCGCTGCGTATATACCTTGTAGTCGGAGTAGGAGAGGGTAGAGATGTTGTCCGGTCCCTCTATCTGATAGGATATATCGCTCAGCCTTCCGTCGAGATACATGGCTTTGATAGTCCGTTCCTGCTTGACTTCGATCTCCGGATAGTCCACTACTTTGAGCAGTTCCGTACATTGCCAATGGAAAGGTTCGCGGTCAAAGAGCATATACATCGTTTCGCCGATATTGTCCAATCCTATAACGGGCATATCTCGCTCCGCGGCGACGGTCTCAAAGAAATTTTCCATCGACCGCTGCTCGTTGTACTGCAACCATTGTTTCATTAATTCGGTGCGTATCATCTCCGTCAGATAGGATGGCTTCATCCGGCACAGCTTGTCCATTCCGAGCCCGAGATAGTTGCGAAGCGTATTGTCAATGCGCCCATACTCGCTTTCGCTGTAGAAATTGCTCAATATGACAGAGTCGGGCAGTAACGCCGCCTGACGGAGTGCAGCGATGGCTTCGTAGTCCTGCATGGCAAATTCCGTAATGACCTTGTCGCATTGTCCGAAGCATTTGAACACGTTGGGGATCGTGTCCAGAAACTGCATATCGACCAGCCGGTTCGTTGCCAGAAGATAGGATTTATGCCGGGCACTATTACCGCTGATTTCGTACAACACCTGCGCTTTTATAGTTGAAAGTTGAAAGTTTAAAGTTGAAAGAAACAGGAGTAGTACCGCAATTATACTATGTCTGAATTTAGTTGTCAATTGTCAATTTTCCATTATTCATTATTTAAACCGTGTAATCAAGTTGTACGCCTGATAGATACCCAATTCGCCGGCTTTGCTCAGGTCGTTGAGCCCTTTTTCATTCTCTCCGATATAGATATAGGTCAGCCCGCGGTTGAAGTATGCCTCGGCGAATTGCGCATCCTGCCCAATGGCAAGGGTGTAATAGGCAATAGCTTCTTTCCATTCATGCTGCGCACAGAGGATATTGGCTTTGTTGTACAGCGCGAATGTGAAATCCGGTTGCAGGCGGATGACCTGGTCGTAGTCGCGGAGCATAATATCAAAGTCCATGTTAGTCGTTGCATCCAGTTCACCTGTTGCACGTTTGTATTCCAATAACCGGTAACGCCAGTTGGCGCGGCAAAAAGTCAGGATTATTGGCAATTGGTGATTTGTGATTTGTAATTGGAGGGCACGGGTACAATCGTCAATGGCGGAGGTGTAGTCCTGCACAATGGCGAACTCCATGGCGCGTGCCAGGAGAAGGAGGGCTAACTGCGACTCATCCGCTTGGGGCGTCTCCAACAACGCATCGATGGCTTGCGACAAGTGCGTTATCTGCGAGAAATGAAAATCCACCATGTCCGCCGTCAGAGCTATCTCCTGACCGGTAAAGCGCAAGGGAGCCAATGGTGTCTCGCCGGCATTGAGTTGCTCTACGACAGGGTGGTAGTAGTTGGTGCGGCGCAAACTGAGATCCTGCGTGTAATAACTGAGGACGATATTGGGTTCGTTGATGACATCCTGGTAGTGTTTCTGAATCGTTCCCCGTGTCTGCGAGTCGTATTTCTGTTCCTCCTCGGGCAGATCCTGCTGTTTTTGCGCCGTTGTGGCGGAAAACTCCTTGCGGTGGTCTTTCTTCTGCGGCTGTGAGTCCGCGATCTGCATTTCCGTATCGGGCAGGTTGTCTTCGTCCTGTTGTGACTGCATTTCTTTGCGCTCGTTCTCTTTCTCAAATGCCCGGTAACGATAGCGCTGCGCGGCAGTCATGGCACCTTGTTTCTCCTTGGCTTGCGCGGCGATGTAATACGCCGGCATGAAATAGGGGTAATGGGCAATGAGGGTGTCCATTTGCGTTACCACTTCTTTCCATTGCTTGAGCTGGAGTGCGACCAAGCCAATGTAGTAACGTGCCTCCAGTTTATCCGGATCGAGTTCGAGCACCGTTTGCAGGTCTTTCTGTGCACGGTTGTAGTCTCCCACTTCGTAGCGCATTATTCCGCGGTTGTAGTAACATCCTGCATCGCGCGGCGCTATTTTGACCGCCTGGTCGTAGTCCGACAACGCCCCGCGGTAGTTGTTCCGGCGGTAGTGTATGAGTCCGCGGTTGATATAGTCCCCCGCCCATTTGGAGCCCAGGTTGATCGCCTGGGTGAGTTGCACATATGCTTCTTCTTCGCGGTCGAGCATGAGGTTCGTCACTCCCATTGCAGACCAGATGGCAGGATTCGTCTTGTCGTACCCGGCGGCACGCTCATAGGCATCCAACGCCCCGAGCGTGTCTTTCTTGAGCATGGTAACATGTCCTTTTTCACACCATACAGACGCGGATTGCGGTTCACGGCGCAGGAGTTGCTCGATGTCGTACAAGGCGTCATCGTAGTGCTTCATCTGTGCCCTTGTGTCTGCACGCAGTAACATATAGGTGCGGTTTTCGGGAGAGAAATGAAGCGCCTCCGAATAGTCGCTCTCCGCTTTCTCCCATTGCTCGAGCTGGCGGTATATATATCCGCGTGCGTAGTAGCACCCCGGAGAGAAAGGATTGCGTTCAATTGCGGCGTTACAGTCGCGCAGGGCACCCTGATAGTCCTCAAGCTGAATCTTGGCGATCGCCCGGTAGAAATAGGGCTCACTCAAATACGGTTTGAGATAGATGACCTGGTTGAAATACTGGATGGACAGCACATAATCCTCAAAATACAAGGCATTGCGACCGATCGCGGTAATGCGGTCGGTGTTGAGTTGCGCCCATGTACAAAGAGACAATGTACAAAGTACAAATGTGGCTATATGTCGTCTAAATCCTTTCAACTTTCAACTCTCAACTTTATTTGCATCCTTCGTTCGGGTCAAACCATGCAGGTACATCAAACTGCTCGTCCGGCGAATAACCCAATTCCTTGTCGTTCAGCACTTTCTGCATGTATATCGCGCAAATGGGCAGCGCCATCGAGGCTCCTTGTCCCTCTGCCATGTTGTCGAAATGAATACCACGGTCTTCTCCTCCGACCCATGTTCCGCTGACGAGCGAAGGCGTAAAGCACATGAACCAACCATCCGAGTTATTGTTTGTCGTACCTGTTTTTCCTCCCATCGGGGCGGTGATGCCGTATTTGTACCGCATGCGGATACCTGTTCCGCAGTCAATGACGGCACGGAGCATATAAATCATCTTGTAAGCGGTCGTCTCGCTGATGATCTCGTGGGTGCGCGGCGTGAACGAACCAATGACGTTTCCGTTGGCATCCTCAATCCGCGTGACGTATAGCGGTTCCGTGCGGATTCCTTTGTTGGCAAAGGTGGTATAAGCATCGACCATCTCCTCGACGCTCACTTCACACGGACCGAGACAGAGCGAGATAACCGGATCCAACTGCCCTTTGATACCGAACGACTGCATCATTTTAACCAGTTGTTCCGGCGTGAAGAGCGACATGAGGTAGGCGGAGATCCAGTTAGATGAGTTCATCAGTCCCCATGTGAGCGTGACGGTATCGCCCTGATACTTGTCGTGCGTGTCTCTGGGTGACCATTCAATGCCGTTGGCGTCAAGTAGCGTGATCGGTTCGTTGACTGTTTTTTCGCAGGGCCACATGCCTTCGTCCATCGCGAGGGTGTAGAGATAGGGTTTGACGGTTGAGCCGACCTGCCGGCGTCCTTTGGTGGTCATGTCGTATTGGAAATGCTCGAAGTTGGGTCCTCCGACATAGGCTTTGACGTGTCCCGTACGCGGGTCCATAGACATGAATCCGCAGCGGAGATAGCTCTTTTGCCATTTTATGGAGTCGTACGGCGACATCAGGGTGTCGATCATTCCCTGCTCGTAGGTGAAAATCTGCATCTCCCGCGGCGTTTTGAATGCCTGCATGATCGAATCCATGCTGGCACCGGCGCGTTTCATGTTCCGATAGCGGTCCGTCTGGCGTATAGAGCGGTTCATGATGCCGTCTATCTCCTCCTGCGTGAGGGTACGCGAGAAAGGCGCGTTCTTTTTCTTTTTCAGTTCCTTGAAGAATGATTTCTGCTGTGCTTGCATATGCTCGTTTACCGCTTCTTCGGCATAGCGCTGCATGCGCGAATCGATGGTCGTGTAAATCTTCAGACCATCCTGATAGATGTCATATTTGGAGCCATCCGGTTTCTTGTTCTTCTCGCAAAAACCATAGAGGGGATTGTTGTCCCACTGCTCTTTGTCGAGGCGGTATTGCTGCAGGTTCCATTCGGAATAATCGCTTTCTTTAGGTTCTTTGGCAGTCAGTACAACCCGCAGATACTCACGCAGATAGGGTGCTATACCCTGCTTGTGGTCCACGGAACTGTAATGGAGCGTGAGTGGAAGCGCCGCCACCGAATCGCGTGTTGCCGCATCTATATAACCGTACTTCGCCATCTGACCAAGTACGGTGTTGCGCCGGTTGGTAGCGCGTTCGGGACGGCGTATCGGATTATAGAACGACGGGTTCTTGCACATGCCGACCAGCATCGCCGCTTCCTCAAGCTTCAGATCTTTGGGCGTGGTGGAGAAATAGACCTGCGAAGCCGACTGAATACCCACTGCATTGTACAGAAAATCAAACTGATTGAGATACATGAGCAGAATCTCGTCCTTGGAGTAGAGGCGTTCGAGTTTGGTAGCAATGACCCACTCAATGGGTTTCTGCATCGCTCTCTCAAAGATATTATTCGCTCTCGGAGACCATAACTGCTTGGCTAACTGCTGTGTGAGTGTACTACCACCTCCAGCACGCCCGAGTTTGAGAATCGCGCGGAACATGGACTTGAAATCGACTCCGGTATGATTGTAGAATCGTGCGTCTTCGGTCGCGACCAAAGCGTTGATGAGGTTCGGCGACAGGTCGGTGTACTGGACACCGATACGGTTTTCGTACCGGTAATAGCGTCCGAGTGACTGCATATCGGACGAGATAATCTCACTGGCGAACCTGTTTTTCGGATTTTGCAGCTCCTCCAACGGGGGGAGATAGCCCAATGCGCCTTTGGTGATCAACCAAATGACGACAAACGCGACCAAGATACCTCCCAGAAAGAGGCTCCAGAACCAAATCAAAAACGGTTTATACCACTTTTTTGTATTCATATCATTAGATCTTCTATTATTCTATTCAATATATGCACTCCTTTGCGAGTGGCAACGACACGACCTTCTTCCGTGATTGTCAGCACTCCGTCTCGGGCAAAGTATAGGATAGTCTCGTCTTTGTCTCGTCTTACTTCCGTCTTGCTTATACCTTTGGCGGTGCGCAACCCGAGCATGATCCGTTCGTTGTAGCTATCGCGCTCCGACAGCGTTTCACTTTCCCGCAACAAATTGCGTGCCAAGATGCCGTTTATGTATGCATCGAGGTCATCCGGATTCCAACTTCTTACGCGACCTATGTAACTATGCGCCCCTGCGCCAATGCCTATGTACGGCGTTCCGTCCCAGTAAGCGCTGTTATGTACGGCTTCGTATCCGGGCAAGGCAAAATTACTTACTTCGTAATGTTTCCATCCAGCTTGTGCCAGCCGGTCGCACAAATAGTCGTACATTGCATTCTCCGTATCCTCGTCCACGGGCGTCCAGCGTCCTTCGTCCCGCAGGCGGGTGAGGGTAGTGCCTTCTTCGTACATCAATCCGTAGGACGATATATGCTGCACATGGAGGCTCAACGCCGTCTCTATGTCCGCTTTCCATTGCTCCATCGTCTGGGTCGGCAAGGCGTAGATCAGGTCAACGGATATGTTGTCCAATCCCGCCTCCTTCGCCATGTGTACCGCTTCGACCGCCTCGCGGGCATTGTGTCGCCGACCGATGAGCGCCAGCAGATTATCCTGAAAGGACTGAATTCCAATGGACAAGCGGTTGATACCCGCCTTCCGGATGGCTTGCATATACTCCGGCGTTGCATCTCCGGGATTGAGTTCCATCGTTATTTCTTCAGCCCGGGGCGCCGCTCCTGTCGCCCGGATGATTTGCGCTATGTCGTCCGGCATCAAGGTGCTCGGTGTACCTCCTCCGATGTATATCGTGCGGATGGGCTCGCCGGCTTCCTCTTTCCGCTGCGTCATCTCCGAAAGCAAGGCTTCCATATATTGTTCTTTCCGCTCCAACAGGGTGGTGGAGAAGAAGTCGCAATACAGACATCTGCGTTTGCAGAAAGGGATATGTACGTATATGCCAGCCAATTTACCGTTTTTATCCGTCAGCCCTTTACGATTTTTGCCAGAACGTTGTACCGACCAATTCGTCCGGCATGTATTGCTGTTCCACCCAATGCCCCGGAAAATCGTGCGGGTACTTGTATCCGTCAGCGTATCCCAGTTCCTTCATTAGTTCCGTCGGCGCATTGCGGAGGTGCAACGGAACGGGCAGATTCCCTGTCTCGCGCACTTTCGCCAATGCGCTGTCAATGGCGAGATAGGCAGAGTTGTCTTTCCTGCATGTGGCGAGATAGATGGTCGTCTCCGCCAGAGGAATCCGTCCTTCGGGCCATCCGATTTTATTGACGACCTCAAAACAGGTGTTTGCCAGCAACATGGCGTTGGGGTTCGCCAAGCCGATATCTTCGCTTGCAGCTATGACAAGGCGTCGCGCAATGAACTTCGGGTCTTCCCCTCCTTCTATCATCCTCGCCAACCAGTAAATGGCGGCCTGCGGGTCACTCCCGCGGATCGATTTGATAAAGGCGGATATGATATCGTAGTGCATCTCCCCGTCCTTGTCATAGGCGACGGGATTCTGCTGCAATTGTCTGGTGACGGTATCGTTGTCGATGATCCGTGCTCCGCTGTTACTTACCAATTCAATGATATTGAGCAGTTTGCGAGCGTCTCCTCCGCTATAACGCAGGAGAGCGTCGGTATCTCGGATCTGCAGATTCAGCGAGCGGATATACTCATCTTTGGTCAGTACGCGGTTCAGTAACTCTAACAAGTCCTCTTTTGCGAGCGCTTTGAGGACGTACACCTGACAACGGCTGAGTAGGGGCGTGATGACCTCGAACGAGGGGTTCTCGGTAGTCGCTCCGATGAGGGTGATTGTTCCTTCTTCGACAGCGCCCAACAGGCTATCCTGCTGGGATTTGGAGAAGCGGTGAATCTCGTCAATGAAGAGAATCGGGCTTCGGGTATCCGCCGGCGCAAACAATCCGCTGTTGAAAGAGGATGTACGCTTGGCTTTGTCAATGACATCGCGCACCTCTTTCACGCCGCTGGTGACGGCGCTGAGCGTATAGAAGGGGCGCTGCAACCGGTGCGCGATGATACGCGCGAGGGTCGTTTTGCCGACTCCCGGAGGACCCCACAGAATAAAACTGGCGAGATTCCCGCTTTCAATCATCTGCCGCAGGATGGCTCCCTGACCGACCAGATGTTTCTGTCCTATGTACTCGTCCAATGTCTTCGGACGCATTCGTTCCGCTAAAGGCAAACTCATTGACTATGTTACAATTTACTATTTAACAATTCCTTCGCTGTATTGATGGCGGATTCGGTAGTGTGCTTACCGCTCAGCATGGACGCTATTTCCGTGATCCGTTCATCGTTATTGAGAAGGCGGATGTGTGTCTCTGTCCTTTTGTCCGTGTCGGATTTATACACCATGTAATGGTGTTCCCCCAAAGCCGCAATCTGGGGCAGGTGGGTGATCACGATAATCTGCCGGTTTTTGGACATCTCTTTCATGATAGACGCCATTTGCGTGGCGATGTCTCCGCTCACACCGGTGTCTATCTCGTCAAAGATAATCGTGGGCAGCCCTTTCGTGCTGGCTATCAACGCTTTGACGCATAACATCAATCGGCTTATCTCACCTCCGGATGCAACCTCGCTTACATTGCGCAGGCTCTGGTTGAGGTTGGCGGCGAACATGAGTTGCACCTCGTCGCATCCGCGAGGCGTGAAGTCCTCTGCGGGAACGACGGGTATTTCCACTTTGGCGTGCGTCACTCCGAGACGCTTCAATCCCTCAACGAGGGTCTTGCATATCTGCGGAACGACCGCTTTGCGGCTTTTGGTCAGCGCGTTTGCCGCTTTGGTCAGATCCGTCCGTTTGGCTTCGACGTCTTTCTGAGCCTGCTCAATATCAAAATCGAAGCTGTCGAGCCGGTTTACCTGTTCCGCCAACTCGTCCCGCATCGTGACCAGCTCCTCAATCGTTGCGGCGTGGAACTTATGCATTAACTCCTCCAGCTCACCTATCCGCTCTTCCACCCATTCGAGGCGTTGGGGATTCATCTCGATGCGGTTCAACATCCGTTCCGCTTCCCCGCAAATATCCCGCAACTCGATCCGCGCACTCTCGATACGTTCCTGCAGTTCCGGAGCCACCTCGTCCAGGCGGCACGCGCGCAATGCTTCGACAGCGCTTCCCTGCTCGCCGCAAAGGGCTTCAACGGCTGTCTGTAACGCCGAACGAATCTCTTCGGCATGGCTGAGCGTGTATTGTTCCTGCCCGAGTTCTTCCAACTCTCCCGCTTGCAGGTTCGCGTCCTCCAAGGTCTTGTAGCGGTATTGGATATAATCGGCATCCTGCCGGCTTTTCTTAGCCAGGTCCCGGAGCCGGTTTAATGTATCCATAGCGGCTATATAGTTTTCATAACGGGCGCTATACGCCTGAACCGCCTCCTCATTCTGCGCGACGGCATCCACTATATCCAATTGGAAATCAGCATTCTCAATCAACAGGTTTGCGTGCTGGGAGTGAATGTCAATGAGCTTGTTGGAAAGCGCTTTGAGTTCCTGCAAGGTGACCAGGCTGTCATCCACGAAAGAGCGGCTTTTGCCGTTAGCGTACAATTCCCGACGGACCAGTGCGTCCGAGAATTCCGCCTCGATGATGCATTTGTCTTCGCCGTCGGTGATCGCTTTGCTATCCGCCCGCGCCCCGAGAACCAGCGCCAACGCCCCCAGAATAATACTCTTACCCGAACCCGTCTCACCTGTCAAAACCGAGAATCCATCCTCGAAATCAATATCGAGATGAGTGATCAGGGCATAGTTTTGTATGTGTAAATGCTTAAGCATCTTGTCCGTTTACGATTTATGATTCAGAGAATGATGGTTATTTTTCATTCATCCTGTCGTAGGTGTTCTGCCGTGTCGCGTCGATGTCCATGAGTATATCGTACACGGCTTTTTTCTCCTTGTCCGTTCCCTTTGTGAAAATATCCACTATTTCGTCGGCTTTGGCATCGAGGAAGGTGTTGATAACGTAGGTAGCCGGTCTTGCCCTGTAAGCTTCGCGCAGCACAGGCATGCCTTCCGCAATACGTGCGCGACCGTTGGTCACGTTGGCGCTCATCTCGTCCAGTCCCAAACGATGGTACTCGTAATAATAATTGCGGTATTTCTTGAATGCTTCGTCCAATAGGTTGCTAATCAGCGCATAACGATTGCGGTTGCTGTCAAACGCCAGCCATCCTTTCTGCTCGATACTCTCCATGCTTGCCGATTGGCACGCCTGTACAATGGCTTCGCATGTTTCAAAGAAAGGCGTGCCTCCCAAGCGCTGGAAACTATCCTGGTCATGTCCGATGATGAGGTAACAGTAGTACGCCAGCATCGCTGTGAGGTTGGTGGTGAACTGATTCTGCTGCCACTCAATACGGTCAAACTCCTGATAGGTGAAGTTAAAACTGTTGTCCTTGAAATTGAGGATGGGCGTGGTGTATGTGGTTCCATACACGGGTCTGCGGCTCTGCAACGTCATCTCGCAGGTGTACATGTTGTCGTTCACCTCCTTGACTACGAGCAACATACTGCACTCGATCTTCTCCTTCTCCGCATAGGTCATGTTGGTCCAGCGGTTCTGGTTCATGTATTCCTCAATCGCCGTTTTGAGCGTCTGGTACACTTGCTTGTTCGAGCCTTCAATCATGTCGGAATTGACGGTAACGGTGCAGTTGATCTCCTGCGCCCGTACTCCGACCGCCAACACGAATGCCAATATCAATATAATCTTTCTCATTTTGAAACAGATAGAATAGAACCGGTCTTTTCACTAATCACAATTACAGGGAGCTCCGAACCTTTGAAGAGTTCTTTCGCCAGAGGCACGTCTATGCCCAACTGGGCAACGGGCATCGTCTGCTGCGCCATTTTCCGTTGCTTGTAGATGACTTCTATCTCTGCGTTTCCAGGCAGATTATATACCAGTTGGGATAGTTCCGGTGCATTTTTCTTCTTGTTTTTCTTCTGTTCTTCAGCGGGTTGCGTCAGTTGCAAACGATGGAGGTTGAGTTGCACGCCAATGGTGTCGGCGTCAATGTTATCGGCGTCCGTGAATCCGTTTTCCTCCGAGAAGAAGAAATAACTCATCTGTATGTCGTCTTCCCCTTCTGCATCAAAGACAGGCGTTATCTGTGCGGTTTTCGTGCGCGTACAATGACTTTTCCTGCCGGTGAACAATGTCATCAGCGCTTCTTCCTGACGCGTCAGATCCTCCAAAACCTGCTTCATTGCTTCTCCGTCGGCGGGTTCGTGTTCCACCTCTCCGTTGAGCAGGTACGTTCTCATCTCGCGCAGGTGGAAAATCTGTTTGGCGACAATTTCAGCTTTTGCAGCGGTCGTAGCAGCTCCGGTCATCTCCTCGGTAAACGGCGGAGTAATGCTCTTTTGAGGGCGTTTGTCCCGCGGATCGGGATTCGTGTGTTTTCTTGCCTCTTTCTTCTCATATGGCGGTAAGTTATACCCCGTCAGAAGTCCTTTCTCGTTGATACTCAACAGCATCGGGAACGTGCCATCCGACACGATCTTGTGGGGACGCGTGTAGTCTGTGAGGGTGGTAGAACCAATGACGGCTTTCTGAAGCTGATAGGTCGTCTGGTTGGTGAGAATGGCGTTTTCGATGCCTAAGAGTTGCGCGGCATAGGCAGCGAATACTCCGGGTTCCAAGGTCTCGACCGTATAGGTAAATTCCACATTCACCAGCGTTTTCGGGGAATAATAGACCATCGCCGGTTCTCCCTGCTCCACGCTCTGCGCCTGTCCTGCGCACCATATTATTGCTCCAATGAGCAGAAATACAAATCGTTTCATATATCTTCTAAAATCCAAACTATTCCATTTCGTCATTCCAAATCTTCCATGCTGCTTTTGCCTGTCCTGTGAGCATCTCCATTCCGTTGTGAATCGTGGCGCCTTGTTCCTTGCCTTTTTGCAAGAAGAGCGTCAGTTCCGGATTATACACACAATCGTACAACAAATGCCGTGCCGTAATCCATTGGTACGGAATATCCGGGCAGGTGTCAATATCCGGTAACATCCCAAGCGGCGTGCAATTGACGATGACCGTATTACGCTGCATGATCTCTTCCGTCAGGTCCGCATATCCGATAATCTCTTCCCGGGGTGTCCTGCTGACGAGAGTAGGGGTGATCCCCAGTTGCCGCAAGCCATATACAACGGCTTTGGACGCTCCTCCTGTACCGAGCACCAACGCGTGGCGGTCATATGTCCGTAGCAGCGGTTTGACCGAATCCATGAAGCCCAAACAATCGGTATTGTATCCGACCCGTTTATACACCACATTCACCGCTCCGATGGCTTTTGCCGTGTCGTCCAGACGGTCCAGATACGGAATGACCGCCTGCTTGTGGGGCAAGGTGACATTGAAACCGTCCAGCGTGTTTGCCAATTCGTCCATTCTCTCTTTCGTGAGTTCTTTAACCGAGTACAAGGAGTACTCCGCGTCAATGTGCTCGCGCGTGAACTTCTCATTGAAATATCTTGCAGAGAAAGAGTGGAGCAGTGGAAATCCTATGATACCGTAGTGATACATAATTGTCCTTTTTTTATCGTTGCTTTATGTGTTTTGGAGGTGAATGTTTTCCCTCCTTCGCCTCGTTGCAAGGCGTCGTAAATCTTATCAATTTCGGCGAATCCGTATTCGCGAATACTCTCATATAGTTTTGCAATGCCTGCTTCGCGGGTATCTTTTCCGTCCAGCATATCGGCGTAACCTTGCATAAATTCAGCGGTTTGCGCCATGTGCTCGATGTCCGATTTGCTGTATTGTCTGAGTTGCTCGCGGATCGCATTGCGGGTGATAGAGGTGTCGCTGTTAGTCGAATCCTCGACCCATTGTATATGCCGCTTGTCGCGCAGGTAGTGGATAATATACTCATGTGTGGTACAAAGGAGCGGCCGAATCAACGGAATACCCTCCGGCGCCATGGGGTTGACACTCCTTGGACGCATTCCTGTCAGACCACGCAAGCCTGTTCCGCGGCGCAGATTAAGCAGGAGTGTCTCCGCCTGGTCGTTCTGATGATGCGCTACGGCGACCGCCTGGCATGCATGGGCTTTGGCGACCTGTTCAAACCAGGTATAGCGTAACTCGCGTGCCGCCATCTCCACGCTGATTCCTTTATCGCGCGCGTATAATAAGGTGTCAAAACGAATGACCTCCAAGGGTACGTTCCATTCCGTACACAGATTGCGAACAAACGTCTCATCCCGGTCGCTTTCCGCTCCTCGTAACGCAAAATTACAATGCGCAGCGATGCATGTATAACCGGCGCGGAGCAAGACGTCCAACAACGCCACGCTGTCTGCGCCACCACTCAAGGCTACCAACACGGGGAACTGTTTGTCCAACAATCCGCGTTGCCGGATATATGTACTTACGCGCCTAAGCATGTTTTATTCGCTTTGTACCAATTTTATACACTTAACTCGTTCAAATCCACCAGTTTGTTTACAATCGCATAGATGGTCAGCCCAGCCGTTGAATGGATATTCAGCTTGCGTGCAATATTCTTGCGATGCGAGATGACCGTGTGAGTGGATATAAACAACACATCGGCAATCTCTTTGTTACTCAACCCTTTGACTACCTGTACCAATACATCTTTCTCGCGGTCGCTCAGTTCTTCGGTCTCCGGAATGGACATTCGTTTGCGCCGTGCCTTTACGGCATGGATGGCAGGTCGGAGAATCTCATCCTCAATGGCGCAGTGGTCCGCAAAATCCTGCTCTGTATGCCATAAGTCGCTCATTACATTGATCAGAGGATAGGTAATGGGTAGCCGGTTATTGGCAGGGGAAGCGGGTATTCCTTCCGTATCGGGATAATACTTGATAATCAAGTTCTTTATCTCCGTCAGTTTATCCGTTATGCGCTGGTCGTCGTGCTCGTGCTCCTCGTACAACCCTTCATTCTCATGGGCTATGTGGGCACGTATCTCGTCCACAAATTCATCATAACACCGCACGATGAAGGTAGGAATCTGGCTATCCGCCTGTGCCGGTTGAACGGCTTTCACCAATGCCTCGCGCAGACCTGGCAAGCGGTAATCCAAGAAATACGTATGTGCGTTGCGCAGGTACATCTGCAAAGTATCCAGGTCGATGTCGCCGGGCAAGGCGCGCTGGCGGAATACTTTGTAGTTGACCACCGCAAGAAAGGTAGGCGTGTGGACGTGATAGGCAGCGCACGCCTCGTCTATGGTTCGTTCTCCGACGCCCATGCCCAGCCCGAAGCGACTTATAATCTGTATCGCTTCTTCCTCGTGCGCCATCAAGTCGCACATCTTGTCTTGCGGTTTATACATATGCCGTAATGCTTAATCCGTTAATCCGCGGTAACGCGCCCGTTTGGGTTCGCAGGCTTCTTCGCCCAAGCGCATTTTCTTGTTTTCTTCGTATTCCGTATAACTGCCTTCAAACCAGAACACTTTGCCGTTTCCCTCGTAGGCGAGAATGTGCGTGCAGATACGGTTCAGGAACCAGCGGTCGTGCGAGATAACTACTGCACAGCCTGCGAAATTCTCCAGACCTTCCTCCAACGCACGGAGCGTATTGACATCGATATCGTTTGTCGGCTCGTCGAGCAAGAGCACGTTCGCTTCCGATTTGAGTGTCAGCGCCAAATGGAGCCTGTTACGCTCACCTCCGGAGAGCACACCGCATTTCTTCTCCTGGTCCGAACCGGTGAAGTTGAACCGGCTGAGGTATGCCCGTGCGTTGATTTCCCGACCCGCTACGCGGATGAACTCCGTTCCGCCGCTGATGGTCTCGAAAACCGATTTGTTCGGGTCTATATCGGCATGCTGCTGGTCCACATAGCCTATTTTGACCGTCTCGCCGACACTGAACGTGCCTTTATCCGCTTTCTCTGTACCGATGATCATGCGGAACAAGGTGGTCTTGCCGGCTCCGTTTGGTCCGATTACGCCGACGATACCATTAGGGGGGAGCATGAAATTGAGGTCTTCAAACAGGAGTCTGTCTCCAAACGACTTGGCTACTCCTTCGGCATTGATTACTTTGTTACCCAAGCGCGGACCATTGGGGATGAAGATCTCCAGTTTCTCCTCACGCTCTTTCTGCTCCTCGTTCAACATCCGGTCGTATGACTCCAGACGTGCTTTCTGTTTGGCGTGACGCGCTTTGGGCGCCATGCGGATCCATTCCAACTCACGCTCCAGCGTTTTGCGGCGTTTGGATGCCTGTTTCTCCTCCATCGCCATCCGGTTGGTCTTCTGCTCCAGCCAACTGGAGTAATTGCCTTTCCATGGAATACCTTCGCCGCGGTCGAGTTCGAGTATCCATCCGGCTACGTTGTCGAGGAAATAGCGGTCGTGCGTGATACAGATGACCGTGCCGGCATATTGCTGTAGGTGTTGCTCGAGCCAGTCGATGCTCTCGGCATCCAAGTGGTTGGTAGGCTCGTCGAGCAAGAGCACGTCGGGTTGTTGCAACAACAGCCGGCATAGTGCGACACGGCGCCGCTCACCTCCGGAGAGGGTAGTGACGCTTGCGTCGTCAGGCGGGCAACGGAGCGCGTCCATAGCTCTGTCCAGTTTCTGGTCTATATTCCACGCATCGGCGGCATCCAGTTTGTCCTGCAACTCTGCCTGGCGTGCCAGCAGTTTGTCGAAGTCCGCGTCGGGTTCGGCAAACGCCATGTTGATGTCGTCGTACTCCTTCAACATATCCATAACGGGCTGCACACCTTCCTGCACGACCTGCCTAACTGTTTTGTCCGGATCCAGTTTTGGATCCTGCTCCAAATAGCCGACGGAGTATCCCGGACTCCATACTACCTCGCCCTGATACTCTTTCTCAATTCCGGCTATAATCTTGAGCAGTGTGGATTTACCTGCGCCGTTCAAACCGATAATACCTATCTTTGCGCCATAAAAGAAACTCAGATAGATGTTCTTCAACACTTGTTTTTGCGGACCAAAATTCTTGCTTAGTCCGACCATCGAAAAAATAATCTTCTTATCGTCTGCCATAATTTCAATTATGAATTATGAATGTAGAATTTAGAAAGGGCTATTGGAGTTTAGTACGAACTTTTAAGACATGTGCGGTTCTTTAAGTTTTGTACCAAAATCATTAGGACGCTTTCTTAATTCTAAATTCTTAATTCCATATTTTTAGTTTTTCATTCCTTTCAAGCTGAGTTGTATTCGTCCGCGTGCGTAGTCGATATCCAATACGCGCACGTTCACATGCTGGTGCAGTTTGACAACTTCCTGCGGATTGTTAACCCGTCTGTCTGCCATTTCGGATATATGCACGAGTCCGTCTTTGTGTACGCCTATATCCACGAAGGCGCCAAAGGCACTTATGTTGGTCACTATTCCCGGCAACACCATTCCGGGTTTGAGATCCTCTATCGTGTGTACCGTTTCGTCAAAACGGAACTCCTCTGTTTCTCCGCGCGGGTCACGACCGGGTTGCGCCAGTTCCTTTATGATATCCGTCAGAGTAGGTAGTCCGACTTCGGATGTGACATACCGCTGCAAATCGATCCGTTCCCTTATCGTCTTGTCGGCTATCAGGTCTGCTACGGAACATCCCTGATCCTTCGCCATTTTCTCCACGATTGCGTAACTCTCTGGGTGTACGGCGCTGTTATCCAACGGGTTCGCACCTTTCAGCCGCAAGAATCCCGCCGCTTGTTCAAAGGTCTTGGCTCCCAATTTGGGCACTTTGAGCAACTCTTTGCGGCTACGGAACGCTCCATTCTGCGCTCTATAATCGACGATACTCTGCGCTAATGTCGGTCCAAGACCGGAGATGTATGTCAGCAGGTGCTTGCTTGCCGTATTGACATCGACCCCGACATAATTGACCACGCTCTCCACCGTTTGTTGCAGACTCTCGCGGAGGGCTGTCTGATCCACGTCGTGCTGGTATTGCCCGACACCGATCGCTTTGGGTTCTATCTTCACAAGTTCCGCCAAGGGGTCTATCAGCCTCCGACCGATACTTACCGCTCCACGAACCGTCACGTCCTCGTCGGGAAACTCCTCCCTCGCCGTTTTGCTGGCACTATAGACCGAAGCTCCCGCTTCGCTCACAACGAAGATCTGCGGTGCTTTGTCAACGCCCGACTTTATATTCTCCACCACCATTCTCGCCATCTGCTCCGTCTCGCGGCTTGCTGTTCCGTTTCCGATAGCGATAGCTTCGATCTTGTATTTCTCTATCAGTTCCTGCAAACGCTTCGTGCTTTGCAGATTATGCAGGAAGATCACATCGTGCATGATCAGGTCTCCCTGCTCGTTCAGCACGACGGTTTTGCACCCCGTTCTGAATCCGGGGTCGAGCGCCAATACCCGTTTCTGTCCAAGCGGTGCCCCCAAGAGCAACTGGCGGAGGTTGTCGGCAAAGACGCGTATGGCTTCTTCGTCCGCTTTCTGTTTGGATAGGGCAGCGAACTCGGTCTCGATGCTTGGTTTGAGCAAGCGCTTGTATCCGTCTTCCATCGCCATCTCCACCTGGTATGCGGTGTCGTTCGAGGCGCGAAGCCATATGTGCGCCAGTTTGTCAAGCGCCTTCTCCGTATCCGGCGAGATGTCCACACGGAGATATCCTTCATTCTCCGCCCGGCGGATCGCCAGTAACTGGTGGCTCCGGATATGTTTGAGCGGGCACTTGAAATCAAAGTAATCCTTGTAGTTCAGCGCTTCGGGTGCGTCGCATTTACTCTTGACCGCCTTGGTCGTGAGCAGGGCGGTATAGGTGAACTCCCGACGAATGGCGTTACGGCTTTTCTCGTCCTCCGCAATCCGCTGGGCGATAATATCGCGTGCTCCCTGCAGGGCTTCTTCGTCTTTGGGAAGCGTCATCGGGCGCTGTTTCAATATCTCTTCCGCCAAGGGCAGATAGCCTTTTTCGACGGCTATGTCCGCCCGTGTCTTGCGATGCGGTTTATAGGGCAGGTATATATCCTCCAGTTCCGTTGCGTCCCAGCACTCGGCGATACGTTGACGCAATTCGTCATTGGTTATATTCAATTCGTCCAACCGCGCATAGATGGTCTCTTTGCGCTTTGCCAGTTCCTGTAACTTAGCGTATTGTGTCTGGATGGCAGCAATCTGCACTTCGTCCATACTGCCGGTTTTCTCCTTACGATACCGCGCGATGAACGGAATCGTCGCTCCTTCATCCAGTAACGCCAGTACCGCCGCTACCTGTTGCTCGCGGATATTAACGGCGGATCCTATTATATGTGCAAAAGGTGAAATCATATGGGTTCTTTTCGTCTGCCAAGTGTTTCTCGGCGCTTTCCAACGCCCATTCATCGGGCTTGATCTCCGGGAAGAACGTGTCTGCGTCTTTCCAACTATGGTGTATATGCGTGATGTAGAGCCTGTCGGCGAGCGGCATCATCTGGCGATAGACCATTCCACCTCCGATGACGAACGCCTCTTCTTCGGGCTGAACCTTTGCGAGCAACTCGTCTATCGAGTACACGGATTCGGCGCCCTCGAAGGTTTTGCCGGGCACGTCTGTCAGCACTATATTGCGGCGATTCGGTAGCGGGTGTTTAGGCAAAGAGAAAAATGTTCTCTCTCCCATCATGACCGTCTTGCCGCTTGTGATTTGTTTGAAATGCTTCAAATCATCCGGCATGTGGCACAACAAACCGCCTTTCTTTCCGATCGCATTATTCTCTGCAACGGCAACGATAATGGATATCATACACTCACTGTTCCTGCAATATGGGGATGCGGATCGTAGCCTTCCAGTTGGAAATCTTCATACTGGAAACCGAACAAATCTTTCACCTCCGGGTTAATTATCATTTTGGGCAACGGTCTTGGTTCGCGGGTCAGCTGAAGTTTGACCTGCTCCAAGTGGTTCAGATAGATATGCGCATCGCCGAGCGTGTGTACAAAATCCCCGCATTGGAGTCCTGTCACCTGCGCCATCATCTGGAGGAGCAGGGCATAACTGGCTATGTTGAAGGGCACTCCGAGGAAGATGTCCGCGCTCCGCTGGTACAGTTGTAGCGAGAGCTTGCCATCCGCCACATAGAATTGGAACAGACAATGGCACGGCGGTAACGCCATCCGGTCCACCTCCGCCACATTCCATGCGCTTACCAACATTCGGCGGCTGTCGGGATTATGCTTTATCGTCTCCACGATATTGGCTATCTGGTCGATGTGCCCGCCGTTGTAGTCGGGCCAGGAGCGCCATTGATGCCCGTAGACGGGTCCCAACTCGCCATTCTCATCCGCCCATTCATTCCATATGCGCACCCCGTGATCCTGCAAGTACTTGACGTTGGTGTCTCCCTGCAAGAACCATAAGAGCTCATAGATAATGGATTTGAGATGCAGTTTCTTGGTGGTGAGCAACGGAAATCCGTCCGCCATATGAAAACGCATCTGGTGCCCGAAAACGGATTTCGTACCCGTTCCCGTGCGGTCGTGCTTTTCAGTTCCTTCCTCCAGCACTCTTTTACACAATTCCAAATATTGCTTCATTGCTTCGCGTAGTTTGCGTAGTTTTCGTAATCAATACAGTTTGTAGGTTGTTTTGACCACCTTGAACTCGGTTCGACGGTTGATCTGGTTGCAAATCTCCTGTTTGTCCGCGGGGAGGGTAGTGATAAACGCTTCGTCCAGAACCTGCTCCACGGGGATGAAGGAGTATTGTTTGTTGAGCGCCTTGTCGCACACAACGGGCTTCGTCTTTCCGTATCCGAGCGGTGTGAGGCGTTCCTGCTCTATACCGTGTCTGATCAGGAAATCGCAGCAACTCTGCGCACGTTTCTGACTCAGCTCGTTGTTGAACTCGTCTGTACCTTTCATATCCGTGTGGGCGGACAACTCAATGGTGATATTGGGGTTGTCATTGAGCAGTTTGACCAGTTGCAGCAGTTCCGTTTCCGAGGCTTGCGTCAACTCCCAGCGACCGAATTCATAGAAGATATTGTCCATCTTGACGGGTCGGCTGACAGGACTAAGCGCAAAATTGACGGTATAGGTCTTGCTGTCTTTCAACCCCATCGTGTTCCATTGTTCTTTTGCATTCAGGTGTCCTCTTGCGGTAGCCAGCATGACGTACTTCACCTCCCGTTTGAGTTTGATTTTGTACGTGCCGTCCCGACGTGCGTTGAGTTTGGTGTTCGTTCCGTCGCTTCCGACTAAGCGCAAGTGCGCTTCGTTGAGCGGAGTACCGGCTTCGTCTGTAACGATGCCTTCCACCACGAACTCCATTTCGGGCAGCCAGAAACGATAGATCTTGTCGAATCCTTTTTTGTCGTTCCTGTTGGAACTGAAGAATCCGTCCTGCGTGTTGCCGGCAAACGTGATACCGAAGTCATCTCCGGGTCCGTTGAAAGGTGTTCCGAGGTTATAGACCTCCCACACGACGGAGTCGGTCACGGTGGAGTCGATCCGTGCTTTGTACAAGTCGAGTCCTCCGTATCCGGGGTGTCCGTTGCTGGCGAAATAGAGTGTCCCATCCTCGTGTACATAGGGGAACATCTCATCGGCGGAGGTGTTGATTCCTTTTCCTAACGGCTGTGCGTTCACCCATTCGTTCCCGTCCAGTTCCGCCATCCAGATGTCTTTTCCGCCTTCCCCTCCGGGCGCGTCGCTCACGAAATACAAGGTGTCTTCGGTTGCATTCAATGCCGGATGTCCCACGGTCAACGAGCTATCTGCAAACAGCTTCACTTCCTGCGCCTCTCCCCATTCTCCGCTTGCACGCTCGCTCTTGTAGATCTTGGCTCCGAGATCTTTCCCGTTCACGGGCTTAGAGTAGGTGAAATACATCGTGCGTCCGTCGCGGCTGAAACAGCATACACCTATTTCCGCAGTACCGCTCTGTTTGCCTCCCGTGGAGTCGTTCTCCTGCTCGTTTTCATTTCCTCCGTAGAGTCCTTCCGCCAATTCTATCTCTTCCCATTCACCCGCCGCGTTTTTGCGTGTCTGGTATAGTTGGAAGAGTTGTTGTCCTGTCACGTTACTGGGGCGTTGCAGCTTCTTCGTGTTCCCTTTGGATTTCTCCTGCCGGTTGGAAGAGAACATCAAGGCGTCGGCTTGCGAGCCTATGAACATGGGTGAGAAGTTACTTGAACGTTTGGCGTTGAACTCCTTCGCCTCGCTTATCTTGTACCGCGTACCTTCTTTCTTCCATTCCTCAATTTTCATGCACGCGTACTTACCTGCTTGCGCCACGTAATTGTCGGGGTGTTGCTCGAGGTAACTGTCATAATGCTTGATGGCTTCTTTGTACTTGCCCTGATACTGGAGCACCTGCGCCATATGAAGAAAGACGGTGGAGTCCTGCAACTGGTATTTGCACCGGAGGGCACTCTGGTATATGTTTGCCGCGCGCGGGTTATTAATGAGACGGTAGCACTCCGCCTGACGATAGGCGACATAGCCTTTCAGGTCCCGCTGTTTCTTGGCGGACAACTGGCTGTAACAGGACTTGTATATGTCCCCCGCCATGTAGTACTCTCCAATAGCGAACTTCTTGTCCGCCCGTTTGATCCGTTGCTGCACAGAGCAGGAAGAAAGACAGAATACGATGTACAAAGGGACAATGTACAACGTACAAAGGAATGCTATGTGTTTATTGATTCTCAAATTCTCAATTCTCAATTTTCAATTATCCATTATTTCAGTTCATGTACCACGAGTCCTGAACGCAGTTTGGGTTCAAACCACGTCGTCTTGGGCGGCATGATGTTTCCACTGTCAGCAATGTCGATGATCTGCTGCATGGTAACGGGGTAGAGGGCTAACGCCGCTTTGCACTCTCCGCTGTCCACTCTGCGTTCCAACTCGCCTAATCCGCGGATTCCACCCACGAAATCAATACGCTTGTCGGTTCTCAGGTCTTTGATGCCCAGAATCTTATCCAGAATAAGGTTGCTGGAGATGGTCACGTCCAATACGCCTATCGGGTCATTGTCGTCGTAACGTCCTTCTTTGGCGGTCAGGGAGTACCATTTTCCGCCCATATAAAGGCTGAAATTATGCAGCCCTTTGGGTTTCACTGCGGAATAATCTCCCTTTGTACAGAGTACATTGTCACTTTGTGCATGCACCTCGAAGTCCTCTTCGAGCGCCTTGAGGAAGTCCTCTTCCGTCAAGCCGTTGAGATCCTTGACCACGCGGTTGTAGTCGATTATATTGAGCTGGTTATCGGGGAAGCATACTGCGAGGAAGAACTCATATTCGGGTCTTTGATTCTCACCGGCTGGGGTCGGGTAGAGCTTTTTCTTCTCCGCTCCGACTCCAGCGGCAGCTGCACTTCTATGGTGTCCGTCGGCTATATACATAGCGGGTATCTGAGCAAAGATCTCCGTGATGCGGGCTATCATCTGCTTGTCTTCGATCACCCAAAAAGTGTGCCGGAATCCCTCGGGAGCCGCCACGAAATCGTATTCGGGCGTTCCTTTGGCCACCTGCGCTATCATCTCGTCCAGATCGTCTCGATGCGGATAGGCGAAGAAGACGGGTTCCATATTGGCATTCAGCGCCCGCACGTGCTTCATCCGGTCTTCCTCCTTGTCCTTGCGGGTCAGCTCATGTTTCTTGATGCGTCCCTCGATGTAGTCATCCACCCATGCGCCCACCACTAATCCGTATTGGGTCTTGTCCTGTTGGCTGCTGATGGCAGAGGGCTGGTTTCCCAGAATAGTCTGGGCATAGACATAATAGCGCTCCTCCGGATCCTGAACGAGCCATCCGTTCTGCTTGAACAACTTGAACTGCTCTACCGCCGCATCATAGACACGCGGGTCGTGCTCGTCTGTGCCGGGAGCGAAGTTGATCTCCGGCTTGATAATATGGTACAGCGACTTCTCGTTACCCGCAGCCTCTTCGCGTGCCTCTTCCGAGTTGAGGACGTCGTAAGGACGGCTACTCACCTCTTCCACTAATTCTTTCGGGGGGCGATACCCTCTAAACGGTTTGATTCTCATAGATCTTGTCCTTATTTATTTCGCAGGTGTGATCGGTTTGTCTGTTCCCATCGAGCACGAGCCGTTGAAGAGCGCTCCCGGCTCGACGATGAGCGTTTTGGTCTGCACTTCTCCCTGGATTTTACCATTTGCGCGGAGCGACAACTGCTGGTGGCAGGTGATTTTGCCGTCCATGAGCCCCATGATCTCGGCATTCTGGCATACCACCGTTCCTTTTACTTTCCCGGCTTCGCCGATCACCACTTTGCCGGTACAATGGAGTTCTCCTTCTATCACGCCGTCGATGCGGTAGTCGCTATCGGCTGTTATCGTTCCTACAATCTTACTGCCCGCGGTCAGGGCGTTGAACATCGAACCGCTCTGTTGTTTCTCACTTGCCATAATCATACATATTTAATGGTTTTACATAAAAAGTTTCATTGTTTCGCATAAAAAGCGTGCAAAGGTACGAAAAAAAAATGACATATGCAAGCATATGCCATTAAATTTTACAAAAAATGTGTATTTTTGTTGTTTTGCCCGTTTGTCAGCCGATCTTTTTTTCCATGAGTATATGTGGTAGTCCGGCCTCTGCGAATGGCTGTCCCACCGTTTGGAATCCCATATGTTCGTAGAACGCGGCAACCTGCAGTTGTGCGTGGAGGCGTAGGGTGTGTGCTCCCCGGTTCAGCGCTTCCTGTTCCATTTGGAGCAAGAGGTATCCGGCAAATCCTTTGTTGCGCTCGATGGTGAGCATTCTGCCGATATTGAGCACTCCTTCCTGTGCGTCGGGGAAAAGGCGAGCATAAGCGACGACGAGCCCTCTTTTGCGCAGGGAGAAATGGGTGGCGACATAGTCGATATTGTCTTCGTCGAGATAGTGAATGTGTTGCTCGCATACAAAGACATGAAAGCGCGCTTTGAGCATTTCGTACAGCTCCGCGGCAGTGAGGTCGGAGAAGGCGGCTACGTGCAGTTTGACGCCTCTTGGGAGGGTGTAGGGCAGTTTGGCTCTTCTGCGTTTGGCGGCAGGTTTGCGCTTCAACTCTTCACTAATGACGGCATAGACATACTGCCGCACGGTGACCCAGCGTTTGCGTGAAGGCTGTGAGGAGAGACTGATGGCTCGATTCGCCTCCTCCATGCGTGCCGTCCACTCTTTGACCTGCTCCGGATCGGACATGATGCCGTTGACAATAGCGTTCGTCTTGCCGAAAATGGCGCGCTGGAGTTTCTGGGCTGCGGAAGGGTCGTCTTCATACTCCTTTTCGATAGTATGGACGTACTCTTTTCCATTGATAACACGATGCACCTCGTTGGTTCTTTTGTTCATTTTTCCACTCGTTTGACCGTGTGGGAAGTTTCTTACAATAGCCATCTTTACCGTTTTAAAGTATATATATACAAAGTATATATATAGTGTTTGTGTATGATTGTTAGTTTTTGCGTCTCATCCTTGGGCAATCCTTTGGGGATCATTGGGCGATCCTTTGGTCGGATCCGGTCCCGACCTTGTCCGGGGTATTTTCCGCGTGATGAAAAAACGGGTGCAAAGATACGAAAAATATTTTGAATGTGCAAATTTTCGGACAATTTTTGGTCAGAAAAGTACTTGTGATAAGTTAGAAAAAAACATACAAAACCCCACTAGTGTCCACTAAAAATTAAACAAACCACAACTCTACGAGTTAAATCATTCCAAAGAAATACACATAAAAAACATTTCCGTTTCGAATCAAAACAGGTTCGTAAGTAACGTTGAAATGGCGGCAAAATGAAGATTTATTCGAAAATATTTGCATATTTGCAAAAAAATGTGTACCTTTGCACCCGCATTTTGTGTGACCTGACGGATAGGGGCAAAAATATCCTTATAAAATATATATTTAAAACAAATAAAATCAATGAAACAATTCAAATTATGGAATACGCTTGTGGGCTGGGTGGTGTTTGCCATAGCAGCTGCGACGTATCTTCTGACGATGGAACCGACCGCGTCTTTCTGGGATTGCGGCGAGTTCATCTCCAGCGCCTGGAAACTGGACGTTGGTCACCCGCCCGGAGCACCTTTCTTTATGCTCATGGGGCATTTTTTCAGTCTGTTTGCTTCTGACACGGCGCATGTGGCGATGTGCGTGAACGCTTTGTCCGCGCTTGCAAGCGCCTTCACCATTCTGTTCCTTTTCTGGACCATTACGGCATTAGCGAAGAAGTTAGTAGGGGAGATTGAGACCTCTCAAGTTAGTTTGTGGAAGGGAATCGGTATTTTGGGTGCAGGAGCGGTTGGCGCGTTAGCGTACACGTTCAGCGACACGTTCTGGTTCTCGGCAGTCGAGGGAGAGGTGTATGCCTCGTCGTCCCTGTTTACTGCGGTGGTGTTCTGGCTCATCCTCAAATGGGACGAGAAAGCGGACGAAGAGGGTAGTGACAAATGGCTTATCGCCATTGCGTACCTCATGGGTCTGTCGATCGGCGTCCACCTGCTGAACCTGCTGACGATTCCGGCAATCGGACTGGTGTATTACTTCCGCAAATACGAGTTCAGCTGGAAAGGCATGATCTGTGCGTTCTTAGCTTCGTGTGCTATTCTGCTGGTCATCCTGTACGGCATCATTCCGGGTTTCCCGACCGTTGCCGGCTGGTTCGAGTTGCTGTTTGTCAACAAGTTAGGATGTCCGTTCAATACGGGTCTGTTCATCTATATCATCCTTGCGCTTGTCGCGTTAGGATGGGCAGTCTATGAGACGGCAGTGGATGTGAGCAAGCCCCGTATCGCTATTGCTTGTACCGCTGCGTTTGCTCTTTCTGGAGCTGCGTTCCTGTTCGAACAATGGTGGATAGGACTCGTATTGTCCGTTGTGCTGCTGGTTCTGCTGCTCAAGAAAAGCGAGATCATCCCCGCGCGCTGGCTCAATACGGCTACGCTGATGATTACGGTCATCCTGATCGGTTACAGCAGTTATGCGGCGCTGGTCATCCGTTCGAACGCTGACACTCCGATGGACCAGAACAGCCCGGATAACGTGTTCAGCCTCAAGTACTACCTGAACCGTGAGCAATACGGCGACCGTCCGTTGTTCTACGGTCAGACCTATAATGCGCCGGTCGAGCTGCGCGTGGAAGGCAACATGTGCATTCCGGTGGAGAAAGTCGGTCACGCACAATATGCCCCGGCTCCGAAAGCGGAGGGCGAGAAAGATCATTACGTTGTAACGGGTCACAAGACGTCGTATCAGTACATGAAGCAGTTCTGTATGCTTTTCCCGCGTATGTATTCGAGTCAGGGCAGCCATGTGGGCGCTTACAAAGAATGGGCAAATGTGAAAGGCAAACGCGTGCGTTACGAGTACTGCGGTCAGCAGAAGACGGAGTATTGTCCGACCTTCGGCGAGAACCTACGGTTCTTCTTCCGCTATCAGGTCAACTTCATGTACTGGCGCTATTTCATGTGGAACTTCGCGGGTCGTCAGAACGATCTTCAGTCCTACGGCGATATTACCAAAGGCAACTGGATTTCGGGTATTCCGTTTATTGACAACGCGTTGTTGGGCGACCAGTCCATGCTTCCGACCGAGCTGAAAGAGAACAAGGGACATAACGTTTATTATTTCCTGCCGTTGCTGCTCGGTATCATCGGTATTGTCTGGCAGGTAGGAAAACGCGACAAGGACGGCAAGGCGGAAGGATGGAAGAGTTTTACGCTTACTTTCCTGCTGTTCTTCCTGACGGGTCTGGCGATCGTGATGTACCTCAACCAGACGCCGTATCAGCCCCGTGAGCGTGATTACGCCTATGCGGGTTCGTTCTATGCATTCTGTATCTGGATCGGACTCGGCGTGCTGGCACTTGTCGACTGGATCAATAAAGGTACAAAGGAAGAGCACAACTGGCTGAAAAGCTGTATTGCGATCGTTGTAAGTATTGTATGTCTGGGCGTACCGGCTCTTATGGCGCAGCAGAACTGGGATGACCACGACCGCAGCCAGCGCTATTCGTGCCGCGATTTCGGAGCTAACTACCTCAAGTCGTGCGAGGAGAATGCAATTCTTTTCTCGAACGGAGACAACGACACTTTCCCCTTGTGGTACAACCAGGAAGTAGAGGAAGAAGGCGTTGACAAACGTGTCTGCAACCTGTCTTATCTCCAGACGGACTGGTACATCAGCCAGATGAAACGTCCGTACTACGAGTCGGCGGCGCTGCCTATCTCGTGGGAATACAAGGACTTTATGCCGGGCTCCAACGAGATCGCCCGTGTCGATAACCGTCTGGGACAGCCGATAAGCGTCGAGAAAGCGTTCAATTTCCTGCGCTCGGAGGATCCGCGTACCAAGACCCGCGAGGGTGACAACTACATCCCGTCCGACCAACTCTACGTGGAGACGCCTGACGGACAGCAGATTATGTTCAAGAAGAAACGGATGTACACGCGCTCGGAGATGATGATCATGGAGATGCTCTCGACCAACCAATGGGAGCGCCCGATGTATTTCTGCGCGACGGTAGGAAATGACTACTATCTGGGTCTGGAACCGTGGATGGAACTGACGGGTCTGGCTTACCGTATCACGCCGGTTCGCAGTCGTGACGGTCAGCCGCGTGTCAACAGCGAGAAGATGTACGACAACATGATGCACAAGTTCCAATACGGCAACATGAACATCCCGGGTATCTATATCGACGAGAACCTCATGCGTATGTGCCGCACCCACCGGATGATGTTCGCCCAACTGGCGGAACAACTCATCCGCGAGAACCAGCGCGAGAAAGCCGTTGAGGTGCTCGACTATGCGGAAGAGCAGTTGCCGGGCTACAACATCCCGTACGACTACACCTCCGCCTCGATGGCACAGATGTACTTCATGTTAGACGAGGACGAGAAAGCCATTGCTATCATGGATAACGTGGCGAACACCTGCGTCGAATACCTCCGTTTCGCTTCGTCGCTCAACAAACGCCAGCGAGACCTCATGGAATCGACGACCGGTCGTGAAGCCGCTATCCTGCAGTATGTGCTACAGATATGTGAGCGGAACGGCGCAAACGAGCTTGTGGACAAGTATTATCCCGACTACGCAGCCTATGTTAATTAAGGGACAAAGGGACAAAGTACAAAGTACCAAGGGACAAAGTACAAAGTACAAAGTACCAAGGGACAAGGTACAAAGGACAAATTGATATTTGAAAATTGATGACAGAAATTACTAAAATACCGGTGTTATTAATCACCGGCTATTTGGGAAGCGGCAAGACAACGTTGCTCAACCGTATTCTGACCAACAACCAAGGTATTCGCTTCGCCGTTATCGTGAATGATATCGGCGAGGTGAATATTGACGCGTCGCTTATCCAAAAGGGCGGAGTAGTGTCGCAGCAGGACGATTCGCTGGTCGCTCTTCAGAACGGCTGTATATGCTGCTCGCTCAAGATGGACCTCATCCAGCAGTTGCATGACTTGTGTGCGACCAATGCTTTCGATTATATTGTGATCGAGGCAAGCGGTATCTGCGAACCTGCGCCTATTGCGCAGACCATCTGCTCTTACCGCCAGATGGTACCCATCGAGAACGCAACATCCTATCCTGCACTTGACTGTATCTGCTCGGTGGTAGATGCTCTCCGGCTACGCGACGAGTTCAACGGCGGAGAGAGTCTGGCGCACTATGTTCCCAAGGAGGAAGACCTTGCAGCTCTCGTGATAGAGCAGATTGAGTTCAGTAATATCATCTTGTTGAACAAGGCTTCTGAAGTGAGCGAAGAGGAGCTTGCACGAATCAAGTCTATTATTCGCGCCATACAGCCCAAGGCGGAAATTATCGAGACCGACTTCTGCGATGTGGCGTTTGACAAGATTCTGAACACGCATTTGTTCGACTTTGACC
The DNA here is from genome assembly GCA_905233375.1 of Paludibacteraceae bacterium. Lineage (GTDB taxonomy): Bacteria > Bacteroidota > Bacteroidia > Bacteroidales > Paludibacteraceae > Colicola. The sequence continues at coordinate 34,894 of CAJOEJ010000002.1, read as the reverse complement.
GCACGGCGACGTCGGCTACCTGGATTCAGGAAGTGGAGGACGCGAGCCATCATCACGACCACGAAGAGGACGATGATGATGAAGACGAACACGATCATGAGCACGAGGAGCATGAACATCATCATCATGACCACGATCATGAGCATGGCGATCATGACCACCTCGCAGAGTTCGGAATTGAGACCTATGTGTATTACGCCCGCAAGCCGTTTGATTTGGGCATGTTTGACGAGTTCGTCGCCGCCCATTGGCCCGCTAACGTCATCCGTTGCAAAGGCATGTGCTATTTTGCGGAGGAGTACGATATGTGTTACCTGTTTGAGCAGGCTGGTCGTCAGTTCAATATCCGCAAGGCAGGCGAGTGGTTTGCCACCATGCCCAAGGAGGAACTGATGCAACTCATGGCGGACGATGCACAACTTCGTCACGACTGGGACGACCAGTACGGCGACCGGATGCAGAAACTTGTCTTCATTGGTCAACACTTGGACAAAGAAGCGCTCAAAGCCGCTTTGGATAACTGTTTGCAGTAAGGAGGATTGCTTTGCGCGTACGCGCGGTAAATAATGTATGAAACGAATCATTAATCCCTGGACTTCTTTTCCCGGATATAACTGCTTCGGTTGCAGTCCGCATAACCCGATCGGTACCCAAATGCGGTTCTTTGAGGACGGCGATGACATCGTCTCTATCTGGCGTCCGACGCAGAACCACCAGTCCTGGATCAACACGCTACATGGTGGTATTCAGGCGGTTCTGTTGGACGAAGTGTGCGGATGGGTCGTGTTCCACCAACTGAAGACGGCAGGTGTGACCGCCAAGATGGAGATGCGATACCACAAGCCCGTATCGACCTTGCTGGACTATATCAAACTGCGTGCGTACCTCAAAGAAATGCGCCGTAATATAGCGATTGTGCAAGGCGAGTTATACAGCCCGGAAGGCGAACTGCTGTGCGAGTGCGTGTGTACGTATTTCACTTTCCCGCCGGACGCCGCCAAAGAGAAAATGGGGTATCTCCCATCGGAAACGGAGGAGCGGGATTATACCATAGAGGAGTTGACTGTTGAAAGTTAAAAGTTGAAAGTTTAAAGTGGAAGAAGTTATACAACAAACGCGGGCAGAACCCGCGTTTGTTGTTTGATGGTCCGAATGATTTATTTCAGACGCTCTTTGATCGCTTTGCTCTCCGCTTCGTAGCCGGGTTTGTCGAGCAGGGCGAACATATTCTTCTTGTACGCCTCTACGCCCGGTTGGTTGAACGGATTGACATTCAGCACGTAGCCCGAGATACCGCAAGCGCGCTCGAAGAAATAGATGAACTGACCGATATTGAACTCGTCAATTTTCTCAAATGAGATGTGGATATTGGGCACACCACCGTCCACGTGAGCCAGTTGGGTACCAAGTTCCGCCATCTTATTGACTTCATCGACCCGTTTGCCGGCAAGGAAATTGAGTCCGTCGAGGTTTTCTTCATCCGTCGGAACGAGGACGGTCTTGTTCGCCTTTTCAATCGAGATAACGGTCTCGAAGATGGTACGCTCGCCATCCTGGATCCATTGTCCCATGGAGTGCAGATCGGTTGTGAAATCCACGCTTGCCGGGAAGATACCCTTGTGGTCTTTGCCTTCGGACTCGCCGTACAGCTGTTTCCACCACTCGCTGAAATAGTGCAACTTAGGATTGAAGTTCACCAGAATCTCAATTTTCTTTCCTCCTTGATAGAGTGCATTCCGGATGGCGGCATACTGACATGCCGGGTTCTCGGCATAAGGCACTTTGACATCCGTCGCTTTCTCCATCTCCTGTGCTCCGCGTACGATCGCCTTGATGTCCCCTCCGGCAACTGCGATAGGCAGCAGACCTACCGGCGTGAGAACGGAGAAACGACCGCCTACGTTATCAGGGATAACGAAAGTCTTGTAGCCCTCTTTGGTAGCAAGCGAGCGGAGCGCACCTTTCGCGCGGTCCGTAACGGCTACGATACGATGTTTGGCTTCCTCTTTGCCGACCTGCTTTTCGAGCATCGTCTTCAACAGACGGAAGGCGAGTGCGGTCTCGGTCGTCGTACCCGATTTGGAGATGTTGATGATACCGAACTGCTTGTCCGCCAGGAACTCCATGAGCTCGGCAAGGTAGTCCTCACCGATGTTATTGCCGGCATAAACGACATAGGGGTTCTTGCGGTCTTTGGCTACGAAAGCGTCAAAAGCCGAACTGAGCGCCTCATTCACAGCACGTGCGCCGAGATACGAACCGCCGATACCGGCTACGATAACGACCTCACAACGCTTGCGCAACTCATCGGCGCTGGCTTGTACTTCCGCAAGGAACTCATCCGTGATAGAGGAGGGGAGGTGTACCCAGCCGATGTAGTCGTTTCCTTCTCCCTGACCGTTCTCCAGCAAGAGGTTGGCTTGTTCGGTACAGGACTCCAGTTGTTTCAACAGAGCAGCGTCCGCAAACGAGGCTGCATTCTTAAGACATAGTTGCATAATTATTGTAATTTATTGGTTAGTGACTTGATAATAGGTTTGGCTTTCTGCCGGTTATAGAGAATCTCGTACATCGCATCCACGATAGGAAGCGTCACTTTCATCCGTTTGTTGGCTTCGTAGATGGCTTTCGTGCCATAATAGCCTTCGGCTATCATCTCCATTTCCATCTGTGCGGCTTTGACCGAATAGCCCAACCCGAGCATCTGACCGAACTGCCTGTTACGGCTGAACTGTGAATAACCGGTCACCAGCACGTCTCCCAGGTATCCGGAAGCCAGAATGTCTCGGGGCACGTTGCTCATAGCGGTCGCAAAACGCTGGATCTCCTGAATAGCATTGGATAGCAGTACCGCCTGGAAATTGTCGCCGTAATGGAGCGCCTGGCACATACCAGCTGCGATCGCGTAGATGTTTTTCATGACCGAGCTGTATTCCAACCCGATCACATCGCTTGAGACGGTCGTGTGAACATAGGGCGTCTGGAACAGTTTCGCCCATACTTCGGCATTGGGTCTGTTCTCACATCCGATGGTGAGATAACTGAGCCGCTCCAGGGCTATCTCCTCGGCGTGACAGGGACCGGCGATAACGCCCAACTGGTCAAAAGAGATGCCGAAACGATTGTGAAGATAGTCCGTAATGATCACGTTTTCATCGGGAATCATACCTTTGACGGCAGAAATAACCACCTTGTGGGTCATGTCGCGACGAATCTTGTTGAGCGATTGCTTGACGTAGGGCGAGGGGATAGCGAGTATCAGCACATCCGATTGCGCTACCGTCTGGTTGATGTCCGCAGAGAAATGAATGCGGCTCACGTCAAACTCCGCCGCCCCTAAATACGATGGGTTCTTTCCGGTCGTGATGAACTCGTCTATCACCTCCTGACGGCGAATGAACCAGTTGATCTCGCCTTGATTCTGCATAACGATTTTCGCTAATGCAGTTGCCCACGACCCGGAACCTAAAATTGCTACCTTGCGATACATAAATCTTCTATTTTCAATTGACTTCCGGCTTCATCGTCGGGAATAACAACACCTCCTGGATGGTCTGCTGACCGGTCATGAACATGGTCAGACGGTCAATGCCGATACCGATACCGGAAGTGGGCGGGAAACCGTACTCGAGGGCACGCATGAAATCATGGTCGATGACCATCGCTTCGTCGTCCCCTTTGTCGGCTAACTTCATCTGCTCCACAAAGCGGTTGTACTGGTCAATCGGGTCATTCAACTCGCTGTATGCGTTTGCCAGCTCCTTGCCGTTCACCATGAGCTCGAAACGCTCGGTAAGACCGGGTTTGGAACGGTGCATCTTGGTCAGCGGCGACATCTCAACGGGGTAGTCTGTGATGAAGGTCGGCTGGATGAACGTGCCCTCGCAGGTCTCGCCGAAGATCTCATCGATCAGTTTGCCTTTACCCATATGCTCCGTATCTTCCACGCCCAGTTTCTTTGCCTCCACGCGGATCTCATCCTCGCTCATCGAAGCCAGATCCAGACCCGTCTTCTCCTTGATGGCATCCAGGATAGGCAAACGGCGATAGGGGGCTTTGAAATCAACCTCGTGGTCACCTATCTGCACTTTCGTTGTACCGTTGACAGCTATTGCGATTTTCTCCAGCAGCTGCTCCGTGAAAGACATCATCCAGTTGTAGTCCTTGTATTGTACGTACAGCTCCATGCAGGTGAACTCGGGATTATGGCTGCGATCCATTCCTTCGTTACGGAAGTTACGACCTATCTCGTACACGCCCTCAAAACCGCCCACAATCAGACGTTTGAGGTACAGCTCGGTAGCGATACGCAGGTACATATCCACGTCGAGCGTGTTGTGATGCGTGATGAACGGACGCGCACTTGCTCCGCCGGCTATCTGTTGCAGAATAGGGGTCTCCACCTCCGTATAACCGGCTTCGTCAAACACCTGACGCATCGTACGCAGGATAGTGGCACGTTTGAGGAAAGTGTCTTTGACGCCCTCGTTGACCACCAGGTCCACATAACGCTGGCGGTAACGCTGCTCCGGATCGTTGAACCCGTCATATGCCACGCCGTCTTTGTACTTGACGATAGGCAGCGGTTTCAGACTCTTGGCAAGGACGGTCAGTTTCTTGGCATGCACCGAGATCTCACCCATCTGGGTGCGGAAAACGAATCCTTCAATTCCGATGAAATCGCCGATATCCAGCAGTTTCTTGAATACTACGTTATACATCTGCTGCTCCACGGTAGTTGCTTGTTCTCCTTCAGCTACCGGCGCTTGTATATCGTCCCGGCTCACATAGACCTGAATACGGCCTTTGCTGTCCTGCAGCTCGATGAACGAAGCCTTGCCCATGATACGTTTGGACATCAGACGACCGGCAATACGCACCTCGTCACCCGTGTGCCATTCCTTGGTTCCTTGTACCTCGTCCTTGGTACTTTCATCCACAAAGCCGGCTTTGATCTCCGTCGAGTAACCGGTGACTACATATTCCGCAGCAGGATAGGGGTCAATACCCATGTCACGCATCGTTTGCAGACTCTGTCTGCGCACGAGTTCTTGTTCACTTAATTCCATATAATGTTCTGTTTTTATCCGACAAACGTATAATTAGTGCATACTAATGCAATTTGGGCGCAAAGTTACATCTTTTTTTTGATATATGCAAATAATACGCATAAAATTATTAAAAAATGTTCGCGCGCTTGCGTATATGGGAAATTATTTGTATCTTTGCACGCGAATTTGTAAATTTGACTTATTATGGACAAACAGACACAAGTGTACGTAGATGCGTTTATGGCGAATCTGATAGCCAGGAACCCCGGAGAACATGAGTTTCACCAGGCGGTTGGCGAAGTAGTGGAGAGTGTGGCTCCGATGATAATGGCGTATCCCTATTTGCGTGAGCAGAAGATATTGGAGCGCATGGTGGAACCCGAACGGGTCATCATGTTCCGTGTACCCTGGATGGACGACCAGGGCGAAGTGCAGATCAACCGCGGTTTCCGTGTGCAGATGAACAGCGCCATCGGTCCCTACAAAGGCGGGATCCGTTTCCATGCCAGCGTGAACCTGAGTATCATGAAGTTCCTTGCTTTCGAACAGACGTTTAAGAATGCCCTGACGACGCTCCCGATGGGTGGCGCGAAAGGTGGTTCTGATTTCTCGCCGCGTGGCAAATCCGACGCGGAGGTAATGCGTTTCTGTCAGAGTTTCATGACCGAACTCCAGCGTCATATAGGAGCCGATACGGACGTGCCGGCTGGCGATATAGGGGTCGGCGGACGTGAGATAGGATTCATGTTCGGGCAGTACAAGCGTTTGCGTGACGAGTTCACGGGCACCCTGACCGGAAAGGGACAGCTATGGGGCGGATCGCTCATGCGTCCGGAGGCAACAGGATACGGGGCTTGTTACTTCGCGCAAGCGATGTTGGCTACCCGCGGAGAGTCGTTTGAAGGCAAACGTGTCTGCATCTCGGGCGCAGGAAACGTAGCCCAGTATGCCGCGCAGAAAGCTATGCGATTAGGCGCCAAAGTGCTCACGCTCAGCGACTCTGACGGTTTTATATACGATGCGGAAGGGCTGGACGAAGAGAAGATGAACTATGTCTTCGAACTCAAGAACGTGCGCCGCGGTCGTATCAAAGAGTACGTGACCAGGTATCCGAACGCGCAGTATTTCCCCGGTGAGCGTCCCTGGCGTATCCCCTGCGACATCGCTATGCCTTGCGCTACGCAGAACGAGATTGAGAAAGCCGATGCAGAGAACCTGCTCCAAAACGGCTGTTTCTGTGTTACCGAAGGAGCGAACATGCCTTCGACACCCGAAGCGATCGCACTTTTCCAGGGTGCCAAGATCCTCTACAGCCCTGGCAAAGCGTCCAACGCAGGAGGAGTGGCGACGTCGGGCCTGGAGATGACGCAGAACTCCATGCGTCTCAAATGGACGGCAGAGGAAGTGGATGCACGCTTGCGTACTATCATGGCGGATATCCATGCGGCATGTCTCAAGTACGGAACCGAAGAGGACAACCCCGGTCCTGACGGCAAACCCTACATCAATTACGTCAAAGGAGCCAACATCGCCGGCTTCATGAAAGTCGCCAATGCGATGGTCGAGCAGGGATTAGTGTAAAGTATTATTAAGAAAATTAAGTGGTTATTTCCAAAATGGAAACAGCCACTCGATAGCAAAAGAAATTGTGACGAATAAGTAAGATATTATGGAAACATTTGATACTACCAAAAAACCGTTAACGGATTTGTTGTGTGACATCAAAGTGGGCAAGATTCAACTCCCGGATTTCCAAAGAGGATGGGTATGGGATGATAATCGCATAAAAGGACTTATTGCCTCGGTTATCAAGTCTTTTCCAATTAGTGTTGTCACTCTGTTGGAGACGGGGGAAAATACAGCATTCAAGACAAAGCCGGTAGAAGGTGTTCAATTGTCGTCAAGTGTTAAACCTGAGTATCTGATTTTGGATGGTCAGCAACGTTTGACAAGTCTATATCAGACCATCGTTTCGAATAATGTCGTAAAAACGAGGGATTCTAAAGGCTATGAAATTAAAAGGTGGTATTATATTGATATGCAGAAGGCTTTGAATTCAGATTTGGATTTAGAGGAATCGATATTTTCTATCAATGAGAATAAAATAGCCACTAAGAATCTCGGACATGAAATTATTTGCGATTTGAGTTCCCAAGAGAAAGAATTCGAGCAAATGATGTTCCCCGTTTGTATGATAGACGAATTTAGTGAATGGCGTTGGCGTTTTGAAGAGTATTGGAATTATGATACTGATAAATTGAGATTCTTAAGTCAATTTGAACGAAACGTCATAAATAATTATAGTCACTATAGCGTGCCTGTAATTATAATGAAAAAAGAAAATAGTAAAGAGGCTGTTTGTCAGGTATTTGAAAAAGTCAATACAGGTGGTGTTTCTCTAACCGTATTTGAATTGTTAACAGCGACTTATGCTGCGAGTGGATATGATTTGAAAAAAGATTGGGAAGATATACGTTCATTGTTCAAGGCACATAACGTTCTAAAAAACACGTGTAGTACGGATTTAATTCAGGCAGTAACATTGCTTTCTACCTATAAGAAAAAGATGGCTGCTCTACAATCAAAGAACGAGAATGAGAAAATTCCGGCGGTTAGCGCAAAGAGGAAGAGCATGTTGGAGTTGAAAGTGGATGATTACAAGGCCTCTCGACAGCAGATTGTGGATGGATTCATTCAAGCAGCTAAGATTCTTATTGAAAACCATATTTATATAGCGCGGGATCTTCCTTATACTTCTCAATTGATTCCAATGTCGGCTATTATTGCTGCTTTAGGAGAAGATATTAATAATATTGGTAATAAGACTAAATTATTACGTTGGTATTGGTGTGGCGTATTTGGTGAATTATACGGCTCTGCCAATGAAACACGTTATGCATTGGATATTCAGCAGGTTGTTAGCTGGATATTAAATGACGATAAAGAGCCACAGACAATATATGATGCAATATTTTCTCAATCTCGCATTCTTACTCTGCGAACACGCAATAGTGCTGCATATAAAGGCATTTATGCGCTGTTAATGGATGAGAACACAAAAGATTGGCTTTCTGGAAAAGGGATAAACATGATGACGTATTTCCAAGAATCGATTGACATACATCATATATTCCCTCAACATTGGTGTCGAAATAATGGAATAGCAAAAAGTGAATATGATACAATAGTTAATAAAACTCCTTTGTCAAAAGGTACGAATATCTTTGTGGGAGGAGAGGCACCAAGTAAATATTTAATACGATTGGAAAAGCGAGCAAAAGTACCTGCTGAGGATATAGACACTCTTTTACGCACGCATGTGATCAATCCGGAGATAATGCGAGCGGATAATTTCTATGGGTTCATAGAAGATAGAAAAGAAGCTATATTCAAGTTGATAGAGAAAGCGATGGGAAAAAACATTAACCGCGATGCTTCGCAGAGTGCAGACGAAGGAGCCTATTTGGAGAATGACGTGTTAGAAGATGATGAAGAATAATCCGTCTTCACATATTGTTACTTACGTGGGAGAGCGCACGCGCAACGAATATCTTGCAAAACTGAAAAATGATTTGGCAGAATCATTCGAGAAAAAATCTGCTAACAAACGAAACAACTATGCCTAAGAAAAAGAAAAATAATGAAGTAACATTACGGTCATCTGCGGCGGAGTATTTGACTTTTGCATGTGCTGTTGGCGACCAACCGGATAGTGTGGAATTACGCTATCAGGATGAAAATTTATGGCTCACACAACGTCTGATGGCGGAACTTTATGGCGTGGATGTGCGTACATTAAACTACCATATTCAGCAGATTTACAACGACAATGAGCTGTCAGAAGAGGCAACTATCCGAAATTTTAGGATAGTTCAAACTGAGGGTACGCGGCAAGTCGCTCGTGAAGTGAAACACTATAGTTTGCAGATGATTATTGCGGTAGGATTTAAGGTGAATAACGAGCGTGCGGTACAATTCCGCAAGTGGGCAAACGCAATCGTGAAAGACTACACGATCCAAGGCTGGGTAATGGATGACGAGCGACTCAAGAAAGGCGGAACAATACTGACGAAAGACTACTTCGAGAAGCAATTAGAACGCGTACGCGAAATTCGTCTCTCGGAACGTCGTTTCTACCAGAAGGTAACAGATATATATGCAACGAGTATTGATTATGATCCAACAGCGACGGCAACCAAGCGTTTCTTTGCAGCAGTACAAAATAAATTGCACTATGCCGTTCATCAACATACTGCCGCCGAACTGATTTATGAACGCGCAGACGCGGAAAAAGAGCATATGGGGTTGACTACTTGGGAAGGTGCACCGCAAGGGAAAATCCACCGCTATGATGTAGTGATTGCTAAGAATTATTTAACGGATGAGGAGTTACACACGTTATCGCGGATAGTGAACGCTTATCTGGATTTCGCGGAAGTACAAGCTATGCGGCATATACCGATGACAATGGCAGATTGGGAGACGCGGCTGAATGGATTCCTGCAGCTATGGGATAGAGATGTATTACATGATGCGGGACGTATCTCCGCGGAATTGGCGAAAGCAAAAGCGGAGACAGAATTTGAAAAGTACCGTATTATACAAGACCAATTGTATCAATCTGACTTTGACCGTTTCTTGCAACTGGAAGAAGCAGTTAATGAACCCAAAGAACAACACCAATAATGAACAACAGCAGCTACACATCGTTGATGGCGAAACGCGTGCGGAGGATTCTGCTCGTGTGCAACAACTACGACAGTTTTGCGCTTGAGGAGGACGGACGTATCGACGTGCAGATAGCGCAGGAGTACGCGGAACTCAACCTGAGCAATCCGCCGGCTATCGTGCGTGCGGAGACCACCGTGGAAGCCTTGGAGATAATCGTAGATCGTCAATCATTTGACCTCATCATGATTGTCTATAGTGCCGGAGGAAACGATGTGTGGGATTTTGCGCAACAAGCCAAACAACTGCAACCGGATTGCCCGATCGTGCTCTTGTCATCGTTCAGCAAAGAAGTCTATCGGCGCATCGAGCAGCAGGACAAACGCTATATTGACTACCTGTTCAACTGGAACAACTCCACCGACCTCATCATCGCCATTATCAAGCTCATCGAGGACCGGATGAACGCCGACCATGACATCCTGGAGGAAGGCGTGCGGGCGATATTGCTGGTGGAAGACAGCGTGCGCTATTATTCGACCTATCTGCCCTTGCTCTACAAACTCGTTTTGCAGCAGAACTCCATCGCCATCCGCGATGCGCTCAATGAAAAGCAGCAGTTGCTACGTAAGCGGGCGCGACCCAAAGTGCTGATGGCGACCTGTTATGACGAGGCGACAGAGATGTACGACCGTTACGGCAAGAACATGATCGGCGTCATCTCCGATATCGGATTTGTGCTGCATAAGGGCGACCCGTCTTCCTCCGAAAAACTGGACGCAGGTGTCGATTTGTGCCGGTTGATCCGCGAAAACAACCCCACGATGCCGTTTCTGCTGCAAAGTTCGCAGGAGTCCATGCGCAGCGTGGCAAAGCAGTTGAAAGTGGGCTTTGTGGTCAAGACCAGCAAGACGCTCACCCAGGAACTGAGTGCTTACATCGAGCGCGAGTTCGGCTTCGGCGATTTCGTGGCTATCGAGCCGCGTACGGGACGCGAGATAGCGCGCGCAAGCGATCTGGAAGCTTTCGAACGCGTTATTTCCTCGATTTCATCGGCGGCTTTCCGGCGTCTGAGTGATAATAACTACCTCAGTAAATGGCTCTTTGCCCGTGGTCTGTTCGCGATCGGACGAGAGGTCCACAAGCTGACCATTCAGGACGAGACCGACATCGAGAACATCCGTCAGACCAATATCCTTCTCATTCACGACTACCGTATTAATCAGGCATTGGGCGTGGTCGCTCGTTATGCGCCGGACACCTATAACGACACCATTTGGTTTGCCCGTTGCGGCGACGGAGCCATGGGAGGAAAGGGTAGAGGACTTGCTTTCCTCAACCATATGCTGCAGAAACATGACCTGTACGACAAATGGGAGAATTTGCGGGTATTGGTTCCGCGCACGATGGTCATTACAACCGATTATTTCGACCGTTTCATACATGACAACGGGCTGCAATATGTCATTAACGCCGACCTCTCGGACGAAGAAATCCTCTCGGAGTTCGTTTCGGCGATGTTGCCTACGGAGTTACGGGAGGCGTTACGCCATTTCATCCGCGTGACGCAAAGACCTTTGGCTATCCGTTCAAGTAGCAAGCTCGAAGACAATTATTATCAGCCGTTTGCGGGTGTCTATAGCACGTATATGATTCCGCACACGGAGAACGAGGACCAGCAACTCCGGCTCTTGAGCAAAGCCATCAAGTCGGTCTATGCGAGCGTCTATTATGCCGCGTCACGTGGCTATATAACCTCCACGGGAAACGTGCTGAGCGAGGAGAAAATGGCGATCGTCTTGCAGGAAGTGTGTGGTGAAACCGAAGGAAATTACTATTTCCCTGTGATCAGCGGAGTCGCACGAAGCATCAATTTCTACCCGGTAGGCAAAGAGAAACCCGAAGACGGAATCGTCAAAGTGGCGTATGGCTTGGGCAAAGCGGTCGTGGACGGCGAACAAGTGCTCCGTTTCTCGCCCAAATACCCTAAACACGTGCTCCAGACTTCAACGGTCGATCTGGCGATGCGCGAGACGCAGCAATCCATGCTGGCGTTGTCACTCAGCCCAGAGCGCTTCAAGACCTCCATTGATGATGCGGTCAACCTCGAGCGCATCCCCATACACGATTGCGGTCAGTTCGAGAGCCTCAAACTGATAGCCTCCACCTACGACCGCGAGAATATGCGGATCGTGGACTCCTGCTATCCCGATGGACCGCGTATCGTGACCTTTGCCCCGCAGCTGAAATTCAACACTTTCCCCTTGGCGGAGATTATACGCGCCTTGCTGGATATCGCCCAGAAGGAAATCAAATGTCCGGTGGAGATTGAGTTCGCTGTGAACCTCGAATCTGCCCCGCAGATCTTCCATGTGCTGCAGATCCGCCCGATTTCATCGGACTCGCTGAACGCGCAGGTCGAGTGGGAGAACGTGGATGAAAACGGAGCGTTCCTCCGATCGGGAAATGCCTTGGGCATCGGCAAGGTCGAAGACGTGACAGATATCATCTACCTGCGCCGCGAGACCTTCGATATATTGCGTACGCGCGAGATGGCGGAAACGATTCGCTTGTGGAACAGCCGGTTACGCACGGAAGGGAAGCAGTTCATGCTCGTTGTCTATGGACGTCTGGGCTCGCAGATCCCGACTTTGGGCGTGCCCGTCCAATGGAGCGACATCAGCGAAGCCAAAGCGATCGCCGAGTGCTCGTTGGAGAACTTCCGCATCGAACCCAGCCAGGGAAGTCATTTCTTCCAGAACATGACCTCCTTCAACGTCGGATACATCAATGTGGATCCGTGGGCACGCGTGGACGACCTCTACTGCCAGGACATACTGGACGCCCTTCCTGCGGTCGAAGAAACGGATCTTGTACGGCATGTACGGCTCGAAAAGCCCCTCGAAATGTACATAGACGGATATGCTAACAGGGCTTTGGTTAAATTGTAAATCTTAATAATCGTATACTTTTTGCCCCAAAATTGTACACGAGACAGAATCGAGATAGAGTCGAGAGCAAGTCGAGACTATGCCGAGACTAACAAATCTTAAAAATAGTACATTTTTATAACAAACAACCATATGCAATTAGTTCTGCAAATTATCACGCTCATTGGTTCCGTAGCGATGTTGATGTACGGAATGAAGGTAATGAGTGAAGGCCTGCAAAAAATGGCGGGTAGTAAACTGAGCAACGTATTGGGCACGATGACCACCAACCGCTTCTCCGGCGTGTTGACAGGTGCGTTCATCACAGCCGCGGTACAATCTTCTACGGCGACCACGGTCATGACGGTCAGCTTCGTTTCGGCGGGCATTCTGTCGCTGGTACAAGCTATCTCGGTCATCATGGGTGCCAATATCGGTACCACGTTCACGGCGTGGATCATGGTCTTGGGTGGCGGATCGTTTGACCTCCGTCTCGTCGTTTATACGACCATCGTGTTGGCGGTTGCGCTTATCTACACCAAGAAGAATGCCAACCTGGGTGATTTCCTCATCGGTCTCTCCTTGATGCTCCTCGGTCTTACTACCTTGAAGATCAACGCTACCGAGATGCATCTGGATCAGATGGAACCGGTACGCAATTTCTTTATCGCCACTTCCAGTTGGGGCTACGGAAGTTATTTCCTCTACCTGCTGGTCGGCGGAATACTGACTTTTGCCGTCCAGAGTTCAGCCGCTATCATGGCGATCACCATGACCCTTTGTTCCACCCACGTCCTGCCGCTTGATATGGGTATCTCGCTCGTCTTGGGTGAGAACATCGGTACGACCATTACGTCCAATATCGTAGCCCTCTCCGCTTCCACCCAGGCACGTCGTGCAGCTATGGCGCACTTGGTATTCAACCTCTTCGGCGTCATCTGGGTCCTCTGCGTCTTCCGTTTGTTCGTAGGAAAAGTATGCGGGTTATGGGGCGTGGACTTCACGCCGGGTCAGCCGAGTGACGTCTCTCCCGACAAACTGAACGCAATCCTGGCTACCTTCCACACGACCTTCAACGTGGTCAATACCTGTATTCTTATCGGTTTTATCAAATGGCTGGAGAAACTCGTCATCTGGATCATCCCGTCCAAGCCCGAGCAGAAGGATACGGATAGCTCGCTCCGCTTCATCTCCGGTGGACTCATGTCCACATCCGAGTTGTCTATCCTCCAGGCGTGGAAAGAGATACACGTCTTTGCTATCCGCACCCAGCGGATGGTCGGCATGATTCATGACCTATACTACGAGGAGGACGAGGCGCAGTTCACCAAGATCTTCTCCCGCGTTGAGAAATACGAAGGTATATGCGACCGGATGGAATACGAGATCGCGCAATACCTCAATAACGTGGCGGATGGACGTCTCTCTGATCAATCCAAACACGAGGTGCACAAAATGCTCCGTATCGTCAGCGAGTTGGAGTCTGTCGGAGATGCCAACTACAACCTCTCCCGGTACATCCGGCACAAGCATGACAGCAAACTTCCTTATACGGAGTACCAGAACAAGAACGTCGAAATGATGATGTACCTCTTGAGCGGCGCCGAGGCGAAGATGGTTGAAGCCTTGGAGCGGGTGAATATCACGCGCGACGAGTTCATGGAAATGACCAATATGGAGAATGAAATCAATAATTTCCGCGATGAACTCAAAGTGCAGAACATGCAGCACATTACCGATAAAGAGTACGATTATTCGACCGGAGTCAACTACATGGATATCATCCTCGAGTTGGAGAAAATGGGTGACTACATCATCAACGTAGAGGAAGCCGTTTACGAGCACAAACACGACAAATAACAACTATAAACAGGGTAAATAACCGCATCCTTTGAGCACGAACAAAGACATATTGCGTCTGGCTGTCCCCAGTATATTAGCCAATATCACGATCCCGCTGGTGGGAATCGTGGATACCGCTATCGTGGGGCATCTGAGTGACGCGTCCGCGATCGGGGGTATAGCTATCGGTACGATGCTCTTCGACTTGCTCTATTGGAACTTCGGCTTTCTGCGCATCGGAACAAGCGGCTTGACGGCGCAGGCATATGGTGCGGGGCAACAAGACGAGTGCCGGAGAATACTCACGCGGAGTCTCACGATTGCTTGTATCGCGGCATTTGTCATCTGGGCGATTCAATGGTTGTTTGTCACAGCCGTCCTGGCAATCGTGCCTTGCTCCGCGGAAGTGGCACAGGTGGCGCGCGATTATTTCTTTGTGCGTATATGGGCGGCGATCGCCACGCTTATGCTCTTCACCTGCAAAGGATGGTTCATCGGCATGCAGGATACCAAAAGTCCCATGGCGGTCGATATTCTGGTGAATGTGATCAATATGGTCGCCAGCTATTATCTCGCGGTACGCACGCCTCTGGGCGTGGTCGGAGTCGCGTATGGCACGCTCGTGGCGCAGTATAGCGGTTTGCTATTGGCAATAATGATTCTGGCATTCAAATACAAAATCGTGCATATCGGTATCCGCGAGATAATAGAATCCATGAAGGGCGGGGAAGTGAAACGGATGATGGCGCTTAACGGAAACCTCTTTATCCGCTCGATGTGTTTCATGGTGGTATATGTCGGTTATACCTTCCTTGCAAGTCGTCACGGCGATACGGAACTGGCGGTCAGCAGTATCATGATGAAGCTGTTCATGTTCTTCTCCTTCTTTGTGGACGGTTTCGCCTATGCGGGCGAAGCATTGGTCGGCAAAGCGATCGGGCAAGGACGGACATCCGTGTCTGACATCGTCAGCCGTCTCTTCGTCTGGAGTATAGGTGTCGGAGGATTGTTCACGCTCATCTACGCCCTCTGGGGGGATGATTGTATCCAATTGCTCACAAACGACGTACCCGTCTTGTCCGCATCGGAGCAGTATATGGGCTGGCTGATTGCCATGCCGATGATAAGCACATTAGCGTTCATGTGGGACGGTATATATGTCGGAGCTACTGCGGGAGTGCAGATACGCAACTCCATGATCTGGGCGGCAATGGCTTTTGTGCTCGTCTTCATGGTGGGAGAGTGGGGAATGAACTATGTTCATATGGCGCCCCTCATGGCGCTCTTTGCGGCATATTTCGCCCATTTGCTCGCACGCGTAGTCTATCTGAGCGTACAATGGAAACAGACGCCGCTACGACAACAGAACAAATAACAAACGGAATATATGCAAAACAAACAGAAATATATTATCCTTCTCTTGATAACCCTCATACTGGCGGGTTGCTCGGCGGTGGAGAAAAACAACCGGCAGGAACAGACTCCGCTGCGGGTCGGCATTCAGGTCGTCACGCCGCAACAGCATATCTCAGGTATGCGCTATGTCGGTTCTGTGCAAGCTGCTACGGAAACGCCGCTCAGCCTCCAGACGACCGGAAGGGTACTCTCCGTGCATGTCAAAGACGGAGACAAAGTGAACAAGGGACAAGTGCTTGTACGGATAGACAGTACCCAGGCGCTCAACGCCTTGCATTCGGCAAAAGCTGCGTGGATACAAGCAAAAGACGGCTATGAAAGGGTCTCGCAAGTGCATGCTAAAGGAGTCGTCGCGGATCAGAAAATGGTGGAGATCCAAAGCCAGTACCAACAAGCGCTGTCGCTCTATGAAGCCGCACAGCAACAGTTGAGGGAATGTACCTTGCTCGCACCCTGTGACGGCGTCGTAAACGGGCTGGACCTCCGTGTAGGACAATCCGTGATTCCCGGAGCACGGGTAATGAGCATTTTGGACGTGTCGGCGTTCTCGGTACGTTTTACAGTACCCGAAAACGAGGTGAATGCAATCTCTGTAGGGCAGGAAGGGGAAATGGAATGTGCCGCTACCGGAACGCGTTACCCCGTTACCGTCACGGAGAAAGGGCTCAAAGCCAACTCCGTTTCGCACACCTATGAAATAATCGCGCGCGTACACGGAAAAGACAATCGTCTCATGCCCGGTATGATCAGCAAAGTGCAGCTGAACGATAACACGCACTCGTCTCAGATCGTCATTCCCGCAAGGTGCATCTTGTTGATGCCCGAAGGACCAACTGTATGGGTGAAAGAGCAGGGGACAGCACAAAGAAGACAAGTGCTCATCGGAACCTATCAGGCAGATGGCGTTCTGGTAACGGAAGGGCTGCAACCCGGAGACAGCCTGGTGGTTGATGGCTACCAGAAACTGTTCAAAGGAGCGGCAATAGAGGAAATTTGAAAGATTGAAAACGAGTAAACACATAGAAGGAGCGATGCGTCGTCACGGATTAGTGATGGCAATATTCCTCTTGTTGATGCTCTTCGGTATCTACTCCTTGCCCCGGATGAACAAGGATGAGTTTCCGCAGTTCACCATGCGTCAGGGCTTGGTCGTGGCGCTCTATCCGGGCGCGACCGCCGAGGAGGTGGAGCAGCAGGTGACCATTCCTCTCGAAGATTATATCAATACGTTCGAAGCGGTGGACAAAACACTTACTTTCAGCCGGACCTACGATGGTATTGTATATGTCTATGTCATGTTGCGCATGAATGCGATAGACAGCGAAGCCGCATGGAACAAGATTCGCGCCGGATTGCCGTTGCTGCAACGGACTAAAATGCCAAGCGGCGTCCTGCAAACGCTGGTCATAGACGATTTCGGAAACACCTCCTCGCTCCTCATTGCCGTGGAGAGCGACCAGCGTAGCCCGAGGGAGCTGGAAGAGTTTGCTACGCAGGTATGCAGCAAACTGCGTACCATTCCCGAAATGGGCAAACTGCGTATCATGGGACAGCAGACAGAAGAGATTGCCGTGACCATAGACCCCGAACGTCTGTCCATGTACGGGATTAACCCTTCAGCCCTCCAGGCACAAATGGCATTGCAGGGGTTGCGAACCATCGGAGGAGAAATGAACTCGCAAGGTACCATGCAGGTCATCATTCCCTATCAATCGGAATACGAGATGCAGGAACAGATTGTCTGGTCCGATCCTGCCACGGGTGCCATTATACGCCTGAAAGATATTGCTACCATCCAGAGGCGCTATCAGACGCCCAAACAATATGTCGAGTTCAACGGCGCATCCTGTCTGATCATCAATATCGAGATGGTACCCGGAAATAACATCGTTGCCTTTGGAAAAGAAGTGGACAAGCAATTGGCGCAAGCGGCGTTGTTGTTACCGCCCGACATCCGGTTCCATCGTATAACCGACCAGCCCAAAGTAGTCAACGACTCCGTCTTGTCATTCTTGCGCGATATCCTTATATCCATTCTGGTGGTGATAGCCGTCATGTTGGTACTCTTCCCGTTACGTACAGCCCTCGTTGCCTCTACGGGCGTGCCGGTTTGTACCGCTATTTGTGTCGGACTAATGTATATCACCGGTATTGAACTGAATACTGTGACGCTCGCGGCGCTGATCTTCGTCCTTGGAATGATTGTGGATGACAGCGTTATTGTGATCGACGGCTACTCAAACCAGCTGGGAAAAGGGCATTCGCGCTGGTATTCGGCGGTAGTAAGTACCAGCATCCTGTTTGTACCGATGTCTCTGGCGACTATGGCGATCTCAGGAATGTTCTTCCCCATGACCCGGATCATCACTGGTCCCTTGGGCGAGTTCGTGCAACTATTCCCATGGGCGGTTCTCTTTGCGCTCGTTGCAAGTATCTTCTATGCCTCGTGGATTACACCTTTCCTGGCGTTCCGTTTCGTGCGTCCCCGTCGGGACAATGAACTGACACGGTTTGAACGCTTGCAGAACAAGTTCTTTACATGGTTGCAAGACGGCTACAAACAACTGCTGCAACGCTGTTTTGACCGCCCGTGGATAGTGTGGACGCTGTTAGGTGTCTCCACCGCTATCGGGCTTTTCTTGTTGACAAGACTCAACTTGCAACTCCTTCCGAAAGCCGAGCGGGAATTTTTTGCGGTGGAGATTCATCTGCGTAAAGGAGCCGGAATAGAGGAGAGTGCGGCTGTCGCTGACTCTCTGGCGACTATTCTGAATGCCGATGAACGGGTGACCAGCGTGACGGCTTTCGTCGGACAATCCTCGCCGCGTTTCCATGCTACCTATACGCCGCAGACACCTGCCGCCAATTATGCCCAGCTTATCGTCAATACCAAATCAAGCAAAGCGACCTCACAGGTGCTCAAAGCCTATTCGGCGAAGTACGAAAACTACTTCCCTAATGCCTATGCCCGGTTCAAACAATTGGACTACCAGGCGGTGAAAAACCCATTGGAAGTACGTGTTACAGGAGAGGATAGGAAGGTCATGGAACCCATAGCCGACAGTATATACCGCTACATGGTGGCACAGCCGGATCTGCAATGGGTGCATTGTGACTACAATGCCGTCACGCCATCGACCCGTATCATCCTCAAACCCGAAGAAGCCACACGGCTCGGAATAACGCAAACGATGCTCTCGCTCTATTTGCGTCAGGCGACACAAGGAGCCACTATAACCACGTTGTATGAAGGCAGTTACGGGGTACCTGTCGTCCTCTATACAGCGGGTATAGACGAAATGAATGCGGAGCAATTGGGTGCGATTCAGATACCCACAGCCGTGCCGACCGTTTGGGTTCCGCTTCGACAGGTAGCTGCTATTGAACCCGAATGGCATCATTCGTCCTTGGAACGGCGTAATTCGGTGAATACGCTCACCATCGGCGCGGATTTGCGGGGCAATCTGAGCCAGGTGGATGCCGAACGCAATGTCAAACAATGGATAAACACGCATATCACGCATTTGCCCGAAGGAGTGTCTGTTGGTTATGGCGGTTTGACGGAGGTGAACGGATTGATCCTTCCGCAGATACTATGGTCTATCGTTGCCGCTCTGGCGGTCATGCTGGTGTTGCTGCTATACCATTTCGGCAAATTGGGGCTGGCGCTACTGGCGCTCTCCAGTGCCATCCTTTGTCTCTTTGGCGCGATGCTCGGATTGTGGATCTTCCGGTTGGACATTTCCATTACTGCCGTATTGGGAGTAGTGAGTCTCATCGGAATCATCGTCCGTAATGCCATTATGATGTATGAATACGCGGAGGATTGCCGCAAATACAAACTGGCTTCGTATCGTCAGGCGGCGTTCGATGCCGGGCTCAGACGAATGAGACCTGTCTTTCTCACCAGCGCAACAACGGCGTTGGGAGTGCTCCCGATGATTATTGCGCATTCAAGTTTATGGATGCCGATGGGAGTAGTGATCTGTTTTGGTACGATTTTTACACTGCCGCTTACCGTGACCATACTGCCGGTAGTTTATTGGAAAATACATGATAAATAATAACAAACCCCCTTGATAAACAACAACTAAAATTTACATAACAATGAAAAAACTTTTACTGTTTCTCTTGGCCCTTACGCCCTTTGTCGCTAAGGCGCAAGACAGAATCATGGTCATTGCCGACCCGCATGTGCTGCCTCAATCGGTAATTGATCAGGAGGCGAACTTCGATGAGTACATGGCAAAACAACGCAAGATGATTGACCTGAGTGAACCCATCTGGCATGCATTGGAGGACACCGCACTCCGATATCAGCCTTCCCTCATCCTCATTCCGGGAGACTTGACCCGTGACGGAGAGCAGGCCGCCCATGACACCGTTTCGGCTACGCTTCTTCGTTTGCAGCAAGCAGGTATCCGTACGCTGGTGATTCCCGGCAATCATGACCTGCCGGGCGCAAACTGGGAAAGCCTTTATCCCGGAACATTCCAAAACGCGGTGAAAGATGCCGGTTCGCATTCATATGCCGTGGAACCTCTTCCCGGATTGACCGTTATCGGTATTGACGGCTCAAACGGAAATGCAAGTGTAGGAGAATTGTCGGACGCAACATTGTCATTCATCCTGGCGCAAGCGGATTCGGCTGTTGCGAAGGGACATACTATCATCGCCATGAGTCACTGGCAGATATTGGAGCACTTTGACCAGCAGGGTACACTGGAGAGTTCTTGCCGGTTCAGGAATGCAGATGACTTGCGTGACAGCCTGATGCATCACGGTGTACATCTGGTTCTGACAGGACATTTTCATATCAATGGCATCACCACGTATCGCGACACAACAGGTCTGACAACGGATAGCCTCGTAGAGATAACTACCGGTTCACCGATTACCTATCCTTGTCCTTTCCGTTGGCTGACACATACTCCGAGCCGCGGCGAGATAGCTGTGGAGACGGATTATCTTACATCCGTAGATACCATCGCGGATCTCGAGACGTATAGCCGCGAGTGGATGCGTGAACATGCCACGAATATGATTCCTGCTCTTGCAATACGCGCATGGAACAAGGTGGATAGCAAATGGGATAACACGATTGTTCCGATGTTTAAACAGGCACATATACCTACCATTTCTATTAACTATATCCATGATCACATGCTTCCCTCAACAGACGAGGAGCGTATTGACATAACTCAGCGACACCTTGGTAAAGCGGCAGTGGATATGTATCTGTTCCATAGCGAAGCGAACGAGTTCGAACGGCCGGAGATGGGGCAGGCTTTAGCGGATTCGGTTTATGCCGGCATGGAAGGCATGATGAGTGAATGTTTCGGATTGCTGGACGAAATGCTCGCGGGTATAAAATTGTTGGCAAAACAGATGGCACAGGATCCGGTTCAATCATTGGTGGAAGATAAAACGATGAGAAACTCTGCACTTCATAGCGATGTTACCGATGACCTGCATCCATCGCTGATGATCAACAATCCGCAGATATTTACAGACGTGAACTCGGCAGAAGTCATCACTGGTCCTTATCGCAAAGTACTTCGGAACGGACAAGTGCTCATTGAGCATCCTGATGGTTCACAATACACGATTCTGGGAGAGAAGGTTCGTGCGTATTGACGCATTCCTGAAAAACACACTCCTGAATAGTGTATCTTTCAAATAAGAACAAGCCATTCGACATCAAATCGAATGGCTTGTTCTTAATAAACGGTAATCTCCTTACAGTTTGATAGCTGCAATCGCCGTTTTAACGCGTTTCAACGTTTCTTCTTTGCCGAGGATATTGGTAATCTCCCAGATATGCGGACCACGGGCAGCGCCGACCAGACAGATACGGAAAGCGTTCATCACGATACCTACGCCGTATTCGTGCTCGGCAATCCAAGGCATAACGATGCCATCTAAAGTCTCTGCGTCCCACGAAGGAGCCGCTTCGAGTACCTCTAATAACTCAACCATATGTCTCGGAGAGTCTTCTTTCCAGCGCTTCTTGAGAGATTTCTCATCGTACTCGGTCGGCGCAATAAAGAAGAAATTGGTCTGCTCCCACAGTTCCGGAACAAAGTTCACACGGTCTTTGGTCAAACCGATAACTTTAGCGACCATCGCTTTGTCGATAGTGCGATCTTTCGATACTTCCGTCTCTCGAAGGTGCTCTTCAAGAACGGGCATAAACATTTCCGCCAATTCCTCATTGCTGCGGAGTTGCAGGTATTGGTGGTTGAACCATTTGCCCTTCTCATAGTCGAACTTGGCACCTGCTTTCGATACGCGGTCTAACGAGAATTCCTGAATCAACTCGTCCATCGTGTACAGCTCCTGATCGCCGCTTCCATGCCATCCAAGGAGCGCCAGGAAATTAATCACCGCCTCGGGCAGATAGCCACTCTCACGGTAGCCGGACGAAACAGTGCCGTCTTTCTGATTGTGGAACTCGAGCGGGAAGACCGGGAAACCGAGACGGTCACCGTCGCGTTTGGACAGTTTGCCGTTTCCGTCGGGTTTGAGAAGGAGCGGAAGGTGCGCAAACTCGGGCATCGTATCTTGCCAGCCGAACGCACGATACAATAGTACATGGAGCGGGGCAGAAGGCAACCATTCCTCTCCGCGGATGACGTGGCTGATTTCCATCAAGTGGTCATCCACAATGTTGGCAAGGTGGTACGTAGGCAGGTCATCCGCCGATTTGTACAGCACTTTGTCGTCTAAAATGTTGCTGTTAATGACAACTTCGCCACGAATCAAATCATGTACATGCACATCTTCATCCGGCTCCACTTTGAAGCGAACGACATATTTTTCACCCTTGGCAAGCAATTCGCTCACTTCCTCTGCACACATAGTTAATGAATTGCGCATACTCATGCGCGTGCGCGCATCGTATTGGAAATTCGGAATTTCGGCACGTTTGGCTTCGAGCTCTTCCGGCGTGTCAAAAGCGATATAGGCATGACCCGAATCAAGTAACTGCTTCACGTATTGGTGATAGATCTCGCGACGCTCCGATTGACGATACGGTCCGTGTTCGCCTACCGCCTCGATCTCTTTGGTTCCTTTCTTCTGACGCAGACCTTCATCAATGCCGATACCGAGCCAATCGAGGGCTTCGAGGATATACTCCTCCGCACCCGGAACGAAACGCGTGCTATCCGTATCTTCGATACGCAGCAACATGTCGCCGCCATGCTGGCGGGCAAACAGGTAGTTATACAAGGCGGTACGAACACCGCCGATGTGCAAGGCGCCCGTAGGGGAAGGCGCAAAACGAACTCGTACTCTTCTTTCCATAATTTTCAAATTAGCGTGCAAAGTTACAACAAAAATTGCATATATGCAAATATTTGAACTTTTTTTTGCAAAAAGTACGCGTACGCTTGCGTATATAAAATAATTTTCGTACCTTTGTAGCCGATTTTGTAAACTTTAGAATCAAATAACTTAAAAACATTTCTGATATGAAACCCACACACATTGAGCATTTGGGCATTGCTGTTACCTCGATTGAAGAGGCAGCACCCTTCTTTGAGTTTTTAACCGGTAACAAATGTTACAGCATTGAGGAAGTCGCAGACCAGAAAGTACGTACCGCGTTCTTTAAGGTAGGCGAAGTGAAAATCGAGCTTCTGGAGCCGACGAGCCCCGAATCGACGATTGCCAAGTTCATTGAGAAAAACGGCGGTCGCGGAGGTGTTCACCACGTGGCTTTCAACGTAGAGAACGTAGAGGCTGCGCTGGCTGAGTGCGAAGCGGCAGGTATCCAACTCATCGACAAGGCTCCCCGCAAAGGTGCTGAGAACCTGATGATTGCTTTCCTGCACCCGAAATCTACCAAGGGTGTATTGACAGAACTATGTCAGCAACCGGAATAAATTGTAAATCGTTAAATCGTAAATGATTTTATGGATCAGGCTAAATTGGATAAATTGGTGGAAAACCGCGCAAAGGCGCAAGCCGGAGGCGGTGAAGCGGCGGTAGAGAAACACCATGCAAAGGGTAGTTATACCGCCCGCGAGCGTATCAACATGCTGCTCGATGAAGGTTCGTTTGAAGAAGTGAACATGTTCCTCACGCATCGTTGTCATGACTTCGGAATGGAGAAGAAAGTGTTCCTGGGTGACGGCGTGGCTGTTGGTTCAGGTACCATCGACGGTCGTCTGGTGTTCGTTTTTGCACAGGACGCAACGGTCATCGGTGGCTCGCTCTCAGAGACAATGGCGTTGAAAATCTGCAACGTCATGGATCAGGCTATGAAACTCGGTGCGCCTATCATCGGTCTTAATGACTCGGGTGGAGCACGTATTCAGGAAGGTGCATGTGCCCTTGCCGGCTATGCGGAGATCTTCGAGCGTAACATCCTCGCTTCGGGTGTTGTTCCGCAGATCAGTGTCATCTTTGGTCCGTGTGCCGGAGGTGCTGTTTATAGCCCGGCATTAACCGACTTCATCATGATGACCGAGCAGAATAGTTATATGTTCATCACGGGTCCGAAGGTAGTGAAAGCCGTAACGGGTGAAGATGTGACGGTAGAGCAGCTTGGTGGCGCACATATCCATGCCTCCAAGTCGGGTGTGACGCATTTCGTGGCTGCAACCGAAGAGGAAGCACTGGCTGAAGTACGCCGTCTCGTTTCTTTCATTCCGCAGAACAACATGGAAGAGGCGCCCGTATTCGCTTGCACGGACGACATTACCCGTGTGGACGACAATCTGAACGACCTTGTGCCGGCAGATCCGAACAAACCCTACGATATGCACGAGATCATCAATACCATTGTGGATAACGGTGATTTTATGGAGGTGCATAAGGACTACGCGAAGAACGTTATAGTCGGCTTTGCACGTTTCAACGGTCGATCGACAGGTATCATCGCCAACCAGCCTTCTTGGCTCGCAGGTGTGCTCGATTGTGACGCCAGCCGCAAGGCCGCCCGTTTCGTACGTTTCTGCGACGCGTTCAATATCCAGATTCTGACCCTCGTGGACGTTCCGGGCTTCCTGTGCGGAACAGGACAAGAGTACGCAGGTATCATCGATCACGGAGCAAAACTGATGTTTGCATATGGCGAAGCAACCGTTCCGAAAGTTACCATTACCGTTCGTAAGTCGTACGGAGGTTCGCATATCGTAATGAGCTGCAAGCAGTTACGCGGCGATATGTGCTACGCATGGCCGAATGCTGAGATTGCCGTAATGGGTGCAAGCGGAGCAGTGGGTGTGCTGCAGGCGAAAGCCATCAAAGCAATCGAGGATCCCGAAGAGAAGAAGAAATTCATTGCGGAGAAAGAGGCGGAATACAAAGATTTGTTCGCAAGTCCGTATCAGGCAGCGAACCGCGGTTACATTGATGATGTAATCGAGCCGCGCTATACGCGTAGCCGTATTATCCGTGCATTCGAGATGCTCCAGACCAAGCGTCTGACGAATCCGCTGAAGAAACACTCTAATATACCTCTGTAATTATGGTACTTTTAGCAGTAACAGCAGACACATGGATTGTAACCGGCTTAGGTTTCGGTATCGTGCTGGTTCTCCTCTTCTGTCTGGTATTCATCCTGCAGTTGTTCGGATGGATCATGCAGAAAGCAACTGCTCCCAAGGCTCCCAAAGCGGAGAAACCCGTAGAGCAGCCTGCCGGGCAGAAGAAGGAAGACCTGCCCGTGGTACCTGCCCCACAGCCGGTAGCAGGAGATGACGACATGGCGGCTGTTGCTATGGCGTTGTTTCTCGCGCACAAGGACGGCAAACATGACATCCCGACAGCTATGATTCAACCGCAAGTACGCGACACGGCTTGGAATGTCAAATCATATGGACTTAATAATGTGGGCTTTTGACCACAATAATCGTGCCCCGAAAGGGCAAAGAATATTATAAGAATTTTAATATGAAAGAATTTTCGTTCAAAATCAATGGCGCTGAGTACAAATGCGCTGTAGAAGAAAAAGAAGCCGGCAAGACTCAGGTAACGGTCAACGGCAAAGTATATGAAGTAGAAACAGAGGCAGCTGCTCCCGTTGCTAAACCTGTTGCAAAACCCGCTCCGGTAGCTCCGAAGCCTGCCGCTGCTCCGGCTCCGAAGGCAGAGGCAAAACCCGCAGCTGCTCCTGCAGCAGGTGGCGTACAAGTCAAGAGTCCGCTGCCCGGTAGTGTAATCAAGGTGCTGGTAAGCGAAGGACAGGCTGTAAAACGCGGAGAGACCCTTCTGACGCTCGAGTCTATGAAAATGGAGAACGCTATCATGGCTGAGCAGGATGGTACGGTAAAGCAAATCGCCGTTACCGCAGGTCAGAACGTCATGCAGGACGACCTGCTCATTGTCCTTGGCTAAATCACCAATTACCAATTACAAATAACAAATAAATATTCACAATGAATATTTTGGAATTTTTCCAAGGCATGGGATTTATGCAGATGACGTGGCAGCAGGCTGTCATGTTGTTGGTCAGCTTTTTCCTCTTGTACTTGGCTATTCATAAGAAATACGAGCCGCTGTTGCTCCTTCCGATTGCCTTTGGTATGTTGCTCACCAACTTGCCTGGCGCAGGGATGTTCCATAGCGAGTTGTGGTCGGCTTTCCTCGATCCGGAAAGTCCGGCGTACCATTCCTACGGCGCGATCCTCAAAGAAGGAGGTTTGCTGGATGTGCTCTATATCGGTGTCAAAGCCGGTGTCTATCCATGCCTTATCTTCATCGGCGTCGGAGCGATGACGGATTTTGGCCCGCTGATTGCGAATCCGAAGTCTCTTATCCTCGGAGCAGCGGCACAGATAGGAATCTTCGTGACTTTCCTCTGCGCGAACGCAATGGGGTTCACGCCCGCCGAAGCCGGTTCCATTGGTATCATCGGTGGAGCGGATGGTCCGACGTCGATCTTCCTCACTTCCAAGTTGGCACCGCATCTATTGGGTCCGATTGCGATTGCAGCATACAGCTATATGGCACTTGTGCCGGTGATTCAACCGCCTATCATGCGTGCGCTGACGACCAAGAAAGAACGCGCTATCAAGATGGGGCAACTGCGTCCTGTCTCCAAGACCGAGAAGATCGTCTTTCCGATCATCATTACTGCTATCGTGGCACTCATCCTTCCGGACGCGGCTCCGCTGATTGGTTGCTTGATGCTCGGTAACTTGATGAAAGAGTGCGGGGTAGTGGATCGTCTCTCCAAGACCGCACAGAACGAGCTTATGAATATCGTGGTCATCTTCTTGGGGCTCTCCGTAGGAGCTACGGCAACTGCCGGCAGTTTCCTTAATTGGCAGACACTCATGATTCTGGCGATGGGTATTGTAGCCTTCGGTCTCGGTTCTGCAGGAGGTGTCCTCTTGGCTAAGTTCATGAACCTCTTCCTCAAAGAGAAGATCAACCCGCTGATCGGTTCGGCAGGTGTTTCGGCTGTCCCCATGGCAGCACGTGTCAGCCAGACGGTCGGTCAGGAGGAGAACCCGTCGAACTTCCTGCTCATGCACGCTATGGGTCCGAACGTAGCCGGTGTCATCGGTTCTGCGGTCGCAGCTGGTGTTCTTTTAACGATGTTAGGCTGAGAATAGATTAGAAACTCTCTACTATTAACTTGAGAACTTCTTTCAACTCTCAACTTTCAGCAGAAATGTCCAATCGTCAAATAGGAACATTCGTATTGGTAATAGCCATGTTTATCGTGGCTATTTCCGTATTGTTCACGAATAATCTGGCACGCTTGTTGCAGGATGAGGAGCAGAAGAACATGGCTGTATGGGTGGATGCCACCCGCCAGCTCATCCTCGCGGATACCGATGCCGATATTGACTTCGTCTCGTCCATCATTGAGAAGAACACCACGATACCGGTGTATATCTGCGATGAAAACGGTAAAGTGCTTGCCAGCCGGAATACGGATGAGAAAAAATTGTCCGTTGCCGATTACCAGTTGACACCGGCAAAGCATCATGGTCCGATCGAGTTGAAGATCGATGATACGACAACGCAGTATATCTATTGGGATGACAGCAGCCTGCTGACACGTCTGAGATATGTGCCATATGCCCAGTTCGCACTCATTTTCATCTTTATCGCGATTGCCGTTATCACCATGCTTACCGGACAACGGAGTGAGGAGAACCGCTTATGGGTCGGTTTGTCCAAAGAGACAGCCCACCAACTCGGTACACCTATATCTTCGCTCAATGCCTGGCAGCAGTTGTTGGTGGAGACATATCCCGACGATGAATATGTGCCGCAGATGAAGCGCGACATTGATCGTTTGCAGATGATCGCCGACCGTTTTCAGAAGATTGGTTCGGAGCCCGAACTGGTACGTACGGATCTTATTCCGGTGGTCTTGGAGGCGGTTTCGTACATGCGCACGCGCATCAGTAGCCGCATCCTCATTGATGCGGAAGGACTACAGGGCGTGGAGCGCTTCGTGCTGCTCAATGCGCCGCTCATGCAATGGGTGATAGAGAACCTGCTCAAGAACGCCGTGGATGCCATTACCGGGAAAGGCAGTATTCAACTGCAACTTCATGAAAACGAGCATGAAGTGATGCTGGATATCACCGATAGCGGCAAAGGAATGGACAGCGCTACACAGCGTCGTATCTTCGAACCCGGATTCACGTCCAAGGACAGAGGATGGGGATTAGGACTTCCACTCGCCAAACGTATCGTCGAGCAGTACCATGGAGGCAAACTGCTGCTTAAGCAGAGCCAGTTGGGCGTTGGTACAACCTTCCGGATCGTTCTTAAAAAGCCCGAAGACAGTTGAACCGCTGCCACTCATCGAAGCATAGAAAGCACCTGCATCCATCAGGTGCTTTTTTATGTCTGCTATAACAGGGTGTTTTGGAAAAACACTCGCCTCAAAATCATTGAAAAAGAGTTTATTGTTTTGTGCAATAAAATCCGCGGATACATTTTTGTCCATTGTCCTTTGTCCATTGTCCATTATCTGGATCCCGCTGTATGCCTCTTTGGTCGAGACACCTTCATCCGGTTTGATTAACACAATCCGTATTCCATTCAGGTTCAGGTCAATAGGGCTCAGACGGTCGCCTATGCCTTCTGCGTAGCAAGGCGTATTATAAACAAAGAACGGACAATCGGCTCCCAACGGAAGTACTTCCGCCGCCAGCTGGTCGCGGGTCAGACCTAACTGATAAAGCTCGTTGAGGGCTATCGCAATATGGGCGGCATCGCTGCTCCCTCCGCCTAATCCGGCGCCGAAAGGTATAATCTTCATGAAACGGATAGAAACAGATCCGATTTGCGGGTATCTGGCAGCCATGAGACGATAGCATTTGATAATAAGATTGTCCTCCTCCGAACAATCCACCGCGATCCCTTCCTGTTTAAAAAGAACTTTCTCCCTTCCTTCAAGGGAAGGGCCGGAGATAGGCTGTACCTCTAAAATATCATGTAACCCGTAAACAGGCACAAAAATGGTTTCCAGATCATGGTAGCCATCCGCGCGTTTACGAACCACACGGAGACCTAAATTAATCTTGCAGTTAGGATAGAGTATCATCGTTTCATCAATTTGGGTGCAAAGATACAATAAATTTTTTATATATGCAAGAAAAAAACGCCCGACAGGCGTTTTCTTTAGCCGTGCATTCTGGCAAAGGTGCCACAATGTGCGGATAGATACGGGGAATGATGAGGCGCCGAATAGGAGCGCTTCTCCACAAACAAACGCAGGATCGCTTCCTGCGCTTGCTCAATCATAGTGTCGAAATTTGTTTTCATAATAGGTTGGTTTAGGATTAATGGTAATAGTTGCTTTTTCAAATCCGATGCAAAGGTACTACATTTTTTTGAATTGGACAAATAATCGCACACAAAAAACGAGATTTTTTTCACAATAAATGTGAACACTATCTTGTATGCACTGCACACAAATATTTTGTTTTTAAATGACAACAGAGATGCAAAATACGCATTTTAACCATCATCGGGATTTATAGAGTGGAGTAGGTGCTATTCCATTGGATAGATCTTCCTTATGTGCTCGCAGCAACGTACTATTACAGTTTGATAATACGATAAATATATAATTATAACAACGTATAAACCAGCGATTTATATATTTACTTAAAATCACACTTTAAGGTATTTTATAAATATCAGGAATACCCTGAATTTAGGTAGTATATATTGTAAGTAAAGTGCATAATACGCATATACTCTGCTATTTATGTAATTTAATTATTGTATTAAAACAAGGCATATAAGGCATATGTCAGGCATAGTAAAGTCATGCAGGTGAAACGTCCCCCAAAAATGTTCCACGGTGCAAGTCCCGTAAATAGTCGCACACAAAATACAATGCGTACATTTATAATTGTGAAATATTTTGTTAAAAATATGTGCAAAAATATTTGTGTATTTCGAATATTTTTTGTACCTTTGCGCAAAATTTCATTACTATGACAGAAAGACAGCGAGTTGAAGCAGTAATTAAGGATTTGAAAATATCTGCACGGCAGTTTGCCGATGAGATTGGTATAAAGCCTTCAACAATCAGTAATATGATGGCGGGGCGTAATAATCCCAGTTTGGAGGTCATGAAGAAGATCCTGCAGAAATATCCCCGTTTGAACCCCGAATGGCTTATTCTGGGCGAAGGGGATATGTGGCGTACCGAGCCGGGCAAACAGGGTGAACTGTTTGATTCACTTCCGCCGGAGGTGAAAGCACGCCGCATTCCTGCACAAAAAGAGGAACCGCCAACTGTTGTGACGATTCCTGCCAAAGAAATTACGAGGATTGTAGTCTATTACTCCGATAATACCTACGAGGAGTTCCGGAACTCGCAGAGCTAAACGGTTTACAGGTTTAAAAGAAAATCCGTCAGATAGATTCTCCAGTTGCGCCAGGTGTGTCCGCCTGGCGTTTCCATATAATTGTGCGCTATGCCGCTTTTCGTCAGGCGCTTGTGGAAACGGCGACCGTTATTGATGAACATATCCGATTTTCCCATATAGATATGGTAAGATATTGGTGATTTGTTATTGCTCATTGATAATTGGGGCATTTGTTCCTTATACACCACGGGCGAAAAGAGTCCGACCGCTTGGAATCTCTCCGGATAACGGTTAACGATGTTGGCGGCAATGCGTGCGCCGGACGAGAAACCGGCAATATAGTGCTGCCCGGAGGTATGATAGGTGGTATCCACATACTGCATAAGATCCTCCAATGCTAATTCCAGACTATGGTCCTGGCATAATCGGTGGTAGTGCCACACGTTATTCCACAAGGTGTGATGGCTGGGGCGGTCTTCATGCACGCCTGTGTTGCAATCCGGCATGACGACGATGAGAGGGGCTATACTGTCCGCCGCAATGAGGTTCTCAATGATCTGAATAGCGCGTCCGCGTTCGGTCCATGAACCTTCGTAGCCGTTAATCCCGTGTAGCAGGTATAGTACGGGATACTCGTCGGAAGGACGCTCCGCATAGGCGGCAGGCAGATAGATGTTGACACGCCGGTTAATCTGCTCCGTACGGTCGTACCATTTGGTTTGTATCAGTTGACCTTTCTTCTGCGGCGACAGATACAAGTCTGCTTGCGGAGTGCCGCCTACCGTCACGATGTTCCACTTGTGTATCATCTGCCAAGCGGTGTCGTTATTGTACGAATCGGTCTTGCGCTTGCCGTTGATGTGGAAGCAGTAGGTATAGGTCTCCGGTTGAATCGGCAGGGTGGTAAGATGGAAACAACCGTCACTCTCCCGGTGCATTTTTATTTTGCGCATATGCGAATCGCTGTACCGTATGCTGTCTTTTCCTGCGTATTGGAAATCTCCCTGGACATATACCTGTTTGCCTCGTCCGCAATAGCAAAACGAGATCGTACTGTCTTCGTTCACCGTGACCGAGGGATGATTCCGTGTAGGAATGATATAAGGCGTTCTTTTGCGTGCCTCTGTCGGAAGCACGCAAAGCCATACAGCAACGAGTAATATTGTCCTTTGTACCTTGTACATTGTCCCTTTGTACATTAATTCATTTTGCTTGTGCCAATGAAGCGTTATCATAAGCAAGTCGTATATTATCAGCCCATACTACGTTTCCCGGACAGCCTGTAAAAGGAGGCATGCTACCTGCGGAAATCTGAATTACGATATGTGTCGGTGTCAGGTCACCTCTCCAGTCCACTTCTTCGATGCACACCATTTCACCTTTGCTGTTATGCGTCTTGTGGCGGTTGTTTGACAACTCTTTGAGCCCTTTTCCGTCAACGCCGTATTGTACCGGCAAGCGGAAATCATTCTGCCAATCAGACGTCCGGTCTATTTTTTGAACCGCTGTTCCTACACGATAAGCATACACGTGTCCGTTCTCTTCCCAACGGTGTTGCAGGATGAGGGTGATATGTCCCGCGTCGTGTCCTTCCACTGCTTTCACTTTCGTTTTGGCGGGAGCATAGACAGCCTGTTGGTTTTGTATCAGCGCTTTGTAATCGAGGATCAATGCACTCGGACGCCCCGTGAACGGCACACCCATATCAATTGCCGAGTTAGGGTCGGAACTCTGCTGCATGCCTACCACATCGATCATCTTGCCGATATAGATGCTCCCGGTCGCTAAGGCTTTGAAGTTGATTCCTATTGCGCTCACGGTCTCCAGTGTGCTCTCCATGCGACAGCACGTTCCATTACCGCGTTTCTCTGGGCGAACGGATACCGACACTTTATCGACTCCCATTGCTTTTGCGTGTGCATTGCTGCAATCCCACGTGCCGCCAAGTTTGTACAGTGTCTTTGTCTTGCCGCCGATGAGTGCAGACTCTTTGATCGAGCGTTCGTTCCAATGCTCGAAATCGCTCAATACTTCTACTCGTTCCTGTGCAGACAGGCTGCAGGTAACAAACAACAAGGTTATTATTGCGAAGGCGACCAATACGCCCGCTAAAAATCTATTCGTTTTCATATCAAAAATATATTCTATAGGTTATCATTATACTGGAGTTACTTTTTGGCGCGGAGAGCAATTCTCCGTAAGGACAGGCAGTGGGGCTGAACATCGCGAACCATCGGGGAGCCATTCCCACAATGCCGTTCATCTGCGCCATACTCATTCCGACGTCTATCAGGAGGTTCGGGGTGAGAGGTGGGAGTTGGATGTCAAAATACATCCTTCCTTTGCCCACCTGTCCGCCGAACAATCCTTTGTCTGTCTTAGAATAGTGCGGCAACGCGACGAAGTCTGTGGCCGATACTCTCGTGCTGACGAGCAGCGCGACGAGGCATAGTAGGAACACGCGTTTCATTTTCTTGGATTTCTTCGTTTAACATCTGTTCAAATAGCTCTACGGACGTAGCCAAACTGTATTGACGACCGAACTGACGGTATCTCTCTTCCATGACGCGTCGCTCTCCCGGATGGTCTAACCAGTAGTCGATAGCTCGTGCGAGGTCTTTCGGGTCGCCGGGAATGAAGAGGCTGCGACCATCCAAAGCGAATTGCGGTGTGGCACTGACGTGGCTGTTGGCTATCACCGGTACGAGACCTGTAGCAAACGCTTCAATGCAGCTGATTGCTTCGCTCTCCATATCCGAGGCATGTACGTAGAGATCCGTATCTAATAGATTCTCAATCAACTCGTCACGACCTACATAGATAAACTGAGGCTGGTGTTTGAGGTCTCTGCCTAACTCGACGTATTTCTCATACTCCGGGCCTTTGCCGGCGAAAACGAGTTGGATACGATCTGCATACTTCGAGTATTTTACAGCGTTGATGATGACGTCTTGGCGCTTCTCCTGACTCAGGCGACCGATCATCATGATCTTGAAAACCTCTCTCCCGTCTCTCCTAAGGGGAGAAGCTCCCTCTCTTTGGGAGAGGGTCGGGGTGAGGTGTTGTTTCTTCTCCCCTGCCTCCATGAATGCGTCCTGGATACCATTACTAATCGGATGAATCTTCGCCTTGTAATTACGTTCTTCTAACATCGAACCCATGAATTGCGAAGGAACATGCACGTGACGCAGGTGGCTGTAGATGTCGCGGTTCCATGTGCGATAGAAGAGCTCGTTGAACCAATCTACCTTACCCATACTAACGGAAGAGGTCATGTTCTCCGGCTGAATATGGAACGCGCCGGTAACGGGTTTGCCTATGCTGTTGCAGTAACGGATCGCTTCCCACGAGATGCCGAACGGAACGAAGATATGCACGATATCTGCCCAGTCACATGCTGCATGCACTTTCTCCTTGTCGTTGTACGCGAAGCAGAAATCGTGCTTGTCCATCAGCGGTTGGAAAATTGGCATGTGGAACTTAGCCGTGTGGAAGTCACCGTCCGTCAGAGGTTCGGTCATGGTGTCTTTCGGGCTGTCCCAGCAGAGTGCCTTTACTTCATGTCCACGACGACGCAGTTCAGCTGCATAACGTTGTGCGGAAATACTCGTACCATTGTTGGTAGTGTAGAAGTTGTCCATTACAAATAAGATTTTCATAACATTAAAGTTTTTCAAATCCGGTGCAAAAGTACTGCCTTTTTGTTATATATCGTTTTTCTAAAAAATGCATAAATTGTTCTAATTTTAAGAAATTTACTTGCACATATCGAAAAATTGTTGTACCTTTGCATACAAATTGTTTTAATTCGTACATCTAAAACCGAACATTATGGAACAAAAAACACATGTAGAAGTAGAAAAGTGTGAAAAAGAGAACACTATTCTAAAGGATTTCTCGGGCTTTAAATGGATGAGTTTTATTCCTGGAAAAACAACCATAGATGATGTCGCCGTCATGGAAATCAATAGTACACAGGAGCGATTCAGTACGCTGATTATGCCGGATCATTATTTCACACCCACCTATTGTATTCAGATTGTGAAAAGCGGCTGTCTGAGAATTCTAATTAATAATAAGGAGTCATTGCTGTCCCATTAAAATCGAAAAGCGTTCTTTGAGATTGTTGTAAATTAGTCAGTTATGAGAAAATTTTGAGTAAACGGATATTTTTTTGTAACTT
>CAJOEJ010000001.1:11655-119584 GCA_905233375.1 Paludibacteraceae bacterium | reverse complement strand
CGATAAGACTAATTTACAAAATGTCAAAGATCAAAACGACCAAAATGGGCAATTATTTATAAATTTTTAACCGTTCCAAATTTTAATGGGACACTAGTGTTTCGAAAAAATATAACAAAATAGTATAGATGCGATAACACTAGTGTCCACTAAACATTAAACAAAAACAAAACCCTTTGAGTGATTTAGAAGCAATGCTTCTTGCACAAATTGCCACTAAAAATTGCTTATAAGCACGCTTACAGACACTTTTTACTACCAATTTGTCCAACTCTGCGAGTACAAATCACTCAAAGACATAAACACAAAAAACATTTTCGTTTCAAAAATGAGAGTGTGCCAAAACAAATTGACACACTCTCTTGTTGTATGGGACGGAGAAGAATCTTATTTGATTTGAGTACCATCCAGGGTGTACATCTTCTCTCCGCGCAGGATATAGATTTGACCGTTCATGAGCACTTTGGAGGTGCCATCCGATTCAATCAAAGCATGCTCAATAGCCGTAGGCGCATCCGCCGGAACGATCTTCACGGCTTGGATGTACGCACCTGCCGAAACGGCATCCTCCATGCGTGTTGCGATGCGTGCAGGAGCGGATGCTGCAGACTGTGCATGCAGATAGATGACCACGTGGATGGGTGCCGGTACGTTATACGTCACCTCTGCCCATCCCAGTGCCGTTTGCGAGATGCTGACGACAGCCTGACCTTCCAGCTTCACCTGCAGCGTGTAGCCTACCAGCGTCATACAATGCACTTGCACCTTACCTGCACCTGCAGGGATGTCGAATACCAGCGAACCCGGAAGCATGTCGATCCATGCACTCGAACCGGGAACGAGGTCTTCCAGAGCCTGCGCCACCGCTTCGTCGGTGAGCGAGGTAGCGAGTTCCAATTGTCCGGTCTCTTCGTTGTACGTATCGTCCGCCGATGCGCTGAACACGATGGTCTCATTGCCTTCGGGATCGGTCGCGGTGAAGTCGATCGTTGTCACCTCGTCCGCCGGAGCCACTACCGGCACTTTGCCGATCTCCACGTCTTTGGCATATTGGTTATTGGCGGTCATGAACCCTTTCTGCGCCTCAAAACGGACACCGGGTGTCAGGATAGCCACACCTTCCTCTCCTTCCGCCAGCACCAGAGTCTTGCACTGGATAGCCAAGCCTGTGGACGTAGCCAAAAGATGCGAGTTCCTGGACACACCCAGTTCGTTGCCTAATTTGATAGCTGCAATCGGAGCTTGTGCGCTTACGCTGCACTGATGAATCTTGAAATACGGTGTATTGACAGCTACCTGGGCGGCACTCAGAGTCAGTATATCGCGCATCGACTGCCCCATCACAATCACTGGAACGCCGGCAGCCAAGATGCACGTCTGCACGTTCGTGATGGCATTGACGCCATGCAGCATAATGGTCAGCGGTTGCTCTGCGCCTTCGTCTTTGATCATCGCATCCAGACTCAGGTTTGCGCCATCGATCTGCCAGCTGTTGAGATGCAGCGTGCGGCTTGTTACGTCGAAGGTCACGTTGTACGAACCGTCGCCCAACACGTCCGCCGCATTGAGGCTCGTCACGTTGATGCCTTTGACTCTCAGACCGATCGTGCTCACATGAATGATGTAACTGACGCTTTGCGCAAAATATTCCGATGTTTCGAAACTTTCGGCGAAGATGAGTGCGTCGCCTACCCCTTTGATTGTTAACTGAGTTCCGTCTTCCGACACTTCCGCCACGTTGGGGTTCTGCGATTCGATTTTATTCATCGGTACGTTGTGCGGGTTATACAGGGCAGGTGCCGCACACGGTACACCCAACTCGGCGTACAAGACCGTATCGCTCCAGCTCAATTCCGGACTCTGTTTCTGCGGTGCAGCCTCTTCCACGACCAGATCCAGCGAGTAGTTGCAGGTGAGTATTTGTCCGTTCACGGTGCTGGTGGTCATCACGAAGAGCGTCGCTGTACCCGCTGCCAAACCGTGGATCATGTTATCCGCAGATACCATTGCTACCGTGCGGTTGTCGATGTTCACATTACCGGAGAGCATACTGCCAGCCGCACTCATCAGCATCGGCACACTCACGCTCTCTCCAACTTTCAATGTGAGCGTCGTCACTTGCGCACCGTTCATGTAGAAATGCGCTTCAGGACATGTGGGTTCTTCTGGCGTGGTGTCTTGCGGGGCAACCACACTCAGATTGTAGGTGGTATAGGAACCATAATATTCGGCTGTTTCCCCCGAGGTAGCCTGAATAGCGGTGGTACCGACGGAGAGGGGAGTCACTTCGCCGCTCATCATATCGACGGTAGCTACAGTCGGATCCGAAGACGAATACGTGATGCGCACATCCGCATCTGCGGGACGAATAAGTAAGGTCGGTTCGGTGACCTCTTGACCGATCGTCGCCTCAATCATTCGTACGGGTCTGCCGGTCGCGTCCACGAAAGACATCGTCAGACGGGATTGTTCACCATACATGCGTACAGACGGCATGAGCATCAATACCATCAACGCAAAACTTGAAAAGAAGGTAAATTTTTTCATAACTTGTAAGTTTTTAAACAAAATTGCGCTGCAAAGGTACAACAAAAATTGCATATATGCAAACAATCGTGCATTTTTGGGGCAAAAAAATGCAGTTTTAATGCAAAAAACATTCTGAACCCGTTAAAACCTTGTCTTAACTCTGTCTTGACTCTGTCTTAATCCTATCTCGACTATGTCTCGATAAAGTCGCGGAATGAATGAAGGGACGATTTACAATGTACAAATGTACAAGGGGGCAATGTGCTCAAATGTGCAGGTGACAAATTCGAAAGGTTTCGAAACAAGAAACGAAACGTACAACAGGCTAAAAAACAGCATATTGTGAAATGCGGTTTCGAAAATATGTTTCAAAACATAATTTGCGTGCGTGTGTATATAAAAAAAATGTAGTAATTTTGTGGCGCTTTTGATAAAGCGGGTCTATCATGACAACAGAAAAAACACAAAATACTATGAACACAAGTTTTACATTCAATGAAATTCATCAGCAGCCTGCCATGTGGCGGAAAGAGCTGAAAGCGCTGTTGGAGAAGCAGGAAGAAGTGAGTGCGTTTATGCACAACTATCTGACGCCGGACACGGATATCGTGCTGACTGGTGCAGGTACGTCGGCGTTTATCGGCGACGCGTTGTGTCCGGTGATGCGCGGTATGTGGCGCAATGTCCGTTCGGTAGCCACGACCGACCTTGTGACGCATGCCAAGTATCTGTTAGATGCCGAGCGTCCGCTGCTGTTGGTTAGTTTTGCCCGTTCGGGAAACAGCCCGGAGAGCGTGGCAGCAGTGAACCTGGCAAACAAACTCTGCAAGAACGTGGCGCACGTCTATATCACCTGCAACAAGAACGGCAAGCTCGCTTTGCAGGCAGAGGGCAAGGACAATATCCTGCTGCTGTTGTTGCCGGAAGAGACGGATGACAAGAGTCTGGCGATGACCAGCAGTTTCTCGACGATGCTGCTGACCTGCCTGATGCTGGGTCATATCGACACGCTGGAGAATGACGTGGAGATGATTGATTCGGTGGCGCAGAACGCAGAGGCGGTGATGGCGGAGTACGAGGAGCAATTAAAAGAGATCGCCAGCCGTCCGTTTGAGCGCGGCGTGTTCCTCGGATCGGGTGCGCTGAAAGGTATCGCCGAGGAGTGCCACCTGAAACTGCAAGAGCTGACCGACGGAGCGGTGGTATGTAAGTTTGACTCGTTCCTGGGCTTCCGTCACGGACCGAAGGCGGTGGTGAACAGCAAGTCGATCGTGGTTTATCTGATGACCGAGCAGGAAGAGGTGCAGCGTTATGAGCGCGACCTCGTCAAGCAGGTGGATGCCAACAACAAACCGGTGGCGCAGATCATCGTGATAGCAGGTGAGGCACCGGAGTTGCCGGATGTAAAAGCGGATCTGGTCGTTCGGATGCCATACGGTCCGAAGAAGAATGACTTCTACGGCATCGTAGCATATGTGCTCCTAGGACAGCTGTTAGGCTACTACGCTTCGCTGGCACACGGGTTGAATCCGGATGCCCCGAGCGTAAGCGGAAATATTCACCGCGTGGTGGAAGGTGTTACCATTTATGAGTAAGCGGATGCGAACTGCCTGAGCCATGCGGATAGCGTATGTACTCCTCGCTTCATGGGAGCGCCCTCCCCGCTACGCGGTACTCCCTAATGTCCGCTCGTGAGTACATACTAAATCCCTGAAGAGGCTTCATAAAAAATGAAAATCATAATAATAAAAAATAGCAATATGAAAAAGACAGAACATATTCTCCAGGTGATGGAGGAGAGAAAAAAAGCAACCGGAGTTCCGATGACGCTGTTTGCAGCGTGTCCGAACTCGTTGGCAGTCATCAAAGCATCGTTCCGCGCAGCGAAACGGAACAACGCACCGATCTATTTCGCTACCACGCTGAACCAAGTCGATTGTGACGGCGGTTATACCGGCATGACCCAGGAAGCGTTCACCAAGATTCTGGCACGAGAAGCGGCAGCGGTTCATTACACGGGTCCGTACGTAGTGGCTATCGATCACGGCGGTCCGTGGCTCAAGGACAAACAGAGTATCGAGCGCTGGGATACCGAGCGCGCCATGAACGGCGTGAAGCAGAGTTACGAGGCGGCGATCTTGGCAGGATACGACCTCATTCACGTCGATCCGACCGTAGATATTTTCCTTCCGAAGGGCGAGATTATTGATATCCACGTGGTCGTCAAACGTACGGTCGAACTCATCAAGCATGCCGAGGACTTCCGCAAGGCGCACCATATCGCTCCTATCAGTTATGAGGTTGGTACGGAAGAGGTACACGGCGGTCTGGCGAACGAGAAGACGTTTGATACCTTCCTCGAGGGGCTCAAAGCCGGTTTGCACGAAGTCGGATTAGACGATGTATGGCCCTGCTTCATCGTAGGCAAGGTGGGAACCGACCTGCACACCACATTCTTTGATCCGGAAGTGGCACGCAACCTGACGGCAAAAGTGCGTCCGTACGGCAGTTATATCAAGGGTCACTACAGCGACGATGTGGAGAATCCGGAGGACTACCCGAAGGCAGGTATGGGTGCGGCTAACGTAGGACCGGAGTTCACGATGAACGAGTACGACGCACTGGCGGAACTTGAAGAGGAAGAGAAGAAACTGTACGCCGAGGGCAAGATCGCGCAGTTGAGTAATATGACGCAGGTGCTCTGGCAATGCGTGTATGAGTCCAACCGCTGGAAGAAATGGCTGCACGGCGAAGAGGTCGGCAAGGACCTCAAAGACTGCACGCCGGATCGTCAGCTGTGGCTCGTCAAGACCGGCTGCCGCTATATATGGCAGAAACCGGAGGTACTCGTGGCTCGTCAGACGCTGTACGACAACTTGGAGCGTCTTGGCATCCACGCCGAGGAGGTCGTCCTCATGCGCATCGAGCACAATATGGACAAGTACTACAATGCGTTCAATATCGTGAACTTGAATGATTATTTAAAGTAGTTGATAGTTGATAGTTTAAAGTTTAAAGAAGTCGTCTAGTTGATAGTTATGAAGAGACGGGATTCCATATTTTTGTTAATGTTGGTTGTTTTGCTGGCTGCTTGCGGATGCGATAACAGGGGTTCGCAGGAAGAGCCGCAGGCGCAGGAGGAGCAGATTGTTCCGGCAGATATGTCGCTGATAGAAATGTCGGTTCCGGTGACGGACAACTGGGTGTGGAGCGGCAAACCGCAAATCACCATCCGGATCGCGAACGGCAATGCGGGTGCAGTCAAGTTGGGCACGAAAGTGGTCATCACGACCGACAAGAAAGCGGAGGTAGTCACCCTGACCGACAGCGTGATCATAAGCGCCAAGAGTCAGAAGGATGCGGTGATGACCGCGGAAGCGGATATGGAGCCAGGTATCTACCATGCAGAGTGCTACGTGGATACAGCGAAAGTCCGTGCCTTCAATTTTGCCATCGACCCGTTTCTGATCACTTCGCCCAATGACAAACCGGCAGATTTTGATGATTTCTGGCAAGCCGCCAAAGACCAGTTGGCAGCGATCGACATGCATGCGCAGTTGACGGAGATCCCCGAACGGAGCAACGCGAACGTCAAGGTCTATCTGGTGGAGATGTATTCGGTGCCTGACGGACTCGAGGGAGAACCGGTGAAGATCCGCGGGTACTACTGCGAGCCGCAGGATGGTCAGAAGCATCCGGTGATCTTGCATTTCTACGGCTACGACACCCAGGGTTATACGGGACCTGTTGACTGCCCCTACGCCGGCACGAATGCCGAGTTCTACCTCTCGCACCGCGGACAATACCTGAACAACCGTCCCGCCGGAACGAATTTGGGCGTGGCGGAGGAGACGGTAAACATCTACGGCGACTGGTTCCGCTACCACTTGGGCGAAAAAGACACCTATTATTACAGGGGCGCGTATATGGACGTCGTGCAGGCGGTGCGCTTCATGGCTACGCGCGAGTCAAGCGACATGACGAAGCTGTTTGCCGAGGGTTCGAGCCAGGGCGGCGCATTGACCTATGCAGCCGCAGCTCTGAGTGACTACCCGTTCACCGCTATTGCCGCGAACGTGGCGTTCATGGGGGATTTTGCGGATGCGAAAGATATCGAGAGTCTGGCATATTGGGAGATCAGCGACCACTACTGGGTAGATGGTGTGCCCCAGGAACAAAGCATCCAATACCTGCCCTATTTCGACATCAAGCACCTCACGCCGCGGATCTCGTGTGCCGTACTGGCATCGAGCGGTCTGGCGGACGATGTGTGTCCGGCGCGGCTGAACCTGGTGCCGTTTAACAACCTGGGCACTCCGGCGGATCAGAAAGAATATATCATCGAGCCGGAGATGGGACACAGCTATCCGGCGAACTGGTACAGCAAAATGAACGAGTTGTTCAACGACAAAATGTAATTTTTCGAACTATCGGAATAACGATATATCGACATATCGAAAACTAAAAGAACCAGTATTATGAAACAGTTTGATATTATCGCATTAGGCGAACTGAATGTGGATCTGATACTCAATCAGATTGAAGGCGAACCGGAGATCGGCAAAGAGAAGTTTGCCAAGCAGATGACCCTTACTCTGGGCAGCTCAACGGCTATCTTTGCCGCCAATGCAGCGGCATTGGGAGCCAAAGTGGCATTCTGCGGCATGATCGGAAACGACAGTTTCGGCGACCTGGTAGAGAGCAGTCTGAAAGCCAAAGGGGTTGATACACGCTACCTCATCCGGCAGAACCAATATGCTACCGGAGCTACCATCTGCATGAGTTACGACGAAGACCGCGCTAACCTGACGTATCAGGGAGCGATGGACTTCATGTCACTGGCAGATATCAACCCGGAGGTTTTCAAAGAGGCGAAACATATTCATATATCGTCCATCTTCATGCAGAGCGGCGTGAAGCGCGACCTGATGAAGATTCTCGAGTTGTGCCAAGCCTACGGGGTGACCACTTCGCTGGATACCCAATGGGATCCGGTGGAGGCATGGGACCTGGACTATAAGGCGGTGCTGCCGATGCTGACCGTATTCATGCCCAACGAGACGGAACTCAAGTTCCTCACCCGCAGC
Source organism: Paludibacteraceae bacterium (assembly GCA_905233375.1). Taxonomy (GTDB): domain Bacteria; phylum Bacteroidota; class Bacteroidia; order Bacteroidales; family Paludibacteraceae; genus Colicola. Next base: position 111,968 of record CAJOEJ010000001.1, on the reverse strand, counting down.
GAGACGCTTGACGAAGCTATCGAGAAGATCCGTCCATATGCCAATGCGGCGGTGATCAAATGCGGCAGTAAGGGTAGCTTACTGATGCGCAAGGGTCAACCCGACCGGATGCAGAAAGCGCTGCTCAACGACCATGTAGTCGATTGCATCGGCGCTGGCGACAGTTTCAATAGCGGATTCATCAGCCGGCTCGCCGCAGGAGATCCTCTGGACAAGTGTCAGGAGTACGGCAACATGACCGGTGCGGTCAACACCACCGCAGCCGGAGGCACGACCGCTTTCACCTGCCGCGAGGAAGTAGAGCGCATCGGACGCGAACGATTCGGATGGAGCTGAACAACACGAACCAAACTAACCAAAACAATGTAATATTATGAAGAAAATCCTACTTCTTTTGACCGCTTGCACAGCTATGCTGTGTGCGTCAGCAAGTAACCGGTATGTGTCTCCGACCGGATCGAACGGAGACGGCAAATCCTGGGCGAATGCACTCACGTCGGTGGCATCCGCGCTCGGCGGACGCGAAGCAGGCGACACCGTGTTTGTTGCAGAAGGTGTCTATGTCGAGCGGCTGTCCATCGGTAGCGGTGTAACGCTGCTTGGCGGATACAATGCCGAGACAGGTGTCCGCGACCCCGAGTTGTACGAATCGGTCATTGACGGAACAGGCGCCACCGCCTGGCTGCTCGTCAAGTACGACGATGACCCGACTCAGCGCGATGTGATTGACGGTATGGTCTTCCAGAACGCCAACCACAGCGAATGGGGAGGTGCCGCAATGTTCATCCGCGGTAACATGACCGTGAACAACTGCGTCTTCCGCAACTGCACCAGCGGCTCCAAAGCCGGAGGTATCTTTGTGGATCCGTCCACGAATGCACAAACGATCATCAGCAACTGCCTCTTTGAGAACTGCAACAACACCGCCAGCCAGCAAGCCGCAGCGGTATCATGCGAAGATAACGTAAATATCAACACGCTCATTGAGAACTGTATCTTCCGCGGCTGCAAAGGCGGCGTGACCATCTACTCCAGAGCCGGAACCGTCGTACGTAACTGCGTGCTGTACAACAACCAGGTGGACTACAACGGATGCCTCTACGGCAAGGGTACATTCATTAACAACACCGTTTGCAATAACCAAGGTGTGGAAGGTCGCTACGGCGGCTGCCGTATCGAGGGTAAAGCCGTGAACAATGTCTTCTGGGGCAATGTGGTACCCAACGGTTCGGCTACCAACCATAACTATCTTGCGTCCGGTACCGGTTCGTCGAACAATATCGCTGATATAGGTACGGGTATGACGACCGGACTCGCAGCAGACAACAACGCCACCGACGGTCCGAACTTCCGCAACCCCACCGCTTTTGTCGGACTCCCCAGGACGGATGCCGAGATGACGGCTGTCAAAGATGCTGATTTCGCCATCACCAGCGCTTCCGCTCCGCTGCTGAACGCAGGAGACGCTACGCAGGCGCCCGCAACGGATATCAAAGGTGTCACGCGTCCCAAAGGAACCGGCGTCGATCTCGGTGCCTATGAGTATGACCCGGATGCCGTACATATCGATGTAACCGGCGTCTCGATCCTGCAGGACTCCATTGAGATCATCGTAGGCAGAACAGGCACCCTCGTAGCGCAGGTTGAGCCGGCTAACGCCGACAACAAACGCGTGACATGGACCATCGACGACCCCACTGTCGCCTCTATCCAGAACGGCAAGATCACCGCACTCGCGGTAGGTCGCACGACCGCACACGTAGAGACGATGGAAGGACACTTCTCGGCGTCCGCACTGGTCATCATCCTGCCCGTTCCGCCGGTTAAATACCCGCACGAGGTAGTGGAAGCCGACTCGCTCTATAAGATGGGTGAATATACGATTCCTTCGTTCATCGAGTTCCTCGTAGCCAAAGAGGAAGCGCGCATCGACAGCCTGGGCGAAGACGTGGATCTGAGCGTCATCCCGGCGAAAGTAGCCGCTATGCAGGAGAAAATTGCCCAACTGGTAGGCAAGGAAGAACCGTACAACCTGATCGCCACCTTCAACGGCGACCCGGCAACGCAGATGGGATTCTGCTGGTTCACCAACGAGGGCATCAACAACGGTGTGGTACAACTCATCCCCTCGGCGAATGCCACTGCAGAGGACTTTGAAACCTGCGACTGCGTCTTCTCTTTCCAAGCCACTCCGACCACCACTATTCCGCTCCACTACACGCCGATTCAGGCATCGGAAAGCCCCAAATATGACATCTGTACCGCAGCGGGACTGCCGCGCAACACCAAGTTCACCTACGTGAGCCACAAGGCGCTGGCGCAGAACCTCCAACCCGGTACCACTTACAGCTGGCGTGCCGGCTATCCGGGACACTGGAGCGAGATCGGACAGTTCGTCACCAAGGACGAGCAGCAACGCGGCTTCTCGTTCCTCTACATGACTGACAGCCACATCCATAATGCCGAGTATATCGAGCAGGCGAACCAGTGCGCCAGGGCGGTTGCCCAAAACGAACCCGATGCCAAGTTCTGCGTCTTCCCGGGCGACTTCGTCGAGACCGGTGACGATGAGAACTCCGAGTGGCAGTGGGAACGCTGGTTCGAAGGAGCCATGCGTCCGGCATTGAACAAGATGGCTTTTGTTCCCACCGGCGGTAACCATGACGTGAGCAACAACCTCAATTATGACTACCACTTCAATACCGACCATAATTTCTATGAGATAGCGACCACCAAACCGCAGTTCCACGGCGTGACCTACAGCTTCGTCTATGGCGACGTCCTCTTCCTCGTTTATTCGGTGGAAGACTGGTGGCGCGCACATGGCAGTAGCGAAGAGGGCATGGCTTCGACCTACCTCTCCACCGACGTACGCAACTGGTTCCTTGACCAGATAGAGCAGCACCCCAACACCAAGTACCGCGTCACGCTGACCCACAAGAACCTCTTCTCCGGCGCCGACCACCACTTGGACAGCGACGCACCGCTGCTGCGTAACATGATGCTGCCGATCCTCAAAGAGTGCGGTATCGACCTCGCTATCCAGGGACACGACCACTGCTACGAAGTCATCGGTCCGGTCGATCCGGATACATGGACCGTCGTTCCCGGATCCGTCACCGACACCGTGCGCGTACGCCCCGAAGACAACACCCAGTGGGGTAACAGCGACAACAAGACCGGTCTCGAAGGAGGTACTTTCACCACCAACGACGGTACCCTGTACTTCATCGGCGCTACCTGCGGACGCAAACGCTACGAGCCCAAGAGCCGTGCTACCCTCGAGAGCCAGTACTCCGCCAATCAGGAAGACTGGTTCGACTGGAAGCACCACAACGTGCCTAACTACTTCGACCTGTTCACCTCCAAGTTCGGTCAACCCGGTACGCCCTCTTACAGCCGCTTCAACGTGACGAGCGACTATATCGAAGTCGTTACCTACAAAACGGACGAGAACGGCAACAAAGAGGTGTACAATACCATCCGCGTCAAGAACAACCGCCGCAGCTGGTACGAGAGCACCGACAACACCTTTATGAGCAACCCCTCGCAAAGCGAGAAATTCATCCGCGACGGACAACTTTTTATCAAGAAAAACGGAATGACTTATAACGTTATTGGGCAGAAAATTGCCCAATAACGTACCGCATAGTTACTAACTAATTAATCCTTTTATTAACCTTTTTAAAATTTAATGATTATGAGAAAAATTCTCTCAATCTTCGCTGCAGCGCTGGTAGCAGTTGCAGTTAGTGCAGACCCCGTTGTTCTCCCAGCAACGCTGGATGTTACAAACGTAGGTTTCCGTTCCGAGGGCATGCCTGACTTCGTATTAACTGAAGGAGACTACGCCGGAACGTACTTCGACATGGGCGCTCATGACAGTGCTAACGACACGCTTCTCTATGCAGAGTGGGATGTAACGATTGAATCGATTCAGTACAATCTCGCTGTGGATGTGTATAACACGAACAGCTGGCGCGTACAACTCTACGTCCTCAACCAAGCCGGTGATACAGTTAAATCACTGCGTTACAAAGGTTCATCCGGTCAGTGCGGACACTACCCTATCGGGTCTATAGACATGCGTGATTTGGAAGCAGGTAATTACAAAGTACGTGCACACGCTGCTACCGCTTGGTCGGCTATGAAACTCAAAGATGTGATCTTCGAAGCAAACTATTCAGGTGTTTCGGTTGCATTACCGGGAACACTGCTTCCTGCTTATGCAGAATTGTCTGCAAACGCCTCGCTAACAGACGGCGCTATCGCTTTTAAACCGAGCACGGCTCCCAATGAGTATGCTAATTGGAACGTAAGTTTTGCTGAAGCAGGCACTTACAATGTCACGATTGATATTACCGCTTCCAACGGTCACAACTATGGTGTAGAACTGATCGGAGAGGATGAAGAGACAAGCTACGGTGCTGTGAATGAAGGTGGTCAAAAAGGTGACACTGGTATTAAAGAACTCGGCACTATCACTGTACCCGCTGCCGGTAATTATATCGTGCACCTCACGAATGCTATTCAATGGTCAGAAGCAGTGCTGAACAGCATTACTATTGCTGCTCCCGCTGTAGAACTGCCGTACATGGCTATTATCGGTGACATGAACAGTTGGGCAGGTGACGAACTCGTACCGGCAGAAGACCAACTGACGGCAAGCATTACCATCCATCTGGATATGAACGATAACAGCGGCTACGGCTTCAAGGTGCTTGTTGGCGACAAGGCATACTGCATTGCACCGGATGATAGCGGATGGTACGGTTTCCACCGCGGATGGACCAGCGCAAGCAATATCGACCACGAGGCTACTTCGGAAGAAGCGTTCTGGCTCCAGATCGACAAGGCAGGTGACTACACCTTCACATGGACGATAGCTGAGAAGAAACTGGATATCACCTTCCCTGACTTGGTGGATATCACCGTTTACTTCGTTAACACTCCCAACTGGACAAATGTACACGCTTATGCATGGAGTCCTGAAGTTGCAGGATGGCCGGGTGAGCAGATGACCTTGACCGAGCAAACGATTTGGGGCTACCAGATCTACTCCTATGTGGTACAAGACAACCGCACCAGTATCATCTTCAATAATGGTAACGGGGGTGACGGAAACCAGACTGCAAATCTCTCTCTTACAGACGCGAAGGAAGGCAGACCGTATTTCTACAAGAATCAATGGTTCGCTTCGCTGAATGATGTAGTTACCGCTATCACCAATATCGAAGCGGCTACGCAGATAGAGAAGATGATTGAGAACGGACAACTCATCATCATCCGCGACGGCGTGAAGTACAATGTACTGGGTACCGCCCTCTAAAGTGAAGTTTATAACAGAACCATCACGGGACCATGTCCCGAGAACCTTACTTTCAGAACAAAAGAAACGGCTCACAGCGATGTGGGTCGTTTCGTTTGTGAAACACAGTCAGCCGTCACACGGTTTTCACCTCAATGCCCAAGGCGCGGAGTTTGGCACTCATACCGACCGGTATCGCCCGATCGGTAATGATACAGTCGATTTCCTGCACATCCGCTACATGCACATAACTGCGTTTGTTGAATTTGGAGGAGTCAAAAACGGCTATCACCTTCTCCGCCTGCTGGATCATGAGCTGGTTAAGCAGCGCTTCCTCGAGGTTGGGGGTCGATATACCGTTTTCCAGCGAGAAAGAATCAACGCCGAGAAACAGTTTGTAGCGGCTGAAATTATGCAGGACGGACAAGGCAAGGGGTCCGACTGTGGACTGGCTGTTGACACGCACGTTGCCGCCTAACAAAACCACGTCAAACTGCTTGTAATTGAGCAGTTCGGTAGCAATATGCATCGAATTGGTGAGGATACGCAGGTTGTGGAACCTGCCTAAATGGCGGGCAACCTCCAGCGTCGTCGTGCCCGAGTCCAGCATGATGACGTCCCCGTCATTAATCATCTTGGCTGCCGCCTCCCCGATTCGCTCTTTCTCCCGCACATTGAACATGCGTTTTTTGGCGATCGTGGTGTCCTCGTTGAGGTTCTCGACGGGCTTGCGCATCGCACCTCCGCGCGTACGTAACAATAAATGACGCGCCTGCAGGATGGTCAGATCCTTGCGGATGGTCACCTCCGAGATGCCGGTTGTGTTACTCAGGTCGGTTACACTGACCTCACCAAGCTGTTCCAGTTGACGCAGGATAAAAGCTCTGCGCTCTTTTGCGGATGAAGGATTCATAATGCCGTTTTGTCATTTCGGCTGCAAAGTTACAAATATTTTTTGAAATACGCAAATAAAAAATGTTTCGAACTCATTTTTCGAAACATTGCGAAAGGGCTTTTATACACATCAAAGCACTGATACTATGTCTTTTAACGAAATTTCTTTCGAAAGTATGTCATAAAACATTTCAAAACATATTGCATAATTCCCGAAAAAGTTGTAATTTTGCACGCAAAATTGAAACAAACAGACGCCATGAAACATGTTATTTATTTTTTCCTTGCTGTAGCACTGCTGATGACAGCATGCAAGCCCTCAGCAACCAGCGATCAGACACCGGAGAATCCGGTCAACACCATTCTGCTGAAAGATTTCGCCCCGCAGGTGGTGAATAATATCCCTAAGACTTTTGTTCCCCGTGCCAAGTTTGACATCATCGACATGCACGCGCATGACTATGCCGCCAATGAGGAGGAGATAGCCGCCTGGTGCAAGACGATGGATGAGGTCGGCGTGCTCAACACCGCCATCATGCACTGCTCGTGGATCGGTCGTCCGTTCGAGGAGTTCGTGGAGGCATATGCGCCGTACAAGGATCATTTCCGCTTCTGGTGTTGCTTCGATTATACGGGTATCGACGGGGACGAATGGCCTGCCAATGCGCTTGCGGCACTGGAGCGCTGCAAGGAATTAGGAGCAGTCGGTGTCGGTGAGTTAGGCGACAAAGGCGAAGGAGACACCTACGCCCGTCCGGCGGACGGAAAAGATATCCATATCGACGACCCGCGTGTGAAACCGCTTATTGAGAAATGCGCCGAACTGAAAATGCCAATCAGTATTCATATTGCCGAGCCCTATTGGATGTATCTGCCTATGGATGAGACGAATGACGGTTTGGTCAATGCCGTCACCTGGCATGTCGATACCACCAACTGCTACGGATACGACAAGCTCATGGAGACCTTTGAGAACGCCGTACGCGAGAACCCGAACACGCTGTTCATCGCCTGCCACTATCTCAACATGACGCACGACCTGCCGCGGCTGGGAGCGCTGCTGGACAAATATCCGAACCTCTATTTCGATATCTCCGCCCGCGTAGCCGAATCGGCGCACACACCGAGAGCGACCCGCGAGTTCCTCATCAAGTACCAGGACCGCGTGTTGTTCGGAACGGACAACGGCATGGACGCTCCGATGTACCAGACCATCTTCCGCGTACTCGAAACGAACGACGAGCATTTCTACATGCCCGAATCGGAATACCACTGGGCGCTGTCCGGATTCAACCTGCCGGACGAGGTGCTCAAGAAACTGTATCACGACAATGCGGAACGGATTTTAACCCAATATAAATAATCGGTATCCCGGTACCCGGTATTTCGGTAAAACGAAAAAGTTATGAGAAAATTATTCTATATTATCCTTGTAGCGGCAGCTTTTGCGGCATGTGCGCCCCGGACAGACACGGAGCGGCTTGTATGCGAGGAAGCAGATATGCAGTCATTCCCCTTTAGCGAAAACGGCATGCGCGTCGTCAAGCACCGCACCGTGACACCCGTCGAAGGAGTCGAAGGACTGGAGGTGATAGAGACCTATTTCGTGAACGAAGGCAAGCCCGTCACCGTCAAGGCTTATGAGTTGTGCCGCACGGTCGTAACGCCCGAAGACACCGTCGTATGGTCGCTCCAGCCGAGCAGCTCCGCCGAGCGGCTGGACTGGGTGCTGCCGGTGACCGAAGGATTCAGCAAGGAGAACTACCTCGGCATGAACAACACCGACTACGGAGGCGGTATCCCCATGGTCGATATATGGCAACGCAACGGCGGTATCGCCATCGGTTTGTTCGAGCCGGTACTGAAGATGATTTCCATGCCTGTCGAATGGAAACGGTACGGCAAGCAGGTCTCCATGGCGCTTCGCTACACGCTGCCGGAACCGGTGACCCTGGCTGCGGGCGATACGATGCAGTGCTTCAAGGCGTTCCGGCTCACGCACAAAGGTGATTATTTCAATGCCTTGCGTGTCTTCTCCCAATACATGCAGACGCACGAAAACATACACATGCAACCGTCTGAGGACGAGTCGTTCGAACCCGTCTGGTGTGCATGGGGATACGAGCGGACGTTCACCATCGACGAGGTGGTGGGGACGCTGGACAAGGTGACCGAACTCGGATTCAAATGGGTTGATGTGGATGACGGATACCAAATCGCTGAAGGCGACTGGAAGACGAACAGCCGTTTCCCCGGAGGAGACAAAGACATGCGCCGTATCACCAACGCCGTCCACAGCCACGGGCTCAAAGCCAAACTATGGTGGGCACCTCTGGCTGCCGATCCGGGTACGCAGATTCTCAAAGAGCATCCCGAGATGCTGCTGCGCACCGCCGAGTGGGCTCCGGAGTTCATCACCTGGTGGGACAGCTGGTATCTGTCGCCCGTCAGCCAGGCGACCGATGCCTACACCAGCGACCTGCTGAAAATGTTCCTCGACACCTGGAACTTCGACGGACTCAAGATTGACGGCCAGCATCTCAACTGCTGCATGCCGGACTACGGCGAGACAGCCGAACTGGACGACCCGTGGGAAGCGCCGGAGAAGATGCCGGTATATTTTGAAAAAGTATATCAGCAGGCGCGTGCCTACAAACCGCACGCCGTCGTTCAGGTGTGCCCTTGCGGCTGCGCCGTCAACTATTTCCTATTGCCGCATATCAACCAGGCGGTTGCTTCCGACCCTATGTCGTCCCGTCAGGTACGCATGAAACGCAAAGCGTACGCCGCCATGACGCCTGACCTCGCCTATTACGGCGACCACGTGGAGCTCACGGACGGCGGTACGGATTTTGCTTCGCAGATAGGTACGGGCTCCGTCATCGGAACCAAGTTCACCTACCCTGCCGACAACCCCGACGTGACGGACGGACCTTTCGTTCTCACCCCGGAAAAAGAAGCGCTCATCCGCAAATGGATGGCGATATACAAGGAGCACGACCTCGCGCGGGGAGAATACCTGAACCTCTATACATGGGGGTTCGACTACCCCGAGGCACACGTTATCCGTCAGCATGACGCGCTCTACTATGCTTTCTATGCCGATACGTTCGATGGCACGATCGAGCTGCGCGGACTGGAGGCGGACAAGCACTATACGGCGGTCGAATACACGGCGGACGAACCGAAGCAGTACGACGTGGACGGAGCGCACCCATTCATCGAGGCGAAGTTCGAAAAGAACTACCTGCTCCAACTCAAACCAACAGACTGACAACTACACGGAAAAACTTTTTGAACCATGAAAAGATATCCATCCATTATTCAATCCATTCTTCTCCTTGCCTGCCTGATGTGCAGCGGTGCCCTGTGGGCGGACATCAGCGTCAAGGGAACCGTCATCGATGCCGACGGATCGGAACCGCTCATCGGTGTCAGTATTCTCGTCAAAGGCACATCGCTCGGAACGGTCACCGATTTTGACGGACATTTTGCTATTACGGTTCCCGACAAGGCGACCCTGCAGCTGTCCTATATCGGCTACAAGACCATCGAACTGCGGGCGGTGGAAAACATGCAGGTCATCATGGAGTCCGAAGCGCAACAGCTGCAGGAAGTGGTGTCACTCGGTTACTCCGCCGTCAAGAAAGCCGAACTGAGTTCCGCCGTGGTCACCATCACCGCCGACGCTCTGACCGATGTCACCACATCCGATGTGGGAAACATGCTCCAGGGCAAGATAGCCGGTGTACAAGTCACCAATGCGGGCGGTCAGCCGGGTGACGCAGCGCAGATACGTATCCGCGGTACGGGATCCATCACCGCTTCGTCCGCTCCCGTCTATGTAGTGGACGGCGTGATGGGCGGTACGTTCAACCCCAACGACGTGGAGACCATCTCCGTATTGAAGGATGCCGGTTCAACCGGTATCTACGGAGCAGCCGCAGCGGGCGGCGTCATCGTCGTCACCACCAAATCCGGCAAACGGGGCGACAAAGTGAGCGTTGATCTCAAAGCTACCGTCGGCGGCAAACAGGCTCTGTTCGGCAACTTCAAGGTGATGAACGGTACGGAGATGTATCAATTCCAACGGAGTCTTTTCCGCGCGGGTACATTCGATATGCTTTACAAGAAAGACTGGGAGAGTTATCTTCAGTACCAGGACTGGAACTGGCAGAACGAGTTCTTCAAACTCGGACTCATCCATAACTACAACGTTGCCGTCAAAGGCGGTTCAGAGCACCTCAGTTATTATACCTCGCTGGACTACTTCGGAGAGCAAGGAACGCTGATGGGTACAGGCATGCAGAAAGTGAGCGGACACGCTTCCATCAAAGCCGACATCGCCAAATGGCTGGACATGAACGTGAAAGTTGATTTCACCAAATCGTCCGTTGACTACGCCCCCTCATGGATGATGCTCGATGACGCGTTCTACAAGATGCCGTGGGACTGCCCATATACATATGATGCCGCAGGCAAGCTCACAAAAGACTACATCTACATCAACAATGAAAAGCGTCCGGACAACGGACGACCGTGGTACAGCCATACGCAGTGGAACTCGCTCCATTCAGCGCAATACAACTACGCCAAATCCAATAATTTTGATTTCTCGGGCGTGCTGCAACTGAACGTGCATTTCACCGACTGGCTGCATTTCTCCACCACCAACACATTCAGTACCGGCTATTCGAAATCATCCGAATACACCGACCGCCGCACGTATCATGACACGTACAAGAAAGGCTATCTGGGACAAACAAACTCCTTGTCAAAGACGTTCGGCACGACCAATATCCTGAAGGGGGGAAGCCAATGGGGAGCGCACAGTTTCAACGCCATGGCGGGATTTGAGTACGGAGTATGGCGCAGCGAATATACGACCGCAGCCGGAACGGGTATGCCGAACGGTATCGACGCCCTGAATGCATCTGCTCCGTATTCCGTAGCCGGATATGAAATTCCGGGTGCTTCGTGGTCGGTATTCGTTCAGGCAAGTTATGACTACGCAAAACGCTATTTCCTCACCGCGACCTACCGCGCCGAGGCCAGTTCGATCTTCGCGCCCAGTCACCGCGTCGGACATTTCCCGTCCGTAGCTGCCAGCTGGCTCATCAGCAACGAGGATTTCATGCGTGATCAGAAGGTGGTTAGTTTCATGAAACTGCGCGCCTCGTACGGCGTGACGGGTAACAACAATATCCCGCCTTATCAGTATCTATCCACCTATACACTGACGAATCTGTACCAGAACAACGTAGGCGCCTCCTCCAGCCGTCTCGCCAGTCCCGACCTGCGCTGGGAAACCGCTTATATGGCGGCGGTGGGTATCGACCTGACGTTCATCAAACGGATCGATATGTCCATCGACCTCTACCAGACGGACAACACCGACCTGCTGTTAGACGTACCGGTAGCTCCATCAACCGGATTCTTCAAAGTAATGAAAAATGCAGGTTCGGTACGGAACAGAGGTATCGAATACCGCATTGACGCCAATATCTTCGACCGCAACAAATGGCGTTGGGATGTAGGTTTCAACATCGGTTACAACAAGAACCGTGTGACCCATACGCCGGATCACAAGCCGTTCCTGCAGACCGCTATCAACGTAAGCCAGCAGGTCAAAGAGGGACAGGATATCTACTCGTGGTACATGAAGGAATGGGCAGGCGTGGATCCTGCCACCGGAAATCCGACATGGTACGTAGTGGACGAAAACGGAGAATATGAGTATAATGCAGACGGTTCCAAAAAAGTGACCAATGATTACAACGCGACGCACGCCCGCGCAGTAGGAAGCGCAAGTCCGTTATTCTCCGGAGGTCTGAGCACCCAAGTCAGCTGGAACGGTATCTTCCTGCATATCAATACCAATTTCACCTACGGCAATTTGATTTACAACCAGACTCGTGAGATGACGGATGCCGATGGCGCTTACACCGATATCAACCAGTTGTCGTTAGCAGCGCAAGGCTGGACCCGCTGGACTAAACCCGGAGATGTGGCTACCCATCCGAAAGCCGTTGCCGCCAATGACAATAATTCGAACGCTGTATCTTCCCGCTACCTCGAGGACGGCAGTTTCTTCCGTCTGAGGAATCTCATGGTGGGATACGATTTCCCCGCCTCCCTGATCAAAAAGGCGCATATGACCAAGTGCCGCATTTATTTCACGGCGGACAACCTTTGGACGGCTACCAAGTTCTCGGGTATGGATCCGGAAGTAAACCTTGTGTCCGGCGAGAACACGCTTGCTGGTCTGTATGGTTCGAATTATCCGGTGGGCCGTACCTTCCAAGGTGGTATAGAGATCTCTTTCTAAGTTGAATGTCAAACGTTTAAAGATGAAAGAATTATGAAAACGAAAATAAATGAATTAGCCCGTTGTACATTGTACATGCTTCCTTTGTACTTTATTTTGTTGCTCGGTTTCGCCAGTTGCGACATGGATTACTACCCGTCGGATGAGCAGAGTACGGATGTGATTATGAAGGAAGCGAGCGGTATGATCATGGACGGATGCTACGCGTTGCTCAAAGATGAGGTAGAGTATCTCGGTTATCCGAGTGGTAACACCTATTGCCGTCACTGGTTCCAGATGGCTGAGTTTCCGGCAGACAACATCTGCCTGTCCGGTCGTAGTACCGACCCCCTGTTCCAGGCTACGACGTACACCATGACCGACAACCTGCAGAATGTAGGTACGTTGTGGATGTTAGGTTACAAGATCATCTATATGACCAATACGCTCATTGAGACGCTGGACGAGACCAAAGAGGAGAACAAGCAGAATTTAGGCGAAGCCTATTTCATGCGCGCCTTGATGCATCTCAATCTGGTGACCTTGTATGCCAAGCCCTATCATCCGGGCGAGCGTGACAACCTGGGTATTCCATTACGTACGACAACGATTTCTTCCGATACCAAACGTAACTCCGTGGGTGAGGTGTATGACCAAATTGTAAAGGATCTCATCAAAGCATCGGAATTAATGGACAAATCGCGCGGCAATGCCGGTTATCCTTCCAAGGAAGCAGCACGGGGTTTGCTCAGCCGTGTCTATCTCTATATGGAGCGCTATGAGGATTGTTATAAACTGGTAGAAGAGATGTTAGGCGGAAATGACAAACAGGCAGCGCTCGCCAAATTGGATCCGGATCTTGCCTCCTATTTCATTAACGCGAAGACCTCCCAAGAGACTCTTTTCTGCATCGCGCACGAAGTGACGGAAGACAGAGGTCAATCGTCTATCGGTTCTATGTACAACAAAGACGGTGGAGGCTGGGGAGAGATATACCCGTCCTTCACACTGCTGAACCTCTATGAGCGCTATCCGGATGATGTACGATACAAGGCATTTATCCTTCCGCAATATAAAAACGGAAAAGCAAGCGATACTCTCTGCGTATATATCCCCGTTGGTACAGCCGGCTCCATCGAAAAACGCGACGTGATGTCAGCCATGGTTACGTATGACGCCTCCACGGACACGTATTCATTCTATGACGACGGGGCGTGGACCGTACAGAAACGTCCTGCGGCACAAGCCGAGTATTCCGAGTATTACGTAGCCAATTACAACGGAGAGGATGTCCCCGTGCGCATTATGCCCTATAATCTGGAAACGCGCAACACCTATCCCAAGTTCTACATGACCAAGTTCGGCTATCAGAACGGAAGCCCTACGCTGTCTTCTCCGGTAGTTCTTCGCTGGGCGGAAGTGATCCTCAACGCCGCCGAGGCTTATGCTCATGAGGGCGACGATACACACGCACTGGAATTCGTCAATGCCATCCGTACCCGTGCCCAGATTCCGGATGCCGGTATGTTCTCTACGGCGAACATGCACGGTTACAAGAATGCGCTTGAAGTAGTACTGGATGAGCGTCGTCTGGAACTCGCGTTCGAGGGACACCGGATGATAGATGTCTATCGCAACAAGCAAGACATGGACCGCCGGTATCCGGGTGTACAGCAATGGAAAGTGGTTCCTTATACAGAAAATCATATCCAATACCCGATACCCAATTCCGAACTGTCTGTCAGCGGTATTGAGCAGAATGCAGGATATTAACAATCAACTATATTTATTAACCCATTAAAAAACACTAACATTATGAAAGCAAATTGGAAATTAGCACTGATGTGTTTCGCAACCATTGCAATGGCTGCATGTAATCCCCAAAACGCCCCTGACCAGGGCGGTGGAGGCGGCGGTGACCTTGACGGTTACAATCCTCCTATTGATGTAACGGACAAATCCCTGGCAGACTGGGACAACCTGGATCCGGCGAAAGTAGCAGTCGCCGAATTAAAGGCAGAGCATCCGTATTTCCCTGCCCTGAAAAAAGTTCAGGTGTATGCCGATTCCATCTGTATCTTCTATGCACTGACTTTTGATCCGACAGCGATCACCGCTCCCAACGAAACAGCAGGTTATCATATCTACCTGAATGCAGACAATGATCCGAATACCGGCGGGCATTGGGATCTGTTCGGTCCCCAGAACAAAGGCAACGAGGATCTTCTGTTCGAAGGCAGCGTGTGGGATAATGACGGAAATCAAACCAGTTATTTGCCTCCTCACGTAGAATACTGGAGCGGTCCGGTTGGCGGAGATGACTGGAAATGGACGGAGATCGCCAATATCAACGAAAAAATCAGTTTGTCCCAATTCGTATCAGACGGCGTTATCGAAGGCTATCTGATCCGTGACTTGATTCCCTGGAAAAAATGGTCAGACGCCTTCGAGATCGGTTTTGATCTCTACGATGACAACTATACCGGAGTAGGTCTGCTGCCACAGGGAGAAGCTACTGACAATGGTCAGCAGATCGGTCGTCAGTCCAAACTGAAAGTAACGTTTGACGAGTAATCAAATTCTCTTTTTGTATGAAAAACCATTATTTGATATTTTCCGTGTTCGTGCTGCTCTTTGCGGCATGTACCCATGAGACTCCGCTACCGGAAGGAACCATCTTTTTCACCGAGACCAGTGAGAAACTGACGAATCCGGAGCGCGGACTCTACGTGCAGAAATATTACACCCCGGCAGACCTGGAGGATACCATTGCGCTGATAACGGTCGAAACCAACAGAGATTTTTCCAATATCACGCTCTATCTTCACTCGTATTATATGACCGACACGGCAAGCGGTTCGCCGAGTTATATAGAGAGTGATCTACCGCAGGAGTTTCTGGACCGATTTGAGCGTAATATGAATACGCTGCGTGCGGGAGGCGCCAAGGCGATATTGCGTTTTTCATACAAATACACGAAGAGTGTTTACGAGAAGCCCTGGGATGCCACCCCGGAATGGGCTATCCGGCATATCGAGCAACTTGACCCGTACCTGAAGAAGCACGCAGACGTTATTTATTGCGTCCAGGCGGGCTTCATCGGGGTATGGGGCGAGTGGTATTATACCACCAACTATCCGATGAATCCTTCCAAAGATGAGGCGTATGCCACGCGCTGGCCGGTAGCGGAGCGTTTGATGGAAGCGGTACCGTCAGACCGACAGATCTGTTTCCGCCAACCGCAGTTCAAGATGCGCTACCTGCGTTCCCACGGAATGGAGGTAGCTCCGCTCACGGCGGGCGAGGCGTACCAGCCGACCATCAAAGCGCGCTGGGCGGGACATAACGACTGCTTCATTTCCTCGGAGAGCGATGTCGGAACCTACCATAATGACGAGGAACGCGAGTTCTGGGCAGAGGACACCAAATACACCCTTATGGGAGGCGAGACCTGCGAACTATGCGAATACTCCGGAGGAGCCAATGCGGTAAAAGAGATGGAAAAATACCACTGGTCGTACTTATGCAATTCCTATCGTGCGGAGGTTCTCCGGCAGTGGGTGAATGACGGTTATTTTGACGAGATTGAAAACCGCCTGGGATACCGCTTTGTATTGGACAATGCCTACCTGACCCAGGAGCCCAAGGCAGGTCAGAAATTTGATGCACAGATCACGTTGCATAACGCAGGTTTTGCGGCGCCCGCCAACAAACGGGACGTGGAACTGGTATTTGTCAGCGTCGATAATCCCGACCAGAAATACGTCTATCCGCAGTCCGAAGACCCGCGTTTCTGGATGGCAGGGGAGAAACGTGTTATCGATCTCGGCTGTACGCTGGATGCCAATATGAAAGGCAAGTACAAGCTGTACCTCAACCTGCCCGACCCGTACGAGTCGCTGCATAACGACCCGCGTTTCTCCATCCGCCTCGCCAACGAGAACATGTGGGATCCCGTCAACGGATACAATTACCTCACCGTCATCACGGTGGAATAACAACTGCTAAATGCTTCATTGTATGAAAGATCGTCTTTGGCTTTTATTCATCCTCATCACCGTCCTGACGTGGGGTGTATGGGGTGCATTCTCCGGGTACCAGATACAAAACGGTATCCCGGACACCGTAGTCTATATCCTCTGGGCGCTGTCCATGATCCCCTGTGCCGTTGTGGCGCTGGTCATCAACAAGGGCAAGTTCCTCCACGACGGCAAATCGGCGCTGCTCGGCTGCACGGTGGGACTGTTAGGCGCCGGTGGTCAGCTGGTTCTGTTCAAGGCGCTGACCCTGGGTCCGAGTTACATCATCTATCCTTTCATCTCGATGTCTCCGGTCATCGTGATCACGCTCGCCGCGGTCTTCCTCAAGGAGAAAGCGACTCGCTGGCAGGTAGCGGGTATCGCCGTTGCGCTCGTCGCGATCCTGCTATTGTCACTCGAGACGGGTCAGGAAGGCAGTCCGGTCAGCGGCTGGCTGTGGATCGTATTGGCGGTACTCGTGCTATTAGCATGGGGTATCCAGGGCTTCTTCATGAAGTTCGCCAATAACTCGATGGACGCGGAGTCGATCTTCGTGTGGATGGCGCTGAGCGGGCTGGTACTCATCCCGGTAGCGTGGTTCATGAGTCCCGACGCCCCGGAGTTCTTTGCCGCCCAGACCTCCGCCGGAACCAGTTTCGGCTGTTTCGGTATCCAGATCCTGAACTCGATCGGTGCGTTGACGCTTGTGTATGCCTACCGGTACGGCAAAGCGGTCATCGTATCGCCGATGGAGGGTCTGTCGCCTATGGTGACGGTGTTGCTGTCGCTCATCATCCTGAGCGTCATCCCGAACCCGCTCCAGATAGCGGGTATCTGCTGCGCCGCCTTTGCCATGTACGCCTTGTCAAAATGATTGTTTCACCTTAAATACAATACATTATGAAAAAATTATTCTTATTGGTTATTGCTGTATGTGCGGCGGTGTCCCTTCAGGCGAAGGTCATCAACATCAACCTGAATGCCGCCACGTCTATCGCCTACACAGGTTGTTCCGCTACTCCGACCGTTGCGGACGGTGTGCTGCATATCGAATACACCTCGGGAGGCTGGCAATGGGCTGGCGTGGAGTTCCCGCTGGAGAATCTGACCAAGATCCCTACTATCGCGTATGAGTACAAAGGGGACGGTGCTCCGGGCTTTGACGACGGCATCGTGCTGTTCGTCTATCTGCGTGATGTGGAAGGCAACCGCTGGATACAGAACGACTACTGGCCCAATATACAGAATACCGCCTGGCAGAGCGAGCTCACGACGCCGGACGGCAACCTGGACTGGGACGAGCCGGGTTACAGTATCGGCACGCAGGCGTTCAACCGTCTGGGCTTTATCGTCAATCCGGGTTCATCGACCTCCGGTTCGTTTGACCTGCGCAATATCCAGCTCACGCTGCTGGACGACGGCGAGGAGCCTCCGGTAACGGACAACCCCGATTCGCTGATGTACAACGGTGTCATTCTGCCGCATAACACCGAGTTCACGCGCACGCAGATCGGTTCGGTCAGCGAGAGCCTTAATCTGGACGAAGTGTCCGGTATCGCCTGCTCGCGTACCACACCGGGTTACATCTGGATGGAGAGTGACAATTTCGGCGATTATATCATCGCCACGACCGAACAGGGACAGAATCAGGCAATGAAAGTCAACTTCCCGAATCTGAGGACGTTAAACATCCGTTACTGGGACTGGGAAGACCTGTGCGGCGGTGTGTATAACAACAAGAACTACCTCTTCATCGGTGCGTTCGGCGACAACAACGAGGAGGATGACTTCTACAGCATTGTCTATTTCGAGGAACCGGCTATCACGGGAGGCGAGATCAATGTGGATCCGATGCAGATCCATTATGTCTATCCGGACGGGCTGAGCCATAACAACGAGGCGCTGATGTACGACAACGTGGAGCAGAAACTGTATATCATCACGAAGGTTTACTACAACGTGTGCCAGGTCTTCAGCCTGCCTTTCCGTACGGACTACGGCGATGCGACGCAGACGCTCACCTATGTATGCGACCTCGGTCTGAAATCGGATATCGGCATGAATGCCAAGAACCAGCAATGCCGCGGTTTCCATCTGGTAACGGGCGCGGACATCTCCGCAGACGGCAAGTATGTGCTCATCAAGAACCACAACAATATCGAAGCCGCCTATTCATGGGTGCTCTATTGGGAGCGTGAGGGCAACGAGAGCATCGCCGAGACAGTGAAGCGCCAGCCCCAGGTCATCGACTGCTACGAGTACGAATGGCAGGGCGAAGCCATCTGCTGGCTGGATGACAACACGTTCTACACCACCAGCGATTCGGACGGCGAACCGCCTATCTACAAGTATGTCCGCACCCGCGGCGAAGGCATTGACCAAGTACCAAGTGACCAAGTACCAAGTGACAAAGTACAAGGGACCAAGGTCATCCGTGACGGACAACTGTTCATCCTCGTTGGCGACAAGACTTACAACGCTACCGGTGTAGAGGTCAGGTAAATATCTGACAGCCAATATCCCAAGAGGCGGAGCACGCTCGTGCCCCGTCTCTTTTTTATGACGTGAAATCACTCATTGAGGGAATTTTCTTTCAAAATCATCACTTATTGAGGGAAAAAGCTACCGGCGTAGAGGTCAGGTAAACATCTGACAGCCAATATTCCGAGAGGCGGAGCACGCTCGTGCCCCGTCTCTTTTTTATGACGTGAAATCACTCATTGAGGTCTGATAGTTTTGCATATTTATGCAGTTTGATTGCGTAAAAATATGCATTTTTGTGCAGTTTAGTAATAAAAAAATGCGCAATTGGGTATGGCTCAGGTATGGCTGAATCTGGCTTGAGTCTGCTCGGAATTGTCTCGTGATTTTCTCTATCATTTCTCGACATTGTCTCGATCAAGTCGCGGAATTTCTGTGGGACGAAACTTTTCTCCGCGCTGTCACACGGAGCAAAGGTGATCACAAGTGCCGAAAATGGGTAAAAATCCCAAAATATTTACCAAAATATTTGCGTATATCGAAAAAACATACTACCTTTGCAGCGATTTTACTGAAATAACGCACTAAAATATATCTATATATATTGAAATAACACACCGAATATATGCTTAAACGAAAGATTATAAGCCACTCTTCTGCTATAACACGCACGCACTTAATCTGCCTTTTGAGCAGTACGAGAACCGCAATCTATTCAAAGTCTATCTGCTGGATACAGGTTTGTTGTGTGCCATGTGGGGCGATAACATCCAATGGCAGGTGCTTAACGGGGATATAGACATCAATGAGGGAGCCCTTACGGAGAATTTCGTGGCTACGGAACTGAGCAAACACGGACACACACTTCATTACTATGACCGCAAGAGCCGCAATGAACTGGATTTCCTTATCCGTGAAGAGAAAAAAGTGACTGTTATTGAGGTCAAATCAGGCAATGACTATGAAAAACATGCGGCATTGGACAATGTGTTGGATGAGCAATCGGAGTATGTGGAGCGAAGCCTTGTCCTGAACAAATTTCAATATAAACAACACAACGACATCATTTACCTCCCATTGTATATGGCAATGATGCTATAAGGGTAAATCGGCAAGGGAGGGTGTTTTACAGGGTTTAGACCAGGTTAAGACCAAGTTTAGACCAGGTTAAGACGGGTTCAGAATGAAAAAATGATTTTTTTTGCGGATTTATTTGCAAATATGAAAATTTTTTTGTAATTTTGTCGCCGAAAATGCATTAGTGTACATATAGAACATTATGCGGAATAAAATGTTTAATTTTACCCCCCCCCCATTACTGCGAATGGCGGTTGGGTAGTAGATTTAAAGGATTCGCAACGCTCAGGCGGTGCTTGACTTGATGTCAAGTGCCGCTTGTTTGCGTGTGTAATTGATTTGTACTGATGCCGATAAGTTTAGAAAAAAACAAACAAAACCCTTTGGAATGATTATGAGGAAAAGTGTACTATTTATTGCGTTAGCGGTGCTGGCGGCAGTGAGCATGCAGGCGAAAGAGGAGCGGTACACCGTGTTTGACGAGAACACCGGAACGCTCACCTATTATTACGACGATATCCGCGAGTACCGGTCCGGGACAGTGGAGCTGTACAGCGCAAGTAATCCCCGCTTCGAGGGCTACAACGACCGCATCACGCGCGTGGTGATCGATTTCACGATGCGCAATGATCCGAGTAAGGTATTCTTCAGCCTGTTTCGTGGAAACAGCACGGTAACACTTAAAAATGTGACGGAGATCGTCGGCTTGGAGAACCTGAACACCGACGGCGCAGAAGATATGGGCTGTATGTTCTACGGCTGTTCGTCTCTGACAGAGATCGACCTGAGCAGTTTCCGTACGTCCAACGTGCGCGACATGCGCTATCTGTTCACCAACTGCCGTTCGCTGACCAAGCTGGATCTGCGCAGTTTTGATGTGACGAAGGTAAGCAACATGTACGGCATGTTCAAGGGCTGTACGGCATTGCAGACCATTCTGTGCGACGAAGACTGGAGCGCGAGCGAGACGCTCGTTTCGCATACCGATATGTTCGACGGTTGCAGTGCGCTCAAGGGCAATGCGGGTACGGCATACAACCCGAATATGAAGGACAAGACCTACGCGCGTCCGGACGGAGGCGCAGAGGCTCCGGGATATTTCTCGCAGATGAGAGTTTATACCGTCTATGCGGACGGCACGCTCACGTATTATTTCGACGACCAGATGGCGACCCGTTCGGGCGAGATCGAGCTCTATCCCTCTGTCAAAGACAATCACAAGCGCTTCGAGACCTACCACAACGACATCACCAAAGCGGTGATAGACGAGTCGATGGAGAATGCGCATCTCACGACGACGGCGTATATGTTCAGTGGCGGTTATTATACGTTGAACAACCTGACCCGTATCGAAGGCATGGAGCACCTGAAGACGGACGAGGTGACCAATATGAACAGTATGTTCGGCGGGTGCCTCTCTCTGACGGCGGTGGATCTGAGCCATTTCAACACCTCTAACGTGACGGAGATGGTCAATCTATTCAAGCAATGCGAGGCGCTGAAGGTGGTGGATCTGAATGCGTTTGACGTACACAACGTCAATGACTGCTCGATGATGTTCGACTACTGCTCGTCGCTCACCGCTATCTATTGCTTCAAAGACTGGTCCCTGCTCAGTGACAAAATAGCAGGTTCGGGATCGAGCCAGATGTTCCGCGGCTGTACGAGTCTGGTGGGAGGCAGCGGTACGGCATACAGCGAGGAGCATACCAACGGTCTGTATGCCCGTCCCGACGGAGGAAGCGCCTATCCGGGCTATTTCACCATGGGCGAATGGGAAGGCACGGAGCATGTAAGCCAGGAGCCAAGGGAGCAGAGCCGGAAGCTGATCAAGGACGGTCAGCTGTTCATCCTCCAAGGCGGCAAGACATATAATGTGTCCGGCTCGGAAGTGCAATAACACCTTTATATACGCATATATACGCATACGCGTACTATATATTAATTAATTAACATTATTAACTAATTTATTAACCAAATGAAACGATTTTTCTTTTTGGCATTGACAGCACTTGCCGTGCTGGTAAATGCACAAGCGAGAGAGTGGAAGTTGGAAGATCAGAACGCTAGTTTCACAGCCGCTGATGGCGATGTGATTTTCGGTTCTATTCTACCCGGAAAATCCATTGTTGTTTCGATTGCGGACAATGCAAAGGTGACTTTGCGCAATGCCCACATCACCTACAACAACAATGGTTCTGGAGATCCTACTCCTTCATCTCCTTCGCTCAAATGTTTGGGTAATGCTGAAATTACCATTGTGGGTAAATACAACATGATCCTGAACTCCAAGAATTATTCGGCAATCTATGTGCCTCAAGGCAAAACGCTGAAGATCAATGGTACGGATGCCGATTCGTTGTATGTAATGGGTGGTCCGAAGGCTGCCGGTATCGGTGCGTACAACGATGTGGATGCCGGTAGCATTCAGATTCTCGGCGGTAAGATTGAAGCTCACGGAGGTTCCAATGGCGCAGGTATCGGTGGCGCTTTCCTCGCTAACTGCGGTACGATTGACATCTACGGCGGTAAGGTAAAAGCTTACGGTGGTGACCGTGCAGCCGGTATCGGTTCCGGTTTCGACAGCAGCAAGGCCGCTTATGTCAACATCACTAAACCTGCCGGAGGTGCCACTACAACTGTCTATGCAGAAGGTGGTTTCCGCGCAGCAGGTATCGGTTGCGGTTGTATGGGTGAATGCGGTGTAATCAACATCTCTAAAAACACCAATGTGACGGCAGTCAAAGGTAAAGAGTCTGTCAACTCTATCGGTATCGGCTACGGTTGCAAGGCTAACTGGTGCGGCACTATCACCATCGGCGGTACGACTTATGCCAACGGTGTAGAGCGCAGTTATTTCAACTATCCTGACATCCATACGATCGATCTGAGCAAGATGACCAGTGACTTCACGATGGAGGAAGGCGATATCCTGACGGGTACGCTGGGTGAAGACCGCATTAGTATCAAAATTGCGGACGGCGCACATGTTACGCTGCGTGACGCGAAGATTCCTGAGCTTTTGGGCAAAGGTTCCAGCTGCGGTCTGTATTGCAAAGGTAATGCAGATATCACCTTGACCGGAACCAACGAGGTATGGCATCGCGGTGGTGCTTATTATCCTGCTATCTTCGTTCCGGAGAACAAGACCTTGTCTATCCGTGGTACCGGAAAACTGAGTGCCCACGGTGGTGGTTATTCCGCAGGTATCGGTACAGGTGCTTCTATCGCATACAAAGAATCCTTCGCCGGTATTGAATTAAACAATACGGAGGATATCATTTCCTGTTTGAACAGAGACGGCGGTAATATCACTATTTACGGCGGTACGATTGAGGCTTACGGTGGTGTCTGCGGTCCGGGTATCGGTGCGGCAAGACACTCCCATTGCGGTATGATTCAGATTATTGGCGGTAAGGTATCGGCATACGGCGGTAGTGAAGCTCCGGGTATCGGTGCAGCCGGATGGACAGGTCTGGATTATCCGACCGTTTGCGGCGACATCCGTCTGAGCGGCGGAACCATCTATGCCCGCGGTAAGGGACACGCTCCCGCTATCGGTTCTGAAAAAAGTTACAGGAATGCCGAGAGCGGCAATATCTGGATTATGAATACCGTCAACAAAGTGACGGCTATCAAGGGCGATGTAGCGAATAAATGTCTCTGGAGTACGGAAGGTACTTTGTACATCAACGGTCAGGCGTATACAGACGGTATCAACCTCCACGCTTATTATTATCCGGAGGACAAGGTGATTGACCTCGCCAGCCAGCAAAATAACCTCACTGTTCCTGACGGCTATACCCTGACAGGTAATCTGCCCAGTGGTGTAATCATCGAGATTGAGGACGGCGCAGAAGTTATCCTGGACGGCGTAGGAATCGATAATGACGGCGGAAGCGCCAGTGCTCCGGCAGCCAATCGTGCTCCGGCGGCAGGTGTGAACATGAACCGCTCCGGTCTGATGCTCAAAGGTAATGCAGTGCTTCGTCTGAAGGGAGAGACCACAATCCGAAGCAAAGGTGACGGATGCCCGGGAATCTATATCCCCGCCAATAAAGTACTGGAAATCAAGGGCGATGGTATTCTGAACGTATATGGAGGCAGAAATGC
Organism: Paludibacteraceae bacterium; assembly: GCA_905233375.1. Taxonomy (GTDB): domain Bacteria; phylum Bacteroidota; class Bacteroidia; order Bacteroidales; family Paludibacteraceae; genus Colicola. The sequence goes on along the minus strand of CAJOEJ010000001.1, from coordinate 87,769 downwards.
AGCCGGTATAGGTGGCGGTGAAGATGTGGATGCCGGTCATATCATGATTCTTGGCGAAGCATCGGTTAATGCGTATGGCGGTCACCAGGGTGCCGGTATTGGCGGCGGTTATCTGTCCAACTGCGGTGAGATCGTTATTTGGACGGATGGAACCGTGAACGCAAAAGGCGGCAAGGACGCAACCGGTATCGGTTCGGGCTATGACAGCAGTAGAGCCGACAAGATCATCATTAAGGGCGGTAGTGTCAATGCGGAAGGTAGCGACAGATCTCCGGCTATCGGTGCGGCTTGTCGTGGTACATGCGGTATGATTTACTTGTACTCCACTATCCGCAGCCTGAAGGCAGTGAAAGGTCCCGAGTCCGATCACAGTATCGGAAAAGGACGCGGCGCGGCTTCCCAGCACGGCGGTATCGCGATGGATGACCAGTTCTTCTCTAACGGAATTGATCTCAGCCCGTATTATTATCCGAACAACGTGATCGACTTAGCTACGGTTACATCTGATTTTACAGCTTACAACGGTTCTATTCTGACCGGTAAACTGAATGGTTTGCATCAAATCTTTATCGAGGATGGTGCAACGGTTACTCTCCGTAATGCGGAGATCAAGCGTTATGCTCAGGCGACAGACACCTACTGGCCTGGTATTACCTGTAAAGGCAAGGCGATTATCAAACTGGAGGGAACGAATACCGTAACCGGTATGGACCGTCGCAATCCGGCGATCTTTGTTCCGGAGAACAAGACTCTCTTTATCCAAGGTCCCGGTACGCTTTATGCTCACGCCCAAGGAGCTCCGGCTTCTATCGGCGCCGGCGTTTCCAAACCTTGCGGAAATATCGAGATCCAAGGCGGTCGTATTGAGGCATATAACTTAGAGCCTGAGACATCGTACTATGGCGCTGGTATCGGTGGCACCACCAACGGTTGGTGTGGAAATATTATCATCACCGGCGGTACCGTTATCGCTCGTGGTAACTCAGAAGCCCCGGGTATCGGAACCGGCGCAGACGGATTCCCCTCTACCAACAAGAAGATTTATATTCTCGGCGGTATTACGTATGCTTACGGAGGTAAGAATGCCCCCGCGATCGGAGCCGGTTGGGGCAGCCAGATCAGCGGTGTAGTGATTACAGACGATGTAGAGTTCCTCCGCGCCGAGGCAGGTGAAGGTGCTATTTACAGCATCGGTAAATCCATACTCCGTCCTGACAAAACGACCAAGTGCGGTCCTATCCAGATAGAAGACGAGGTATATGAGGGCATTACCGAAGAGGTATTCTACTACCCGTCCGAGGCGGTAGCAGCGCGTTATCGTGATCCGAAGACGATCAAACTCGACTCTCTGGGCAATTGGAACAAACTGATTCTCGTTCACGGAGACCGTATTACCGGTACGCTTCCCAAAGCGATGTTTGTATCTATTGTCAAAGGTGCTACCGTTACTTTTGACAATGTAACGATCAATGGTGTCAACGACACAAAGTATGGCTATGCAGCTATTACTTGCGAGGGCGATGCCAATATCAAGTTAGTAGGTACCAACAAGGTAACCGGTAATGATTCGCAGTATCCTGCATTCTTTGTTCCGGAAAACAGCACGTTACAGTTCAGCGGTGTGGGTAAACTTACGGCAAAAAGCAAGGGCGGTGCTCCGGCTATCGGCGGTAAACTCGATACCAACTGCGGTAATATTGTTCTTGCCAACGGTACGTATGATCTGGAAGGCGGCAGCTACTGCCCGGCTATCGGTAGCCAGTACGGCAACGGATGCGGTAAGATAACGATAGAGGAGGGCGTTACCCTCACAGCCAAGAAAGGTGCTTCCGCTCCGAATACCATCGGTGCGGCAAAGAATGGTACGTGCGGAACTGTCACCATCGGTTATAGAACCGGTGCAATAACCGAAAGTCCGTATTACTACCCGGCACAACAAACCTATGACCCGTATTATCTTGACTTGTCGACCCTGACAAACGACAGACCTGAAGTGTACGTGCAAACAGAGGGTACGGTGATAACAGGTACGCTTCCTGCCGGTGTTAAAGTAAAAATCATCATACAAAACCGCAGTATAGACGGTGTAACATTAAGGAACGTAACCATCAACGGAACAAATAGTTCCGATGCCAAGTTCGCCGGTCTGACGTTTACCAGTGGTACAAACAAGGTCATCCTGGAAGGTACGAATACGATTCGCGGCTTCCATGAGGATTATCCGGGTATTTATGTGGATGCCAATAGCTCTGTTATATTCAGAGGTAACGGAACGCTGAACGTCAGTAGCAACGGTAAAGCGCCGGCAATGGGCGGTACCAAGGAGTATGATAGCGGAGATTTCGCATTTTGTGATGATGTAAAGATCTATGCTACCGGTGGAACGAACTGTCCGGCTATCGGTGCAGCCGCAGGCAAGAAAGTATATGGCGCCATTGACATCTGGGGCGGTACGATCCACGCTACCGGTGGTTCCGGTGCTCCGGCTATCGGTGCAGGTCCCGGTGGTCATTCCGGTTCCATCCGAATTTATGGTGCAACCGAACTTAAGGCGACCAAAGGATCCGGTGCCACCTATTGTCTCGGTGGTGACGTTGATGCAGAAGCAGGTGTAAAATTCGGTAGTGTACAAAGTGGTCCTTCTTTCAACTATATCCATGGTTTCTGCAAGAACAACACCTTCACCTATTCTGACGGCAATGATATTATAGATGCCGAAGTAGAAGATGGTACGTTGCTAATGGGTACCTTCACCAGATGGAGACTTAAATTGGCAAAAGATGCCAAGGTAACTTTGATGCAATTCAAATTCATGCCTGAGTCGGAGGATTGCTATATCCAATGTAACGGAAACAATGAATTCACGTTTGATAGCAAAAACGAAATCAAGCAGATCGGTACGAACTGGCCGGCTATCCTCACTCCCTACTCGGGTACTACTACTTTTAAAGCTAGTACGAGCAATGCATTGGGTGGACACAGATTGATTATCACCAGTGCCCAAACGACGGGTATCGGTCCGGCAAGTTCGGCTACGGCAGGAAAGATTGTCTTCGACGGCGGTATTTATGATATACAAGGCGGAGATAATTGTCCGGCTATCGGTAGTTGCGGCATTTTGAATGGCGGTCTTAACGCAATGGGCGAAGCCGTATTCAAGAACGGTACGTTTACTCTCCGTGGCGGAAAGAATGCTCCGGCAGTAGGTGCATGCGGAAGTGGTCAGTTTGGTAACTCCAAGTTCGGAAGCGTCAAACTGTATAACACTCTCACTTCGTTCACGGCTACGGCAGGCGAAGGTTGCAGTTACAGCATCGGAGCATCCGAAGGTGCTGAATGCGGCACGATTTCGCTCTACAATGACGGTGAAAGTGCAGCTCCTGAAGTTTATGAAAACGGTATCGAGGAGAGTCCGTTTATCTACCCGCGTTCAGCCGGTCTGTCGGTTCGCACGCTCCGTAACCAAGAGTCCATCGAAGGCGAAGTACCGTACCGCGTACGTATCGCTCCGAATGCTGTCGTATGGTTCAATAATGTAAGCATCGGCGGTCAGGCGGAATACGACTACAACGAGCCGGGTGTATATTGCGAGGGCGATGCAGGTATCATCCTGACCGGTCACAGCACCGTACAGTCCTTCAACCCGAGCTATCCGGGTATCTATGTACCGGAAGGTTCCACGCTCATTCTCTACGCCCTCGTAGGCTCGACGGATGCAGCGCTGGATGCAAGCAGCAAGGGTAATGTAGTTCGTCTGAACACGCTCAAGAAAGTCAACGGACGCTATGTAGCCGCTGATGACAGCAATCCGAAGATGGCAGCCGGTATCGGTGGTTACGTGGATGCAGTAACGGGTAAGCCTAAGAACTGCGGTAACATCCTCATCAACGGTGCCAACATCACGGCAACCGGTGGTGCCGGTCACCCGGGTATCGGCGGCGGAACGCTCGGTAACTGCGGAACCATCACCATCAACGGCGGTTCGGTACTGGCTATCGGCGGTCCGGGAGCTCCGGGTATCGGTGCAGGTACCAGCGGAAGCTGCGGTGCAATCCGTCTGACCAACCAAGTAACCCGCGTAGAGGCACGTGCCGGCGAAGGCGCACCGAACTCGGTCGGCTTCGCGGAGACGGATGCCGAACTCGGTATGGAGAGCTCTTGCGCATCCATCATCGTAGGTAAAGAGAACTACGGCGACGGTATCACCGATGCCATCTTCATCTACGAACCGACGGACGAGGAGCGTAAGGAAGATATCGAGCTCGTCTATAGCAACGGCGAGATATATAACGGTAAGACCTATAAGGTAATGATCAACGGTCAGCTCTTGCTCATCAACGGCGAGCAGATCTACACCATCACCGGTCAACGCGTTCATTAATCGCTTATTCAGCCCGGCGGGGTTGGTTCCCCGCCGGGTTTCCAATTATAAAAAACACGACGTATGAAAAAACTGTTTGCTTTTGTCGCTGCCTCTCTGGTAGCCCTCACGTTCGGATCCTGCAACAACAAGGATCAGGAGCCGGAACCGCAGATAGATGTCACGTTTGACATCCAGGTGCGTAACATTCCCAACGATGTATGCTGCGAGGTGGAGTTCACCATCACCCCCTCCCGGGACGACATCGCGTGGTACTGGAACGCCGACCGTCCGGCAGAGCTGTACAAGACCAACGGCTACAAGTCGTACTACGACATGGCGACGCGGGATCTGAACTACCAGAAGACCATCGCCGGACATGACTACGAGTATCTCGAGCAATGGGATTATATATGCCACGGCAAACGTACGCATAACATCAGCGGAGGGTACTATCCCGGATCGGACTACCTTATCTATGTCTGCGCAGTGGATCATGACCTCAATGTGATCAGCAGAGTGGCAGTCCAGCAGTTCACCACGCTGCCTTAAGGGAATGCGTAAAACGATTCTTTGGGCACTCACGTGCCTGTTCACCGGCTGCCTGCCCTCGCGTCAGGTTCCGGATAGCCCGGTCGCGTCCATGGAGTACCGGGTTGATTATTCGAGCCGGTATCCCGACGTCCATTTCATCCTCCGCCGCGATGCGGACGGACGTTACCGGCTCACCAACGCCTCCCATTGCGCTCCGGAAGAGGGACAAACGGTCGAAGTGCCGGAGAGCTTTGCGGAGCAGGTGAAGCAGATCGTCCGTGAGGAACATATGCTTGCCTACAAAGAGAGCTATCACTCCCGCCGTAACATCATCTGCGGCGGGATGGCATGGCGTTTCTCCATCGCGTTTGAACACAGCGATGCCGGCGTCTCCTCCTCCGGCTACATGAAGCACCCCAAAGGCGAAGGTCTTGCCCGCATCGAGCAGCTCTGCCAAAGCGTGTGGGAATAAACATAGCAGAAAAGCAGAAAAAACGAAAAAAACTTCAATTATTTTTTGCCATATAAATTATTTTTTGTACCTTTGCGGCCAAAAATAAAATAGTCCGGTGTTATGCAACTTATTGGTAGAGAGCGAGAAGTGAAAGAATTGACCCGATTGAAAGAGTCATCTCAAGCAGAGTTAGTTGTGCTATATGGCAGACGTCGTGTCGGCAAGACATATCTTGTCCGCAGCTTCTTTGATGATAAATTTTCCTTTTACTGCACAGGCTTTGCCAAAGGGAATCGCAGGCAGCTGTCGTTGGACAGACGAGATGGTCGCAAACTGCTATATGATTTTGGGCGGAATTCCTTACTACCTGCATTTATTGGACAAATCGCTTAGTCTCGCGCAGAACATAGATCGTTTGTTCTTTGAAGAATCTGCCCTCTTGGCAGATGAGTTCGACAATTTATATTCGTCGCTCTTTAAGCAAGCAAACGAATATGTCAAAATTATTACCCAACTAAGCAAAAAGAAAAGCGGCTATACCCGTACAGAATTAATGACCGCCCTGAAACAAAAAGGAGGCGGTGGTTTCACTCGTCGCCTGGAAGAGTTGGAGCAATGCGGATTCATTCGCAAATACCTGCCTATCAGCGGGAAAACCCATATCTACCAATTGATAGATTTCTTTACGCTCTTCCACCTGCATTTCGGAGGGACGAAAGAGACCTACGATCAGAACATGTGGCTGCATATGCAAACATCCAGCACCTATACCAATTGGCTCGGTCTGAGCTTTGAACGGCTCTGTTTTGCGCATATCCGGCAAATTCAACAAGCCTTGGGTATCTCCGGCATTGCAACGAAGACCTATGCCCTACAAACCTCTACTGCACAGATGGATATGGTCATCGACAGAGCAGACCATATCGTTAATCTCTGCGAGATGAAATATACCGGAGGCGCATATGCCCTATCCAAACCGGAAGCGGAGAAACTCCAGAACCGGATTCAAGAACTATCTTCACTACTTCGAGGAAGAAGCATCATTTCTGTGCTCATTACAAACAATTCAGCAAAGAAGAATGCATACTATAATCAGCTTATATACAACAATATAACTCTAAAAGAGCTTTTTTTATAACTGATTATTTTTCGCCATACCGCACAAAAAAACGCCACTTATGGCAGAAAATAAGACATACAGGCAAGACGTTCGAAAGGTTCGGCGCTTTTGATAAAGCATCAAACGATCTCAAACAACCTTCAGCCAAGGAAAAATAAACATTATATGTTGTGTTTTTCGGGCAAGGGGGCGGATGGGAGCAGAAAAATGCATTTCGGTGACAATAAATTCACTATTTTCTTGCATATATAAATTATTTTTCGTATCTTTGCGCCCGAAATGTGTTTTCTATACGAAAATCCAACAAAACAAACAATATGCTTATGAAACGAACACTATTCATTGTTGCAGCGTTATGCTGCATGATGACGGGTATCGCGGCAGACAAAGTGACCACGACGACCAAGTCGGTTCCCGCCGCTACACCGTCTGAAAACATCGAGAAACAGACGGAGATCATCCACGTGTACATGGACACGACTTACACGTACACGTCGAAGAAAATCCGTCAGGAGATCGCCCAGGAGGAAGACACGACCTGGACGCGCAAGGGTCATTACCTCCAGGCGCTGGTAGGTGCGGGTTACGGCTCTATGGGTTACAGCCTGTATGACCTGAAGCAGGGTCTTCAGAACGCCCGCAACAACGGCGGTTTCAACTGGCTGGCTCAGTTCAACTACGTGTATTACTTCCACGAGAACTGGGGTTTCATGGTCGGTCTTCAGGCAGAGCAGTTGACGAGCTACTCGGTACTGAACGGAACGAAGACATGGACGAGCAACGGTGACTCGGACGGCGGTGAGGAGTACAGCCACACGGTCACGATGAACGACTGGAAAGAGCGTCAGACCTCCTTCCTGCTCGGTTTGCCGATCGGCATCCAGCTGCAATACCCGATCGCCCGCATGAAAAGCGTCAGCCACCGCAACAACCAGTTGCGTATCTACGCGGATTTAGGTGCAAAAGTGAACTACCTGCTCGGACAGAAGTACAACCTCGTGAGCGGTTCTATCTCGCACTCGGGTGAGTACAAGAAATGGGGTCTGACGATCGACGAAGAGATGGGTACCGACCGCGACTACTACACGGAGACGATCGGAACGAGCAAAGGCTGGATGACGGACAAGAAGAACCTGAGCCTCGCCAACATCTCTGTGGACGGTATGTTTGACTTCGGTTTCATGATTCCTCTGATGGAGCATCTGGATCTGATGGTGGGCATCTATGCCAACTACACGTTCAACAACCTCCGCCAGGACAAGACGAAAGAGATCGGATGGCGCAACGACAACGAGAGCGGCTACCGCCAGCACTCGTTCATGGAGAGCTACGACGGTGTGATCGCCACCGACTACGTGAGCGCAGTACGCCCGTGGGACGTAGGTGTGAAAGTAGGTATCAGCTGGAACACGCCGAACCGCAAGCCGAAGAAATACGAGACGCTGGTGATGAACGACACGACCTACACGCTCGCACGCCGCGAGGAGGTGGAGAACGTGCCTGTTGCCGCCAAGAAGATCAACGAGATCATGAAGAAATCCGTTATCTGGTTCGATTTCGACAGCGACAAGCCGAAACTCAAACCGGCGGATGTAGTGGACAAGATCGCCGCCGTGCTGTTGGAGCACCCGGAGCAGATGGTACTCGTGTATGGTCACGCATCCAAAGAAGGTTCGCAGGAGTACAACCAGAACCTGAGCGAGCGCCGTGCGGCTTCGATCGTACGCCTGCTCAAGAAAAAAGGCGTTCCTTCCGACCAGATCGTCAGCAAAGGTTTCGGTTATACGCAGCAGTATGACGACAGCGAGAACCCCTACCATGATATTTCGCTCGACCGCCGCGTGGAGATCATCCCGGTATTCGAGAAAGACCGTATCAGCGAGTAAGGAAAAGACAAGCGTTAAAAGTTAAGAGTCAAATTTAAAAAAGAAAACCATTATGAAAAAGTATATATTATTCTTAGCGGGATGTCTGATGTCCCTCTCCATGGCGGCTCAAGGTTGGTCCTACGGTCAGCAGTACGTCTGGAACGTGGAGCTCGACGCCGACCTGTACACCTGTACCGCAAACTACACCCTGGAGTCCAAATACAGCAGTCCATACTACCTCGCGTTCTACGAACTGGTGGACGGCACTCCCAAGTTTCTCGCATACGCTAACGGAAACTATGTATCCAAGACCCTTGATGTGACCTTGGGAATCGGCGAATATATCTTTATCGTTGCCGAATCCCCCATCCAGGTCATTAATGCCCCGAAGCGCCGTGTACAGGCAGCCGCAGGCGAACTGCCGACCGACCAACTGCCTATCCCCAGTTTCGACGGAGCTTTGGTTGACCGCTATGATATCTATTACGTGACGGTTAAGTACCATACAGAGACTCACCCCGTTTCCGTTCCGGCGGATATGATCAGCGGTAAGGGTGACTACCAGCTCTTCACCACCGCGGGTTCCACTGATCCGTCAAACGGCAAGACCTACTGCGGTCTGGGATACCAATACGCAGTGGATCCGACGAACAATGAGGTTGTATCCGGCGCAAAAGTCATCAATTACGATGCTTCGAAAGTCAACGACGTGGTTTCGCTGGCGGAAGGCTCCTATACCTATTCGGTTTATATGATCGACGACAAAGGCGTCATCTGCTGGTGTGACCGCTTTAACATCACCGTGACCTCAGCCACCGGCAGCTGTCTGAGCGGATTCGTATATCGCAAATGGGATGACTTCATGTTTGTGGATAACGGTCCCAACGGCGGTAGAGGCGAGATCGTCTCCTACCAGTGGTATAAAGAAGGCAAGAAAATAGACGGAGCGACCAAGCAGTGGTACCGCACGAACGGCACCCCGAGCACGACCGAGCGCTACTATGTCCTTGTCAGCGACAAGAACGGACACTCGGAATTCACCTGCCCCGAATACTTCGCCAACATGCCTAAGAGCTCGGAGTCGAACCCGCATGGAGGATCATCAAGTGCTCCCGCACGCAAGAAAATCGAGAACGGCGAACTCATGATCGAGTACAACGGCAAATGGTACAATGCACAGGGCATTGAGATCAAGTAAGAAGTCTGACCTTGCGGGATTGGTTTCCCGCAAGGTTACCAATATTAACCACAATAACTCACACGTATGAAACAGTTCAAGAAATTAGGCATGCTTGCCATCCTTATCGGCGTGGCATCGCTTTTCTCCGGATGTCTGATGTATTCGTTCAGCAAAGCCGCAACGATCACCATTTATGTGGAAGACCCGGGAGGCAACCCCGTAGCAGACGAGATCGTGTATATGTTCTCTGCTGCCTCGTACAGCAGAAGCTCCGCCAAGAGCGATGCGTATCAGAATCTCGCTACCAACAGCAAAGGCAGCGTCGAGTTCAGTATCAAGGAGATCGAGATGCTCTATCAGGACGAAGCCTCATTCGTTTTCGTGACGTACAAAGGCGACCAGGAGAACGGACGTGCATCCGTTACCGTCAAGCGGCACGGACACAGCTCCAATACCATCCATAACAGTTCCTATTAAAACTATCATCGTATGAAAAAGCTTATTTTATTCTTTGCCGTACTGGTATGCGCCGCCATGATGACGGGCTGCGCGCTGATGGGACATGACTCCGAAGTAGTGGTGGAGGTCCGTAACGCACAAGGTCAGCCCGTAGTCGGGGAGAAAGTGTATATGTATTCCGGAAGGAGCTCCGAAGCGATCCTGGCAGACCCGTCGAAAGCCAAAGACGTCCAGGAGACCGAAGGCGAATACGGATCCGCCCGTTTCGTGATTGCGAAAGCCGAGTTCCTTCTGGAGGACAAACTGCTCTTCATCTTCGAGACATTCGACCGTAACGGCAACGTGAACGGATACAAAGCCGTGACCGTTAACCGCAACGGAATGATGAACACCCACCTGGAGCAGAACTGATATTCAACAGAAACTTCAGCCATGCGGGGCTGATCCCCCGCATGGTTACTAATGAAATCGGTCCTTGACATATTGGATTACTGAAAAAAATGCAAAAATATTTGCATATATCAAAAAAAAGTGGTATCTTTGCAGCGGATTTGTGCTCAATGCATAAAGCATATATTCTACAAATATGTTTAATACATAAAGCACAATTGATTTGATAATGCTCAAAACAGCCTCTTTGGATGATAGGTTTCCTATATTAAGCCACACATTCCCCACCCATCAGTAATCCAATCAAACGGTTCCGTTTGTTTCATGTCTTTGGGAATCATTTTGGGACATTTTGGACTAAAATATAATATTTTATAACATATGAGAAACATCTCCGGCAGAGTCTTGCTTTGGGTCGTGGTGTTTGCGTTATGCGCGTGCAGCAAATCACCCGTCACCCAAAACCAGTCACCCGTCTATATAGATTCTGTCCTGGCTCTCATCCCTTGCGACAGCCTCATCCCCGTACATACCGTCTGTTCGTCCGACAGCGCCATTTGTATCTATGGCTGGGACAACCGGACAGGCGGACAGATGATCAACTGGTCTGCCGTCTATACCGTCCGCGATGAAGACAACGTAGTGAGGGTGTTTGAAGGTCTGCCGGACTGGTCGGACGACGATATGTCCCTCATAACCGGCATCTATACCCTGCCGCATCCTACCCGGCATCTCTACCTCTTCGAGAGTTATTTCCGCGAATGGTCGGCGGTAGCCTATACCGGACTTGTCACCTACGAGCGTACCGGACACTCCCTCCGGCGCGTGCCCCTTATTCGCGATGCAAAAGGGCAACTCGTCGAACAGACCGGCTTTGAATACGAAGCCCTCGAAGTATGGCGTGAGATCATCTCGTATTGGGATGAACCCACCCATGCCTTTCTCACCGACGGATACGGTTCTTACCAATGGAACGGAACCGCCCTCGAGCCCCTGCCCGTGAACATACCTGCCGGCAGTTACTGGACCAACGGCGACGTCTGTTACCAAGCCACTCTCATCGACGACTCCGTGCATTTCAACGGCATCACGCTCCATGAAAGCGGATCCGGGACCGCTATCCACCCCAACCAGGCGGAATACGTCTGGCAGGTGGATCCCGACAACGGGTCCATATCCGAATTTATCACCCTGCAGGGCGAACCATTCAAACGCTTCGACGGGAATTGGAAAAGACAATAAAATGTGTTATTAGCTGATTTGATAAAAATGAAAACCCGATTGTTAATCATTCTGACTATGTTGCTGAATCTTTTCACGGGCTGCACGCATGCACGCCTTGTACCGGATACCCCTGTCGCCTCCATGGAGTACCGCGTTGATAACGCCACCCTCTATCCCACCCTCCATTACGCACTCCGCCGTGACTCCGACGGACACTATTGGCTCACCAACGGCACCGGATGCGACATCGTGCATGCTCCTTGCGTCCAAGTGCCCGATACCTTCGCTGAACAACTCCGGCAAATCGTCATCGAGGAGCGCATGCTTGCCTACAAAGCGAACTACTCTTCGTGGCGGCACCGCCATGTGAGCGGCGGCTCCATGTGGCGCATTCACCTCACATTTGCCAACTCCGAAACGGAGGTCTCCTCTTCCGGCTATATGGTGTACCCGAAAGGGAACGGACTCGACCGGATCCAACAACTCTGCCGCGAGACATGGGAGACGTGTTCTCATCAGTTTTAGCCAAAAACGTATTAAAAATACCAACTTTGGCTCAAACTCACTATCCAGTTTTAGCCAAAAACGCACTAAAAACATCAACTTTGGCTCAAACTCAATATTCAGTTTTAGCCAAAAATGCACAAAATTCACATATTTTGGCTAAAATTGTTTGTATATATCAATTATTTTTTGTACCTTTGCAGCGGATTTCAAACATACACTACTATGGGAAATATTATTGGCAGAACAGTAGAGCAACAACAACTGGAACTGTTAAGCAAGAGTGCAAAAGCGGAGTTTATTGCGGTTTACGGCAGACGGCGTGTTGGTAAAACGTATCTCGTTACGGAATATTTCCGTGACCAATTAGCGTTCCATGCTTCCGGCGTTCTGAATGGCAAGACAGCCCGACAGAAAGAATCTTTCTGTGCCGCTTTGGATAAACTTGGCGTGAACGGGACAGAAACAGATAGTTGGATGAAGCTGTTCGCCCGCCTGCAAGAAGGACTACAACCTCGCGTGGATGCCGGCAAATTAACCATCATCTTTTTAGACGAAATACCATGTTTCGACATACAACGTTCCGAGTTTATTCCTGCTCTTGACCATTTTTGGAACACATGGGCTGTTCAGCATCCTAATATAAAACTTATTGTATGCGGTAGTGCTACTTCATGGATCATTAAGAATATTATAGACAGTCATGGAGGTTTGCATGACCGTCTCACATTTGAAATCCATTTGCACCCTTTCAACCTCGCAGAGACCGAACAATACCTCCTTTCGAATGGGCTCAAATGGACACGGCTGATGATAACGCAAGCGTATATGTTCTTTGGCGGAATACCATATTATTTAAGTTTGTTACAATCGAATGAGAGTTTGATGCAATCACTTGACCGTTTATACAGCAAACCTTCCGGTCTTTTGCGACGAGAATATGACCGTTTACTGGCTTCGCTATTCAAGTCCCCTGAGCCATATTATAAAATAGTTGATGTCCTTTCGAAAAACAAACAGGGCTTAACACGGGATGAAATAGCCCAAAAGTTAGACATGAGCAGTGGTGGAAGACTAACAAAATTGTTGACAAACCTCTCTAATTGTGATTTTATCCGTTCATATCGCGTGTACAGCACAAAAATAAAACAAAACGCTGAATTATATGCCCTTACGGATATGTTTACACTGTTTCACTTGCATTTTAACACGTTGATCGGAGAAGAAGAACACTATTTCAGCAAGAACAACCGGGCTGCGCAACTTTTATCGTGGGAGGGGTTGGCATTCGAACGTGTAGCGATGCAACATATCAACCAAATCAAGCAACGACTCGGGATAAGCGGCATAAGCGTTGATTACTACCAATGGAGAAGTAAAGAACTCAAGCCGGCAGCCCAGATAGATTTGATATTGGACAGATCGGACGATATAGTTAATGTCTGTGAGATGAAATTTTCCTCTGCTCCTTATTTGATTAAGAAAGCGGAATATGATAAATTGCAAAACCGTCTGTTTGCTTTTCAGACAGAGGCTCAAATAAACAAAGGACTTCAACTTACTTTTGTAACTCCATATGGTCTGAAGAGCAATGAGTATGCAAACGAAGTAATGCAGCAAGTCCAATTAGACGATCTTTTCCTCCCCAATAGGGAATAATACACGTCTTAACCCTCCAAAAATCGCTCATTCGGGCGATTTTTGTTTTTTTTTTTGGATATTTCAAAATTTATTCGTACCTTTGCAGACTAATTTGGCTTATTGTGCCCATACGCGTACGCAAACATATTATGTGGTTCCTGATGCTGGCTCTTCTGCCGGCAGGGGCGTGGTGTGAGGACAGCATTCCTCTACCGGACAGCGTGGATGTACAAAGTACAACGCCCGTTGTGCGGCACAAGGAGAGCAGTCTCAAGGGTCCGGTTCACTATCAGGCGACGGACTCCATGATCATGATGGGGGACGGTACCGCTTATCTGCACGGCGCAGGCGATCTCAAATACGAATCCATGGAGTTGCAGTCGGATTTTATCCGTATGAACATGGACTCCAGCCTCATCTATGCCCGCGGCGTGTGGGACGATTTATACGAGGAGTGGAAGGGACGACCCGTTTTCAAAGACGGAAACGACAGTTACGAGACCAGCGAGATCACCTATAACATCAAGACCCAGAAGGGTTACATCCGCCGCGTCGTGACCCAGCAGGGCGAAGGCTACATCATCGCCGACCGGACAAAGAAAATGGAAGGGGACGAGATGATGATGGCGGGCGGACAATACACGACCTGCGACAACCACGACCATCCGCATTTCTACCTCAAGCTGACCAAAGCGAAGGTGAAGCCCGGCGAGTATATCGCAAGCGGTCCGGCATACCTGGTGGTAGGCGATGTTCCGTTGCCGGTAGCTATTCCGTTCGGTTTCTTCCCCTTCACGAACACCTACTCGAGCGGTCTGATCATGCCCCAGTTCGGCGACGACTACACACGCGGACTCTATCTGCAGGGGCTGGGATATTACTTCGCCATCTGCGACTATCTGGATCTGCAGGTGACCGGCGATATCTACAGTCGCGGCACATGGGCTATCCGGGCGCAGAGCAAGTATGTCTGGCGGTACCGGTTCTCGGGAAACCTGAGTATCAGTTACCGCAACGACGTGACGGGAGAGAAAGGACTGCCGGACTATTCGGCGCGCAAGAATTTCAGCGTCCAGTGGACACACAGCCAGGACTCGAAGTTCAACCCCTACTCTACCTTCTCGGCAAGCGTCAACTTTGCTACCAGCGGTTACAACCGCAGCAATATCAACAGCTACTACAACTCCGACCTCTATTCGGAGAACACGAAGAGCAGTACCATCAACTACACCCAGCGTTTTCCCGACAGCCCGTGGAGCCTGAGTATGAGTGCGAGCCTGACACAACGGACCAGCGACTCGACAATCTCGCTCACTGCGCCGGAGCTGGCGGTGTCGATGAGCAGTATCTATCCGTTCAAGTTATGGCGCCAGGCAACGCTCAAACGGAAAGGCAAAGTGGGAGGCAAGGAGAAATGGTACGAGAAAATCAAAATGAGCTACACGCTGAACGGACGAATCGCTGTCAGCAGCATCAAAGAGAAGGATTTCCTCACCTCGGATTTCTTCCGCGACTGGCAAACGGGAATCCGTCACACGATACCCATCAACGCCTCGTTCACGCTGTTCAAATACCTCAATATCACGCCGACCATTAACCTGCGTGACCGGATGTATTTCCAGCGCATCGACCAGCGCTGGGACGACGAGGCGCAAGCCCTGGCGCGGGACACCACAACGGGTTTCTACAACGTGTTTGATTTTGATGTGGGCGTGAGCATGATTACCAAGTTGTACGGCTTCTACACGCCGCTGAAAAAACTGTTCCCGAACAGCAAAGTGGAGAAGTTCCGCCACGTCATCACGCCGACGCTCAGTATGACCTACCACCCGGACTTTGCCGCCTCCGGTTGGGGTTATTACGGCAGTTACGATCAGCCCGTCTATACGAACGAGCGGGACAGCGTGACGGGGCGCAAGATACAGAAAACGGACGAAGCGGGGAACCCCGTGTACATGCATCAGGTCTATTCGCGCTTCACGAGCGGCATCTACGGCAACGCGAGCCGCGGCATGGCGGCGACGCTGAGTTTCGGCGTGTCCAACAACCTGGAAATGAAGGTGGTCAACAAGAACGACACCACCGGCAAGCAACCCTACAAGGTCATCAGCCTGATTGATAATTTCAGCGTATCGGGCGGGTATAACTTCGCAGCCGACTCGATGAACTGGAGTAATTTCAGCGTCAACCTGCGTCTCAAATTCCCGAAACTGAACAACTACAGTCTGAACCTGAACACCACCCTCGATCCGTACATGTACGAGCTCAACGCGAACGGGACGCCGGTCAGGACAAACAAACAGTACTGGCACAACGGACGTTTCCCCCACTGGAACGGACTGCGGTGGAGTTTCAGTTACACCTTCAACAACCAGACCATCAAGAAATGGAAGGAGAAGATAGAAGCGCGGCAGGAGAAGACGCGAGCCAAGACAGAAACAGGCGAAACGAGCGAAGAGGAGGTCATTACCGCCGTTGAGAAGAACGAAGACGGTACGGACAAGAATGCCAAGCCGAACAACAAAGGGGAGGCGGAGGTCGAGGATGGCTACCTGAAAACAGAGATACCATGGAGCCTGTCCGTCAACTACTCGCTCGCCTACACCAACGGCAGTGAGTTCGACTACGAGAAGATGTACTACAAGATGAAGTTCACCCACTCGCTGACCATGAACGGCAATATAGGCTTGGGAAAGGGATGGAAAGCCAGCGCATCGCTGACATACAACTTCGACTACAAGAAAGTAACGGCATGTACCATCAATATCAGCCGCGACCTGCACTGCTGGAACATGACGGCAAGCATCAACCCGATCGGTATGTTCAAGAGCTACACCTTCCACATCGGCGTCAACGCCTCCATGCTCAGCGACCTCAAATACGACAAGAGCAGCAACTCGAGCACGAACGCGAAGGTGAACTGGTGGTAAAACCGTCCATAAATCATAAAATGGTAAATTGTTAAATTGTAAATATTATGGTGAAAGTAGAAAATTTGAAAGTAGTCCGTGCGACCTATGAGTTGTACATCCGCAACGAGGACGGCACGGAAGAATTAATGGAAAAAGGCACGGAGGAAGCGCCCATTGTATGGTGTCAGGGCGAAGGGATGATGCTTCCGGCACTCGAAGAGCAGATGGAAGGCAAAGAGCCCGGCGACACGTTTGACTTTGTTCTCCAGCCGGAGCAGGCGTACGGTCCGTATCTGGAAGAAGGGCTGATGGACCTGCCCAAAACGATGTTCTTTAACGGCGACGGAGAGTTCGACGCGGAGCGGGTGTTCGTAGGTGCTGTCGTACCCATGAACACGACCGACGGACAGATCGTCAAGGCGCAGGTGTGCGAGATCACGGACGACCATGTGACCATTGACCTCAACCACCCCTATGCGGGCGAGACCCTGCATTTCAAAGGCGTCATCCTCGATATCCGCGACGTGACCGAAGGCGAACTGAGAGCCATCCGCAACCCGCGCGGTTGTTGCGGAGGGGGATGCCACAAGAAAGGCTCCGACAGCGAATCATCCTGCGGTGACTGCAACAGTTGCAACGGATGTAACAGTTGCGAATAATAAATTGTACATTGTACTTTGTAAATTGTAAATATCTATGGCAAATATTGTAGCGATAGTGGGTCGTCCCAATGTCGGGAAATCGACCCTGTTTAACCGCTTGACGGGCACGCGTCGGGCGATAGTGAATAACACGGCGGGCACGACGCGCGACCGCCAGTACGGTAAAGCCGAATGGTGTGGACGCGAGTTCAGCGTGATCGACACCGGCGGATGGGTGGTCAACAGCGACGACACCTTCGAGAGCGAGATCAACCGCCAGGTGAACCTCGCTATCCGCGAAGCGGATGTAGTCCTTCTGGTAGTGGACGTGGATCAGGGCGTCACCGAGTTCGACACCGAGGTAGCACACCTCCTCCGACAAGCTAACAAACCGACGATCCTGGCGGTCAACAAGGTCGATGCCTTTGAACACCAGTACGGCGCGGCGGAGTTCTACAAACTCGGTCTGGGCGAGCCGTTCATCATCTCCGCGGAGAACGGTCTGGGCACCGGTGACCTGCTCGACGAGGTAGTGAGCCGGTTCCGCAAAGAGGATGACAGCGACGAGGAACTGGAGGACCTGCCCCGCTTCGCGATCGTCGGTCGTCCCAACGCCGGCAAGTCCAGTATCCTGAACGCCTTCATCGGAGAAGAACGGACCATCGTAACCGATATCCCCGGGACGACACGCGACTCCATTTATACGCGGTATAACAAGTTCGGAAAGGATTTCTACCTCGTCGATACCGCCGGTATCCGGAAGAAAGCGAAAGTGACGGAAGACCTGGAATACTACTCTGTAGTACGTTCCATCCGCGCGATAGAGAACAGCGACGTGTGCATCCTCATGATTGATGCCACACGCGGCATCGAGGCGCAGGATCTGAATATCTATTCGCTCATCCAGAAAAACAAGAAAGGTCTCGTCGTTTGTATCAACAAATGGGACCTGATAGAGAGCAAGACCAATGCGGATATCAAGGCGTACGAAGCGGCGATCCGGGAGCGCATTGCACCGTTTACCGACTTCCCGATCATCTTCACCAGCGCTATCACCAAACAGCGCATTTTCAAGGTGGTGGAGACCGCGTTGCATGTCTATGAGAACAAGAACAAGAAGGTGCCCACAGCCCAGCTGAACGACAAGTTCCTGCCCCTCATCGAGAACTATCCCCCCCCCGCATGGAAAGGCAAGTACATCAAAATCAAGTACTGCACCCAGTTGCCGAACACCCAGATCCCGACCTTTGTGTTCTTCGCCAACCTGCCCCAGTATGTCAAAGAACCGTACCGCCGGTTCCTCGAGAACAAGCTGCGCGAATGGTGGGATTTCACCGGTACACCGGTTCAGCTGTTTATACGGGCGAAGTGACGGACGGTTTCGTCAAAAACAAGAGAGCGAGTGAAAAACTCGCTTTTTTTGTGTGCGAATGGGCAAAAACACGTGAAATATTATAAAAAATTTGGTCAATTCAAAAAAAAGTTGTACCTTTGCCTGATTTTATGTGCGTACATGTGTACGCAGCACACGCGCAACGTGTGTGCATAAGTTAGGAATAAGAGAGAAAAATATATATGCAAAGCAAACCATCTTCTTTGAAATCAGCCGGGCGTTTTATATGCTGCTGTCTGGTTCTGGTTATGATGAGTCCGTTGTCCGCCCAGACATGGCGTGCCCGTCACACGGTGTTCGAGGACGGAGACGATTTTCATTTCGGCTATGTCAGCGGCAGTGTCGGCTATTCGATGCTGCAAACAGGCATGACAACGGTGACGCCTCATGGCAATTTGGGCGGGTCGGTCGGTCTGGGATATGAATTCCGGAACAGCGGCTTGTGGGTCAATTTGGGCGTACAGATGAGTTTTCACCGTTCCAGTCTCGCTGTGGACGAATACACGTTCGAACTGCCGGGGCAGGACACCCAGGGGAAGAATGTACAGCTCGTGTACCGCGTCAACGAGACCGATGAAATCCAATGGAATTACGTGGACGTTCCCGTTATGGTGGGATATTACTATAGCGGTTTGTATCTGGGAGCCGGTTTGAAACTCAGTTACGCCATCCATCCTGTCACCCGCACAAATGGCAGCTTTGATCTGAGCGGCAAGTATGACGGCTATCCCGAACTGGTATCCGACCAGCCGCAGCACGGATACACGCAATATGGTTTTGCAGACAAGCGGGAGAACCGCCTCAATGTAACGGCTTCGCTCATCGGAGAGATCGGATATGACTTGTTGTCGTCCATGCCGACCAGCGACCGTACCTGCCACGTACTCAAACTCGGTTTTTATTTCGAGTACGGGCTGAACAACCAGATAAGCAAATGGGATACGCCCCAGCCCCATATCGAAGCGATAGGGGAAGGACGGACCACTCCGGCGATGAACGTCCGGGTGAATCCCTACCTCAATACATTTGCCCGGCCAGACCGGACGGTTCCGTTCTTCGCGGGAGTCAAACTGACCTATATGATCGGAGGCAGCAGAACCGCACGAGCCGGCTTCCACCACGGATGTATGTGCTATAATTAAGGGGAAAGGAGACAAGTTATGAAAAGAATACACGTACTGAGAGTATTGACTTGTATCGCGGTGCTGGCGGCATCACGCATGATGTACGGTGCCACCACGCCCGAATTAGTGAAGGATTCCATTACCTTCTCCACCTGTCTGGCGGATGGCGAGACCTATGACTGGTATAACCAGAAATGTACGCACACGGGTATCTACCGCTATACCGAGAAAGACCAGAGCGGCAAAGACAGCGCGTACCATGTGCTCAACCTGACCGTCAACAAGGCATATTACATCACGAATCTCATTCCTGCCTGCGACCGGAGTTCCATCTATTACAACGGAAAGAATTACACCAAGGATACCGTCTTCACCGAGAGTTACAAGACGGTGAAAGGCTGCGACAGTATCATCACGCACGACATCCGTTTCGGTCAGGAGTTCCGCAGACGAGACACAATGGTCATCCATACCAGTGATGCCAAGCCGATCTATTGGCGCGGAATGGAAGTGACGGGACCCGGTCTGATGGTGGACCGCTATACCAACCGGCAGGGATGCGACTCCGTCTATGAGCGGATGGTCTTTGTCGTGGAGGATAATGTGCGCGTGACAACGGCGACCATCTGCGAGGCGGACACGCCCTATGTATGGCGCAGCAACGAGTTCAGGGACTTGGGTGTGTATTACAAAGACGACACCATCCGCTACAAAAACAACAGCGGCGATTCCATTATCTACCGTCTGTATCTGACCATCAACGACAACCCCGAGAAGACCTATACGATCAACCTCTGTCCCGGGAGCAGCCAGACCTACCGCGGAAAGACCTATTATAAAGAAGGCATCTATTACGACACCATTCCTTCCGTCACCGGTTGCGACACCATCACCAAGGTGGTAGTCACCAACCTGCCGAACAATATTTATGTGGATAGTGTCCGCTTATGGCCCGGAAAAACCTATACATGGATAAACGACAGTACCTATACATGGCTGGACGCGAACCGGCAAAACATCTTCGTCAGCGGCACGAACCAATACGGTTGCGACAGTACGCACCGGCTTATCATTACATACTGGCCTATGTTCGAGAAGACAGAAGATGTCGATTTCTGTTGGTCGAAAGAGGAACCGTACTTCTATTGGCATGACAAGTTCCAGTTAGGCAAAGACACCACCGTCTTTGATACCATCCTCGCCCGCTACGAAACGGAACCGGATACGGCGTTTACCCTCAATCTGCATATACGCTACGCCTCCGAGCCGACATACCTCTATCGCGAGTTATGTAGCAAGGGCGCAGGTGTGGAGGACTTCCCCCACATCAAGGAAGAAGGCGTCCATTACGACACGCTTTCCAACCAATACGGGTGCGACTCCGTGCTCGTCATCACCGTCAAATACAATCCGCAGGATACCGTCTTCTACAAGCGCATTCAATACGGTACGACCGTCGATTGGCATGGTCAGATACTCGGCGCGAACGAAGGGTGGTACGATTATATACCGGAGAACCATATCGTCGGGCTCTGCGACACCGTCTATCATTGGCAGTTGAGGTGGTGGTATCCCTTTGAGAGAGACTTCACCGACACCGTTTGCGAACAACGGCTGTTGAACGGAGAGAACTTCATCTGGCACAACGGAGACGAACATATTCCGCTCCCCTTGAACAAGGACGCGAATGGATACCGGGATTCCGTCTTCTACAACAAGGACTCGACACACTGGCTGAATCTGCATGTCGTCAAGCAGAATATCCACCGCGAAACCATCCATGTTTGCGAAGGCAGTTCCTGTCAGATACCCTGGAGTGACGGTAGCAACAAGGTGATCAGCGCAGAGGGCTATTATCTGGACACCTTCCCCGCGATCGGAGCCGGACGGCAGGGCTGTGACAGCATCGTGGAGTATTGGGTGAATGTACACAAGCCCGACCGCAGAGCCTTACCGGAGGTACATGTGCCGGATACGGCAACGCAGTATGTATGGGAGATACGCGAATGGAACAAGTATATCACGGTGCCCGTACATAAAGAGTTGGGCTACGAGTTCTTCTATGACACCCTCCGCTCCGCTGTCTATGGCTGCGACAGCGTGATCTACCGGTTGAAGTTAGTCACGGACACGACCTACTTATACGAGGAGCACGTCACCATCTGCCCGCAAAGCAACCACGGGGAGGTGGATAACAACCGTCCCTATGTATGGGAAGGACACTTGTGGCAAGGCAAGCCGTACGTGATAGACAAAGCCGGAGTGTATTGGGATAGTCTGCGCACAAGAGTGACCAACGTGGACAGTGTCTATAAGCTGGTAGTGGATACCTTCCCCCATTATCGGATTCGCGAGAGCCATGAGCTCTGTCAGGGGGATTCGCTTGATTTCTTCGGAGAGTGGATCAAGGATGCCGGTATATACCGCCACTTGGATTACACCAAAGCGCACGGGTGCGACTCGATCACCGAATGGATCCTCAATATCATTCCCGTTGCCTCGCCCACACTCCTTACGGTCAACCGTTCCGACAAAGAGATTCCGTACCAATGGACGTGTTATAATGCGGACGGTTCGCTCAAAAGCACCCGTGATTACAGTTGGACGGGACTCTATCGCGACACCGTCAAGTCATCCCGTGGCTGCGACAGCGTGCTTATCCTCGACCTCAAGGTATGGCCGACCTACAATGCCGATGTGACCAACGCTACGGTCTGCGCTTCCGAACTGCCTTATGAATGGCACAACAAACTGTTTACAACCGACACGGTCTATATCGATTCGTTGAAGACCGTCATGCACTATGACTCGCTCGTGACCTTGCACTTGAAAGTGCTGAAGACAGACACCACGTATCTCCGTCACGACATGTGTTACGGAAACCCGTACATCTACCACGGCATAACATACACCCAAGGCGGCAGATATACTCAGCGCCTCTCGAACCAGTTCGGTTGCGACAGTATCATTGTCCTGCAGATAAGGGAGTTGGCGCAGATAAAGACCGTACAGGAGATGCATGTCAACGGTTCCTATACATGGTCCGTACCCACACACCCGGACAAGACATACCGGATCTCCGGAACCTATTACGACACCTTGAAGGCGGTGAACGGGTGCGACAGTATCCTCGAGTTGCAATTGACCGTACACGAGAAGGAAATCATCCGCAATCATTCCGTGCAGGAATGTGAGGACAACCTGCCCTACTTATGGCGGAATGTGAAACCCATCTACAATGACACCGTCCTGATGGATACCGTCAAGTCGAAGATTGTGGATACCATCAACGTGATCAACTTCAGAGTGCTGCGTGCCCTGCGGGATACCATTCATCCTATCCTCTGCGAAGGCGATTTCTACGACTACAGCGGCAAGCGGTATATGCGCGATACGCTCATCCATGACACCGCCTATTCGGAACTGGGATGCGCCAAGACGATCCATTCCATCGATATGCGTTTCCGCAAAGTGAAAACCATCGAAGTGCCCCAGACAACGAGCGATAAGAATCCGTTTGTATGGACCACGCCCGAGGGACGGACCTATACCATCCCGACAAAGAATATCAGTACGGGCAAGGTGGAACGGACAGACACGGTACGATATGCGGACGGTAAGTGCGACTCGATCCGCTACCACCTCACCCTCACCATCGGAAAGACGTATTATCTGACCGACTCCGTCCATCTCTGTCTGCCCGACACCCTGGAATGGCATGGACAATGGATCACCAAAGCCGGCATCTATTACGACTACCTCCAAACGGTGGGATTCGCTTACGACAGTATCTACGAGCTGCGCGTCGGGGCGCATAATGACACGATCATCAAGGAGAACTACAACATACCTGCCGGAACAAGGGAGATTATACACGGTATTGAGATCACCCAGACAGGCAAGCACAGAGTGGAGTATTTCGACCGGTACGGGTGCGACAGTATATACGAGTTCAGTGTCAATGTAGTACACCCTAAAGTGGTTCTTGAAAAAGACACGACCATCTGCGATGGGGATTTCTGCATGTTCTATGGCAACAAATACACCCGCGAAGGAACGTATCAGTATCTGTCGCCCAACATAGATTCCTTGGTATCTCTCACCCTCCACGTGAACCGGACGAGTCTCACTCGGATGGATACCCTGATCGGATCCTATATAGCACCGCCGTATATTATCCATAATAAGGAATATATGCAGAGCGGCATGTATTACGACACCCTGACCAACCGCTTCCATTGTGACAGCGTCGTGCTGATCAATCTGGTGGTCACCGACCATGTCTCGGCGTGGGACGCTATTCCGCTCTGTCCGGGTGCGCAGATCAAGATAGACGACAGAGTCATTACAGAAGCCGGACTATACACCTTCGTCCGTCCGTCCTCTTCGCAAAAGCTCGATAGCCTGTACTGCGTACACATCTATGACGCCCCCGCGTACGACATGCCTACCGAAGTAAGGGAGATATGTCAGGGCGATACCGTCGAGTTCGGAGGAAAGAAATTCACGACCACCGGCAAGTACGACTTGTATTTCAAGACCAGGAACCAGTGTGACAGTATCATGCACCTGGATCTCACCGTGCATCCTGTCTATCACCACGACACCATTATCACGCTTGCGGACTATGACCAGCCCGTCAAGTGGTTCAGCTCCACCTACGACTCCACCGGTGTCTATCACCATAGGGAACCGACCAAAGGCTTCCTCTGTGATAGCACCTTCACATTGAAACTGACGGTAGTGGAGACCGTGCGCGATACCCTCGAGGATAGAATATGTAGCGGAATGACATACACATGGCGCGGCAAAACCTACACACAGACAGGCTGTTACCGCGATACCGTACGCCTGCTCGATGTCAAGCAGTCCTATATCCACACTCTGCTGCTCGATGTGAGCGATCCGGCACGTATCACCTACGCGAAGATAGAGGAAGATCTATGCGCGGACGCGGAAGGGTTTGATGTCACCTTGTCGTTCATGGGAAGCAAACCGGCGAAGTACAGCGTCCGCTTTGACAACCTCGCGAAGAAAGCCGGCTTTGTTGACGTCGATGATGTACCTTTCGACCCGACCTTCAAGGCGCATATCGACCTGCCCAAGTTCAAGAATGTGCTGTACCGGAATCATACTGCGTACGTACAGCCTAACTACTACAGCCTGCGCATTGAGATTGATAACGACATCTGCGGCATCGAGCGTTCCGACAGCATCTCCATGCTCATTCGCTACCCCGCGTGGGTCATCGAGCAGAACTGGAACGATATCGTCATGCCGCTCAATGCCGAGTATAACGGCGGATATGATTTCATCAAGACCGAATGGTACGTCAACCATGTGCTGCAACCTGCGGGCGGAACGCTCTACCTGCAAAGCTCCGTATTGGAGCCCGGAGACGAAGTGTACATGATGGCGGTACGCAGAGGGGAGAACGTGGCAATTCCGAGTTGCCCGATCATCATTCAGGAGTTCGAGACCAAGACCCACGACACGCCGGTGATCATCTACCCGACCCAGGCGCCGAAGCATGCTCCGGTGATAACCGTCGAAGCTCCGGACAAAGGGCAGTACGACGTCTTCTCGGCTACCGGCTTCCTCCTCGAATCCGGACATCTGAACGAAGGCAAGACCCAGATCACCCTGCCCGCCAACAGTGGTATCTACTTCATCCGCACCCGCTACGGCAACGAGCATACCACCACCCACAAAGTCCTGATTTATTAGTACTGATCTATTAAACAACAAACCTCGCGTTCCCCGCGAGGCTTGTTGTTTCTCTCTTCTTCGTATTTCAGGCGGATGTCATCCGCCGCCATTAACACCTTCAATCCTTTGTACATTGTACTTTGTCCCTTTGTACATTATCCTGGCTCCCCTATTTCCGGAACTCCCCCGTAATATCCTCCCATTCCTTCCCTACTCGCTTGTACATCCGCTGGTTGGTATTCTTACTCTTGAGTCCGCCCAACGCTTCGATATACGGACCGATCTTGACATAGTCAAACGCCTCCTCATCCCGCGGCATACTCGTTCGTCCGCTATACCACGCCGTCCGTAATTCCGAATTCTCCTTTCGTAATTCTTTCACGTACCTCGCCCAACGGGCTACTGTCTCCGGCTCCGCATCACCGCCCATGAAACAAACGCACGTGATCATCTTGCCGTAACGCGCATACAGCCCGTCCAGCAACGCCTCGTCCACTTCCTCGCCTATATCCTCCGCCAGATGCGGACTGTGACACCCCGGACAATGACACGGACATCCGGACAGATTCAGGGCGAGTGTTACCTCGCCCGGAATCTCCTGAAATACAATATCAAATGATGCTACTTTCAATTCTCTATCATCCTTTGTACATTGTCCTTTGTCCCTTTGTACTTTTCAACACTCCGGCGCTTTCCCCTTCTCGGCATAGTACCGCTGTCCCGCCTCTTTCTGGCGTGCCTCCGAGAAGTTCGATACACGCTTCATGTAACCGATCACGCGCGTCAGGTAGTCCACGTTCTTCGAGTGGCAATGCGGGCACTCCTTCAGGTAGCGCTTGTCGATATGACCGCAGTCGTTACAAACCGTGTTCGGGATATTGAACGTGAAGTAGTTGCATCCTTCTACCGCCGCCACGCGCAGCAACTGACGGTATTGCGCCTGACTCAGGTGCTCCTCCAGGTTGCAGTGAAGCGCACTACCGCCCGTCAGGTGCTCGATGTACTTCGCGCCGTGCAAACGGAAGCGGTCCAGCACGTTCAGGCTCTTGTCCTCCACGATGTAGAAATAGCTATTGTAGCAGTCACGCGGCACGACATAGCCGTCCTCGCGGTCCCATTTGGCATGCTTGACACCCACGTTCTCCGCCGGAATCATCTCGCAGTTGAACATGACATCGCGCGTGCGGTACTCTTTGTTCTTCTTCTCGATGATACCGAGCAGTTCCTGTACGAAGTGCGCATACTCCGGCGTGTCTTTGATCTCATAGCCGAGGAACTCAGCCGCTTCCACCAGACCGTTCACACCGATCGTCAGGTACTGACGACCTATATTGATGTAACCGGCATCGAACAGAGGCAGCATGCCTTTTTCCTGCAGGTTCTTCAGGTTCTCGTTGTATGCCAACTGCACCTTGTGCATAAGATCCACTACGTCCTCGATGTATGCCTGATACGGGATGTTGTTGCGTACGGCGTACTGGATAGCGCGGTTCAGGTTGATCGTCAATACCGATTTCGAACCCGTCGAGATACCGCCGGCGCCGAGCGTGTAGCTGAAACTGTTGTCCGTGATAGCGTTACGCAAACGACAGCAGCTCGACAGACTGTCTGCGTTGTCGCTCACGTACGTGAAGAACGAGTGACCCTTCGCGTACATCTCTGCCGTGAAATCGCCGTACTCCTTGTCCTTGATGTCGCCGTTCTCCGCCAACAGAGCCATCGTCTCTACCGGGAAGGTCAGCACGCAGCGCGTACGCTCCTCGTTGAACCAGTTCATGAACCGTTTCTGCAACCAGCTCAGGCTCTCCCAATGCGGCGCCTCGCCGTTCGGGAAACGGAAGTTGTCGAACAGGCTCTGGAAATAGTAACGGTCGTAGTAACTGATATTCCAGAATACCGACTGGAAGTTACGCGCACCCGACGGCTGGTTCAGACTGTAAACCACCTGCTGGAAGCAGTCCGTGATCACTTTGTCGATCGTACGGCGTTTCTTGCTCAGATCCACCACCTCGTCCGCACGCAGATAGTAGTCCTCGCCGTACTCCTGCTCGATGAAGTAGTTCATATACATAAGGAACTCGGGCGTAGCGCACGCGCCTGAGAGCATCGAGCTCACCATGAACACCATGTTGATGAATCCGCCGCAGAACGATTTGAGGTTGTGAGGAGGAGTAGCGTTGCCGCCGATACTCTTCGTCCCGCCGATCAGCCAAGGGTACATCGTGATGGACGCGCAGTAGTTGGCGAGGTTCGTCTCGTCGTTCTTGTAGATGAAGTGCTGGTTGAGCAGACTCATGTAGCGGTCGCTCAGCTCTTTGCCGTACATCGTCTTGATACGCTCGGTCAACAGACGGCGGTTCAGACGGATAAAGCCCTGTTTGGGCAGCTCGCCGATCAGAGTAGCGATGTTCTTGTGCTCCACGTTCGCATTTGCATCGAACTTCGAACCCTCTGCCGCATTGGATGCCTGAACATAGTTCATCATAAAGTCCAGACGTTGCTGCGTCTCACGGTCCTCCGTGTGCCCCTGACGATACAGGATAAACGCTTTCGCTACCTGATAATAACCCTCCGCCATCAGCGCTACCTCTACCTGGTTCTGAATCTCCTCCACCGTAGCTCCGTTATGAACGCGCAAATGGGATAAAACACATCCGAGTGTCTCCTCGGTCGCAAACGCTCCCACAGCTAAGAATGCCTTGCTGATAGCGTTTTTAATCTTGTCAATGGCAAAAAGTTCCTTCTTACCGTCTCTCTTAATAATGTATGTTTCCATAATATAGTAATAAAATCTTAAACCTTCATTCTTCAATCATCAACCACGCTTCGCCCTTCCTTTGTACATTGTACATTGTCACTTTGTACATTGAACTTTGTCCCTTTGTACTTGGTACTTGGTCACTTGGTACTTGGTACTTGGTCACTTGGTACTTAAAATCTCTTCCTCCGTTTCCGCCGGATTTTATCCGGCATATAATCCTCTTCTTCGTATTGCAGGCGGATGTCATCCGCCGCCCCTATCGCATCATCATGCATTTTGTCGGCATGCCCGCCGCCATTAGCATCTTCCCCCTTTGTACATTGTACCTTGTCCCATTGTACATTATCCGGCTTTGTATCATATAGCGTCTTTGCGCGCACATTCATGTGCGCTCTCTTCCTCACCGCGCTTACCCCCTAAATTGTTTTTTATGTTTATGTCTTTTTAATGATTTAACTCGAAGAGTTGTGGTAATTGTTGGTAAAAAGTGCAAAAGTTTACTTTTAGGTACTTTTTAGCAGCAATTGACACAAGGAGCGAAGCTCATAATCATTCAAAAGGGTTTTGTTTGTTTTTTTCTAAATTTATCGCAACACAACTAATCCAAAATTATTTTTTCTTACGTTATTTTATGTTTTTTTCTATCCCCTATTCATCAAGCGCGAATTCGGGTGCAAAATTACAACAAATTTCTGAATTGTGCAAATTTTTTGGCAAATATTTTTTGAAAAATTCACAAAGTTTTCCAAAACTTTTACTATTTCTTCTTATTTTCAATACTTTGCGATTTTTATTAACACAAAAAGTTTTCCAAAACGAAAAATTGTTAATAACTTCTCCTTTCCCACCTCGCAACAACCCCGAACGCCTTTGTTTCACGAAGAAATACAAAGACTTACCCTGTTTTCCCCGATTCCATCACGACACAATAACGAGCAAAAAGGGGGTGATTACGGGGTGATTACGGAGTGATTACAGGGTGATAACGGGGATATTACTACTACGACAAGCCAAGGAAAGCATGAGCAAAGGATAACGATCGGCTACGGTCAGAGGGGCACATCTACACGAAACAACACAAAAAAAAACTGCCATCGAAGTGACAGTTTTTTTCAGGAATCAGTTCCTACCTATTAACGGTTGAAAAGCTTCTCGGAGCGACGAACGTTCTTCTCGATATTGCCTTTCTTGAGGAACGCATTTTTCTTATCCAGAACTTTCCCAGCGACCTTCTTGGCAGGAACATTGGCACCGCCTTCTTCGCCGCCTTGTTCGAATGCGCTTTCGTCAGCAGGAACAGAGAACTCGAAGCTGTACTTAACCAGGTTGGATGCAATGAACCAGCCGCTGTAGAAGTAGTCTTCCTCTCTCGATCTCAGAGTTCCGTCGAACGCAGCTTTAGCGACAGTATAACTCTTCTGGTCAGCCTTAATCACGATACCCGAGTAGTCCGGATCGAGATCAGCCTGCGTGAAGTCACCAACGAACTCATCACTATACGGAGTCAGGAGAACAACAACCGAAGAGTCAGCCGGAGCGGCAATGATCATGAATGAACCGTCATAGTCACGGTAGTCCTTGATAAGAGCATCGTGGAAGTCCAGCGTTACCTCGGACTGCGCAACAACTTCAGCTGTCTTGAAGTTCTTCTTGGCTACCGCGCCATTGGTGGTACCCTGTGCATTCATCGCAACAGCCACAACAGTATACTCTGTCTCGGAATCCAATTCTGCGAAGTCATAAGCATCCGCACCCTCGGACAGGAAATCCGCGATAGTGAACTCCTGACCGTAATAGGCGTACATCTGAATAATGTACTCGATATTACTCTTGAGAGCTGCACCCAGGTCTGCATCGCTCATACCGTCGATATCAGCCGTCTCAAAGACATTCCAGTAATAGGTTGCATCGTCAATAGACGGAGTTACGGAAACACTTGCCCCCGAGTAGGTGATATCGTCCACTGCGATCTGGAAGGTCATGTTATCGGGTACGGGCACTACTTCTTCCGCCAGAGTTTTGAAGTTCTGACGGGAAGCTGCACCGCTTGATTTACCGTCCTTGTCCAGCGCAATAGCTACAACGGTGTACTCCGTTTCGGCGGTAAGTTTGGTGTAGTCATAACTGTCCTTGCCTTTTACAAGGAAGTCCTCGAAAACAACATCATAACCATAATAGGTATAATACTCAACTGCCTCTTCCAACAGCTCTTTCAGATATGTACCTACCGCCTCATCGTCCATCTTGGCAGCCTCGGAAGCCTCCAGAATATCCCAATAATAGGTAGCTGCAGTGTCAGCAGGAACTACCTCGATTGTAGCACCGGTAGCGGTGATATCGCTAACGGTGATTTTGAATGCATTAGCGGAAGGATTGTTTCCGTTGCAGGATGCAAAGCCGAATGCCACGAGAGCAACAGCTACGATTGCAAAAAACTTTTTCATACTTTTCTTTATCTCTTTAATTTAATGTATTACTTGCGCATCACGCATATTACTTAGCCAGGCTCTTGATAGCCGGTTTGCTCTCGTTATGCTTGGGAGCTCTCTTCGGAGCATTCTTAGCCTCTACGGTCGGGTGCGTGAACGTGAAGGTGTACTTGGCGCCGTTCGCAGCAATAACCCATCCGCTGATGGTAGCAGCGTCCTCGCCTGCCAGCTTGCTCTCCAACTGGGCTTGTACGATATCTTGACCATACTGCGCGTGCATATTCTTCGTCCAGATATACGAATATTCCAAAATCAAATCAGCTTCCGTGAAGTTACCGATGAAATCGGCATCAACGATATTGAGCGTAACATCATATTCACCTTCTTTCACAGCATCAGCGAGGTAAGAACCGTCCTCGTCACGGTAGTCCTCAAAGCCGCCGCCTTCGAGTACGCCTAAATCTTCATTCTCAGGTGCTTTCGTCTTGAAGGTCTTGTAGGTAAACTCTTTACCCTTTTCAAAATTCTCACCGTTGATTACTACATCAAAGGCAAAAACGGCATGATCCGTATTCGACTCCATATCTTCAATCGTAACCTTGAAGGTACCTTTAACAAGGATTTTAGCATCAATCAAATCGCTTGCGTCATATCCCTTCAATTTCTTCATCTGCACGTTGATCAGCGAGTCCATACTCTTGATGCCTTCCTCTCCGATCACCATACCGGGGAAGTAATACACCGACGTATCTGCCGGAATAATCTCCAGATCAGCAGTGGTGAAATCAATGTTGGTAACATTAATTTTAAAGAAATTGGAACCGCCGCCTTGGGGGTCGTTCGGATTACAAGATGCAAAACTGAACGCTATCAGCGCTACAGCTGCGAATGCAAAAAACTTTTTCATTTCTGTTTAATTTTTTAGTTAATAATTATATTGATTGCTAACAATATGCTATAATTTCGCGCAAAGTTACAACATTTTTATAGATTACGCAAACTTTTGCAGGCAAAAGTACTTATATTTCTTGTTTTTGCAAAGTATAGTTTACAAAACGGGGCATTTTTGCACATCAAATCGTATCAATGAAGTACTTCTGCTTGCGGTTGAACATGGCGATGCCGATGACCAGCAGCACAGCGATCACCACCGCAGAGATGCCCAGCCCCGTCCAGTCGAACACCTGCTCCGCAGGGAGCGCCTTGCCGTACGCTCCGTACTTGAAGCTCTCTATTATCGACGTCATCGGGTTGATGAGCATGATTTGATGCAAAGTGGGATTCTTGACCTCGCTCAAAGGATAGACGATCGGAGTCGCGTACATCCACAGCGAGACGAACACCCCGAAGAAATTGGTCAGGTCGCGGTACTTGGTCGTCAACGACGAGACGATCAGTCCCAGCCCCAATGCCAGACACTGGATCATGAGTATCAGTACGGGGAAGAGCAGCAGATACCACGTCGGAGCCAGATGTACGCCTTTGATGACAAAGAGCAGATACACCATGATGAACGTAGCCAACTGCAGACCGAAGCGGAATAACTTCGACACCACTTTCGACACCGGCGACACCAAACGCGGGAAATAGACCTTGCCGAACAAACCGGCATTCGTCTGGAACGTGGCAGACACCTCCGTCAGGCAGGTGGAGAAATACTCCCACAGACAGATACCGCTCAGGTAGAACACCGGTTGCGGGATATTATCCGTCGGGATACCGGCGATACGTCCGAACACCACGATGTACATGAACATCGTGAACAGCGGCGAGATGAAATACCATCCCATACCGAAGATGGTCTGCTTGAACTGCACCGTGATATCGCGCTTGATAAACAGCCAGATCAGGTATTTCTTCTGCCACAACTCCTTCAACCCGAGACCTTTCGCAAACGTCGTCGGGGAAATCTCTGTCGTCCAATAGGGGGTATCCAATGTTGTAATGTTTTAATGTTTTATTGATTTGTTTTTTCCGTTAACTTCTTCTTCGCTGAAAGGATACTTGATGTTAGCATTTTCATTATCTCTTCAGCGTCTTCATATAGACTTTTATATTGTTTCTCATCTATATATTCAGCGGCATACAAAAGATCTAACCAATATAATGTTTCGCTACACTCTTTCTGCGAGACTGCCAACTTGTGTACAAAATCAGAGTCGCTTTCCGCATAAATAGCCTCTCTATGGTTTGCCCCGATTGATGTTCCTGAACGTAATATTTGATCTGCCAAACAATATTCATGTTTTTCTGTATTCAGAAACTTTTTCAGTTTTACCATTCTCACTCCAAAGGCAAGGAACTTTTCCTTATATATTTTATCTTTATCTTCAAAACTTCCCATAAATTTAAAACATTAAATCATTATAACATTCTATCATTCAACCTTAAACTGTATCCATGAAGCTTTTTTGTACTTTATTAAAAAGTATCAAGCCGAAGATGAGCAGCACGAACGTACAGCCGGCGCTGTAGGCAAGCCAGAGCCAGGAGAACTGACCTTGTCCGAGCAAGGAGTACTTGATTGCTTCCACGACGGGTGTCACCGGATTAAGCGACATCGCCAGGTGCAGTTTCTCGTTCGTCACCATACTCATCGGATAGATGACCGGCGTGATATACACCCACAGGGAGATGATCTTGTTGAGCATGATCTGCAAGTCGCGGTACTTGGTCGTCATGGACGAGAAGACCATTCCGAATCCGACCGCCATCAATGCCAGCATCACGATCAGGACGGGGAACAGCACAATCTGCCAGTGAATAGCCAGATCCGTACCCGTCGCGGCGTAATAGATATAGAACGCGAAGAAGATTGCCAGCTGGATAAAGAACGACAGCAGATTCGACGTCACCGCTACCAGCGGCATGATGATACGGGGGAAATAGACCTTGCCGAATATACCCGCATTGGAGACAAACGAATTGGATGTCGCGCTCAGACAGCTCGCGAAATAGCCCCATACGGATATACCCAACAGGTAGAACAGCACAGGGGGTACGCCGTCCGTCGGTATGTTTGCCACGCCTCCGAACACCGCCACATATACGATCACCGACAGAACCGGCGTGATGATAAACCACAGCGGTCCCAAGATAGTCTGCTTATAGGCGGTCCGGAAACCGCGGAGCACGAACAAGACGAACATGTCGCGATACCGCCATATCTCCTTCCAGTCCACCGCCAGCAACCTGTCTTTCGGCGTTATTTCCAGATCCCATTTTTCTTCTTTCATTCCTTTATTCACTCTTCCTTTGTACCTTGTACTTTGTCCCTTTGTACATTAATAGCCTTTGTACTTTGTACTTTGTCCCTTTGTACTTCATACCGGTTTTTCTTCCCATAGACGACCCATTTGTCGAGTGCGACGAGTACGGCGGGAACGACCGTCAGGGTCAGTACCACCGCCATGAACGCACCTACGGCAAGGCAGCCGACTATATTGCTGATCATCAGGTCGTCGATGAACAACGCCATTGCTCCGGGTCCGATGACCATGATGATGCCCGATGTGAGGATGGTCCGTATCGACCCTCTGTATGCGGCACAGACGGCATCGACGGGCAGCGAGTGCTTTCTGTTCTCGCGGTAGTAGTTGGCAAACAGGATGCCGTAGTCGATCGTGGCTCCCATCAGGATCGCCTGAACGATCAGGTATGCCAGATAGAGCATCGCGCCGGATACCAGCCCCGCTACGACGACGTTCACATATACGGCGGTCATGACGGTCACCACCAGAATGGTCGGTACGATGACCGAACGGAAAGTGAGCGCCACAATGAGGAAGATGGACAATATCGTCAGCAGCGACACCACGCCCATCTCGTGGTCAAAGCCCGCGCGCATCTCGGCGTACATGACCGACTCGCCTACATAATAATGTTCGTGCGCCAGACGCGCGTCCGCCAGCGAAGTGAGCGTATCAACAAAATCGTAGGTCTCCGTTGCCTCCACGGGCAGGGAGGACAGTACGACGAGCAGCGAGTGGTTCTCCTTGCGGAGCATCCCCAGCCCGTCGTGCAGCTGTGCCTTGACGGTGGTCGTCTGAGCCGCGATGCTGTCCGGCAGGATGTCCGCCAGACGCGGGTCATAGACGAGCGTGTCGCACAGATAGACCACCAATGGTTCGAATCCCAGACGGAGCGTGTCGCAACCGCTGTGAACCGAACCGTAATAGTCATACAACAGCGACATCTGCGCCGGGGTGACGGGTTCGGAATGCACGTTCGACAGCTTCATCAGCCGTGCGAGACGCTGCGCCATCTGCTCGGGCGTATAGGTCTTGCCTCCGAACATGAGTTCGGTGAACAGTTCCGCCTGAAGGTCTTCGCGGCTCGGTCCTCTCTTGACAGGTGCGACCACCTCGGGTTCCTTGACCGGCACGACGGCACGCGCGGTGTCGGTACTATGAAGCGACCGCTGCATCTCCGCGATAGCCCGGACGATCTCCTCGGCATTCAGTTCGGACGGCTGTTTGGCGACCTGGACGGGTTGCTCCACCGGCTTCATCATAGCGGTGATGCCTTCCTCTGTCAGCCCCTCAACGCCGAAAGCGCGTACGAGCACGTTCAGGTCGGACGGGGACAGCGAAGCGTTGTGGTCCGCCAGATCCATCAGGTAGGCACGCTGGCTGAGCAAGGTACGCTGCTCCTCGGAGATCATACCCGCCAGACCCTGACGCTTGAACAGGTCATCCACCAACAGGTGGACATATTCGAGCGGCGACAGCTTTTTCTTTCCAGGCGCATAGGCATACACCAGACGCGTCTGGGTCACGGTCGAACCGATGAAGATGGACATCTCCTGAACCGACATCGGGAGGCGGATCGCCAGCGTGTCGGTCAGTTTGCGCATCTCCACCGTCACCGCGGAGGTATGCGCCGCGTTCAGTTTCTCGATGAAGGGAACAACGGCTATCTTGTTGGTCAGGACGGGTTGCGGGGTGAGCGTATCTTCCTTCACCGCCTCCGATGCCGTATAGGATGCCAGCGGAGCGATCGTCTCCCGCGGCAACACAACGGTGTCGGTATCTACAACGTCCTTTGTACTTTGTACTTGCTCCTTTGTACTTTGTCCTTTGTCCCTTTGTACTTTGTCCCTTTGTACTTGGTCACTTGGTACTTTGTCCCTTTGTACCTCCAGCATCGACTGCAACGAGGCTATCTGCGCCTTCATGTCGTCGTCGAGGTATTGTGCGAAGAGGGGGTTCGAGGCAACGTGGGTATGGAGGAAGCGCGCCAGATCCGGGAAAGACATCCTGCTCTCTTCGTCCGGCTTGGACTCCATGTAATAGAGCAGTTGTACCGTTTCGGGTGTGAGTGCGTTGAGCGCCTCGGGCGGAACGGTCGTCCCTTCCGGCATAAAATCCTTGAAATCCGTCAACAGGGATCGTACGTGCGCCGCCATCTCGGCGGGTGTCAGCGGGCGGCTCATCAGCGTCGGATAGGAGATGACGGACTGGATGCCGGGCTGCTCCAGCAAATTATCGACCAGCGTATAGACCGAATCCTCGTCGCGGGTGTCATAGACCAGGACAAAGGGGTTCGGGGACGGGAAGATCTTCTCTATCTCGCTCTCTTTCTCGGCGGAGAAGAAGATGGTGGTCTGGCTGGAGAGGTACCATGATGCGAAGAAGAGCGCGACGGCTCCGACCGCCATCGGCAGCTTGTGCGCCGAGACGAAGCGTGCCAGTCCGTCCGTAGGCGGTATGTAGGCTTTCTTCGCGGTCTTGTTGATGGTTCTGCGGAACAGAAGCATCAGAGACGGCATCGCCGTGAACGTACAGAGCAGCGAGCACACGACACCTTTTGCCAGCACGATACCCATGTCGGCGCCTATCTTGAGGCGCATGAAGCAGAGCATCAGCAGTCCGACAACGGTCGTCAATGCCGACGAGAGGATCGACGGCGCCGCTTTCCGGATCGCGTTATTGGCGGCAATGCCGGCAGTGCGGCGGTCGGTCTTGTCATCCTGCTCCTGCCGGTAGCGGTTCAGCAGCACGATACAGTAGTCCAGCGAGAGCACCGCCTGAAGGATGGAACCGATGAAGTTCGTCGTGATGGAAACGGAAGGCAGCAAGGCGTTCGTTCCCATGTTCAGCACGATCGCGAGCCCCGTCGAGATCAGAATGACGACGGGTTCGAACCATGACTGCGCCATGACGAAGAGGACGACCATGATCAGCACCGCGGCGAAGATCATGACCGAAACAGGCGGCGTGGCTCCGTCCTGACTTGTCTCGACCACACAGTTCCCGCCGAAACGGTTGGATATCTGCCGTCCGAGCGCTTTCTGGTCCACGGACTTGGGTACGTCGAGATCAAAGACAGTATGCGTGCTGTCCTTGCTGAAACGATAGGAGACGCCCCGCACATCGGGATAAGCGGTCAGCAGCGTGGTCAATCCGGGTATCTCCTCCGGCTGGAGGCGCTCGAACATCACATGGACATCCGTGCCGGACATCTGCGCAGCGGAGCCGAACTCGGAGGTGATAATCTCCAAGCCGCTCTTCATCTGCGAGTCATCCGGCAGATACTTGGTCATGTCGGCATTGACGTTCACATGGAGCATCATGATGCCGCTGATGACACTCAGCGCTACCGTTACCAGCAGTAATATGTAGTGGAAGCCACGTCTCAAACCGTTAAATCAATTCAGAATTCAGAATTTAGAATTTAGAAAGCGTTCTATCGGCTTTTGTACAAAACTATAAGAACCGTACGTATCTTCAAACTCTGTACCAAATCCCAAGAGCCCTTTGTTAATTCTTAATTCTTCATTCTACATTCTTAAAAGTTTCCCATCTGGAGGAAGGCAACCTCTTTGGGTGTGAGGAAGCGCCATTTGCCGCGACCGACATTCTTTTTGGTCAGTCCTGCGAACGATACGCGGTCGAGGGAAACGACTTTGTAGCCTATCTTCTCGAATATACGGCGTACGACGCGGTTCTGTCCGGAGTGAATCTCGAGTCCGATATGCTTGCGGTCCTGTTTGGGGAACTCGAGTGCGTCGGGCACGATGCGCTCGTCGTCCAGCACGACACCGGCACGTACGATCGCCTCGTCCACCTCGTCCAGATCGCGGTCGAGGGTGACCGCATACACTTTCTTCTTGTGGAACTTGGGATGCGTCAGTTTGGCAGCCAGGTCTCCGTCATTGGTAAGCAGGAGTACGCCGGTCGTGTTGCGGTCGAGACGTCCTACGGGATAAATACGCTCGGCGCAAGCGTTCCGCACGATATCGATGACGGTGTGACGCTCCTGGGGATCGTCGGTCGTGGTCACCGTGTTCTTGGGTTTGTTGAGCAGGATATACACCTTGCGTTCGCGGCGTACGGGCTGGTCATGGAAACGGATATCATCGGTCGGCAGCACTTTAGCGCCGAGGGAGTCCACTACGACACCGTTGACGGTGATCACACCCGCCTGGATAAAGTCATCCGCCTCGCGGCGTGAACAGATACCGGCATTCGCGAGGTACTTGTTCAGACGTACCGGCTTTGTCGGGTCTTCATACTGCTCGCGGTAGGTCTGCTGCTTGCGCTGCGAATAGAGTCCGGGGTTGCGTTTAGGTCTTGCGCCATAGGGACGCTGTGGTCTTTGCTCGCCGTCTCTGGTAAACCGGGGACGAGCCGGGCGTGTTTCATCGGAACCTGCAGGAGTTCCCTCTCTGCGGAAACGGGGTCTCGGGGTAGCGGTTGCTCCGTCACGACGGAAGCGCGGTCTTGCCGGGCGATCCCCTTCGGTACTGAACCCGCTCGGACGGCGGGGTCCATCATTGTTGGAATTGTTGTACATAATTCAAAAAACTTTCAATTTTCAATTTTCATTTTTCAATTTCCGTTGTGGCTCTCACGAGTCACGTACGTGCTCTCGCACGCGTTTAATAATTACAAGGTGAAAAGGCAAAAGGATGATTTCTCTCCTTTTACCTTTTTCCTTAGCCACCTTTTACCTTTGATCAGGCTTCAGCCTTCTCGATAGCCAGTTTGCCACGATAGTAGCCGCAGCTGGGGCATACAGTGTGGTAGATGTGGAGTGCACCGCAATTCGGGCAAGTAGCCAGAGTCGGTGCTTTCACTACGTCATGGGTACGACGTTTGGCTTGTCTGGTGTGGCTTTGTCTTCTTTTAGGATGTGCCATTTTGCGCGAACTATGGCTTGCGCGACTTTGTGCTCTGCACGCGTACAGCGCTCCGCCATGTTCTCGCTCTCCGGTTTGCAAAAACGTTTTTTACGTTCCGGGGGTTGAGAACGCCTCCTAGTTCCTGGGAGGGAAAATTATTCTACATTTACTTAATTATCAATTATCTCATCGGGATCCGGTTCGTCACATAGGTGATCATGGAGGAGAAGTTCCATCTGCGGGTTGCACTCACCTGTTTGGTGACTGTGAACGATCGGAATATTGATACATGTTATCTCATAGGCGAGCCAGGAGAGATCTAATTCATTCTCCTTTGTACATTGTACATCGTCACTTTGTACATTATCCTGCTCGTCGTCAATGTCAATGTTCATCGGGTCGAGACAGCGGTCACACGTCACAACAACCGTTCCCTTGACGGCTATCATGAGCGTGTAATCCTCCTCCCGGAGATTAAGCGTCACGTGTGCGTCCACCTTTCCGGACAGGATTTCGGATTTCTCCACCGAAGCAAAGAACGCGTCATCCAGCTGAATATCAAATTGATGCGTTCCTATCGGAAAGCGTTTCAAGTCGATGATATAAGGCTTCTGCTCGCTCATATGCGCAAAATCGGCTGCAAAATTACTACATTTTTTTCAAATACGCAAATTTTTTTGCAAAAATCCTGCGTTTTTTTCTTTTTTAGCAGATTCGTGTACCCTTTCTCCTCCCTTGAGGGGAGGTCGGGAGGGGTTACTCTCCTTTCCATTCGGTCGGCGTCATATCCGTCTCGCGCTTGAATACCCGGCAGAACACCACCAGCGACGCAAAACCCGACCGATCCGCTATATCCGTCATCTTCATCTTCGGGAACTCCGTCATCAGACGCTTCGCCTCGTTGATGCGGTATGTCGTCACCAACTGGTAGAAATTGCACCGGTACTCCTCTTTGATGAACTGCGACAGATACGTGCGGTTCAGCGGTAGTACCTGCGTCATGTCCGTCAAGCGGAAATCTTTGTTCAGGTAAGGCTTCTCTTCCGCCATCCATTGTTCGAACTTCGCCCGGTACTCCGGAGGGAAAGACGAACGCTCATCCTGCTCCTCCGCCTCCAACTCTTCCGGCAGATTCGCCTCCTGCCATGGCTTGCGGCGGAAAAGAATCTGACCCGTGTTCATCAATAGCAGGAACAACACCAGCCATTGTTGCGTGAAAAAACGAGTCGGATGACCCGAAAAACACTGGTAGAAATACGAGATGCCGATGATAATAAGCGTCACTAAGTACAGCCGCAACCAGCGGATCGCCGTGTTCTCTAACGACGAGTAGTTCTCCTCGCATATCTTCCGGTAGTTCTGGATGTTCGTCAGCAGGTAGATCGCCAATAGAAGCGGATAGACCAGCAGCAGACTCCGCAGGTCTTCGCCCACGATCTGGTCGGCGCCCCAGATCAGATACGGTATAGCCATCAGAATCAGCATCCGGTGAACCTTCAGCCATTTGGGGAACAGTACCTCCATCGGGTAGAAAAGCAGCAGACACGCTAACAGATCACGTACCACCAAATCCCGACGGGTGATCATATCTACGCCGAAGATGATCGTCGAATACCCGAACACTTTCTCCGTCACGAGCATCGCCGCCTCGATGAACGTCCAGATGAACAGTACCACCTGCCACGTCTTTCGCGCGCGTAGATCATATAGGTGTCCGTAAAGCAGAATAGCACCTGTCAGGGTCACCAGCATGA
Source organism: Paludibacteraceae bacterium (assembly GCA_905233375.1). Taxonomy (GTDB): domain Bacteria; phylum Bacteroidota; class Bacteroidia; order Bacteroidales; family Paludibacteraceae; genus Colicola. The sequence goes on along the minus strand of CAJOEJ010000001.1, from coordinate 47,187 downwards.
TCACTATATGCATGATCGGGCTGATTGTGTTGACAAACAGATCCACCGGAATACTCCGCGAGAAATAGTAACTCGCTATCACGCAACCCGTTAACACCGCTGCAAACAGCATAATCTTCCCGTATTCGTCTATAATCAGCCGGATACCCCGTTCCCCATGGCTCCTATTCGCCTCAGACTCGTCTTTCATGAAATATTGTATTTTTTTGTTAATGTCTTTTGGATGATTTGTACGAAGTGTGATAATTGATGATAAAAAGTATCCAAAAATGCATTTTTGAGGACTTTTTAGCGGCAATTGGCACAAAGAGCGCAGCTCTGAATCATTCAAAAGGGTTTTGCGTGTTTTTTCTTAATTATTATAAATGTATTAATACCGTTTTTCCAAAAAGGACTACAAAGATACAACAAATATTTGGAATACACAAGGATTTAACGGTAAAAATTAAGTTTTCTTGTATTTTTAGTGGAAAATCATTGTTATTCGCACAAGGGTGCGACAGTATCTTCGGAGGATTCCTTATTCAGTCTTGAATAAGGGCGTGCCGAGGGGGGGGGAGGTCGGGAGGGGTTGCCCCATCGCCGCACCCCCTTTGCAGACTCGGGACCAAACCCGACCCAAGGATCGCCCAACGATCCCCCAAGGATTGCCCAAGGATGAAGCATCATTTTGTACATTTCTCTGCTTTTACTATATTATATATAAATATATAATATACTTTTCGTTCGTCATTTTTCATTTGCACATATCAGATTTTTTTTGTACCTTTGCACCCAAAATTCAGTATTATGAAACGAATAATCATGTTAGCGGGACTGATGATGATGACGCTTGCAGTCCCGGCACAGTTGTCAACAATCCTCGGCCGGTGGCAGACCGTCGATGACAAAACGGGCGAAGTGCGTGCCGTCGTCTCCATCTATCAGGGCACGGACGGACTCTATTACGGCAAGATAGCACAGATGCTCATGTACGGCTCCGACCTGAAGTGCGAACCCTGCAAGGACGAGGATCATAACGCACCCATCGTCGGGCTGGTCATCATTCGCGGCATGTCTTACGACAAGGCGAACAACCAGCTGGTCGGTGGCAAGGTCCTCGACCCCGAATCCGGCAAGTTCTATTACGGCAAGATATATCCCAAGGACGGCAAACTCATCCTCCGCGGCTCACTCGACAAACGCGGCATCTTCGGTCGCAACCAGACCTGGCTCCGCGCCAAATAAACTTTCCAAAGTCTTTTTTGATGTAATATTGAACTATTCATAGTTTAATTTTTAGTGGACACTTGTGATTTTGCTATTCAAAAAAAGCAATACTTCAAAAGACACAAGCATGACTATTAATTGTCCAAAATGTCCCAAAATGATTCAATAAAAGCAAAGGTGTTGTCCGTTGACAATTCGTCAAAACAATTGATAATTCGTCAAAATAATTAACCATAGGTAAAAAACGACCTTTTTTTAAAACAAAAAAAAAAAAAAATCGGGCAGAATATTTGCATATTTGCGATAAATATGTTATATTTGCATTCACTTTAAATGTGAAATGATATTTATGAATCGTAAAATTGTTCTATTTTTCGTTTTGATTATTACGGTCGGGTTGAGTCTCCCGGCGAACGCAGATTTTTCATTAACACACCAAACCGGCGTCTATGATGCATTGATGCCTAATGGTATGCAGAAGGTACATACGGACTATCAGATCCTGTATGCCAAGCCGGGTGAATCGGTACATCTCTATCGCCCGGAGCGAGCCACATTTGTCGGGTATGTACGTTGGTACTGCTATGATACCGACCGCGCTGTGCCGGCTTGGTATTCCGCAGAGGATTCGCCAACGGGCGTTGCCATTCCGCGTATACAGAGCTTATGGGCAAAAGATACAGTAGCAGCGACGCTTAAATTTAAGGCTAAAAACGAATACGGATGGTTTGGATATAGTTTGATGGGACCGGTAGAAACCGGTAAAGCAACAAAAGCCGACGAGAATTATGTCGAGATCAAATACACGATGCACCAAGGCGACTCGATTTATCGTATTGCGTGTGACCAAGGTATTTGGAATGATTATTCTCCTGCTACGTGGGATAATAACACGGCAATGACCGAACCGACACTCTCCAAACGTACTATATATGAAATTCGTCCTGCTGCATGGATGGCGGATAGTTTGGAGTTGTGCAAAGATATGGATGGTACGAATGACCGCTATCTGGAGGAACATGAGTTGATAGCTCCTACCGGTCGACAACTCTATATCGGTCCGGATCACATGTGTCTGGGTAGCGGTACCGGAAATAAAATAACGTTAAAACAATATACCTATTACGCGCTGACCAATTACTATTACATCAATAGTCAGGGCAATGTGACGGCGGCGGGAGATAAATCCAAATGGAAATGGTATGTAGATGGTGTATATAGTAAAAGTGGGTTCAGTACCAAATCGTCTCAGAACTCGGCTCAGTTTATAGAATTTAGTAGCCCTACTCCTGATACCGTTGTTTATACGCTCAAGTACAATTCCGCCGACGGAGTGTATTTCAATGTGGCGCGATTTAGAGTAATATACATGGATGTTGATGTTGTAGGTCCTTCTACAAATGTGCCTGCGCCTACTAAGAAAATGGAGAAAATCTACGAGGAGCGTTTCAACTTTAACGAACCCGGCACAACCGATTTTGCATTTTGGGATGGATATTTTGATGTAGATGAATCAACATACGGATATTATACAAAAAATTTAATTCCTACAAATAGACAAACCGAACGAAATAAGATTACATGGAGTGAGTATGCCGTAACGAACCGGAAAGCCGTTTGGGTTTCTTCCGGTACGGCCCCGCAAGTCTATCAGCACGTGGATGGAAAAGGAAACGAAGCCAATAACGCCAAAGAAGGCTATATGCTTTATTGCGACGGATCACAAAATCCCGGACTGGTGTTCAATCTAAAGGTGGATGCCGATCTTTGTGCCGGTTCTACCATGTATTTCTCCGCTTGGTTGTGCGATGCTTCCAGTACAGGTACCGGTAACAGTGCTCCGAACATGGATTTCGTAGTTACCGGTATCGATGCAAGTGGCAACGAACATGCGCTGACGACTTTTACCACCGGTGAGTTTGGTATCAACGCCGTAAATAAAGTAGGAGAGGAAGCCAAGATGGAACGGGCCAAATGGTACCAGATTATGTTCCCTGTGAAGTTTGAAGCGCACACCACCTATCCGTCTTATCGTTTGCGTATCCGCAACAAGAGTACTTCCTCTGATGGTAACGATTTTGCCATCGATGATATCCGTATCTACGTGCAGAGACCTCCGGTAATGCCTATTCAGGCCTCGACATCGGATTGTGTCGATCAACCCGTGGAAGAAATTCGAACCTATTTGCGTATTGATTATCAGGAACTTGAAGATAATATTGATAAACTCTATTATCAATGGCGTGAAGGTGACCGTATCCTTAATGACGAGTATTTCAACGTGGATAGTACATCCCACACCTTTGGCTGTATCTCTATTTTGCCTGATTCAACAGCGATAAAGAACAGCGGTTTGACATCGGCTAACCTGTTAGCATTCGATGCTGCCTTCCGAACGACAGAAGAACCTATCTACCGATATATCAAGGAGCAAGTGAAACCGGGTGTATATCGATATGTACTCTATGTGGCGCAACCGATGGAGGTCAGCATGAACCATAATTACACCGGTTTTGTGGCAACGCATCATGAGTCCTTGGGCTCCCGGGAAGGGTGCGGTACCTTTGCCGATTTGTTTGTTGCCGGTGGTACACGTATCATCATCGAAGATCATGTCTCGCTCGGTGACTCAGTGGTTTCGTTATGCGGACATCGCACCTATACACTCAATATTGTGCTGACGCAGATTGTTCAGAACTATAGTGATCCCGACGATCCTTTAAAAGAAGAAACAACCCTCTGTAGTGCAGACTGGTTATTAGGTGATTCAACGTATGTACGCGAGAATCCCAGCGAATACGGCGGCAAGACATTCGAACAAATATGGCAAGCTTTGCAATTATACCGGAGCAACCCGGATGTTCCATCCGAAGCCAGAACGTACATATTGAATCTGATTGATGATGGAAAGTTCTTCCTGAACAGCCCTTCTATCACAATGCAGCCTACGCTTTCGCTCAGTTATACAGCTTTCCCGCGGGCGGGTTCTGCCGGTGACAAGACAGTTTGTACCTCGCCGCGATTCCTGCATATCCGTCCTTCTACGGACATAGCCACCATGATGGCGGTAGGTAACTCCGGTGAAGTATTACCGCCGAGAGTGGCCAACCTGCCTCGTGTGGTTCGTATCTCCAATGCCCAGAAACTGCGCGGTTCTTTCCGTTTGCCGCTCTACCTCAAAGGCGAAGACAATGAGGATGTATATGATATTGAGCGCGTTATCTTGGAAGCATCCACTAATCCGTCGTGGACTCCGGTGGAGTTGGACTTTAACAAGGTACGCCTCGCAAACACCGATGAGATCATACTTTCCGGTACGGGGCTCACCTCCCTGGAAGCCGGTTACGACTACACCTTCCATATCGTTTTTGACGGCGAAGAAACCGAGCATGTGGGTTGCGAGCGAGGACGCACCTATTTCACGCTGCGTATCGTGCCCGATGTAGTGACTTGGCTCGGCGGTAACTGGAATGTGGACTTTAACTGGTCTCCGTTCATTCCGTTGGAGGAGACGGATGTCATCCTGTTGCCACAGAACTACAACGTCACGTTCGGCGACACGATCTACGACTTCGGCTATCAGAAGAACCACTGCAAGGACATCTATATGCCGGCAGGTATGTCGATGGCGGGTCAGCAGAACATCAATATTCACGGACAGGTATATATTGATGTGCCGCTTGTTACCCACAAGTGGAACTTGACCTCTATCCCGCTGCAAGGTGTGGTCAGTGGTGATATTTTCTCTTCGCAAAACGAGGAGACCAACCCGTTTGCGGTAGCCGACATCGACCAGTCCGGCACTTTCGCGCCAGATCGCCACATCTTCGAGATATATCAGTCCTATTACGAGGTTGCTCACGACAAATGGCATGTGCCGACCAATAAACTCACCAGTGAGCTGCACCCGGCAGAGCCGTACATGATGGGCGTCGCAACCGATCCTTCTGCACCGGATACAGCGATTGTTCGCTTGCCCAAACCCGGCAACCTCTATCATTACTACGACTTCTACACACATGAATGGCTCGATGAGCACGAAGACATCGTGCGCAATCCTAACTACGGTAAGCCCGCATGGAACGGCGAACCGAATATCGCGCTCCGAGAGGTCTATGGCAACGTTTATCTGCTCGGAAACCCCACATTCGGACATATCAATATCAAGAAGTTAGTGGAGGATAACCCGACCAAACTGACAGGTCGTTATACAATGCCTGAACCGACAGATGTCGAACCGACCGCATCAGAGATGACCGTCTTCACCCATAAAACAGATACGATGGAAGAGGTATTGTTGCCGCCATTGAAGGGTATTCTGCTGGAAGGTATAGGCGAGCCGTCTGCTGAACTCGTCATTTCTATCTCCGCCAAGGATATCACCGAACCGGGTTTCGCTCCGAAAAACGCTGTTGTTGCACCGAAAAAGATGGATGCGACACCGCAAAAGATGAAGAAACACGAATCTCCGTTTAACGATGGCGGCGGTATCCCGACCGGTGCGATAAAGAGTACCGCAGCGCCGGTAGTAGTCGGTGAGACGGATACCGATATTTTTGATAAGCTGGATTTATACCACGACGGTATCATCAACACGCTCCACCTCAACCGTTCGCTTTATCGCGATGGTGCGTTCAACACACTCTGTCTGCCGTTCAGCATGAGTGCCGCCAAGATTGCTGAATCGCCTATCACGGGCGCGGAAATATATGAATACGTGCGCGCGGAGAAAGACGGAAGCGGACTGCTGATCTATATGCGTCCCGTTTCGACGATCAATGCCGGTACACCTTATCTCGTTAAATGGGACATGGATGAAACGGAGCCGATTCCGATGCCGCTCGTCTTCCACGATGTGCATATTACGGCGCTGGTGGGCGATACGATCGGCGGCGCAGACTCGATCCGCTTTGCAGGTAACATCGCTATCGGTGAGGTCGTGACAACGGAACAGTTAGGAACATATCATAACAATCTCTTTATCGGCGCAGCCAATACGCTCTATTGGCCGGTAGATGACACCCGTCTGCGTGGATTCCGTGCGCACTTCCGAGTTCCGACGACCGGACCGGTTGCAGCGCCCAGACATACACCGGCACGTCTGGTTCTGCAATCCGATGTAACGACGGATGTGGAGAATGTACAAAATGACCCTGTACCATGTACAAAGGTGATTCGTGACGGAAAAGTGTATATCCTGCGAGACGGAAAAATGTACTCCATTTTAGGTATAGAAATCGAATAATTTAAACTTTTTGTAAAAAAACAGCCATATTTTATGAACGCAAAGACAAAATTTACACGCAAACACTTGTGTATGTAAAAAATTATTTGTATCTTTGCACACTTTTTAAGACAATGAAGAAAACATACATACACCCGGAATTGGAAATCATACCCATTAGTACAATGGGTGCATTGTGCGTAAGCGGCGAAGAACAGGAAGGATTAGGCGGAGGAGACAGCGGTGATAACCCGTGGACGGGAGGTCGAGCACCTCAAGGCTCTCCAGCGTTCTAAATTCGCATCCTCTGATAAAAAAGAAAAAAAACATACAAAACACGATATCTATGAAGACAACAAACAGACTGATTAGCCTATTTGCTGCTATGTGTATCTCCGCTACGATGCTGGCGGATGTGGTGTATGAACCGCTGATTGTATCTGAGGGGTTTAATAAAGATGCTATTGCTGAAAATACTCCTGCCGGTAATTATGCAGATTCGTATCTAAAAAATTCTATTTCCACGTATTACTTTTTTGCTACAAAAAGTGTTATAGAAACTGTAAATACAGCCTATCTCTCCTCTCATCCTACATATTTTACGGATGAAGAATTAGCGCTAACCATAAGCAACGGATGGCCAGATGATTATAGAGACACCATAAAATGCGTCTTAGATGCGAAAGATGATCCGCTTTATGAGAATGTTATTTTCCTATTAGCCCCATACAGTCAGAATAACGTACTGACTTTGCGACCGGATGACGCTATTGGGGGGACAGGAACGTTAAAGTTCAAAAAAGTAGGAACTTATACGCGATTAATGTTTTTAACTGTATCAGCAAAAGAAGGAACACCGGATGAGGCACGAAGAGTGGAAGTTGATGTACATTACACGGAGGGAGATCCTACGCATGCTGTTTTTAATTTGGCAGACGGACTTGGTGGACAAGATGGACATAAGGTTTGCACGACAAACATATTGGAAAGTGGTGGCTATTTTAATAAAAATGTTTCTTCAAAATATGCCGCTGGTAAGGGTAAAGCTTGTGCTTCCGTATTTGACATTGAAGTGGATAAAACTAGACTAATTAGTCACATAGTATGTACTAACCCTGTTGATAAGTCCGCAGCTATTATTCTCGCTGTCACCGGCATGACCGCGGACATGGAAATTCCAGATGCGGAAGCGGCAACAGTTTCTAATATTGAGAAGACCTCTTTCCAAGCCTGTTGGGATGCGATTGAAGAGGCAGCATCGTACCGCATTGATGTGGCTACAGATATCGATTTTCAGCATATTCTTGAGGACTACAACAACCTCCCTGTTTCCGGTTCTACTTGTCAGGATATAGTTGATCTCGTTTCCAATACGGACTACTACTGGCGTGTGCGTTCGGTGAATAGTGATGGTGGTCAGAGTGCTTCTTCTGCACCGCACCGCGTGAAGACCGCGCCCGATAAAGATAAGGGTGACACTCCGCCCTATACAGATGAGGAATATACCAATATCGAGGAAAATCTGGCTCCATATATAGGTACGAAGTCGATCTTAGCCGAACTGGATATCCACCGCACCCTTTATCGTGACGGCGATTTCAATACACTCTGTCTGCCGTTTGATCTGAATGCGGAGCAGATAGCCGCTTCACCGTTAGTTGGCGCACAAGTATATGAGTTCGTACACGCGGAGAAAGCTAGCAACGGACAATTAGACATCGAGATCAGTGGTCCTATCGACCATATCAATGCCGGCGTACCCTATCTTGTCAAATGGGCACCGACGACACCGGAGATCATTGATGGAGGTATTCTCGTCTTCAAAAACGTGAATGTGGTCACTAATCACGGTCAAACGCTCGGAGGAGAAGGCGAAGTGAAGTTCGTAGGAAACATCGGTATAGCGACATTGGTGGAAGAGGAACAGTTGGGAACGGATCACAACAAACTCTTCCTGGGTGCAGCGAACACGCTCTATTGGCCGATAGAGAACACGCATCTGAAAGGCTTCCGCGCCTATTTCTTAGTTCCGACGACCGGACCCAACGCTGCACCCAAACATACGCCCGCCCGCATCGTGATGCGTCAAGATACCGCAACGGATGTGGAGAACGTACAAAGCGACAAGGAACAATGTATCAAAGTGCTGCGTGACGGACAACTCTATCTGATGTACAAAGGGACGATGTACAATGTACAAGGAGAGAAGGTAGGGAAACTCAAAACGTTGCACAGCAATCATTAGGACGCCTTCTTAATTCAAAATTCAAAATTGTTAATTCACAAGAAAAATATGCGTTTTTGCATAATTTTTGCAAAAATATTTGCATATGTCGGGAAAAAGTAGTATCTTTGCACCGCAATTTAAAATCAATAACAAATATGGTTCGTACAACATTTAATCGCCTGCGTCAGGTGAAAGACAGTCTTCCTCATGGTAGTATGGATGCAATAGCAGCCGAACTGGAGATATCGGGAGACGAAGTAAGAGCATACTTCAACGGAGAAGGAAACGCGGACTATCACATCGAGCCGGGTCCCGATGGAGGTATCGTTGTGTTCAGCAACACCCGTATTCTTGAGGTAGCCCTGCGTATCGCTTGGGAGGCACAGAATGCGCTGTAACGCAATAGCGTAGTGAAAAACAGCGTACATACGTGGAGAAAGGTCATTACTCTGATTTGTGTCGGAGTAATACCTTTTTTAATATGCCCGCACGCGAGCGCTCGCACGCAAGGCGGTTCCTCATCGGCGTCCGAATGGTTCGACGACTACCGCAAACCGGTGGGATTCACCTACGGTCTGAGTGCCAACCTGCAAGCCAACTACCTCTGGCGGGGGTTGTATGCCGGCGGTTTGTCGTTCCAGCCCGATGCGAACGTAGGGTACGGCGGATTATACGCAGACATGTGGTGGAGCATCGGAGCGACCGACTGGACGTTCAAGACCTTCCAGCCCGAGGTGGATCTGACGATCGGTTTTGCCCGATGGGGTCTGAACGTGTATGTGCTCTATATCCACAACTTCGACTGCGGGTTCTTTGACTTCCGCAATTATCCGTCGGGCGGCAGTTGTGCGGGAAACCGTCTGGAGCTGGACTTCAAGTACACGCTGAGCAGCAAGATTCCGTTGACGGTCACTTGGGCGACGCGTGTAGCGGCGTCGGACGGCTATGTGAACACAAGCGGCGACACGATCCGGGCGTATTCGAGCTATGCGGAGATCAGTTACACGCAGCATCTGCCGTTTGACCTGAGTGTGTCGGCGGCGGTGGGAATCACCCCGTGGCGCAGTATGTACACCCATTACCAAGGCGGATTTGCCGTATGCAACGTGTCGCTGGACCTGCGCAAGGACTGGAGCCTGGGCAAGCATTGCGGCATGATGATTCACGGCATGGTAGCACTCCATCCCTCCGCATTAGCGGCGGATCATAGTACCGCCAAGTGGCAGCCCGGTAATTCGGGACTCCAGTCGGTCAATGCCAATATAGGAATGGGAGTGTATTGGAGATGAGTGAGAATGTAGAATTAAGAATTAAGAAAGCGTTCTATTGACTTTTGTACAACGTTTGAAGTTGGTACGGATTCTATGAGTTTGGTATCCAACCTCAATAGCCGTACGAATCTTTAAATTTTGCACTTATCTTAAATAGCCCTTTCTTAATTCTAAATTCTGAATTCTTAATTGATAATTATAAATTGTTAATAATGAAAAAGGTATTAGTTATTTTAGCCGCTATGATGGCGGTGGTATGTTCTGCGAAAGCAGAAGAAGAGGCTGCAAAAGCAGATGTGGAATTTGCCTATGAAGCCGGCGCAGAAGTAGTGAGCGCTTACATATGGCGCGGACAATACAACGGAAGCCTGAGCTTCCAGCCGACCGCCAGCATCGGTTTTGATGCATTGGACGAGGCGTTGCAGTTTCGTGCAGGCGTATGGGGTAACATCGGCGCCAGCGACTGGATGTTCAAGAAAGACCAAGGTGACGGAACAGGTTTCACCAAGTTCATGCCCGAGCTGGACGTGATGCTCTCTTTCTCCGCCTACGGCGCAAGCATCGGAATGAACCACTATTACTACTGCGACGGTTCGAACTTCTTCTCGTGGCAGAGCGTGGACGATATCGTGGCGAACGAGAGTACCAGCACGACCGAAGTATGGGCAGGTTACAGTTTTGACCACCTGTTCGGCGTGGGTGCGTACATCAACTGGTACACGACCGTTGCGGGCAACGACCTCGTATGGGACGACAACGACGTGCCGCACCGCGCATGGAGCTCGTATATCGAGTTGGGTTATGACTACACGTGGGAGAAGTCCGGTCTGACGCTCGGCGGACAGATTGGAATGTCGCCCTGGGCAAGTGACCTGTACGGCAACTCCAAGTTCGCGGTCACCAACCTGACGGTCAAGCTGAACAAAGAGTGGGAACTGGATGCCTGCACGATCGATCTTTTCGCGCAGGGCACGCTTAACCCGGACGGCATAACGACGCAGAACGCCGTCATTCCCAAAGCCGGTGACGACAAACTCTACTGCCAGAAACTGAATGCGGTTTTAGGCTGCGGAATCTGGTTCTAAGGGGAGTTGAGAATTCAGAATGTAGAATTCAGAATGTAGAAAGCGTCCTATTGACTTCTGTGCAACGTTTTGAGTTGGTTCGGATTCTATGAGTTTGGTATCCAACCTCAATAGCCGTACGAATCTTTAAATTTAGCACTTGTCTTTAATAGCCCTTTCTTAATTCTTAATTCATAATTGTTAATTCTTAATTGATAGAGGAGTGATACGGGCAAATAAGAGACAGAACATAGCAGCGCTGATAGGAATGGGTATAGCGGCATTGCTGATTTGGGGGATGAACGATTCCCCCAAGTCGGCGTACCACCATAACGAAGGCAAGGTCTTCGGCACCTATTACAACATCCGCTATGAAGCGACTGGCGACCTGCAGGACAGCATTCAGGCGCAGTTACAGGCGTTTGACAACAGCCTGAGTATGTTCAACCCCCACTCTACCCTGTCCGCCATCAACGCCAACCGGGACACGGTGACCGACGTCTTCTTCGAGCAGATGTACGAGGAAGCGGCACGTGTTCACGAACTTTCCGGCGGCGCATTCGACATCACCGTCGCTCCGCTGGTCAATTTCTGGGGCTTCGGGTTTAAGAAACGTATCCGCGAGCACTCCGCAGAGACCAAACTGACCGCCGAAATGGACAGTATGCTCGCCTTCGTCGGATTCGACAAGGTACAATTAGTGAACCACCATATTATCAAATCCGACCCGCGGGTGATGTTAGATGCCGGAGCGGTCGCGAAGGGGCAGGCGTGCGACGTCGTTGCCGCGATGCTCAGCCGGCAGGGATGTACCAACTACCTGGTGGATATAGGCGGCGAAGTGGTATGCCACGGTGTGAATGCGAAAGGCGAGGCATGGCGGGTCGGTATCACCAAGCCGAACCTCAATAACGAAGGGGCGCAGAACGATCTGCAGGAAGTGATAGCCGGCACGGATCTGTGCATGGCGACCAGCGGCAACTACCGCAATTACTACTACGACGGAGAACAGCGCCGGAGCCATACCATCGACCCGCGAACCGGTTTTCCCGTCCAGCATTCGGTACTGAGCGCAACCGTTGTCAGTTCGTCCTGTATGCGTGCCGACGCACTCGCGACATCCTGTATGGTATTGGGCAAAGAGGAGGCGCTGGCGATGATCGAACGCGCCCAAGACGCCGCCTGCTATCTCATTGTGGCGGTAGATGACAGCCTGACCGTCGTGCAGTCCAGTCAGTGGGAAAAGTTTATAATCTCCGTACTGCATCCATGAACTGGCGACCGCGGTCCTCGTACGAGGTGAAGAGGTCGAAGGACGCACAACAGGGACTCAACAAGACCGTATCGCCCTCCCGGGCATTCTCATAAGCAGCATGCACCGCATCGTGCAGGTTGTTTGTGTCTATGATATTGAACCCCTCTCCGGCACTCCCATGGGAGAGAGGATCGAAATGCTCGTGCAGTTTCTCGTTATGCAGTCCCATGAAGATGAGCGTGTGACATTTGGCTTTGACCAGCTCGTCTATCTCGCTGTAGTCGTTACCTTTGTCCTTTCCGCCCAGGATGAGCACGGTCGGCGTAGTCATGGACTCTAAGGCGTACCAGCACGAGTTGACGTTGGTCGCTTTGGAATCGTTGATATAGCGTACGCCACGCACCGTCGCCACATACTGCAAGCGGTGCTCGACGCCCTGGAAAGTCATAAGGCTCTCGCGGATGACCTCCTTGCGGATACCGACTACGTTCGCAGCTATCGTCGCCGCCATCGAATTGAGGACGTTATGCCGCCCTTTGAGCGCGAGCTCGTCCTCACCTACCGGCAAGGGATTAGGCACCGTGAATCCGTAGGGATACAGGGTGGCGCATATGCCGCCCGGATGTCCGGGTGTCGAGCCGCCCGACAGCTTTTTCATCTCGCGGTCGATGACCGGATCCTCCGCCCAGTAGATGAACGCATCGTCCGCCGTCTGGTTGCGCGTGATACGGAACTTGGCATCGACGTAGTTCTGGAACCGGTAGTCGTAGCGGTCGAGGTGATCCGGCGTGATATTGAGCAGGATGGCGATATCGGCTTTGAAGTCGTACATGTTGTCCAACTGGAACGAACTGAGTTCGATGACGTAGTAGTCATGATCCTCATGCGCCACCTGCAACGCGAGCGAGTTGCCGATATTACCCGCCAGCCCCACATTGAGCCCCGCCTGACGGAGGATATAGAAGATAAGCGACGTCGTGGTCGTCTTGCCGTTCGAACCGGTGATGCAGATCATCTTGGCGTGCGTGTAACGCGCGGCGAACTCGATTTCGGAGATGATGGAGAGAGAGGATTTATACGCCCGCAGTTGCTCCAGGATAGGCGCATTGAGGGGGATACCCGGCGATTTGATATACTCGTCAGCATCTTTGATGCGGTCGAAAGTATGTCCGCCGTCCTCCCAGGCGATGCCATTTTGATCCAGCAACGCGCGGTACGGCTCTTTGATCGTTCCGGCATCGGACACAAACACTTTATATCCTTTCTCCTTGGCGAGGATAGCTGCTCCGCTACCCGATTCGCCAGCTCCAAGGACGACTATATAACCCCTCTCCGACTCTCCCCTCAAGGGAGAGGGACTGGATACCGATGAGTTTATTGTATTCATATCAGATGATTTTTAATGCTTTCTATAACCTGTTCAATATTGTTTGTAACTTCTTCGTTTGTAAAACGAATGACTTTATATCCAAGAGAAATCAGACGATTTTCGCGTACGCGGTCCAACTCCTGTTGTTCACCGGTTGCATGATATTTGCCATCAATTTCAATGATTAGTTGTTTCTCCAAACATACGAAATCAACTATATATTGGTCAATAATATATTGACGACGGAATTTGCACCCTAACTGTTTACTCCGTATAAATTTCCACAACACCATTTCAGCTTCAGTCGATTTCACGCGAAGTTGACGAACATCTTGTTTTAAAAGCGGATAGGCATATGTTTTAGCCGTAATATACGGAGGTGTCTCGTCCATCTACTATATTCTGTTTTCCCATTTTCCTCCCCTTGAGGGGGAGGTCAGGAGGGGGTTAACGTATCTTAAGCGTCAAAATGGTTAATGCAGCGAGGATGAGGGTGACGATGCAGAAACGGAGGACGATCTTGGTTTCATGATGCAGGTTCCCGCTCCCTTTGAAGATAATACGGCAGGTCGGATCGTTTTCCAGCACCTGCTCCACCGATGTGCGGAAATGGTCGTGCAGCGGCGTACGTTTCCATATGCGCACGTGCTCGCCGCGTTTCTTCTTCCATTTATACACCTGTGTCTGCAGGATGACGCTCACGCTCTCCATGAGGAACACGCCGCAGAGCAGCGGAACCAAGAGCTCCTTATGAATGATCATCGCCGTCACGCCGATGATACCGCCCACCGTCAGGCTGCCCGTATCGCCCAGGAACACCTGCGCAGGGAACCCGTTCCACCAGAGGTATCCCACCAGCGCCCCGACGAACGAAGCAAGGAACACCACCAGCTCTTCGCTGCCCGGTATATACATCACATCGAAATACTCCGCCCATACGACACTACCGCTCGTATATGCCAGAATAAGCAGGGCTATCGATATAATAGCCGAGTTGCCGGCGCACATGCCGTCCATTCCGTCGTTCAGGTTCGCCCCGTTGCTCACCGCCGCGACAACGAAGACGGTCAGCAGTACGAAGAAGATCCATCCCGCACGGTACTTGTTCTCCTCGCCGAGCCACGAAAACAAGTCCGCGTAGTTGAAGTTATGATGCTTGACGAACGGAATGGTCGTCTGGGTCGATTTGATCTCCGGGCTCTTCTCAAACACCTCAATGTTATTCTCGATCCGGTGGTTCACCGTCTCATTCATCGTCACCATCGGACTGAAACGGAGCGTCAGACCCACAATGAGTCCCAATGCCACCTGACCCGCTATCTTCACCCATCCGTTGAGACCGTCTTTTTTCTTGCGGAACGTCTTGATATAGTCGTCCGCGAAGCCCAGACAGCCCATAATGAGCGTCGTCGCCAGCATCAGAATCATATACACGTTCGTCAGCTTACCCAACAGCAGGCAGGGCAGGAGCACCGCCACAATGACTATTAAACCGCCCATCGTCGGAACCCCTTTCTTGTTCACGTTGAACGGATCGGTCTTGGCGTCACGCTGCGTCTCGCTGATACGGTGACGCTTCATGAAATTGATGAACCAGTTACCGAACCATATACTGATGAGCAACGCCAATACGCCCGACAGGATGGCACGGAAAGAGATGTAGGTGAACAACCGCGCACCCGTCAACTCACTGAAATGATTAAAGAACGAATAGAACATATGGTTATTTACAATTTACAATTATGAATTAAGAATTATGAAAGCGTCCTATTGACTTTTGTACAACGTTTTGAGTGGGTTCGGATTCTATGAGTTTGGTACATCCGATCAATAATACCCAAACTATAATAGCCGTACGAAACTTTAAATTTTGCACTTATCTTAAATAGCCCTTTCTTAATTCTTAATTCTGAATTCTACATTCTTAGTTCGCATACTTGCGAACGACCTCGTGGTCGTCGAAGTGGTACCTGACGCCTTTGATGATCTGGTAGTCCTCATGCCCTTTGCCGGCAACAAGGATCACGTCTCCTTTCTGCGCGAGCATACATGCCGTCTGGATCGCAGACGCGCGGTCTTCGATGACCAGGGTCGAACGCAGTTCCTCCTCTGTCAAGCCGTCCGTCATGTCTTTGAGGATCGCCGCGGGCTCTTCGTCACGCGGGTTATCACTCGTCAGGATGAGCTGCTCACTCCCCCGTTTGGCTATCTGCGCCATCATCGGACGCTTGCCTTTGTCGCGGTTTCCACCGCAGCCGATGACGGTGATTAAGCGTGTTTTTTGTACATTGTCCTTTGTACTTTGTACATTCCCTAGAATTTCCCGAATCGTCTGAATCACATTATCCACCGCATCGGGTGTGTGGGCGTAGTCCACGATCGCCGTCCATCCTTTTGAACTGTGGATGGTCTCAAAACGTCCGTTCACGGGTTTGAGCGTGCTCAGCACCCGCAGCACCTCCAGCTCGTCGAAACCGAGACAGAGCGCCGCGCCGTAGATACACAGCAGGTTCGACACATTGAACCGTCCCACCAGCGGCACAAACACCTCTTTGCCGTTGACTTGGAGCATCATCCCGTCGAATCCCTCTTCGAGTATCTGCGCCTTGTAGTCCGCGAGCGAACGTGTCGAATAGGTACGCACCTCCGCCTTGCAGTTCTGCGTCATCACCAGCCCGTTTCTGTCATCCAGGTTTGTCACGGCGAATGCCGTCTTTTTCAACCCGTCAAAGAGGCGCTTCTTCGTATCGCGGTAGTTGTCAAAAGTCTTGTGGTAGTCTATATGGTCACGGGTCAGGTTGGTGAACAGGGCTCCGTCGAAATCCAGCCCCGCGATACGCTCCTGCGCAATGGCATGGCTGCTCACTTCCATGAACGCGTACGTACATCCGGCATCCACCATTCGGCGCAGCAAGCCGTTCAGTTCGATGGCATCGGGCGTCGTGTGCGTAGCGGGAACGGCTTCGTCTTCGATATAATTGACCACCGTCGAGAGCAGTCCCGCTTTGTAGCCCAATGCGCGCACGAGCTTGTATAACAAGGTGGCGATCGTCGTCTTGCCGTTCGTTCCCGTCACTCCGACGAGCGTCAGCGACTTGGACGGTTCGCCGAACCACCGGCTCGCCAGCAGACCCAACGCCTTGTCCGTGTTCTCCACGAGGATGAAGGTGGTGGAGCCACAACCCCTCTCCGGAGAGGGCAGGTAGGCGCGATCGGACAACACGACCGCAGCCGCGCCCTTGGTGACACAACCATCAATGAACGTGTGTCCATCTACTGCTGTGCCTACCTGGGCGACAAACAAATCTCCTTCACCGATCTTGCGGCTGTCGAAATGGAGACCCTTGATCTCCTTGTCCTTCGAACCGATCACCTCGACCGGTTCGATCGCGCTTATTAACTCACTTAGTATCATATCAATTTAGAATTCAGAATTCAGAATTTAGAAAGCGTCCTATTGACTTTTGTGCAACGTTTTAAGTTGGTTCGGATTCTAAAAGTCAGGTACCCAAACTTTAATAGCCGTACGAAACCTTACATTCTGCACTCAACTTAAATAACCCTTTCATAATTCTTCATTCTTAATTGTTCATTCTTATCGTTTATCCAGCACTTTTTCTCCGTCCCGATAGACGTAGCATCCCGTATATGCCATCGTCTTCTCCGCGATCGTCCGTACCGTCGAACCGCAGTCCATTCCGGCATCGTAGCTGCCCTGCGGGTCCTCTATCATGCATATGCAGGTATAGCGCGGGTTCTCCTCCGGGAAATAGCCGACGAACGTGATCCGGTGCCGCTTCATGTAGCGCCCGTTGACGAGCAGCTGCGCCGTACCGGTCTTGCCGGCGATGCTCACGAGATCCGACTGCGCCTTGCGCTGCTTCCACGGGTTCACGGACGCCGTGCCTAAATGGCTGTCCCATACGACGTCGTGCAAGGCGCTCCGGATATCCCGCAGCGTGCTGTTGCTGCATATGGACGACTTGACCGTCTCGGGTTTGAACCGCTTCACGTCTTCGCCGTTCCGCTGGATGGAGGTCACCAGCATCGGGCGTACCATCCTGCCGTTATTGGCGATCGCGTTATAGAACATAATGAGCTGCATCGGACTCAGTTCGACCGAATAGCCGTAGGACATCTTGCTCAGCGTCACCGTGTCCTTCGGCACGTCGATACGCGCTTTGTCCGCACCCGGTATCTCGCAATAGACACTGTCTAACAGTCCCATCTTCTCGATGCGGCGCACGAACTTGCGTGCCGACCCTTCGTAACTGCGGGTGATGAGTTTGGCGAGCGCGATGTTACTGCTCACCGCCAACGCACTGCGCACCGTGAGCACCGTGTCCATCGGGTGCGCGTCCGTGTGTTTGGAGGTACGCATATATACCCACGGCTGGCGGGTGACGCTCACCGTGTCGTCTATATCGATCTTGCCGTCATCCAGCGCCGCCACCAGTGCGATCGTCTTGAACGTCGAACCGGGTTCGACACGCTGCACGGCGTGGTTCTGCGCTTCGAAATATTCGCCTTCCTCAGAGCGATCCAGGTTGGCAATCGCCCGTACATAGCCCGTTTGGGTCTCCATCAGGATGCAGCATCCCCATTTGGCATTGCGCTGCGTCACTTTCGCCATCAGCGCGTTCTCCACGATATCCTGCAGGTTGGCGTCGATGGTCGTCACCACATCCATACCGTCTTCCGCTTCCTCTATCGTCACCTGCTCGTTGCGTCCGCCGATACGCTGGATACTGCTCAGTCCGTCTTCGCCGCGCAACTCCTTGTCGAAACGCTTCTCCAGCCCCGAGTTACCTCCGCCGCCTTCGCCGTAGATACTGCCTATCGTACGGCTCGCCAGGATGCCGTAGGGTTTGATACGGCGGTGCTGGTCCTCAAAGAAGATACCGCTCTTGTACTTGCCTTTCTTGATCAGGCGGTTCTCCTCCAGCGCGCGGCGCTGCAGGTAGTTGATCCGGTGGTCGCACACTTTGAGACGCTTCTCATGATGCATGTACGCCTGGGAGATACGCTGTTTGTACTCCGCGGCACTGTGGTCGCCCACAATGGCAGCCAGATCCGCCGCCAGCGAGTCGATCTGCTGGAGGAAGAGCCGGTCCTTGTTCTCGTGCAACGCGGGCACGCGCGTATCCATATATACATAGTACTGCGGCATACTGCTCGCCAGCAGGCGGCCGTCGCGGTCCAGGATATTGCCCCGCGTAGCATGGATAGGACGGTGGGTCGGCACTTGCTTCTCCGCCACTTTGAGCCACTCGTCGCGCTCAATGGTCTGGATGTAGATGATCTTGCCCAAAACGGCTCCGAAGCCGAGGGTGATAAAAATGAAAATGATGGCAAACCGCCAAACAGTGTTACGTTGTTCGTCTGACATAGTTTCAAAGGTTTTAGGTTATTAATCAGGTGTTATTTTCGTAGGAGGCTTGGTATTCTCCTGCAAGGTGCTTCCGTTGGAACGCAGTGCCTCGATGATCTGCGACTGGCGGGTGGCGTTCGTCAGCTGCGCACTGACGGTCATGTAGCGGAACTTGGCGTCCATCATCTCTTTCTTGACATCCGTCAGGCGGTGTTGCTGTTTGACAGCCTGGTAGCCCGTCAGGATATAGAGAAAAATCAAACACACGATAAGCGCCATCAGCGGGTACTGCTCCCTGATACGTTTGCTGCGCAGCCGGTCTCCGTTCAGCCACGACTGTATGTCATGTACATCTGCCATAATTGTTGATAGTTAAAGTTAGGGTTATTGTTTTAATGATTTTAATGATCTAATGATTTATTTCTTCTCGGCGACGCGGAGTCTGGCGCTTCGTGCGCGGGGGTTCCGCTCCACTTCTCCGGCGTCCGCCTCACGCCCTTTCTCGATCAGCACAAACGGACTGAGGTTATTGCCGTAGAAATCTTTCTCGATCGTGCCTTCTATATTGCCGCTCCGGAGGAAATTCTTCACAATACGGTCCTCCAGCGAATGGTAGGTCAGTATGGCGATGCGTCCTCCGGGTTTCAGCAAGTCCTTGGCTGCCACTAACATCTCCCGCAATGCACCCAACTCGTCATTCACCTCGATGCGCAGCGCCTGGAACAGCTTCGCCAGATCTTTTTTGGCATTCGGCGACACGTCCAGCTCACCGCCTTCCGTTCCTTTCCCTTTTACACTTGCCACGTCCGCCCGGATCGCAGCCGCCACCAGGTCCTCCGTCCGTTCGATCGGTTGCTGCGTCCGCGCCTTGCAGATGTTCCGGGCGATAGCACGACCGTTCTTCAACTCGCCGTACAACCAGAACAGTTTCGCCAGTTCCTCTTCGCTGTACGTATTCACCACCTCCGCCGCCGTGCGCTTCGCCGTCCGGTTCATCCGCATGTCCAACAGCGCACTGAACCGGAAACTGAACCCGCGCTCCGGGCAGTCGAAATGATGAAAACTGACCCCCAGATCCGCCAGCAAGCCGTCTATCTGCTCTACCCCGTAATAATCCATCCAGTTGCGCAGATAGCGAAAGTTGCTATGCACAAACGTCCATCGCTCATCCTCTATCGCATTCCGCAACGCGTCGGCATCCTGATCGAAGGAATACAAATGCCCTTTGTACATTGTCCTTTGTACATTGTACATTTCGTCCATCCTCTCTAGGATGGCACGACTATGTCCTCCCCCGCCGAAAGTCACGTCCACATACGTCCCGTCCGGCTTGATGTTCAAACCTTCGATCGTCTCCGCCAGCATGGCGGGTATGTGATAGACAGCGTCCATTTCTTTCAACTTTCAACTTTCAACTTTCAACTTCTCCTCGCCATCTTGGCGCGAAGGCGTGCCGCCAGCTCCGTCTGGCTCAGACGCTTGTTCTCGAACGTCTCCGGTGCCCATAACGCAAAGCGGTTCAGCATGCCGACGAACAGCACATCCTGCTGCGCACCTATGGTCTCCAGATTTTTCCTTTGCAACAGGATGCGCCCTTGTCCGTCCAATTCCATATACTCCGCGTCCGACATGAACTGCATCAATATCAGCTGGTCCTCCGGATTCCATTCGTCCAAAGCGGCGCGTAACTGCTCCACTTTCTCGTTCCACACGGGTTCCGGAAAGAACATAAGACACTCATTGTCGGTATCCCGCCGCATCACAATGCGCTTGGACTCGTACTCCGCCAGGATCTTGCGGTACCCCGAAGGAACAAAGATACGCCCCTTCTCGTCCAACCGACCTTCTATTTTTCCAACAAATGTCTGCATAAATTCTTTCAACTTTCAACTATAAATCTGAAATCGGGTGCAAAGATACAAAAAAAAATTGAAATAACCCACATTTCCCCACAAAAAAATTTATCAATTGTTTTATTAACATATTTTCAACAATTTTTCAACGTAATAATTCGCTATAATTCAGTAATTTTAACAAGTTATTAACATTTTAACGAAAAGTGGGGTAAAATGGGGCGTTAATACAATCCGCATCCCTGACCGGGCAAAAAGGCACAAAAAAGATGGCATACTGCCGTACGCCATCTGTATCAAAAACCATCTGTCCGCCTACTCCGTCGTGGGGACAACAGCATCCTTGTGGTACTCCTTCAAGCCCTCGACCGGATCCTGGAGAATCGTTCCGAGCGGCATTCCTTCGGCACGCATCGCCTCCTCCAATACCGGTTTGTAATAATACGCGATCGAACCGACAAAGCCGACGGGAGCCGTCGGGTGGTACTGTACCAGATTGCGGCGGATGAACTGCACAAAATGGTCATATACCAGGTCATGGATGCGCTTGTCCTCCATATGATCCGCACAGAAACGGCTCAGCTTCGCCAGAAAACGGTTCGGGAACGGCTGACGATACACTTTCTCGAATATATCCGGCATGGATGTCTCGTACTCCTTGAAGAACGCCTCTTTCAGATCGTCCCCCAACTGGTTCTTGAGCAGGTCGCCTACCAGCCTCTTGCCCAGCACCGCCGCAGAACCCTCATCGCCTAAGATATACCCTAACGACGGCACGTTCCATTCGATCGTCTCGCCGTTATAGAAACAACTGCCGCTACCGGTACCCAAGATACACGCCACGCCTGCGTTGTGCCCAAGCAGTCCGCGCGCAGCACCCAACATATCCGACGCCACAAACACCTCCGCTTTCTTGAAGACCGTCTCCAGCGCCTTCTGGACAAACACTTTCTTCTCCGGCGTACAACCCGCTCCGTAGAAGAACACATGCGTCAGCGTTCCCGCCCACAACAGGCGAGAGATCTGCGGTAATAGGTTGTTGGAGATACTGTTGCGCATCGCATCGCAGGTTTGAAACATCGGATTGATACCATCCGTAAAGACATCCGAACACTGACCACTCGCTGTGACCAGACACCAATGCACTTTTGTGCTCCCGCTATCGGCAATGAGAATCATAGGAATTGGCAATTTGGCGGTTTATAAATTATAAATTCTATTTTTCGCTGCAAAATTACAAAAAAATTTTGATATGTGCAAAAATATTTGTATCTTTGCAGCAAATTTTGTTTTTAAATCAATTTAACCATGAACAATTTCAGCGCACAAGACCTGGAGCAATTAGCAGCTCGAGGCATTTCTGTGGAAAAAGCGGAGTCGCAGTTGGAGTGCTTCCGTAACGGTTTTCCCGAGTTAGACATCGTCGCACCGGCTTCGACGAAAAATGGTATTCTGGCTCCGAAGCGTGCGGAGCAGGAGGAGTACATCGCTGCGTGGCAGAACTATCTCGCCGAGGGGCACAAGATCCTGAAGTTCGTGCCAGCCTCGGGTGCTGCCAGTCGTATGTTCAAGAACCTGTTCCAGTACCTCGAGGACGGCATCGAGACGCCGTTCATCCAGGAGTTCCTGGCGCACAAGGATGAGTTCGCCTTCGGTCCCCAGCTCGCAGGCAAAGAGGGACAGGACGCAGTACGTTATCTGCTGCAAGATATGCATTACGGAGACCTGCCGAAGGGACTGCTGCTCTTCCATAAATACCGCGACGGCGCGCGCACGCCCGCATTGGAGCACCTCGTGGAGGGCGCACAATACTGCGTGGCTCCTGCCAAAGAGGGGGAGAAACCGACCGTTTATCTGCATTTCACCGTCAGCCATGACCACCTGCCCCTGTTCCGCCAGCATATAGCCGACAACATCGCCAAGTTCGAAGAGAAATACGGTGTCAAGTACGACGTGACTTTCTCGGAGCAGTTGCCGAGCACCGACACGATCGCCGCCAATCCGGACGGCACTCCGTTCCGTACCAAAGACGGCAAGCTGCTCTTCCGTCCGGGCGGACACGGCGCACTCATCGAGAACCTCAACCAGCAGGATGCCGATATCGTCTTCATCAAGAACATCGACAATGTGGTACCCGACCGTCTCAAGAAGGACACCATCCGCTACAAGCAGATCCTTGCCGGCGTACTCGTCACCGAGCAGAAACGTGTGTTCGAAGCGCTCCAGGATCCCAATTTGAGCGATGAAGAGCGTGCCAAGCTGAACCGTCCTATCCGCGTGTGCGGTGTAGTCAAGAACACGGGTGAACCCGGCGGTGGTCCGTTCCTCGTACGTGAAGCCGACGGCTCCGTCTCCTGCCAGATTCTCGAATCAACCCAGATCAGCGATCCGGAGCTGATGAAACAATCGACCCACTTCAACCCGGTGGATCTCGTTTGTGCCATCCGCGACTACGAAGGCAAGCCGTTCGACCTGCCCAAGTACGTGGATCCGCAGACCGGTTTCATCTCCAACAAGTCCAAAGACGGCAAGGAGCTGCTGGCATTGGAGTTGCCGGGCTTGTGGAACGGCGCGATGAGCCGCTGGAACACGATCTTCGTAGAAGTACCCGTTTCGACCTTCAACCCCGTCAAGACGGTCAACGACCTGCTCCGCGAGCAACACCAGTAAAAGGTACAAAGGGACAAAGTACAAGGTACAAAGGAAAGGGCTGCCGAGTGGCAGCCCTTATTGTTTATCTCACGCGGAGACCGTGTACATTATACATCGCGTTGCCGCGGATGATATAGATGTTTCCGTCGATGAGCACCTTGGTACATGGAACTTTGTCGCCTTGTACATCCTCGATGCCGAAGGGCACAACGTAGTCCGGATCCTCGTCCCACATGCCTACATGGTCGCGGTACACAGCGCCATAGGTGGAGAAATTGAAGGAGTTGCAGTACTGCTCCATGAACTTGCCTACATAGGTCTTGCCGTCCGTACCCACCAGGCGGAACTGACCTGTATAATAGCCGTAACGGTAGCCGCTCTGCGCTTTCTCGTCATCGTATCCGTCAAACTGCAGACGCAACTCGGCTTCAACGGCATCAACGGCATCCGCCTGTTTTCCGGTCATATCCATACCGCAGTTAACGAGGTCGATGTTTCCGCGTGCGGAGTTATATACACCGGAGATAGCATATTGCTTTTCCGAATAAACCATAAAGACGGGTGAAGGCAAGCCGTTACCGCCCTCTTCGCCGGTAGCGAGAGAGATGTACCAGGCATATCTGCCTCCGGCATCGTATCCGCTTGCCGCGTCCATATAAGCCGCATCGATCGTCCATACATCCATGACGATGGCATCATCGGGAATGTCCGCTGCCTGCGAAACGAACGAGTTGCCTTCGATGGCATTGGATGCTTCGAAATAGTTACCGTTCTCACCCTGGTTGAACGCTTGTACGTTCCACGTCCAGGTGCCGTTTTGTGGCATCGTCGTGGTCTTGGTCGTACCGTTCACCGTCAACGTGGAGTAGAACTCGCCGTCCCGGAAGAGGGTGATGACATAGCGGTCGGCTGGCGTGGTCACCTCCCATGAGAAAGTCACGTTATCGCCGCCGAAGACCTCCGCGTGTACGTTGACCGGTTCGTACGGATTCACACCTACGGTGAAGCTTGTCTCCACTTCCGCACCCATCGGGTTCATGTTCTTGTCCACCACTTGTACGACCGCCGTATAGGATTTGCCTTCCTGCACACTGACGGTCAGCGGACTGGCAGGACGATCTTTGGAATTGAAGTTGTCATACGCAACGGTCTCGCCCGCCCATACACGCACGTAGAGGCGTTCGCCTTGCCCGAACTCGGGTGCATCCCAGGTCAGGGTAGCGGACGCCTTGTCCTCGGCAACGGCAACAGCCAGGTTCGACACCTCTCTGGAAACGAGGGTAAAGGGAATGGTCGCCAGCAGTTCGCCCTGCGCGTAGCCGGACGCTGTCTCGGTGCTCTCCACCAGCGCATAAACCTGCACCTGGTACTCGCCCGGGTTGAGTCCTAAAATCGGCGAGATCGCCGTACCGATGTTCTTGACGCTGCTGTCCCATGCGGCTCCGCGCTGCATGCCTTCCTCATCTACATTGAGGATCCATTTGGTGGAGCAGTAGAACTGGTTCTCATAGTCCCCGTCCATGGAGAATCCTTTGAAGACACCGTTCTGTACATCTTCGTACGCAAAACGTTCGCATTCCTCGGACGTCGCCACGATGCCGGCGATAAGCGTTCCGCTGGCAGTAGCCAAGCCGATGGCGAAAGCCGAATTGTTATACGAGTACCAGCTGAACGAAGCGCTGCAATAAGTCAACACTTCGATACCGGCATCAGGAATAATCTCCTGCGACGGATCGACCTCGCCCGAATGACCGATGGCAGCCACGACGAAATTATCCATCGCCACGGAAGCCAGGTCACTCGTACCTCCGGCAAAGCGGAAAGCGACATAGGTTGCGTTCGAGGGAAGGTCGCTCAGCGGAACCACTACGTGCTGGTAGGTCTGCGTACGCGGCAGGGTCTGCAGGGACACGAAGGTCGATGCCTTATTGGGGTTCGTCATGTATCCCACCTCGAGCATGCCGCACCCGGCAGTGGTGAGGCTGGTTCGGTAGTCGAACGCCACCTCAAGGGTGTTGAGCGGCGCATTGAACGCCGGCATCGCAAAGACCTGCGGACTGGTCGGACCACCGCCGATCACCTGCAGGTGAGCCTGACCGTTGACGGTGGACGCATTGCCGTCCGAGTCATAGGTCACGTCTTTGACAATACTGATTGTACCGGATGTAGCAACCGTCCAGCAATCGGGTTCGGCGATGGTATATCCGGAACCGGTAGCGTCGCGGGTGAAAGTCTCCAGCCAGGGCACTTCAAAGGGCTCGCACGGCGTTTTGAAAGCGGTCTTGGGCGCACTGCTCTGCTCGTCCGCCGAGCAGTAGGAGCGTACGTAGAACTCATAGTCGGTCTCTTCGTACAAACCGGTCAAGGTCACCGTCTTCGCCGATATGGTCGTCGCTTCGTCCCAGTCTGTCTCTTCGCCTTTCTCGATGATCAGGTACTGGTACTGGGTAGCTGTTCCCTGCCACGTGAACGTAGCGGCATGCGCGGACAGGTTGCTCAGCACGACGCTGGACGGGTTCTCGCAGGTAGCGGAGCCGCGGAGCGACACACCGCTGACATCATCGAGGAAGATACCGTCCGTGCTGCCCGCCTGATGGAAACCGATATAGACCGACTGACCCGCGTATGCACTCAGATTGATGGTGTACTCTTTCCATTCCGTTTTCAGCTGATGCGCGGCATCGCCTTTGGACTTGGAGGTATAATAGGTATCCAGCACCTCGAACGAACCGGCGTCCGTACCGCCGAAGGAGATCTCGATACGCAGTTCGCCCGTCGAAGCGTAGTCGCCGATACAAGCCCAGAAATGGAGGCTCTCTCCTGCCGCGGGACGCAACTGGGGTGTAATCAGCCAGCTCTCACCGGCTACATCCTGAATCTTGGCGCAGTTATGCTGCAACTTGGCGGCTTTCTTCCATCCGTATCCGGCGTAGCCGTCGATCACGCTCCATCCTTCCGGTGGAAACGTCTCGCCCTCAAACCCCTCATTGAGCGTCTGGGCGTTCATGTTCGCGCAGCAGAACGCAGCCGCGAACCATAAAAAGATTTTCTTCATGTTGCTATATGTTTATAGTTTTTGCATGGTTAGAGCCCCAAACTCGGATCAATCGTCTCTGTACTGGTCGGTTGCTGGAAATTACCGGTCTGCGACTCGCACAACGCATTCATTGCACTCACTGTTATAACCTCCACATCGGGGCAATTATATACTTTTTTCATAATTATCAAGATTCTTTAAAATTCGACATTCAACCTTAAACATTATTGTATAACTTGTCCTTGGATGTTATACTTGACTCCGTTGCGGATGATCACCACTTGGCTATTCTCCAGAACTTTTATACTTTGTACCTCGTTTCCTTGTACATTCCCGACGCCTGTAGCCGTTTGTCCGCTCTTGACGATGCGCGCCGACATTCCATGTCTCGGAGCGTAGGAAGCGCCGCTGGTCGTATTCACATAGAAGTACGCGCGGAAACTGTTGAGCGCACTCGCGCTTGCTCCGTTCCACCAGTACAGTGCGTTCTCGTTGTAGAGGAACAACTTGGTCTTGTCGCCCGGGGTGAAGGTCTCCGGTTTGAGGATACCGCAGAGTTGTGCGACCGACTCGTCACCGGTTTTAATCCCCTCCGAAGCGGAGATCGTCACGTTTTGGAACAGCGGGCTGACGATAGCGTCACCGGCTGCGAACTGGATGAAGTACGGTTTGCCGGCTTCGACAGACGATGCCTCTACGATACGGAACAGCAGTTCGCCGCTCTCTACCGTTGCATGGTCGAACGCCCACAGTTCAGCGCCTTCCAGCGGCGTACCGGCTAATGTCGGCAGATCGAACGGCAGACAGAGGGTGTTGAAATAGCCGGTACACGTGATGGTACGACCGATTGTTACGTCCACGGTCTGACCGTTGAGGGCAGCCAGTGTAGCACTGTTGTCTGCGTTGTCAGCGAACACAACCGACTTGCTGATACGGACAACATCCAGGTATGCGTTGCTACCCAGCGCACTGGTTCCCACATAGCGGAACGCAAGGTTCTTGTTCATCAGGCTGTTGGTGAGCGCATAGGTGTAAGCCGCATCGCCGTACGCCGTCTGGTTCTCCAATGCTTGCAGCAGTTCGAACCCGCCGGCGTTGTTGATATAACCCAGTTCGAGGCTTGCGTTGTTGTTCTTATAGAAGAAGGACAGCTTGTATTCCGCCAACTCGGCAGAGACAGCCGGCAGTACGAGTATCTGCGTGCCGACGCCGAAGAAGCATACGCACTTGCCGCTCTCTCCCTCATAGGAAGCGCTGCCTTGTACTACGCCCGGGTACTCGCCGTCCGAGATCTTCTCCCAGCATGCCGGAAGGGCATTGACAACTATATCCTCAAAGTCCTCATTGAGCGGCAGAACGCCCGTAGCTGCACACCAGGTAGTGAAGTTAACGATGTTCGAGAACTCGCTGCCACATGCGGCTTGGATCTTCGCCTGATAAGCAGTTCCGGCATTCAGACCGTTCAGCGTGAACGGATTAGCCGTTACGTTCTCGCTCTCCCAGTTCTCGCCGTCAGCCGAGTATTGGAGCACCCATGCGCTCTCGCTGCTGGTCCAGGAGAAGGTAGCAGCGCTCATCGTGCAAGCCGTTACAGCCAGCGTCATCGGAGCGTTGCAGACCGGTGTGAACTCGGTCGAAGCGGACCAGGCACTCTGCGTACCGCCGCAATTCGCCTGTACTTGTACCTCATAGGTTGTACCTACGGACAAGCCGATGATAGCATAACCGGTCGTTACATCTTCTACCACCGTCCATGTATCCGCATCTTTCACGCTGTGACGCAGATTCCAAGCGGTCTCTTCGTCGCCCGGTGTCCAGGTAACGACGGCTCCGTTCGAGGTGGCGTTGGCTGCCGTAATGGTCGGAACAGCGCAAGCAGGCTTGCGGCTTACCACTACATTGTCGATATAGGAGTGCGAATAGTACGAAGAACCTTTCTTGGATCCGACTACCCGGAAAGCGATACGTGCGTCAGCAGGAGCCGTCTTCGGCATTTCGATGATACCGCTGGCTGCATAGTCCTCCACGCGAGCCAACGTGGTTACATTCGTAAAGGCAGAACCGCTATAATAGCCGACCTCCAACGGACCATAGTTGGTACTCGTCGAACCGTTGTTATAATCGAACGCAATATTCAGGTACTTCGCTTCTACCGCAAATTCCGGCAAAAGGATGATCTTGCTATAATCGCTGTTCACCTGAATATCCAGACATTTCGCACTCTCTTTAGCGTGAGCGTCATCGATCTTTGCATATTCGTAGCCGGTGTTAGCAGCAGGAACAGACCAGCAACCCGGTACAGTACCGGTCGTTTGATCTTCAAAGTCGGTGCTCCAAGAAACCAAATCGGTAACATCAGGAATTTCGCACTCGGTCTTGAACGGCAGTGCCAGTTCTACCCATGCGCTTTCGTTACCTACACCGCAGATGGCTTTCACGCGGACGGTGTACTCGGTTTCGTTGGCACTCAAGCCGCCCAGCACGAACGGAGAAGCGATCGTACCGGTAGCAGCCGTCCAGTCCGCGTCAGAGGTCTTCTTGTACTCCAATGCGAACTCGGCAGCCTCGGAATTCCAGGTCACCTTGGCGCTGGCTGTACCGATCTCGCTAACTGCCAAAGCGGTCGGGTCTGCACAAGTCGGAGCAACATAAACACTCACCTGAATATCATCAACAGCGCCTGCGTATCCGCTTGCTACCGGTTTGTATGCAAACGCCGCACGTGCACCGGCAGGGATAGCAGCTAACGAATAGGCGGATTCTGCCTGCATTGCATCACCCTTGTTGGAGTAAGAGGTTAACGGAGTAAACGTACCACCTTGGTAGTATCCCAATTCGATGTCACCGCCCTTGCCGTTTTCTTCTCTGTGCGAGAAGGCAATTTGCAGCGTATTCCACTCAACGGTCATCTCCGGAAGGATGGCGTATGCATATGCGCCGCCTGAACCACTGAAGAACAATGCTTTACTGTCAAGCGAAAGCCACATAGTACCCGCGCTGACAGACATGGTGCTTGTTGCTCCAGCGAAACTCCAACAACTCGGTAGAGCCGTCAGGTCATTGAAATCTACATTATAGGGAACAGGCTTCGCCTCGCACTCGGTGTCGAACTCGGCTGCGGAGGTGTATGTACCATTGCAGGTAGCAGCTACACGCACTTCGTAAGTCGTACCGGAAGTCAGACCTTCTAACAAATACGGATTAGCCGTTACGCCGGCAACTGTTGTCCAATCAGCGTCAGAAGATTTCTTATATTGCAGATTCCATTCAGCCTCGCCGCTATTTACTGTCCATTGGATCGTTGCGGTAGTAGTGGTCTTGGCAGGAATAGTTGGAACATCCGGTTTAACACAAGTCGGGGTGAAGGTCGAAGCAGCAACAGCCGCAGGGCTCTCGTCCGTCGGGTCACAAACGGCTATCACGCGTATATAATAAGGTGTACCGGAAGTCAGACCGCGGAGGTCGTACGGATGAGCGGTCACGTTCGCGCCGCCGTTAGCCGTCGTCCAGTCTGTGTTATTAGTCGAGTACTGCACTTTCCAAGCTGTAGCCGAACCATTCTCTGTCCAGTCAATGGTTGCACCGTCATAGACGATGTTAGAAACGGTAATACCTGAAGGCTTCGTACAAGAAGGAGTCAGAGTAACAGTCACATCGTCGATATAAGCGTCATAACTGTATGAGCCTCCGGCATATTGGATAGCCAGACGAGCACCTTCTGCTTCAACTACGTTAGGAATAGCCATTTCAAAATACGTATAGGTGGTTTTTCTTTCCAGATTAGATGCGCCTTCGTAAGCCGTGAAAGTGCCGTTCTTATAGTATCCAACTGAGAATTGACCACTATACGTGTTATAATTCTTATAATAGAAAGAAATCGTCAAAGTATTCAGAGCTTCAGTAAATATAGGCAGAACAGCAATGTTTTTCGTAGTATTCGCCCCACCATAGAAATGCAACCAATTGTCGCCATCGTGCGCCGAGTATCCGGCACGTACATAAGGATACGTTACATTGTTGTATGTATACGAAACAGCATCCCAGCAGTCCGGCATCAATCCGCTGCCTGCCGCATCGCTCTCGAACGTACCTACAAAACCGGCGATCGACATGGCATCGCACGGAGTCTTGAATGCAGGCGAAGCAGCACTCCAATCACTGTAAATATCTTCACCGCAGTCCGATTTAACTTTTACGATATAGGACTGACCGCTTGCCAGACCGGTGAGAGGATACTTGCCGTCAACTAAATCACCAGCTGCAACGGCGATCTCATCGCTCCAGGTCATTCCGTTATCCGAAGAATAAACCAGCAACCATGCACTCTCCGTACTTTTCGTCCAAGAGATATTGGCTTCGGTTTGCGAAGTTGCCACACCCGAAACAGATGTCGGAACGGTGCAAGAAGGTTGCTCGGTGATCTCAATATCGTCCACATACAGATCCGTAACGGTTGTACCTCCTGCCAAACGAATAGCTACATACGAACCTGCCGGTGCACCCGCCATAGACACTTTGGCTTGGGTATAAGTCAAAGACTTAGTCAAGGTTTTCACCGTAACAAAGGTAGAAGCGTCCGTCGGATCTGTCATGTATCCTACCTGCGGGAAAGCATACTCGGAAAATGTATTAGATACCTTATGGTAGAATTTTACATACAAATCGCCTGTATTGTTAAATGCCGGAAGAACAGCAACCGGTATGTTCGTACCATTTCCACCGATGAGGTTAAGGCTCTTTGCACCGCCATGAGCATAATACGCAGCACTTTTCATATGCACACCATTTATGCTTTGCCAGCAATCGGGAAGGTCTCCTGTCACAGCCTCAAAGTCATCTTCAAATCCGACACCTGTTGTTGCTGCGCAAGGATCCGGATCACCGGCATCTTCGTATGTAAAAGTGGTTTTCGGTATAAAATATTTGCAAGACGGAGTTATACTTGCCAAATTCATTCCAGAGCCGGCATAACTATATTGACCATCGTAATTTACACCTTTAAAGTAACATTTATTTACGTACGAAGAACTTTTGACAGATGTTTGAATGTCCAAAAGAAGATTTTTACTTGAACTATACACAAACGGTGTAGGAAGGGTAATCGTCATCTCCGAGGACGAAACAGATAATACTCCTTCATAGACAGTCGTCAAGTCTGCACTGCTAAATCCGGACAATTCAGATTCATCAACCAATGCCAAACTTACTCTAAATTCTGCACTTCCAAAAGTAAAACTGGAAGAAGATGAATAAAACGTTATGGATGTAATTTGTTTACCATCCATAGCAGACAAATCAACCACTTCAGATGGACGAGCCGTGTTGTTCGATGGATAAACAACTTGAGAACGCACATTTGAATGAGCATCATAACTGTACAAAGGTACGTAATAATTCGTTGTCGTACCATTTGAGACAGTCAGCGTCTCTCCCCACATACTTCCACTACATAGCAGCGCCGTGAGGATGAGAATGAGAGAATAAAACTTTTTCATACTTATATAAATTTAATTAAAATTTAATCCCTTTAAGGAGCCTTTTGTCAAAAAGTGTGCAAAGGTACAACAAAAATTGCATATATGCAAATATTCGGGTGTTTTTTGCCAAATAAAATGAAATTTTATGTATTGAACGCGTCTGTAGGGCATCTATGCTCGCATAAGAATGCGCTATGGACACGTTCAATACGAAAGCCTTTATGCTTGGCGAAAAACGCCCGCTTTTGTATATATCCCGCTTCGGATAGCACTCCGAGTATTGTACCCGACGAGTACCCACTCGGAGGATTAGTACAATACATAGAATTATTCAGGGAGGACCGAAGGTACAACAAAACACCCCTCCTTTTAGGGAGGGTGTCACATTGGTCAATGGTCATTGGTGATTGTACATTGTACATTGTCCCTTTGTACATCCCCACACCCCTCCTTTTAGGGAGGGGCTTGGGGTAGGCTTCCCTTCCCTCCCCTTGAGGGGGAGGTCGGGAGGGGGTTATTTAAATTACTTTGTAATTTCCCCGATTTACTCTCGAGACGATCCCGAGACATTCTCGAGACTTTCCCTTGTCTTGTTCCTCTTTTTCTTCTTCGCCTCTCGCCTTTTAAACCGCACGACCGGCATGACGATGTTGTGGAAGAATGTCTTCTTAATTCTTGGCATAATTGTTTGATTTTTTAATGGTTAATAATTGCATTGTGCATTTCGCGCTCCTGAGCGCGCTTCCTTTGTACTTGGTACTTGGTCCCTTTGTACTTTAAATAGGCTTTAACTGCCGAACCATCGTTTGTCGGTCATGTCGTAGAGGGTGGCTTCATCGCGGGTGTACGTGCCGTATGCACCGTTGTACTTGGCGATGATGGCTTTGCGCTCGGCGATGAGGGTCGCTCCCAAGGCATGCTCGTTCCAATTGAAAGGCACCGGGTGGCAGTTACGGATGATGTAATAGGGCTCACCGTAGATGTCGATGCCACGCCATTTGCGGTACAGCAGGTACAGATACAGCTTGCGCTGGTCTTTGAGGGAGAGGGCGTACCACTCCTTGATCGCCGAGCTATAGGGATATTTGTTTTCCGGGTCGACGAGTTTCCAGAATGATGCGATACTGCCTTTCTTGTCAATTACATCGCTTAATGTTTCCATAAGAGAACCTTTTTTTTAAATTTATAAAATAAATTATTTTTTTTTAAGAGATTAAAGGTACTATCCGAATGGTTTTCTCTTTTGCTTCTTTTCTCTTTTACGCGGGCTTACCCCCCCCACGGAATATCACTACGTTAGCATTCCGCGGGGACCCCGTTTTTGGCAGTGCCGTAGAGCTTGATGAAGTTGTTCATCAGGGTGCGCATGGAGGCGGTGAAAGATGATGCCATCGTGCGTGCGGCACGCTGTTCCCTGCGTAGGTGACCGGCTCGAGGTTCTGCCATCTGTTGTCAGTGGTGACACCGTTCTTGTGGTCGATGCAGGGTTGGTCGATGGGTCCCACCGAAAGTACGGTCGCGTCCTGCGGGATATACGCAAAAGCGGGTGTTTTTTGCCAAGCCTGAAGGCTTTCGTATTGAACGTGTCTATAAAGCATTCTTATGCGAGCATAAATGCCCTATAGCCCCGTTCAACACATAAAATTTCATTTTATTCGGCAAAAAACACCCGAATGTTTGCATATATGCAATTTTTGTTGTACCTTTGTAGCCGTTTTGGGATTAGACGCGTATGAGACTTGTATTTGCATCGAACAACGCCCACAAGCTGGAGGAGGTGCGTGCCATCATGCCGGCAGGTATCAACATCATGAGCCTTCGGGAGATCGGTTTCACTGAGGAGATAGACGAAACGGGCACCACGTTAGAGGAAAACAGCCGTATCAAAGCGGCTGCCGTTGCCGCGTTTGTCCATGACAGAATGACGGAATGTCCCGATGCCGGAAAGATTGACGGCGTGTTCGCGGACGATACGGGTCTGGAGATCGACGCTCTCCACGGCGCTCCCGGCGTCTATACGGCACGGTGGTACAAGATGGAATGTTCTAATGATGGAATGATGGAATGTTCTAATGATGAGACGCAGATCTTTGCGGCGAACAGAGCAAAGGCATTGCGTGAATTAGCCGGTTGCTCCGACCGCGGGGCGCAGTTCCGGACCGTCATCACGCTGATCATGCTGTCCGACCGGTCCGTCCGTCAGGTGGAAGGCATCGTACGCGGACGGATCGCCGACGAGGAATACGGCGAAGGCGGATTCGGATACGACCCCCTGTTCATTCCGGACGGATACGACAAGACTTTCGGCGAACTGCCATCGTCCGTCAAAAACGGTATCAGCCACCGGTCCCGCGCATTACAGGCACTCGTTAACACATTACAATAAATGAAAAAACGACTACACTATATTATTCTGTTGCTTTTCGTACCGCTGCTCGTTGAAGCAGGGCGGTGGACGACCTATCTGGCATACAACAACGTGACGCAGATCGCGTTGACGGAGGACAAAGCGTTCGGTCTGTCGGAGGGATCGCTGTTCAGCGTGGACAAGCAGACGGAACAACTGCAGGTCTATAGCCGTCAGACAGGTCTGCACGGTACGGGTATCACCTGTATCCACTACGATGACGCAGGCAAACAACTGCTCATCGCCTATGGTACAGGCAAGATAGACCTGCTGACCGCACACGGCGTGAAATACATGGGCGAGCTGTACGACAAAGACATGACGCAGCGCAAGACGATCTACAACATCACCATCGCCGGCCGTACGGCGTACCTGGCGACGCACTACGGCGTGCAGACGGTAGATCTGCGCGAGAAGCGTTTTGTGGACAGCTACTGGCTGCGCGGGGGTGGCGAAGAGACGCCGGTTCAAGACGTACTGCTCGCCAACGACAGTATATACGCGTTCGCGGAGGACAGTCTGTACTGCGCTTCGCTGCGGTCGAACCTGCCGGACTACACCGTTTGGCGGCGCGAGGCACGGAGCAACCGTATCGAGCCGGACGCGGAGAAAGGTACGCATTACACGGACGGGACGGATCACTGGTACGCCTCTAATTCGCAAGGTATCACACGCTTCACGCCGACCGGACGCATCGCCTACAAGCCGCAGGGACCCTACTGCAATATACCGTACGCCCTGACGGCGACGCAAGGTGAGTTATGGATGGTTCAGGGCGGCAGATGGGCAAGCCAGTTCAACCGGCAGGGTGGCGTCATGCGCTTCAACGGATACCAGTGGACCAACATCATGGCGGAACAGATCCTGCAGAGCACAAGCGGTCCGGTGACGGATTTTGTGTATGTAGCCGTGGATCCGCAGGACAAAGAGCATTATTTCGCCTGCGGTTACGGAACGGGTTTGTACGAGTTCCGCGGCGAGCAGTGCATCAACCATTTCATCGCGGACGGGACCAACTCGCTGACCGCCATCCTCCCGGCTCATCCCGCCACCTACACGCGTCTGGACTACGTGCAGTACGACGCGGACGGACACCTGTGGATGGTGGATGCGAAC
>CAJOEJ010000001.1:0-11631 GCA_905233375.1 Paludibacteraceae bacterium | reverse complement strand
GGGCAACGAAGCGCTGGCATGCAACACGCCCGGCGGACTGATCATCGACAAGCTCCGCCCCCGGTACAAATGGATTTTCCTTGCGCGCACCAACACCGGCGTATGCCTGGTGGACGACGGGGGCACGCGCTGGGACGAATCGGATGACCGCGCCATCGTACGTTCGACATGGACGGACCAGAACGGCAAGTCGTTCCAACCCTCGTATATCTACTCCACCATGCAGGACGCTACCGGACGCGTGTGGATAGGTACGGACATCGGTGTCGCCTACATAGCGCCGGAAACGGACTTCTTCACGTCGGATGCCATCGTACGTCCGGACGTCATGGACCAGAACGGCGAGAACCCGATGAGCACGCTCCGCGTGGATGCCCTGTGCACCACCCCGGACGGCTCCATATGGGTGGGCACGCAGACGATAGGAATCTACGTCCTCGACCCGTCCGCCAGCACGATTACCGCCCATTACACGACGGACAACTCCGCCCTGCCGGCAAACGGCATTCTGTCGCTTGCCTGTCAGGACAACGGCATGCTCTATATCGGTTCGAGCGAAGGACTGGTGTCGTACGACCCGAACGGTCCGGACGAGGGCATGGGCACTTCCGTTGATGACGACGAGGAGGAGCGCACAGGCAGCATGCACCAATGGCGGCTGCACCTCTCCTACTCGGACGCACAGGAGATAGCGGCGACGCCGAAACAGGTCTTCGCCGTTGCCAACGGCTCGCTGTTCAGCGTGGACCGCGCCACGGACGAGATACACTACTGGAGCAAAGCGACCGGACTGACCGGCACCTCCGTCACCCATATAGCCTACGACGCAGCCGCGGGGCAACTGATCGTCGCCTACGAGAACGGACAGATAGACCTCATCAGCGACGAGGGGGACATCACCCCGATGACCGACCTGTCGATGAAAGCCGGTTCGGTGGCGGTGACCATTAATCATCTGTTTGCGGGCAAGAACCATGACTACCTTGCCATGCCGTTCGGTATCATCGCGCTCCAGCCGCGGAAGGGAGAGGTGAGCGACACCTATTATATCGGATCGGAAGCGGCATCGGTAGAGGTGCAGTTGGTGGCGGAATCGGGCGACACGCTCTATGCGTTCTCGTTCGACCGGCTCTACCACGCCTCACTGCAGGATAACATAGTGGACTACTCCTACTGGACGTCCGAAGCGCTACCGTTCGACGAGGCGCAGCAGGTAGCGGTACACAACAACGCGCTCTATGTCTTAGCGCACGACTCGCTCTACCGCCGCGAAGGCGGCACATGGGCGCTGGTCGTTCCCACGCCGGTGCGGTGGATGCATGCCAATGAGGGCAAGCTGCTCCTCTATCACCCCGACCAGGGGCTGTACCAGCTGACGGACGACGACCAGGCGAGAGGTATCACCGCCAACTACGCTGCATCCGATGCCGTCTGCTCGAACGGCGAGTACTGGCTGGCGGAAGAAAGAGCCGGACTGGTGCGTCTGGGAGCCGATGGCGACGACGCCTTCCGTCCCGAAGGACCGCTGAGCAATTTCGGCTACCATCTGGACATCGCGCATGACCGCCTGTACGTCGCTCCGGGAGGACGGTGGGCGGACCAGTTCGGACGACAGAGCAGTCTGAGCATCTACGACGGACAGCAATGGACCGGCATCCCCTGGCCCGACACGTGGTACTACACGAACCACGACATACGCGACGTGGTCGGCTACGCGGTGGACAACAACGACCCGGGACATTTCTTCGCGGCGACATTCGGTACGGGCGTGTTCGAGTTCAAGGACTACAAAGCCGTGGCGCATTACGACAGTATCAACAGCACCCTGCGCAAGGCGGCTGCCGGAGTGGATGACTATTACTACACGCGTACGGACGGAGCGATGACGGACGCAGAGGGTAACCTGTGGGTGCTCAACGCGACCACAACGGGCAAGCCGCTCCATGTGCGCACGCCGCAAGGACAATGGTACGGTCTGCGGATCAGAGCAGGCGGCACCGACGTGTCTTTCAGCACCCCCGCCGGCATATGGACCGACAAGCGCAACAGCCAGTGGAAATGGTTCTTCGACCAGCGCACCGAACCGCGTGTCTTCCTTCTGGACGACGGCGGCACCCCGACGCAGACAGGCGATGACCGCTGCATGGCGCGCAGCTCGTTCACCGACCAGAACGGCAACACGCTCTCGCCCGCTTCGTTCCGATGCTGGGCGCAAGACCACAACAACCGTATCTGGATAGGTACCGAACGGGGCATACTGCTGCTACAGGCGAATACGGATTTCTTCACGTCCAATGCCTGCCGGCGCATCATCATCCCGCGTAACGACGGCACCGGGCTGGGCGACTACCTGTTAGGCGACGAGCAGATCAACAGCATCGCCGTCGATGGCGGAAACCGTATATGGATCGGTACCGCCAACTCGGGACTATACCTCATCGAGGACGACACGATCACCGCCGCCCATTTCACCGAGACCAACTCGTTGCTGCCGTCCAACAACGTGCTCTCCGTTGCCATCATGCCCAAGACGGGCGAAGTGTTCGTCGGCACCGCCAACGGTATCGCGTCCTACCGCAGCGACGCGAGTGAGGCGCAGCAGACCATGAGCGAAGCATACGCCTACCCCAACCCCGTACGACCCGGATACGGAGGATACATATCCATCTGCGGGCTGATGGACAATACGGTGGTCAATATCATTGATGCCGGGGGAAACCTGGTGTGCAAGACCCGGAGTCACGGCGGTACTGCCGTATGGGACGGCAAACTGCCGGACGGCAGACAGGCGACGCCGGGTGTCTATACCGCCCTGTGCAACGCCCAAGGCGGACATACGGTGGTGAAGATCTTGGTAGTACGATAAAAAAAGCAGGCTCGATGCCTGCTTTTTGGTTTCGTACCGGGCTTCGTTATCCCTTGTCAGCCCATATCATTTGTCAGCCTTTGATAAGTTTCATGAACTCTTCGCGGGTCTTGGCTTGATTAAAGACGCCGGTAAAATCGGAGGTGACGGTCATCGCATGCTGTTTCTGCACCCCGCGCATCTGCATGCACAGGTGCTCGGCTTCGATGACGACCATCACGCCCAATGGATCGAGCGTGTTCTGGATACACTCCTTGATCTGGGTGGTGAGGCGCTCCTGCACCTGCAGACGGCGGGCAAACACATCCACCACGCGGGCGATCTTGCTCAGACCGGTGATGCGTCCGTTGGGGATATACGCCACATGCACCTTGCCGAAGAACGGCAGCATATGGTGCTCGCACAGCGAATAGAAATCGATATCCTTCACCACGACCATCTGACGGTAGTCCTCCTCAAAGAGCGCCGAACGCAGAATCGCCTCCGGATCCTCCTTATAGCCTTTGCAGAGGTACTGGAGCGCTTCGCCTACACGGTGCGGCGTCTTGACCAGACCCTCACGATGCGGGTCCTCACCGATCTGATACAAGGTCTCCTCCACCGCCTTAGCGATGGCAGCACTCACCTCCGGATTCGAATGAAAATCTTGCAAATTCATTGTAAAACAAGGATTTTATCGCGCACAATATAGGTGTCTCCCATCAGCTCGGGGTACAACTGCACGAACTGTTTCTTATATTCCTTCGCCTCCTCGTAGGTACGAAAATCGCCGATACGCACTTTCCAGAACGGGGGCAGGTACAGCACATGAACCGGCTGGTCAATGGCGCTCTTGAGCTTCTCCTCCAAATCCAGCGCCTCCCCTTTGGCGGTCTGCTGGCGGTTGGAGGAATAGATCTGCACACGGAAACCGTCTATCTCGATCATCTCGCCTTTGCCGTTCATTGCCTCGTCCAACAGGACAGCCAGCGCCGAATCCTGCACGATCTCCACGCCGCGCAGATCCTTCAACAGGTTCGGACGAACCGTCAGCGAATCAGCGCTCACCGCCACGGTGTCCACAGACACCATGGGGATGGAGTCCTCCGCCTTGGCACACAACGCCGCCACCACCCAAAACAGTATAATACCTATTCTCTTCATATGAATTAACTATTTTCAATTAAGAATTTTGAATTTAGAATTAAGAAAGCGTTCTAGTGGCTTTTGTACAACGTTTGGAGTTAGTTCGGATTCTATGAGTTTTGTATCCAACCTCGATAGCCGTACGAATCCTTTAATTTTGCACTCAACTTAAATCGCCCTTTCTACATTCTACATTCTAAATTCTCAATGACCAATTACCAATGACCAATTATCTTTAATATCTGAACGACGATCCTCCGACGAACTCGCGCAAGAACGATGTAGGCGGAATCTCCTTCTCCGGAACGGGGATGAAATACTGCAGGAACTTGAGCAGGCGGTGCGCCTCCGTATATTCCTCGCAGAACTTGGGTACCTCCTGCAGGATCGGTTCGGCATGCCGTTTGAGCACGGCGAACTCGAAGATAAGCGCCGAGTTGAACATCTCGTCGGCTTCCTCCTGGAAGGGATAGACCCATTTCTGCTCTCCGCGTACGACACTGGGGCAGCGGGCGATCGTCTCCCGCGCCGAGAAACCGCGGTACTTATAATCGCGCACAATACGGCGCAACAGGCGGATATCGGTCGTCGGGATCCAGTTGTGATTATCAATATTGATTGTTGTCAGCGCCGAGACGAATATCTTGAATGTCAGGCTGCTGTCCACGTCGGGCAGGATACAGGGATTAAGCGCGTGCAGACCCTCGATGACCAGCACCGAATCTTTCTGCAGTTTGAGTTTGCGTCCCTTGAACACGCGCTCGCCGATGGTAAAATCGTAGGTCGGCAGCTTGACCTCCTTGCCGTCCAGCAGGTCATGCATCTGCTGGCGGAAGAAAGGCAGATCCACCGCATTCACGTTCTCGAAATCCCACTCGCCGTTCTCGTCCTTCGGCGTATCGACACGGTTCACAAAATAGTCGTCCATCGAGAGCACCTCCGGCTTGATTCCATCGACAAGCAGCTGGATCTGCAGACGCTTGGAGAAGGTCGTCTTGCCGCTCGAGCTGGGACCGCTGATGAACACGATCTTCGGTCGCTTGGCAGCGATTGCGTCGGCTATCTGGGCGATCTTCTTCTCGTGCAGCGCCTCGGCTAACTTGATCATCTCGAATGATTTCTTGTCTTTGCACGCCACGTTGAAATCGCACACGTTGTTGATATGCAGCAGTTTGTTCCAGCGGTTGTATTCGCGGAAGATGGAGAACATCTTCTCCTGCGACGCCGACTCCTCCAGTACCGTAGGGTTGCTGCGGTTCGGAATACGCAGCAACAGTCCGTCCTTGAACGGCTCGATGTCAAACAGATTGATATAGCCCGAACTGGGCAGCAGTACGTTCGAATAGTAGTCCACGAAATCGCCCATGCGGAAATAGCGGCAGTAGGGATTTCCCAAGGTCTCGAAGATCGACGACTCGTTGTTATACCGGGCGGCGAACATCTTGATGACCTCCTTGGTCTGTTTCTCCTCCTCGTAGATAGGACGGTCCTCCGCTATGATCTGCATCATACGCTGTTTGATCGACGCGATCATCTCCGGCGTGACCACCGGCGGAGTAGCCGTTTCCTCCGACTCCTCGTTCTCCTTGTCCACATGCCACTGGAGGGTGCAGTAGTAACCCTTGTTGATCGGGTGCTCGATACGCAGGTCCGTCCGCGGGTACAACTCATTGATGGCACATGCCAACACCATATTTAATGTACGCACGTACGCGCGCATACCGCTCGGCGAACTGGCATCCAGAAACTCCACATCTTTCGGCTTGTACAGCAGGAAGTTGAGGTTCTCCACCTTATAGTTCACATGCGCCGCAATGATGGGATAAGGCAGTTGGACGCCCAACAGGTCCCTTAACCCGATCAACGAGATTCCACGCGGCACCTCGTGGTAACTGTGCGTGTTCTTGCAATAAATGGTGATGGTTGGTTCCATATAACTATGCGGGATTTAACTTATTTATTCGTCAACTTGTTTATTTCCAATGCTTGTTGCAAAAGTTGTGCCATTTGGCTCAGGGGCACTTGGTTAGCAGCATCTGAGATTGCTTTGTCAGGCTCGGGATGGGTCTCGATGAACAGACCGTCCACTCCCACGGCTACCGCTGCGCGAAGCAGATACGGTACCATACTGCGGTTTCCTCCGGTGACGCCGGACGAGGAGGAAGGCTGTTGCACCGAGTGCGTGGCATCGAAGATGACGGGACAGCCGAACCGGCGCATCTCCACCAGCGAGGTCATATCGACCACCAGCCGTCCGTAGCCGAAAGACGAACCGCGTTCGGTGAGCCACACGCGTCCTTCCGACGCGGCGTTCGGCACCACCTGCTCGATCTTGTCAATGGCTCCGCGCAAATCCCACGGCGCCATGAACTGCCCTTTCTTCACGTTCACCGTCCGTCCGGTACGCGCCGCGGCTTGCAGCAGGTCCGTCTGGCGGCAGAGGAAAGCAGGTATCTGCAGTACATCCGCTACCTCCGCTACCGGCTGGCACTGCCAGGTCTCATGCACATCGGTCAGTATGGGCAGACCAAACTGCTCCTTCACCTCCTGCAGGATACGCAGCCCTTCGTCCATTCCGACCCCGCGCTCCGACATGGACGTGCGGTTCGCCTTGTCAAAAGACGACTTGAAATAGAGCGTGATTCCCAGATCGTAACAGATACGGTTCAAGGTCTCCGCGGTCGTCATGACCACCTCTCTATTCTCAATGGCACAGGGTCCGGCGATGAGGAACATAAGATAATGTACAATTTACAATGTACAATGTACAAAGGACATTTATAATGTACAAAGGACAATGTACAATGTACAAAGGACAAAGGTTCATTAATCAACGGTCTTATAGACGCGTGCCCACTGGATCTTGAGCTTGCCTTCGCCACCCTTCTCGCTCATCGGGAGGAAGGACTGTGCCAAGAGGAACATTGCCTCCTGCGGCAAACGGTTCGCCATGCGCAGCACCTCCATGTCGTTCACGTACCAAACGAGCTCGTTCTTCGTCCAACGGAACGTATAGACGTGATACATGGAGCGGAGCACGCCGGTCAGATCGACCATCTTGGTACGTGTGCCATAGACCAGACCCATCTGGTGCTTGCTTCCGTTATAATGGTACAACGCCACGAGCGGCTTGTTGGAGTCACCCATCGACAGACCGAAGAAATGGTGTCCGACACCCTGGCTGCGTACCTTCGCCATGAACATTCCCTGTTCCTGCATGAACGCCTCTTTGGTGTTCATTACATCCGACGTGTATTCGAACACGTGCTCCTCAAAGCCGCGTTTCTCGTCCCACGCAACGGCTTTCTTGCTCTCCGCACGTGTCTCGATGTTCATGCGTCCCTCCACAAAGAAGGTGTTCTTTCCGTCGTTGTATGCCTGACGCTCGTTCGTACGCGAATGACCGTCCTTCATGCCGGCACGCGTGTAGCCGTAGCCGGGTTTCCAGTTCTTACCCGACGACATATCGTCCGCAAACGCAGGACGGAACAACTCAGCCCAGTCGATCTTCTCCTTGCGCGACTCGAAGTAGAACTTGATATCCTCCGAGTTCGCCAGGTCGAGGAAGCGTTTCTCGGTCTTGTACTCCTCCGAGTGCTCCCAGCGTTTGCTGTCCGCCCACAAGGCGTGACGTTTCAGGAAGTCCTCGGTATGTACCTCCGCCTCCAATGCCTCCAACTGCTTCAACTCCGGCGAGTTGAGCACTTCCTGGTAATTGCGGTAGAACGCCGAACGGTAGATCATATTGAACATACGCAACTCGCTCGATTTGAGCCGCTCCTTGACGTTGTGGATACGCTGGAAGTCCTCGCTGTCGCGGAACTTCAGGAACGCCTGGAACGTCGGGTTCTCCAGCGCGTACTTGTATCCTTTGATACGCAGCGAACCGCTCAGTTTCTCGTACGCTCTCATCTTCTTACCCTCATCGGTATCACTGTACTTGCGGGTCTTAAGAACTTTCTTGCGCTCCTGGAAGTCACTGCTCTCCACGATTTTCTTTAACTCGAGGTACTCCGCCAATTCGGGGGATTTCTCAATTTCGCGCCATCTGACAACACGTGCCTGCATGTCAGCGATCGTCTTCTCGAACTTTTCCGTCGAGAGCATTTTGCCTGTTAATCGGGCTGTAAATAGATTCATATTATATCAGTTTAACAATTTGACAATTTAACGTTTTGACCAACAAAACCATTTCACATTAATGAAGTAACTCGTACAATTCTTCCAATGTATCGACAAAAACGGGCTTGTATGCCTCCTGCTCGGGGATGAAGTGCAAGCGGCGCATCATTTCTATCTGCTGTCTGAGCGGCTCGTAGAACCCCTTGTAGTTGAGCACATAGACGGGTTTCTTGTGCTCTCCCACGATACCGCTGCTCACCACATCCATCATCTCGTCGAGGGTGCCGTAGCTGCCCGGCAGACACACCACGGCGTCCGACATGTCGCGCATTGCCTGTTTGCGCTCGGACATACAGCGTACGCGGTACAGCTCGTCGCAGTTATCCGCTTTTCTGCCCGCAGCGACGATACGCGGCGGGATGACGCCGATCACATACGCGCCAGCCGCTTTCGCAGCCTGGCTCGTGCGCGACATGAGACCGCCCGTTGCACCGCCGTACACCAGAGTGTGCCCCTGCTCGCCGATCCAGCGTCCCAGTGCGTCTCCCAGAGCCAGATACTCCTCCGGTATCACATCCTTCGCCGAACAATAAACTGCAATCTTCATTATGCGTCGATGTTTGCGTAGGTGGCGTTTTCTTCAATAAACTCGCGGCGGGGAGCTACGTCATCGCCCATGAGCATGGCGATTGTACGATCCGCCTCGGCGGCGTTCTCGATGGTCACTTTCTTGAGCAAACGGCGTGCAGGATCCATCGTCGTCTCCCACAACTGCTCGTCACTCATCTCACCGAGACCTTTGTAACGCTGGGTCTTGATCTGTCTCTCGTCGCCTCCTCCGTAGTTCTGGATGAACGCCTGACGCTGCGCATCGTTCCAGCAATACTCGCTGTAGTTGCCCTTCGAGCACTTGTACAGCGGAGCCATGGCGATATAGAGGTGTCCCTGCTCGATCACTTCCTTCATGTGACGGAAGAACAGGGTCATAATCAGCGTTGCGATATGCGCACCGTCGACATCGGCATCCGCCATGATGATCACTTTGTGGTAACGGATCTTGGAGAGGTTCAGCGCTTTGGGATCCTCTTCCGTTCCGAACGTGATACCGAGCGCCGTGAAGATG
Source organism: Paludibacteraceae bacterium (assembly GCA_905233375.1). GTDB lineage: Bacteria > Bacteroidota > Bacteroidia > Bacteroidales > Paludibacteraceae > Colicola. The sequence continues at coordinate 2,395 of CAJOEJ010000001.1, read as the reverse complement.
TTACGCACCTCTTCGGATTCGAACACCTTGTGCTCCATTGCTTTCTCGACGTTGAGGATCTTACCGCGCAACGGGAGGATCGCCTGGTGAACACGGTCGCGTCCGGTCTTGGCTGTACCGCCTGCCGAGTCTCCCTCGACGAGGAAGAGCTCGCACTCCGCCGCATCCTTCGAAACACAATCCGCCAGTTTGCCGGGCAGACCACCGCCGCTGAGCGGGGACTTGCGCAACACGCTCTGACGTGCGTTACGGGCTGCTATACGCGCCTGAGCCGCCAAAATGACTTTCTCCACAATCTTCTTCGCATCGTCCGGGTGCTCCTCCAGGTAGTTCTGCAAAGCCTCGGCTACCGCGGCGCTAACCATTCCGGCTACTTCCGAGTTACCGAGTTTGGTCTTGGTCTGACCCTCAAACTGCGGCTCTGCGACCTTGACGGAGATAACAGCCGTGAGACCTTCACGGAAATCGTTCGGATCGATGGTCGAGTTACCGTCCTTGTCTTTGAGCTTCGCCTTCTCGAGCATCTTGCTCTCCTCCGCGTATTTCTTCATGACGCGGGTCAGAGCGGCACGGAAACCGGCTACGTGGGTACCACCCTCGATGGTATTGATATTGTTGACGTACGAGTGTACGTTCTCGTTGAAATCGGTGTTGTAGATCATTGCTACCTCTACCGGCGTACCGTACTTGTCGGTGCTCAGATGGATCACCTCGCTGATCAGCGGCGTACGCGTGCCGTCGATGTAACGCACGAATTCGCTCAGACCCTTCTCCGAGTAGAATGTCTCTTTCTTGCAGTTACCCTCTGCATCCACCACACGCTTGTCTTTGAGGACGATTCGGATGCCCGCATTGAGGAACGCCAGCTCACGCATTCGATTCGCGAGGATGTCCCAATGATACACGGTCTCGGTGAAGATGGTGTCATCGGGCCAGAACTGCACGAACGTACCCGTTTTGCGCTGCTCCCAGTTACCGATTGCTTCCTCTTCGGTGATTGTGTGCACCGGAGCCAGCGGCTTGCCCTTTGCGTAGTCCTGGCTGTGTATCTGACCGTCACGGTACACCTCGACGTGCATCTTCGTGGACAACGCATTCACGCAGCTCACACCGACACCGTGGAGACCACCGGACACCTTGTAACTGTCCTTGTTAAACTTACCTCCCGCGTGGAGGACGGTCATAACGACCTCGAGCGCCGATTTATGCTCTTTAGGGTGCATATCGACCGGGATACCACGACCGTTATCCTGCACCGTGATCGAGTTGTCCTCATTGATATGCACGGCTATCTCGTCGCAGAAACCGGCGAGCGCCTCGTCGATGGAGTTGTCCACCACCTCATAAACGAGATGATGCAGACCTTTGAGCGAAATGTCACCGATGTACATTGCAGGGCGCTTGCGCACCGCCTCTAATCCCTCGAGCACCTGAATACTCGAGCCGTCATACTTCTCTTGTGTTTCTTTGCCTTCCGGCACGATTACTTCTTTGCCATTTGGCACGATTGTTTCTTCCATTGATTTATTTCGTGTATTATTATCTTCTTATATTATTGAACGCGTACGGACGGACGCGCGCACGCACTCGCACAAAATCGGGCACAAAGGTACAAAAAAAAATTGACATACACAATAGTGTATGCCATTTTTCTGCGATTTTTAGTGATTTTTAGTTATTTTGCTTGAGTTTGCTTGAGTTCGTTGCGAATGATGGCGCGTACGAAGGCATCGAAGCGTGCATAGCGTTTGCGGCACTTGGTCTTGGGATCGAGTGAGGCAAAGGGATCGGGTTTGGAGCCTCGCGTGGCGTAGAGTTGGGCTTCGAAACGCTGTTGCCAGTATTTATAGCCCTCTTCCGTTTCGAGGGCTTTTGCGGTGAGATAGCAGGCTTTGCCCCAGAGTTTCTGGTTGGCAAGTTCATCGCCGACCGCGGGTTTGCGTTTCCAGTTGCGCGGTTTGGTAACTTTGTATATTTCCGGGGCAGCAGCGCCAATAATGCGACCGCGTGCGTCACGGTAGTGTTTCTGACGATGGATGGAGTCCGGAGAGGTTGCTCCTTGGAGTCCGGTAATAATTGCAGCGTATTTTGCTCTTGCCATAAACAGTTGGTTTTTAAGCTATTAGTTACTGTCGGAGATAGCAATGTTTATCTAATCGCGTGTTAATCACATGTTAATCACGTGTTAACAGCCTAATGTTACCCCGATGCAGGCCCGTATTTTCCTATGCGTACGAGGGTACAGACGGCGGATTTTTTCAAATCGAGTGCAAAGGTACGAAAAATATTTGATATATGCAAGTAATTAAGCATAAGAATTTATTCCCATGGTTTAATTCGTTTGTAACGAGCTATTTCATCCCCGGCTCCGTCTTTACACCAACCGATAGGAAAC